>JAYZCG010000001.1:0-12027 GCA_036338435.1 Acidobacteriota bacterium
TCTCCGACTGCAAGTTCCATTATATCTCCAGTTAATCCTGTGCTTAGGGTACCATGGTTTTAAACGGGCTGGTGGTTAAAAGATCATTCGTATCGGGCTTCTGCTCAGGTCATTGCCCATTCTTTCGCAATTCTAAAAGCACTTTTTTTCAGGGACTCCATTCGTTTGAATATAACATCCAGGTTTGCTGAAATCTCAATAACAAGAAACTCCCACTCCTGACCTTGAGACGATACCCAAACGGTGCTTAGCACGCCATGAAAATATTCTCCAACGATTGAGACACTGACGCATGGATCTCTCTAAAATTTTCACCAGATGAAGATTAATGTCTTGTGATGGCAGCGGTATTGACGTCATATATCGTGCATGTAGTTTATGTATGAATTTAGAAGGAACAGAGATAAACTGCGTAGAATGTCTCAAAACATGGGATGTCTAAATGTGATTGATTAAAAAAGAAACAGTACCTCTATCTTCATAAGATGCCAGGTTAGTATGTGGTTAGAACAAAAAATCCGTAAAGAGACAGGCTGCGCCACCTATCTTGTTGGTTCATTTGAAACAAAAGAATGCGCTGTCTTTGATCCCCTTTGGGACATAGAGCCTTATTTAGAGTTAGCAAAAAGCTATTCATCAAAAATTCGTTATGTGATTGATTCCCATTCTCATGCCGACCATGTTTCAGGTGCACGAAGGCTAGCTCACGTCACATCGGGGGAGCTAGTTCTTCCAGAGTTAGCAGACACCAACTACCCATCAACCCGTGTAAAAGGTAAGGACAAATTATCACTGGGTGAAGTGGAGCTAGAAGTATTGCATACCCCCGGACATCGCCCTGAGCAGATCTGTCTCTTGATCAGTGACAAAAGTCGTGGATCCTCTCCTTGTTGCATGTTCACAGCGGACTTCTTGCTAGTTGGAGATGTGGGCCGACCGGATCTGGTCGGAAAGGGCCATGATGGAGCATCCACAATATTTAAAAAATCGTTGCCCCAGCTTGAAAAACTGCCCGATTTCCTCGAGATTTATCCTGGACATGTCATGGGGTCCACCTGAGGGCGAATCACCAGTGGCAAGTTTGTCACTACATTGGGATATGAACGTAGGTACAACGCTTCTCTTCAGTTTAGCGACCAAAAGGCGTTTGTGGACTTTCTAAATGCAGACCAGCCTATTCAGCCCTCCAACATGATTCACATCCTTGGTATTAATCAAGGCAACCGACCACTCACAATGGATAATCCCTCAGCAAAAATACTATCTCCCTCCGATGTCATTGACCAGATTGAAAACGACTGTGTTGTTCTGGATATCAGATCTAATTCTGAATTCACAAAAGGTCACATTCCTGATGCATACCATATCCAATGGTCCAGCGAAGAATTCATACAACGTGTAGGCCGAATTCTTCCCCCGGACGTGGGCATTGTACTAATTACGGGAAAGGACATGGATGTGGGAGATGTTTTGCAGCATATGGCACTACTGGGATTAGACCAACGAGTTTCTGGATATCTAGCCGGTGGAATGGATTTGTGGATCAAATCTGGATTGCAACAGGAAGAATTATCCCAAATGAGTGTACAAAAACTCGGCGATTACATGGAAGGGAATGAAGACGTAATTGTTTTAGATGTCCGGGAGCCAGAAGAGTGGGATGAAAAACACATCCAGGGGGCTCGCCACATAGCTCTTGGGTCTCTACACTCCCAACTCGTAACATTAGACGTCACTGACCAGGACACAATAGCTGTCATTTGTGCTTCGGGACAACGTTCCAGTACAGCCTCTAGCATTCTACTAAGGAACGGGTTTAAGAATGTTTATAATGTGTCTGGCGGTATGCAGGCGTGGTCAGAGATGGAGTCACAAATTAAGTGAAAGTGACAAAGAGCGGACTAACTTCGAATAACTCCTAACCTAAACGGAGTTCTAGCTGCTTCAAATGATTACTACAAGAATATTCAGTTTCGGCGTTACGACAAATGTGAAAATAGCCGCGGGCTATCAATAACTTGATGAACATAGCAACGTGATAAAGGATTTTTCTACCGATGATAATGGGTCGTTAGCTCAATCGGTGGAGCGCCTGCCTTTTGAGCAGGGGGTCGCTGGTTCGATTCCAGCACGGCCCACTAGCATTTTTAACATGGTGCGATAGTCTCTCTAGGCACCATTAAGTCACATTTTCACAAGGAACTTAAAAGAAGTTAATGCAATTTGTAGGTGCGATTCTCTCGGGAATACTAGTATCGATTTGTTTCAACCTTAGAGAAGATTTTGTTACAAAAAAAATAGGCTCTCGGCTTTTGCAATTAGGAATAGTTTTGCTTGGATTCACTATTAGCATCGATTATGCAGTACGTACTAGTCTGGATTATTTCCCCTGGGTTTCATTATTCGTTGTCTGTGTTTTCGTGGTAGGCATGCTTTTTAGCAAGGCTCTGAAACTTAATCAAAGGAGTGCTTTGTTGGTCGTCTCAGGAACTGCCATTTGCGGAGGTACGGCCATGGTCGCCATTGCGCCAATCATAAAAGCGAAACCACAAGAACTCGTTAATGCTCTGACATTAATATTTGTGCTCAATACGATATCTATCATCTTGTTTCCATTTGTAGGGATGTATCTCGATCTTTCACAGATTGAATTCGGTGCCTGGTCTGCGTTTGCCATTCATGACACAAGCTCAGTTGTTGGTGCGGCATATATTTTTGGAGATGAGGCAGTTCAAGTTGCGACTACTTTAAAACTTGGCAGGACACTTTGGCTTATACCTCTGGTTCTTTGCATGAGTTGGGTTTATAGGGGTAGGCGTGGTGATGTGAAATTCCCAGTATTCATACCTCTCTTTTTTGTTGCGATTGTGGCCAATTCAGTATTTGATTTAGATAATACGTTGGTTGAGCATGTGAAAAGTGCTGCTAAAGTATTTTTTCTGCTAGGTTTGTTTTCTATCGGCACAGAGATTGATCGAAGTTCGCTTCAACAAGTCTCACTAAGAACTGCGATATTGGCTTTAAGCTTGTGGACTATAATCATCCCAAGTTCCTTGGCTCTCATCCGCTTCTACGCGAGATTTTAAAAGGCCAACTCGCTAAACAGGAAGTGAAAACAAAGCGGGAGCTATCATTCTGGGTCAAGGCACACAAAGGTTAGTGTGATTCCTTAGGTCGTTTCGACAGGTTTTTGAGGTGCCGGAAATGGGCGGCGAGAGACGCACGGAATGTCGGATATTCGAGATACGCAACACCATGTTCTTTGGCGTAGTCCATGACGATGGGCCGTATCAACGGGTAATGGATACTAGTCATGGTCGGGAAAATGTGGTGCTCAATCTGCTGGTTGAGCCCACCGACGAGCCAGACCATGAAGGCGTTCGTCTTGAAGTTCGCGGTCGTTAACAACTGGTGGAGCGCCCAGTCCACCTCCAATTTGTCCTGCTCGGGGTAGAACTCCTGGCTGGTGGCAACGTGGGCGACTTCAAAGATCAACACCATGCTGATACTTAACAAAATCCAGTGTGAGAGGTAGAACGCGGCAGTCAATGCCCAGCTTTGGAAGAAAACATAGGGCACGAGGATAAACAGCGCGATGTGGCTGGCACGCGACGCTAGGATTTCCATGAAGAGCATGAAGCGGCGCTTGCGGTGCAGCTTGTACTTATTGTTAGCGAATGCCTTTGTGTCTTCGTACCAAACCCAGAACAAGGCCTTCGTACAGTAGAGCGGTGTGGCATACAGGTGCTGGAACCGATGGTACCACCTGTACTCATCACTCGGCGAGAATCGGAAAATCCCGCTCGTTTGGATATCCGGGTCCTTCCCGGGAATGTTCGTGTATCCGTGGTGGGAAACGACATGGGAGTGGTACCAGACGATCGATGAACCGCCCATGAATGTGAGCGTCAAGTTGGCGATGTTGTTGAGAACACGGTTACCAGAGAATGCCCGGTGACTGGCATCGTGCATGAGCCCGAGCTCCATTGCCAGAGTGAACACCACGAGGACCAAGGTCAGGGGAGCGGCGATCCACAACGACTCCGGCCCGTAGGTCATGACGGCGGAATAAACCAGGATCCAGCCGGTGGCGATGAAAATGGCCTTGCGCCACATGCCCCAGGATCCTTTGATGTGCAGATCGTTTTCTTCGAGGCAGGCGTGGATCCGGTCACGGAGTTCTTTGAAGCTGAAGTCGGCTCCGACTTGCTGTTCGGATGTCGAAGGCAATGTTGCTCCAATCATGAATCCCCCGGATAGTTTCTTTTCATCTACAATTATCCTCCATGGAATGTGCTGGTTGTCACATAGAATGTGCTGGTTGTCAAATTCCTTAGGAGATACTTCCAATCTAAAACAAGCTGTACCAGCATGTTATAAAACACTATACAGTTGTATTTTTTTATTCTAGATTGGAGCGTCCCCAGCGGAACGACTTTTATGAAAATCGCAATTGTTGGCACAGGAATTGCCGGAATGGTAACCGGATATCTTCTGTCTCAAGACCACCAGATTGAAGTCTATGAAGCTAACGACTATGTCGGCGGGCATACTCATACCATCCCCGTCAAGAGTAGAAATCTGACCTATCCAGTTGACACGGGCTTTGTGGTCTTTAATCATCACACCTATCCCAACTTCACGCGCCTTTTAGAGCTACTCGGAGTTAGTTCCGAGCCCACTGAAATGAGCTTTAGCGTGCGCTGTGAAAGAAGTGGGTTGGAATACAATGGCACATCTCTTAATACACTATTCGCACAACGGACTAACCTACTGCGTCCTCGTTTCCACCGTATGATTAAGGATATTTTACGATTTTACCGGGAAGCACCATTGCTGTTGAACACCAACGAAGATGGCCCGACTTTGGGGGAATTCCTTGAATCTAATGACTATTCGAAGTCGTTTGTCAAACAACACCTGATCCCCATGGGATCCGCCATCTGGTCTGCAGATCCCCAGAAAATGCTTAGTTTTCCATTCGTCTCCTTTGTCCAGTTCTTCGTTAACCATGGCTTCATGCAAATCGCCCATCGACCCCAGTGGCATATTATTAAAGGAGGATCTTGTGAATATGTCCGCGTCCTGACAGCACGTTATCGGAGTAACATCCGTCTGAGTACCCCGGTTAAGTGGATCCGTCGGCATCAAAAACATGTGCAAATAAAAGCTCGGGGTAGAGATCCAGAGAATTTCGATGCGGTCGTATTAGCTACCCACAGTGATCAAGCTTTCCAGGTACTAGCTGATCCCAGCGAACGCGAACGTGAGATCTTGTCACAGATGCCCTATCAAAAAAACCAGGTGGCACTTCACTCCGATGCCTCCCTCTTGCCTCGTCGCGCTCTGGCCCGTGCCAGCTGGAACTACCATCTTACACAGGAAAAGGTTTCCGCTCCCACCGTTACCTACTACATGAACTCTCTGCAGAACCTGCATTCCCAAACCGACTTTTGTGTGACGCTCAATCGTACTTCCTTCATTCGACCAGATCAGATAATTAAGGAAATGATCTATTCCCACCCCGTCTTTACCCACCGATCAGTTGCGGCACAGCGGCGCTACAAGGAAATTAACGGTGTAAATAACACCTACTATTGTGGTGCCTATTGGGGTTATGGCTTTCACGAGGACGGAGTCAACAGTGCTCTTGAGGTGGGGAAGCAATTCGGAGTAGGATTTTAGGCGATGCAAAGTTGTATTTACGAAGGCTCCGTCCGACACCGCCGTCTGGCTCCCCGTAAGCACGTCCTTAGATACAGGGTATTCATGATGTACCTTGACCTAGACGAGGTACATCGGGTGTTTCAGAGTCGCTGGTTCTGGTCCAACCGCCGCTTTAATCTCGCCCAGTTCCGCCGTCAGGATCATATGGGTGATAGGGAGACATCTCTCAGTGAGAGTATATGCCAATTAGTAGAGCAGAAGACGGGCCGCCGGCCGACGGGTCCGATTCGTCTCCTCACTCACCTGCGCTACTTCGGTTACGTTTTCAATCCTGTAAGCTTCTACTTCTGTTTTGATGACGAGGACAAGCATTTGGAAACTATCGTGGCCGAGGTCAACAACACACCCTGGAAAGAGCAACACTGCTATGTTCTAGACTCATCTATTAATCAAGACAATGGGCAAAGTTTCCATTTCCAGTTAGACAAGAACTTTCACGTCTCACCCTTTATGCCCATGGACCTGCAATATCGCTGGAAGTTCAATCAACCTGGAAAGCGCCTGGCGGTCCATATGGAAAACTTTCGCCTAAATACTAAGTTCTTCGATGCTACCCTCTCCCTGTGTCGCAGAGAGATCACCGGCGCCTCCCTCGCCAGAGTACTTGTGCAATACCCTCTGATGACAAGTAGGATTGTTTCTGCCATTCATTGGAATGCCCTGTTACTCTGGCTCAAGGGTTGTCCTGTTTTCACTCATCCCCGAAAAAGTAATCTGGAGATTCAACGATCATGACACAGTTAAACCAATCAGTTTGGGGCCATTCCTCCGAACAAACAAAGTCACACCCAACAAATTGGAAGACTTCCCTGGCCCGCCGTGCCTTTTTCTCTCTTTTGAGCAAGATCCAGTACGGTCACCTCTTGATTCTAGATGGGAATGAAAGCTTTGTTTTTGGCGGGGCAAAGTCCAGAGAGATCAGTGCCACCATTCGAATCCTTGACCCGTCATTTTATCTTTTAGCCCTTCTACGGGGAAGTATCGGCGCCGCTGAGGCCTACATGAAGGGGTATTGGCACTGTGAAAACCTCACTGAAGTGGTACGACTGTTTATTCGTAATCAAGACCTGCTGAAGGGTTTCGAGGGTGGCATCGCCCATCTGGGCACTGCGACCTATCAACTCCATCACCGGTTTCGTAAAAACACCCGTCGAGGTAGCAAACACAATATTTCAAATCACTATGATCTGGGAAACGACTTCTTCGCTCTCTTCTTAGGTCCAGGCATGAGCTATTCGTGCGAGGTGTTCCCAAAAAACGATAGCTCCATGGCGGAAGCATCGCGGGAGAAAAATGACCGTATCTGTCGCAAACTAAAGTTGTCCGAACAGGATCATCTTCTAGAGATTGGTAGTGGCTGGGGCTCTTTTGCCCTTCACGCTGCCCGCTACTATGGTTGCCGTGTCACCACCACTACAATCTCTCAGCAGCAGTATGACTGGACTTTGCGCTTGGTCCATAAGGCTGAACTCGCAAACCTGATCACCGTTTCACTCAAGGATTACCGAAATTTGGAGGGACACTACAGCAAACTGGCTTCCATCGAAATGATCGAGGCAGTGGGACATGAATATCTGAAAACCTATTTTCAAAAATGTAGCCAACTGCTTGATCCGGGAGGACGGATGGTGATCCAGAGTATCGCTATGGCAGATCGTCACTTCGAGAACTACCGCCAATCGGTGGACTTCATTCAGAGCTATATATTCCCGGGTTGTGCCTTACCTTCGGTCGGGCGAATCGTTGAAACAATAGCAAAAAAAACTGATCTTGCCATCCTAGGGCTTGAAGACATCACAAGCCATTATCCTCCGACCTTGCGAAACTGGAGAACAAGATTCTTAGCCCGAGTGGATCAGGTTCGATCCCTTGGATACTCAGATAATTTTATCCGCATGTGGGAGTTTTATTTCTGCTACTGCGAAGCAGGATTCTTGGAACGACACATTCAAAACTTCCAATTCAGTTTCGCGAAGCCCAGCTACTAAAAGGGACTTCTTGCCGAGACAACACGCCATGATTCATGCCCTGGTAAACCTGGTGGGATTTCAAATAGGCTGGCTAGCCTGTGTGTGTGGGGCTGCCTCCGGCTGGCCCTGGGTGGGCCCAATAGTTGTTGCAGTACTACTAGTTACGCATCTCATCCGGATGAATGTTGCTCGCAAGGAACTACAGTTTATTTGTACCGTTGCTCTGTTGGGTTGGTTGATCGACACCATGCAGGGGGCTTTGGGAACCTTGTCTTTTTCAGGCAACCCCTTCCCAGATTGGATCAGCCCCCCCTGGATGGTAGCCCTTTGGATCAATTTTGCCCTCACATTGCATGTATCTCTGGCCTGGCTTCTGGGACGATATTGGCTAGGATCCATGTTGGGAGCATTAGGAGGACCTCTGGCTTATTGGACAGGATCCCATACTGAGGCAATACATCTTGGAGACAACCTGCCGATGAGTCTCTTGATTCTGGCACTTCTATGGGGGGGGATCGTTCCGGTGCTTATCTTGTTAGCACAACGGACTCACTCAAATGCTTAACCCCACTGAACAAATTACCCTAGCTGGCCTTCTTATGGCCGCCATAATGTTGTTCCTGTGGTTGTACCAACTACGTAGTCAGGACGCTGGAATCGTTGACTTAGGATGGAGTGTCGGTCTAGGTATTCTAGGTCTACTTTACGCCTTCACCGGTAGCGGTGATGTTACAAGGCGCCTTCTACTGGGCCTTATGTCCTCCTTCTGGTCAGCACGGTTGGCCTTCTATCTTTACCTCAGGAATCGAAACCGGCCAGAAGATGGTCGCTACAAAATAATTAGACAGACCTGGGGTAGTAGAGTGCAGCCTTTTTTTTTCATCTTTTTTCAAGCTCAGGCCCTGCTGGATGTACTCCTTTCGTTGCCTTTTCTAGTGGTGTCCCATTACAGCCAACCCCCATTAGGCTGGGGCAGCGGCGTGGCCTTGCTGATCTGGCTAGTGGCCATAGCTGGGGAGTCGGTAGCAGATCGACAACTAGATCGATTTCGCTCAATCCCCTCCAATCAAGGAAAGACCTGTCGACGAGGTTTGTGGCGTTACTCTCGCCATCCTAACTATTTTTTTGAGTGGCTTCACTGGTGGAGCTATGTGTTTTTGGCCTGGGGAGCACCCTATGGATGGGTTGCCCTAACAGGCCCCGTGCTAATGTTTTTTTTCTTGATCAAAGTGACGGGGATTCCTGCCACCGAGGAGCATGCCCTTAGGACCCGAGGAGACGAGTATCGATGTTATCAAAAAACCACCAGCGCCTTTATTCCATGGTTTCCCAAAACTGAAGGAAAAGATCTATGAGATTTCTAATTGATTGGGCGGAACGTGGGTTACTTCCCAGCCCGCTGGTCCGGATTGGAATCCAGGGTCTCTTAGCACACCGCCTCCATCTAGAACGTGTCAGAACAAAAGAAGAGCACCGTCTCCGGTTGGAAAACACACTCCAGGAACTCAGGAAAAGTCACATTGCTCTCTTTCCTGAAAAGGCCAACCGGCAACACTATGAGGTCCCAGTGGATTTTTTTAAGTGGGTATTAGGAGATTACCTCAAATACAGTAGTTGTTACTGGTTCGAGGGTGTGGACAATCTGTCGGAAGCAGAAGCTGCTATGCTCAAGCTTACCTGCGAACGAGCGGGCCTTGAGGATGGAATGGACATTTTAGAATTGGGTTGTGGCTGGGGTTCCCTAACGCTTTGGATGGCCCGTCATTATCCCCATAGCCGGATTTTATCCATGTCCAACTCTTACAGTCAGCGAGAGTTTATTCAAGATCATTGTCGACGTCTTGGGTTTTCCAATGTTCAGGTTCTTACTGAGGATATTAACGACTTTGATACTGACCGCCTCTTTGACCGGATAGTTTCTGTGGAGATGCTTGAGCATGTCCGCAACTACCAACGTCTCTTCTCACGTTTGGCTCGCTGGCTTAACCCTCGAGGGCGACTGTTTGTACATGTCTTTTGCCACCGATACCTCTGTTATCCATTTGAAAACCAAGGGGCTACCGATTGGATGGGACAATATTTCTTCACAGGTGGGCTCATGCCCTCAGCAGACCTCTTCTCCTACTTTCAGGATGATCTAATGATAGAGCAACAGTGGTGGGTTGATGGCACTCATTACTCTCAAACTGCCCGAGCTTGGCTGGCCAACCTAAATCATAATCAAGAAAAAATCATGGACATTCTCCCAAGAGTGTATGGTTCTGCTAGCCGCCAGTGGCTCAACCGTTGGAGAATATTTTTCATGGCGTGTGAGGAACTGTTTGGGTATCGTCAAGGTCAGGAGTGGGGGGTTTCTCATTACTGTTTTCAAAAAACCCATTGAAACTTCAGCAAATCTGGATGTTGCGTCCAAACGAGTGGAGTCCCTGCCTTATTTTCATTCCCCATCCATATCCGCTTCACCAGTTAGTCAAAGAGGCCTACGCTCCCGTATTCATTGAAGCGTCAAATGAGAAGTCAACTAAATGCCCCCATTTTTAGGGGGGGGGTAGGGGTCTTGTCTCAAAACAACATATACCTCAAACCCTGTAAATACGGGAAAGTCCCCCCTCACGTGCATGCTTTTTGTGTGAAAATTCTCAGAGAATAGTTTAGGGATAGTTCTGTCTCTTACCGACTGAACATATAATTCCACTTCAACACGAGTTGCCGATCTCGGACCTCCTCCAGACCCAAAGGATCACGGCGCAGATCATTGTATACCAGGTAAAGATCGCTTCCTGGACGGTAGATGAAGTGAAAGCGGATGCTGCTGTTGAATTCGCGCAGCTCGGAATTGTATTGCAAAAGTGTGCGCAGAGTCATTTGAGGTGAGAACGAATAGTCCAGCCGCAAGGTTCCCAGATTGACCTTGAAGTCGCCCCAGGGCAGCCTTCCATCATTGCGACGGAAACGCAGTTCCGCCGACAGTCGACTGGTAGCCCGGATGCCCAGGGTGACATCTGTATCCTTGCGGAATCCGTCGAAAAAGGTCTGCGGAGAATATCGCAGTTTGGTGTAGAGCCACCGAGAGGGATCGGTGTTGTATTGAAACACCCATTCCCCGAAAGTGTAGGTCCCCGAGGGGATAATCACGTCCTGTCTGATCGCGAAAGGATTGTCCAGAACCTCCAGATGGCTGTTGTAGTAAACATTGACATAGGACCCGTCCTCCAAACGGAATCCGACCATGTGGTGCACCCTGCGGGTCACCAGCCGGTTGTGCTGGTCCGTGGTATAGGTAATGTTAATCATCGGTTCCATTACCCGTATGTGAAACCGCTCAGGCCGGGGATTGTATTCGATGTGCACCTGCTTGGTCCGAATCCCTCTTCGAGGCACAAATCCTACTTCTGCATTGAATTGGTCCTGAATGTCCATATAGGAGGCATATACATTCCAATTGGGGTCGCGGTAGGAGGCCCGACCGTGAAACGCCATATCTGAATCGGTGATCTCAGGCGTTGATGTCTTGGCCATAAATCCATTCACGGTAAGGTTGTTCGAGACCACAAGGGTCGTATCCAGGGCCATGGTTCGGTTGTAGTCAGAACCGTCCAGCTCCTGTTTATCAATCAATATTCCACCTACCTTGGAGCGGGACAGGATCTCCCGGCTGTAGCGAGCCACCAGAAAGTTCTCCCCGTTTTGCTCGAAGGCTTCCCTGGTCTGGATGTTCATCAAAGCGATGTTGTGTCGATTGACCCTTCCCGACAAGCGGGCTCCTGCCAGGATGGGGATAGGCTGACCCGTGGAGGACAGGCCGATTCGGCGGCTGAAGAAGAGCTGGGCCTCCTGGCGGCGGGTTCCTACGTTGAATTGTCCAGCATTCTCCAGAAAGAAATCTCTTTTCTCCGGGAAAAAGAGGCTGAATCGAGTGAGGTTGACTTGTTGCTCATCCACCTCCACTTGAGCAAAGTCGGTATTGGCGGTAAGATCCAGGTTCAGCGCCGAAGTGACGCCGTACTTGATGTCCAGGCCCATATCCGATGGTAGCGAGGTATTCTCATCCTCGCCCACACGCTGATAGTGAACGCTTCCCAGCATGAAAGGCGTGATCCGCAAATCCATTCCCTGATTCAAGGAACGTAACTCGGTCACCGTCCCGGCCAGGCTCACCCGGGTCAGTCCGTGCCCCTTGGGGATCGGAGCCCAGTACACCTGCTCGTTCTTGCGCCGAATGTTGCGCATGAAGTTGATACCCCAGGACTGCACCTCATCCTGCCGGAGACGAATGGTGGTGAGGGGAATCACAATCTCAGCGGTCCAGCCTTCCTCACTGCGCCGGGTC
>JAYZCG010000002.1:0-72621 GCA_036338435.1 Acidobacteriota bacterium
TTCCGGGGGTACGGATATCTGCTGTGCCTCGATTGGAACTCCCCATGAGGATATGAGTAGCCCCAATGCAAGCCCTATTTCTATGCCGAATTTGTGGTTGCCCAAAAAGTATCTTGTCATTATCAGCCTCCTAATTAATTCCACTCATGTACGAGTCCTCTGCAGTTAAATCCCCATCCTTTCAAGACGATCAAGTACCCAAATGATAAATCTTATCGGGTAAGAAGGCAAAATAAATTGGTACAACTGGGGAATTCTCACACCTCACCTGTCCAACCTATGAACAAGTCTAAGTTCTTTTCATGGCACTCTTTAAAACTACCTGATATAAGACACTTGGCATAGACATTCAATAGACCAGAGATCGGCTCCACACTGTTCAATACCAGATGGTTATTGTGGGAGATAAGACGACGGAGCCGAATGCTAGAATGTCGCCGTGGTCTTTTCACCACGAAGTGATGGACGCTAGGAGTACAAATACAAACGTGAGAGCCCTCTGATGAAAGCAAAAGTCATTGTTCGATTTAAGGATGGAATTCTAGATCCACAAGGACAAACTATCCAACGTTCACTTAACAAAATGGGCCATCCTGAAATTACAAATTTACGTCAAGGAAAATACTTTGAGATCGAACTCGCCGGTATAAATGACAAGGAAGTCGCGCGTTGTTTGATTGAGGAGATATCTCGAGACGTCCTGTGCAATCCCATTATCGAAGCCTTCCAGATCGAGGACATCTCGTGAAATTCGCAGTGGTAGTTTTCCCCGGTTCCAATTGTGATCATGATACCCTCTATGTCCTTCGCCACGTATTTAATCAAGAGGCATGCTACGTTTGGCACCAGGATAGAGATCTCCAAAATGCCGACGCCATAATCATTCCCGGTGGTTTCGCTCATGGAGACTACCTCCGTTGCGGTGCAATCGCAAAGTTTTCACCGATCTTAGAAAACATCAAAGAACACGCCACACAGGGTAAGCTAGTCCTGGGTATCTGCAACGGTTTTCAAATTCTTCAAGAGGCTGGGCTACTCCCAGGAGTCATGTTACGCAACTCTGAATTAAAATTTATCTGTCGTCACATCTATGTTAAAACTGAAAATGAGGAAACCCCTTTCACTACTTTCTGTGATCCCGGCAAAGTACTTAAAATTCCAATTGCCCACAATGAAGGCAACTTCTCCATTTCAACAAAGGGATTGGAACAGCTTGAGAACAATCGTCAAATTCTCTTTCGCTACTGTGACGAGTCTGGTGATATTACGACAGCTGGCAACCCCAATGGTTCTGTCAGTAACATTGCTGGCATTATGAATCGCAGAGGTAATGTTATGGGCCTCATGCCTCATCCCGAACGAGCATCTGAGTCCCTGATTGGATCTGAAGATGGGCGAAAGATTTTTGAATCCATGATTAATTGGAATGGCGCTAAAAATTAATCTGAGTCAAAAATGTGAGCGGAGATAAGAAAACGACTACAGCAGTCAATATTACAGCAAATCTCGTCGAGAGCCATGGACTTACCCAAGACGAGTATAAACGGATCAAGAACTCTTTAGGCCGTGAACCTAATCTTACAGAATTAGGTATTTTTTCAGTTATGTGGTCGGAGCATTGCAGCTACAAGAGTTCCCGTATGCACCTAAAGAAATTGCCCACCGAAGGCCCTCAAGTAATTGAAGGCCCTGGCGAAAATGCTGGAGTGCTGGATATAGGTGAAGGTCTAGCCGCAGTTTTTAAGATAGAATCTCACAATCATCCCTCGTTTATTGAACCGTATGAAGGAGCAGCAACCGGAGTAGGAGGAATTATTCGTGATATCTTCACCATGGGCGCACGTCCCGTGGCCCTACTAAATTCATTACACTTTGGTCCCATCAATCAGGCAAAAAATCAACTGATAATGGAGGGAGTGGTAGCCGGTATTGCTGGTTATGGTAATTGCATGGGGATTCCAACTGTAGGTGGAGAGATCTATTTCGAGCAAAACTACAGTCATAATCCTATTGTTAACGCCTTTTGTCTAGGAATCGCCCCGGCAAATGAGATCTTTAGGGCTAAAGCTGCGGGTATTGGCAACCCCATAATTTATGTGGGAGCTAAGACAGGTCGTGACGGTATCCACGGAGCTACCATGGCCTCAGAAGAATTCAATGAAGATTCCGAAACCAAACGGCCTAACGTCCAGGTAGGAGATCCTTTCCTAGAAAAGCTACTTCTCGAAGCCTGCTTAGAAGCCATGTCAACCGGTGCCGTGGTGGGCATACAGGATATGGGAGCGGCAGGTCTTACCTGTTCAACCTGTGAAATGGGAAGTCGAGGAGAGGTCGGGATTGAAATTGAACTCGACCTGGTTCCTCAGCGTGAAAAAGCAATGACTCCCTATGAAATCATGCTATCAGAATCCCAGGAGAGAATGCTGCTGGTGGCTGAAAAGGGAAAACAAAGAGAAGTGCTCGAGATTTTCCGAAAATGGGATCTTGATGCCACTGTAATCGGCGAAGTGAAAAAAAACCCCTGCTTGACAGTTTATCATGCCGGAGAAAAAGTCGCGGACATATCCAACAACGCCCTTGCAGACAATGCTCCCCTCTATGACCGCCCAGCCACACGCCCTCAATACCTTGACGATCTTGAACTCTGGGAAAATATTGACCTGCCGGAACCTTCCGACTACAACGCCTTAATATTAGAGATGGTACGTTCACCCCATCTTTGTAGTAGACGCTGGGTTTACCAACAATATGATCACATGGTTCGAACCAACACAATTGTCTTGCCCGGAAGTGATGCTGCAGTGCTTCGGCTCAAAAAATCCAGTGGAGGTCTAGCAATAAGCGTGGATGGCAATTGTCGTTTCAGCTATTTGAATCCTCAAATAGGAGCCATGATGGCAGTCAGCGAAGCCTGTCGAAACTTAGTCTGCTCAGGTGCTCAGCCCATTGGTGCCACGAACTGTCTAAATTTCGGAAGTCCTGAAAACCCAGAAGTAATGTGGCAGTTCGTCGAAACAATTGCAGGTATCTCCAGTGCTTGTAGGATCTTCAAAACCCCTATTACTGGTGGTAATGTTAGCTTCTACAACGAAACAAATCAGGCACCAATTCTTCCCACTCCCGTATTAGGTCTTGTTGGTAAAATTGACGACCTCGATCATCGACAAGAATCATGCTTCTCTCAGGAGGGCGATCAAATCTATTTACTTGGAGAAACGCGTGATGAAATAGGAGGAAGCATCTATCTTGAACAACGGGGGCATCCCCTTTGCGGTCCATGTCCAACAATCGACCTAGTGCAGGAAAAGGCACTGCAAGACCAACTCCTTAGACTGATTGAAAATAACCTAATCGAATCGGCACACGATCTTTCTGAGGGCGGACTTGTTTTTGCCCTGGCTGAGAGTTGCTACGGACTCAACTGTGGGGCAAGAGTAGATGTTTCCACCGATCTGCGATCCGATTATTACTGTTTCAGTGAGTCACCCACACGCGTTATCGTTTCTGTACGGGAAACCTTAGAACCTGATTTTTTGGAGTCAATTTCAGGAATTCCGGTAACAAAGTTAGGAGAAGTAGGTGGAAAAAAACTTGAAATCTCAATTAATAGTAGAATGATAGTCTCTATTTCAATTCAGGAACTTTTTGGGATCTGGGACGGAGCCCTAGATGAAATTTTCAGTGTTGAATAGAACACTAGAAAGTGACAAGTTTCACGACGAATGTGGAGTGTTTGGGATTGCCTCGCACACTGAGGCGGCCAGGCATGTCTATCTCGGTTTATACGCACTTCAACATCGAGGACAGGAATCTACAGGGATCACCAGCACTGATGGATCACAACTTTATCAGCACAAGGGCGTGGGCTACGTTGGAGATGTTTTTACCGACGAAACACTAGCCTCACTGACGGGAACTTCTGCAATTGGACATGTGCGCTACTCGACCACCGGATCTAGTTCCTTGGCTAATACCCAACCTATCGTCTCTGAATCATCACGAGGTCCCATTGCAGTAGCGCACAACGGGAACCTAGTCAATAGCCATAGGATCAGAAGAAAGTTAGAGTCACAAGGAGCGATTTTTCAGACTACCAGCGATACTGAAGTAATTTTGCATCTTTTAGCTCGCTCGCCCATCGAAGATCTGGATCAAGCCCTCAGAGAAGTCCTTCTGCAAATTCAAGGGGCCTATTCCATGTTACTCCAAACTCCAGAAACCCTGTATGCTATCCGGGATCCTTATGGGGTACGCCCATTGTGTCTGGGCCGACTCGATGACGCCTACACATTAGCATCTGAGACATGCGCCTTTGATCTAATTGGCGGCGAATACATCAGGGATATTGCCCCCGGTGAAATTCTTAAAATCGAAGACCAGAAACTCAAGTCCTTCTTTTTACCTCCTGCGCCTAAACAAGCACACTGCATCTTCGAACATGTCTACTTTGCTAGGCCTGACAGCAAGGTGTTCAATAGAAGCGTACATCTGAGCCGTTATCAAATGGGCCGCCAATTAGCTCGTGAGTCTCCCGTGGATGCCGATCTTGTGGTACCTGTTCCTGACTCCGGTGTAACAGCAGCTCTTGGCTATGCGGATGAATCAGGAATCCCATTTCAATTCGGTTTAATCCGTAATCACTACGTAGGACGTACCTTCATAGAACCCAGACAATCAATCCGTCATTTTGGAGTGAAGATCAAATTGAATCCCATCAAAGAACTTCTCCAAGGGAAAAAAGTGATCCTAATCGATGATTCCGTTGTCCGTGGAACCACCAGTCGGAAGATTGTGGAAATGGTAAGATTCTCAGGGGCTCTGGAAATCCATATGCGAATAAGTTCCCCGCCTACTATATCTCCTTGCTACTACGGCATCGATACTCCAACTCATGAGGAATTGATCGGAGCCAATAAAACTGTGGAGGAGATCCGAGAGTTTACCAAAGCAGACACATTGGCCTATCTTTCAATTGAAGGAATGAAAGAAGCAGTATCAGATCAACAGGATTTCTGCAGTGCCTGCTTTGACTTGCAATACCCCATAGCCATCTCCCAGGCAACTCCACAGAAAAACCTCTTTGAAAGTCAAGAAACAGAAAGACAGGCAACGGAAGTTCGAAAGGGGCAAGTCGACGACAGTTAACAAAGCGAATTGTGAGCGTACACTGCATCGTCCTGACGGGGATGGGAATAGATCTGTGACACAAGATAACAAATCCCTTTTGGATTTCTTCTTTTAGGTATGACTGACGACTCTAGACTGACCTACCGGGATAGCGGCGTTGACATTGACAATGCCAATGAGGCGACTGATCGGATCAAAGATCTAGCGAAATCTACATTCACCCAATCCGTCATCAGTGAGATCGGGGCATTTGCAGGGCTGTATCGCCCTGATTTCAAAAACATTCAGATTCCACTATTAGTCTCCAGCGCAGACGGCGTTGGCACCAAACTCAAAGTCGCCTTTCTGACTGGCATCCATAACACGGTGGGCATTGATCTAGTGGCTCACTGTACCAATGATATTTTAGTACAAAGAGCACTACCTCTTTTCTTTTTGGACTACATTGGAACAGGAAAACTGGATCCAAAAATTATTGAGCAAATAGTTGAAGGACTGGCAAAAGGGTGTACGGAGTCCGGGTGTTCTCTTCTGGGCGGTGAAACTGCTGAAATGCCAGGATTTTATCAGGATGGAGAATATGATCTAGCCGGCTTCATCGTTGGGATGACTGACGAACTAAAATTACGCGAATCTGGTCCTGTCAACGAAGATGATATCCTTATCGGACTACCATCCTCAGGACTACACACCAACGGATACTCTCTCGTCCGAAGACTTATTTTTGACGAAGAAAAACTAAAGGTAGACACCCACATCGATGAGTTAGGACAGACAATTGGGGAAGAACTCCTGATTCCTCATCGTAACTACCTTCCCATTGTCAAAGAACTACTGCTCAGCGATGATCTCAGCGGCTTGGCACACGTTACAGGGGGCGGCATAACTGAAAATCTTGCCCGGATTCTACCTAACAATTTCGACGCGGAGATAACACGTGGCACCTGGGAAATACTTCCAATTTTCGACCTAATTCGTGACCGCGGTCAAGTAGAGACAAGTGAAATGTATAGAACCTTCAATATGGGAATAGGTATGGTCCTGGTAGTAAATTCCAGACGGATCGAACGGGTACGGGATTTCTTATCGGCACGTGAGGAACAATTTAGACTTATTGGAAAGATTGTCCCAGGAACTGGAAAAGTGAGATACGTATGAAAAACGTCGCCATCCTGCTCAGTGGCCGAGGATCCAATTTTTTGGCTCTGTCCGATGCGGTTGAAGCCGGGACAGTTCCTGCACAAATATCGCTCGTGATCTCAAACATACCCAGTGCAGAAGGGCTTAAACATGCCCGCAAAAGAAACTATACAACGCTCTGCATCCCCTCTGCAGGAATCGAGCGAGAAACTTATGACCGCCAATTAGCAAAAAAAATCCAGGAGTCTGATATCGAAATTATCTGTCTTGCCGGATTCATGAGACTTCTGAGTCCTTGGTTTGTTCAACAATATCCAAATCGTATTCTTAACATTCATCCGTCTCTGCTCCCCGCCTTTCCTGGTTTGCATAGCCAAAGACAGGCACTCGAATGGGGTGCCAAAGTAAGCGGTTGTACTGTTCACATGGTAGATGAAGAGTTAGATCACGGACCTATCATCATGCAACAGGCTGTTCCAGTACTCGACAATGACACTGAAGATACTCTGAGTAACCGCATTTTGAAATCCGAACACCAACTTTATCCGAAGGCTCTCAAGCTGATGTGCGAGGACGATATCTGCCTGGAAGGACGGCGCGCTTGTATACTGAAATCAGATGAAGAAGTCGGATAGAACATGCAAACAATGGTAGATCTGCAAACCATTTCTGAACTGTACAAAATCATGCTCAAGATACGCCTAACTGAGGAGAAAGTGGCCGAGATATATCCCAGTGACAAAATTCAAAGCCCTATTCATCTTTCCATTGGCCAAGAAGCTGTAGCAGCCGGTGTGTGTATGGCCCTTGGACCAGAAAATAAAATTTTTAGCACCTATAGAAGTCATGGAATCTTTGTTGCCAAAGGTGGAGATCTCCGGTTGATGTTCGCAGAACTCTATGGCAAGGAGACCGGATGTGCCGGAGGCAAAGGAGGTTCAATGCATCTCCTAGCTCCCGAGGTTGGATTCCTAGGCTCCTCAGCAATCGTGGCTAGTACAATCCCACTGGCCACAGGTAATGCATTAGCCTCCGACTATCAAGATCGGAAGTGGGTTTCCACAGCTTTTTTTGGCGATGGCGCATTAGGTGAAGGAGTCTTTTACGAAAGCCTAAACTTTGCCATTTTAAAAAATCTTCCTGTTTTGTATATTTGTGAGAATAATGGGCTTGCAGTCCATTCAAGAGTTGAAGATCGCCATCACAACAGTGACCTGTACCGATATGGTGAACGACTCGGAGTCACCGGTAGTCGCCACGATGGCGATGATGTCCTGACGGTCTACACTGTGACCAAAAATGCGATCAAGGACATCCTTCTGGGAGGACCTCCTATCTTGCTTGAATTCACGACGTGCCGCTGGAGTGAACATGTTGGCCCGGGCACTGACCATGACGAAATGTACCGTGACCAAGACAAGGTGTCTCAGGCACTTGCCAACGATCCAATAAATCGAATTCAAAAAGTTCTTCAAACGCAGTTTGAGATCACCGATGGACAGCTCTCGACCTGGAGAAACAATATTGTAGATGAAATAAATCAGGCAGTTATATTTGCGGAAGAGAGTAGCTTCCCATCTCCAGAAGATCTATATCAGGGCGTATTTATGAAACAGGATATCTAATGTTTATCAACTACGGCCAAGCCCTTCAAAATGCTCTTGACCAGGCAATGGAACAAGATCCCAACGTCATTGCCATGGGAATTGGAGTCGATGACCACAAGGCCATTTTTGGAAGTACCATGGGTTTGGTACAAAAATATGGAGCAAAGAGAGTTTTCGACACGCCGCTAGCCGAAGCTGCTATGACGGGAGTAGCAATAGGCGCTGCACTAGGAGGACTCAAACCTGTTCATATTCATATCCGAGTTGATTTTCTGTACCTCGCCCTGGATCAACTTCTCAATCTAGCAGCTAAATGGCACTATATGTTCGGTATGCAAGGACACCTTCCGTTTGTGGTACGAGCTGTAATCGGAAGAAGCTGGGGACAGGGGGCCCAACACTCCCAGAGCTTGCAATCATTTTTTATGCACGTGCCCGGTATCAAACTAGTCATGCCAACCACGCCCTACGATGCCAAAGGACTTCTTTTAGCAGCTATCGCGGACCCTAATCCAGTGGTGATGATAGAACATCGTCTCCTCTACTACATTGAAGATGAAGTTCCCGAGAAACCTTTTACAATGAAATTGGGACCGGCAGTGATTCGACGCCACGGGAAAGATGTTACCATCGTGGCTAACTCATATATGGTGGTAGAAGCTCTGACAGCAGCCAAGTTTTTAGAAGAACAAAAGATCGATGTGGAGATCGTTGATCCGGTTTGCCTAGCCCCTCTGGATGCTGAAACAATACTTACGTCAGTACAAAAAACGGGAAGACTTCTGGTAGTCGACACCAGTTGGGTATGTTGTGGTGCCAGTTCTGAAATTGCCGCCCTAGTGGCAGAAAAAGCCCATGATGCTCTGCACGCACCAATTCGTAGGTTGGGAACTCAGCCGGTCAGTTGTCCTGTCAGTAAACCCCTGGAGGAAGAATTTTATCCAAATGCCCACAACATCGTTGAGGTTGTTTACTCAATGCTGGGAAAGAAATGGGAAAACCAAAAAATCCCTTCCTTGACCACCCCTTTCAAAGGTCCTTTTTAATTGCCGATAAAATACCATCTCGCAGAAGATACAATTGATGAGAGTGATATTGATCACCTTATCAGCTGGTTGCAAACCTATCCCCGGCTTACCAAGGGGGAAGTAACTTTCGAGTTCGAGCAAAAATGGAGTCATTGGCTGGGGGCAAACCATTCCATATTCTGTAATTCCGGTTCATCTGCCAATCTTCTCATGTACAGTGCCCTTAAGGAATCTGGGCGTCTTAAAAACATGAAAGTCATCGTTCCCAGTGTCGGCTGGATCACTACCGTAGCACCCGCCATCCAACTGGGCTTCGAGGCTATCATGTGCGAAGCCGACGAGGAGACATTTGCCCTCGACCTCAATCACCTAGAGCATCTTATCGACCAGCACAACCCCGCAACCGTAACGCTCGTCCAGGTGCTTGGAGTACCGGCCAAAATGGACGAAATCTTAGCAATGAAGGACAAGCATGGGTTCTTTCTCTTGGAAGATGCTTGTGCATCTATTGGGGCAAAATACAAAGACAGAAACTTGGGAAGCTTTGGCGATATGGGCAGTTTTTCCTTTTATTTTGGACACCAAATGTCCACTATCGAGGGGGGAATGGTCTCAACTAATGACAAGGAGTTTAGTGATCTACTCCTAATGCACCGTAGCCATGGGTGGAGTAAGGATTTAGATCCTCATACCAATGACCAACTGGTCAAAGATCATGAAATCGATGACTTTCACGCCCCTTTTGTTTTTTATGGACTCGGATTCAACCTGCGTTCAACCGACCTGAATGCCTATATTGGCATTCGCCAAATCGAGAAACTAGAGTGGATCGTAGCACGTCGATCAGAAAATCATGATCACTACCTGAACCATCTTGGAAACGATCTCTACTTCCAGAAGGCTCCCGATCATAGCCAAGTATGTAGCATTCACTGCGGGTCTCTTGCCAAAGATCGTGAACAACGTCGTTCTGTTGTCAAAGCCCTCGTAGATAACGGAATAGAGACGCGGATTTTCTCAGCTGGTAACCTGGGACTGCACCCCTTTTGGGAAAAGAGATATGGGCCATCAAGTTTTCCCATGGCTGATCGAATTCACCACTGCGGATTTTTCTTGCCCAATCATCCAAGTCTAGAATTGGAATCAGTTGATTTGATCTGCAAAGTAGTCAAAGGAGCGCTTTAATATTGGCGTGACTAGTAAAAATAGTTTTGAATTTGTCTCATGAGGTAAGTGCATGTCAATTCTCGTAACAGGTGGATCAGGAATGGTAGGCAAGGCCCTACAGAAGATTTTGCCGGATGCAGCCTATATTTCTAGGAATGACGCTGATCTAAGAAACCCAGATGAAACCTCAAAGATCTTTAAAGAAATCCGGCCTTCTCAGGTAATTCACCTAGCTGCTAGCGTGGGTGGTGTAAAGGCCAATGCAAAACACAACATCCAGTTCTTTACCGACAATCTTAGGATTGACACGAATGTATTGCAAACTGCAACGACCAACAAAATAGAACGCCTACTTGCAATTTTGTCAGGTTGTTCATATGCCTTTTACGACAATAGTCCTACTTTCGAAGAAGATTTGCACAAGGGCCTACCATTTGAAGGCAATTTGGGCTATGGATATGCTAAAAGAGTGCTTGATGTTCACTGTCAACTGATTAACAAGCAGCATCGATTCGACTATGGGACAGTGACTCCTGTGACCATGTTTGGACCTCATGACAATTTCGATCTTGAGAAAGGACACGTGATTGGAGCCCTCATCCACAAATGTCTACTTGCCAAAGAGACTTCTGGCACTTTCACGGTCTGGGGAGATGGTAACGCTGTGCGTCAATTTGTCTATGTAGACGATGTTGCTCGAGTGCTTGTAAATCTTCTCGATTACAAAAAAACAGCAAGTGCCATCATAGCACCCGACACAGGAATTAGTGTCAGTACATTGGTAAACAAAATTGCTAAAATTGTCGACTTTGAAGGCCCCATCCAGTATGACCATTCACAGCCCGTTGGATTGCAAAAAAAAATTTTGCAGAGTAGATCTTTCTCTGAGATCTTCCCCGGTTTTGAATTTACCCCTATAGATGAGTCTTTAACCGCCACTATCAAATGGTTTCGTGAATCTTTCAACAAAAACATTACTAGGAACAACTGAATAATGACTTCATCGAGTATGAAAATTCTTATCACGGGAGGGGCAGGGTATATCGGTTCGGTACTGACACGTCGCCTTTTAGATGAGGGTCACAATATAACGGTTCTGGACAATTTCATGTACAACCCTAACAGCCTACTTGATTGTTGTGAATCGAGCCACTTTCAAGTTGTTCGAGGAGATTGTCGTGATGAAAAGCTCATCTCAGAACTAGCTAGCCAAGCAGACGTCGTGATCCCCCTTGCTGCACTAGTGGGGGCTCCGCTTTGTGAGCAAGACCCCATCAATGCCGAATCGACTAATGTCGGGGCAATTGGAACCCTTTGCCGCCATCTTTCCTCATCTCAACGAGTCCTCTTCCCTGTTACCAACAGTGGTTATGGCATCGGTGAAAAAGAAAAGTTCTGCACTGAGGAGTCTCCACTTCGTCCGATTAGTTTCTATGGCATAACCAAAGTGGAAGCCGAAAAAATTATTCTGGAGAGGGAAAATTCAGTGAGCTTTCGTCTTGCAACAGTTTTTGGTGTTTCACCCAGGATGCGTCTGGATCTACTGGTAAACGATTTTGTTTGGAGAGCTGTGAATGACCGGACTCTCGTACTCTTCGAGGGTCATTTCAAGAGAAACTACATTCACGTCAGAGACGCAACAAAGGCCTTTCTCCACACCATGGAAAACTTCGAAGCAATGAAAGGCCAAGCCTACAATGTTGGATTGGAAAATGCCAATCTCTCTAAGGTCGAATTGTGTCAAGAGATCCAAACTATTCTACCGAACTTTGTCTACCTAGAGGCACCAATTGGACAAGACGTAGACAAAAGAGACTACATTGTCTCCAATCAAAAAATTATGGAAACTGGTTTTGTGCCGGACTGGACCTTACCTAAAGGGATTGAGGAATTAGTCAAGTCATACACGATATTGCGTACTTCTTTTTACGCCAATATCTAGCCAGCGCTATACATGAAATCTAGCCTACAACTCCGATATCATTGGCATTCACTGTATTGCTAGATTGAATCTATGTCCCCCCAATATACTTATTTAGCACATTGACAGGGGTGAGACACTGAGGAGCTATTGGCAGATGCTCCACCTGTTTTGTAGCAAGAGAGATGTATAATCTGGTCAAGCGAAAGGCGATGTGAAAACAGAAAAATCTTTACTGAATATCGACGCTTTGGTTCTGGCAGGCGGCAGAGGAACTAGGCTACAACCCATTGTAGGTAAAACAGCTAAAGTCCTAGCACAAGTAGGAGGCAAGCCATTTCTTTTTCATCTGCTTTCCCAGTTAAAATCCCAGGGCATTCAACGCGTTGTTCTGGCACTTGGATATTTACACCAGGAAGTCCTTGATTATCTGGAAAAGGAGTCATTCCAGGGACTACAGATCATTCCTGTAGTTGAAGACGAGCTCTTAGGAACAGCCGGCGCCATTCGCAATGCTTTACAAGTCCTCAAGAGTGATCCCGTGTTAGTACTCAATGGCGATACGTATACTTCAGTTCCTCTTGAATCCCTTCTCGCCTTTCATCAGAAACAGGGCGCTAACGTCACACTGGCCACTACTTATAAGAAAAATGTGGAACGCTATGGTAGTGTGGAGATGGATGACACCGGACGAGTTCTCAGTTTCATCGAAAAAGGTAAATGTACATCAGGGCATGTTAATGCCGGTATCTACGTTATGTCGCGTCAAATCATCCAAATGATCCCCAAAAACCGCACGGTCTCTTGGGAGCAAGATACTTTGCCCAGTTTAGTGGACCAAGAAATCTTTGCTTGGCGTGGACTCGTCCAATTTCTTGACATAGGAACTCCGGATTCATATCAAAGGGCAACAGATTTCTTAAAAAGCCATGATCATTAGCCGCACTCCTTTCAGAATTTCCTTTTTCGGCGGTGGAACCGATTACCCTGCCTGGTATCGAAAAGAATTTGGCATGGTCCTTTCGACAACCATCGACAAGTATTGTTACCTCACGTGCCGTCGGTTGCCCCCCTTTTTCGAGTACAACACACGAATCGTCTATGCTCAAACTGAATTAGTAAATCAGATCAATGAAATAAAGCATCCTGCTGTTCGAGAAACTCTTAGGTACTTGAAACTCGACGGAGGCATTGAAATTCATCATGCCGCGGACCTCCCAGCCAGAAGTGGATTAGGGGCTTCTTCCTCCTTTATTGTTGGACTCCTCCATACCCTTCGTGTTTTTCAAGGCAGTACGCCAGACAATATGGATCTCGCAAAAACAGCAATTCATATCGAAAGAGATTGCATTGGTGAAACGGTGGGATCACAGGATCAAATGGCAACATCATTTGGTGGATTTAATCACATTACTTTTTCAGGCAATGATGAAATTAAACTAACACCAATCTCTCTGGAACCAGAACGTATGTCAGTACTCGAAAGTCATCTTATGCTCTACTTCACTGGACTATTTAGGAGCGCCCCAGAAATAGCAACCCAGCAAATAAAAGAAATCGATCAGCACACTTCTGATCTCTTGACAATGCGACAAATGGTTGACACTGCTATTAACATTCTGGGCAACGAAGGCAACATAGACGACTTCGGAAAACTTCTCCATGAGTCTTGGCAACTGAAACGCACCTTAGGCAAGGGCATCACCAATTCCACAATTGAGGAAATCTACACTGCAGCGATGGAAGCAGGTGCTCTCGGAGGTAAGGTTTTGGGGGCTGGAGGTGGGGGATTCATCCTGTTCTTTGTCCCTCACGAAAATCAGCCTAAGGTAAGAGAATGTCTAGCAAAACTCGTTAAAGTCCCATTTAGATTCGAAGATTCAGGCACCCAAATTATTCTCAACGATTTCCGCTAGTCTTATTAGATTTTTGTCACAAGTAGACGAGAACAAAGCCCGATGGCTAGCTATCATCTGTGTTAGTGGAAAAATCCCAGATAAGGAATTCCTGAACCATCTCCATGAGATAAACGAAACCCCATGTGAAGTGTTGACACTTGCCTTCACCACCAATTCTACTTGGTTCATCCCCGGGAATTTCGGCAATCTCTAACTTCCTTTTGGCAGCTCTCATCGAGAGTAAGGGCTCCCAACTAATCATGTGGGCAAATCTACTCTCAATTGACTTCTGGGGTGGATTTAGCAATCCAAGTTCTTTAATGAGAGAGGTCTTGTAGGCCCGATAAATGACCATTGCATCAGTATAACTTCCACCAAAAAGCATATTAATAAGCCCCGTAAATACCCAATTTCCTAGAGAAGTGATCCAGTTGTCATCTTCGCTCTTAGCATCGGCCAGATATCGTGAAACAATTACCATATCGTACCCCTGTCTGATTTTTTTTATGAGCTCAGGAATGATTTCTGGAAGAGAGTTTCCATCTGGGCTAAAGGTGATGACGATGTCCCCTCGGATGTACTCATAGACCTGCCAGTAAGCATTGAATAGCCCCGGTTTTTCCTGAATGACAACATCGTAATTGTGTTCTCTGGCATATTCGACTGTGCCATCTGTGGATCCTCCATCCAGAATGATAATCTGGTCACACCAGTTATCTGCAACCTCTGGCATGATCGCCCGCATGCCATCGATTTCATTCAGTGTTGGAATTAAAAGGGTAACTGTCATGAATCCCCTGCCCCATAGAAAGCTGTTATGGGTTATCAGTCAGTGCTTGTTGCCCCAGCCAAAAGAACACGGGGGGGCTTTCCTATCTTTACAATGGCTTCCACAAAATCCACCGCATTAGTGCCAAAAGTTTTTTCTATGAGACGCAGATAAGGGGGATGAGTGAAGTATTCGATGAATGCCTCATCTCGAAAACTGAGAATTTCCGTTGAGGAAATGTATTTAGATGGAAGTGGCAATATATCAGCAGCATACTGCCCAAACCCTGACCAGTTGTTTGGCAGCGGAAGTCCTTCTTTGACGGCGTAATTATAAAGCTCCGTTCCCGGATAGGCCATAGCACAATAAAAATTAGCCCATTCGAAATTGTAAGACTTAGACATATCTAACGATTCCTGCATCGTCTCAAGATCATCTTCAGGAAGACCAAATATAAAATTGCCAACGATATAAATTCCTGCTTCACGAGTCCACTCAATAGCACGATCAATTACCTTTTGATCAGATGGCTTTTCAACCCCTTTTCTCACCCTTTCACTGGCAGCTTCAATACCATAAGCTACCCAATTCACACCGGCTTGCTTCATTTTGACAAGAATTTCACGATTTCTGATAGTCTCAACACGGGCATAGCACCACATATTGAGGTCAAGTCCTTTGTCTATGATCCGGTCACATAGTTCCTCTACTAAATCGAGACGAATGGTAAACACATTATCGAGAATACGAATATTCCGAACCTTGTGCTCATCAACCAAATATTCAATCTCATCAAGCACACTCTCTGGAGTACGCGGTCGAAAATTTGGTTCCCCAGCCACCACATTGACATTGCAGAAAGTACATGGATAAGGACAACCCAAATTAGTATAGATACTCGCATAAGGGGTGCGTTGATCCAATGCATGAAAACAATGCCAATGATGCGCACGATATTGCGACGGAGGCATCAAGTCCCAGGCCACCGAGGGGAGTGAATCCGGTTGATCTATTAGAGGAGGCCGCTCGCTTGGGATGATCTCATCTCCCACTCTTTTCCAAATTCCCGGTATGTTCTTATCCTCGAATTGGAGATCATCGCCTTTACACACCAAAGATTGGGTTAATTCAACAATCGATTCAAAAGCCTCTCCCTGACACACAAAATCGCAATTTTCATCACGCAGCATCTTTTCTGGATACGCAGACGGAACAACACCTTCTAACCCAACAGGAGTCCGTGGCAGACAATCTTTAAGTGCTCTTAGCGAATCGACAGCTGCCTGCATCTTGGTAACATCACCAGAATTAAGATAATCCGTGCAAATCACAATCAGCTTGGGTTGGAGTTCCTGAACCTTTTTGGCCGAGGCAGTAGCAGAAAGATTATCAACTTCTGCATCTAAAATGGCAACCCGAAGACCTGCCCTGCGGGCGTAGGAAGCAATCAGACCAGCCTGCACAGGAGGACTGATAGCTGCCACCATATCTCCCAGTTCGCCGAACGCTCGCTCACGGTTGTTGGGGTATAGAACAAGTAAATCTAATGCTAGTCGATTCATATCTACCTTCAGAATAGCCTGTCTTAAATGATTGGTTCAACTCTATACCCCTACCCAAAGAACTCAGGGACCTGTTAGCACTATCTTTCAACAACAAATTTTAATATGAGGGTCTGCAGTTATTACGGATCACTGCCCCGTGTTGTTCGGGCTATCTCTCCCTGTGCCCAATGACAAATTAATCGGATGTCTTCCTCTCCCAGATGTCCTTCCTGGTGCATCCATAAATAGGGTAAAAGCGGCATCTCACCAGTTTCTGTCATTTCGCATATAGCATCTAAAAGATGTGCTGTTTTTTCTTGATCATACTGAGCCCAATTGGAAAGATTCATCTTTCTCCGTCCAAATTGCACATTGTCAATAACAAACCAGGAGATGGGAGCCACGTTGCTGTACCAAGGCCACTGTGTTTCATGTGAATGACAGTTGCTACAAGACCTCTTCAAAATCTGACCAACTCTAGGAGTCAGGTGAACGTGGGCTTCTATACTTTCTGCTAGAATGATTGGAGGATTTGTCTTCTGGGGACCCACGAATTGGATAAGCACAAGAAAAGAAGGAATTCCAATCACAAACCACCTAGGACTAATAATCATAAATCTTGTCTGTATCTCTCTATAAAACGCCTACTGGCCTCTACTTGATGGTAAACTTAGGACTGCAATAACTATTGGTACAAGAAACTAATAATACCCAGAAGTTCAGACAGATGCTTAAAAGAACGACAATTCACTTCCAGACTACCTTGTAATCGAGAAAGCCCTTTAGCTATACTGATCTCCCAAAATCCCGAGTGGGCCTATAGCTCAGCCTGGTTAGAGCGCACGCCTGATAAGCGTGAGGTCGATGGTTCGAATCCATCTAGGCCCACCATTTCTGGATGTCTTTTCTACTCCTAAATTTCTTCTATTTGAGTATAGTTAATACGTGAATATTAAAAGGATGAAACTAAAGCTTAGGCTATAAAATATAAATAATTAGAACAGGCAAATTCCCATTGATCAGCATTATTCTGCCAACTTTTAATCGGCGCCAATTTCTGAAACAGGCCATTGAATCAGTAGTCAAGCAGACTATAAAGGAGTGGGAATTGCTAGTTGTCGATGATGGATCTGACGACAACAGTTGGAATATCATTCAAGAATTTCAAGATCAACGTATCTACTATCTTTACCAACGCAATCAAGGCGTCAGTAGTGCACGCAATACTGGCATTAAACTATCTCACTTCCCTTGGATCTGTCTCCTAGACAGCGACGACTATTGGCATCCGACCAAGCTACAAAAACAGCTTGAAGTACTTGAACGTCATCCTCAATACAGAATGATTTACACAGATGAGATTTGGATTCGAAAAGGACAGAGGGTAAATCCCAGGAAAATACACCGTAAGTACTGCGGCTGGATTTATCATCGCTGCTTACCACTATGTATTATCAGCCCTAGCTCAGCACTAATCGACCGGAAAATTTTTGATAAGATTGGACTCTTCGACGTGAACTTTCCTGTTTGTGAAGATTACGAAATGTGGCTGAGAATCTCCTCTCAATATCCTATTTTTTTCCTGGAAAAACCCCTAATTGTTAAATTAGGAGGCCATGCTGACCAGTTGTCTAAAAGCATGTGGGGACTAGATCGCTACAGAGTAAAAGCTTTAATAAAAAACTATCTACATGGACACCTCACGCCACAGCAAAAAGTGTGGACAACTCGTGAGATCGTTGACAAAGCTAGGATTTTAACCAGTGGTTTTACTAATCACAAAAAGTGGAGTGAAGCTAAAAAATACCAGAAAATAGCCCAAAGTTGGTCAAAAAAAGACCAAATCACAGCCCAAAGTCTACCACCTCACATGCCTAGGGCATCCTCTTCAGGAGCAAAATAGCCCTGGCGATGGCGTATATTCACAGAGTCACGAGACACCTTTACTTTGATTTCTCGAAACTTACCGTCCTTCCTCTTATTGGTCGGCACATAGGTAAGATTATATTGACTACGAAGTTCCTGATTGACTTCCTGAAAAGCTTCAGTCAACTGGCTGGTGGAATAGGGGAAAAAGACTCTTCCACCTGTCCTTTCAGTTAACTGTTTAAGCGCGTTGTCCCCTTCATGATCAACATCGGCTCCAATCCGCGTAGTACTGATAGCATAGATTGTGATTTCTGCTTGGTAAGCCATACGCAGAGTCTCTTCAAAAGTATGTTTGCTGGTGAGATCTGCACCATCAGAAAGAATCACTAAGGTCTTACGTCCTGGTTGATTTAGCATTTTTTGCTCTGATACCAGATAAATGGCATCGTATAGTGAAGTCCCGCCGCCCGCCTTTAACTGTTCTATTTCCTGGATTAGCTCGTTGGGATTTGAGGTGAAATCATGGAGTAGTGTTACTCCAGTATCAAATTCAACCAATGCCACCCGATCAAAAGGACGCATAACAGCATAGAGAAAATCGATCGCGGTCTCCTTCTCAAATGGCAGCTTGAGACGAACACTGGAACTTGTATCCAAACAAAGCCCGATGGTCAACGGAAGATTAACCTGCTGGGCAAAATTTGTCACAGACTGTAGGGCCCCATCCTCATAAACTTCGAAATCTTCCTTAGTAAGGTCAGTTATAAACGCACGGGTATCTTTGTCGTGAATTGTTGCTAATACATTGACAGCATCCACTGCCACTCTAAAAGGCACATCTTCCTCTTGATCAGTGCCCTGAGGTAATAGATCAGACACCGAAAACAACGTTAAAAGTAACAGCAACAACTGAAATCTTCGAAATACCATTGCCCTATTATTTCAGAGCTTGCAGGAATTCGACAAGTTCATTTGGAAGCTGTATCTCAAAAGACACCCTCTTTCCAGTGTCAGGGTGAACAAATGCCAGAAAGTCAGCGTGAAGAAAATATCGTTTGAGCCGCCGAATAAACTTTACTAGATCCGGGTCCTTGACCCGTTGAACTGCCTTTTTACCATATATCTCATCACCCACAACTGGGTGACCTAAATGCTGAAAATGGACACGTATTTGATGGGTCCGTCCGGTGTGAGGATAGATATGAACATGAGTAAAATCTTGATAGTTACAAATAGTCTCATAGCGAGTCACAGCCTTACGTGCACGTCGGCTACGCGTCGATATTTTAGTTCGGGCATAAGGATCCCTTCCAAGAGGCACATCGATTGTGCCGGAAATATTTTTGAGATGCCCATAGACCAATGCCACATACCGTTTCTCAACTTGTCGGTTCTTAAACTGACGAGCCAGAAATTCGTGTGTCTGGTCATTTTTAGCCACCACCATCAGTCCAGACGTTGCTTTGTCTAACCGATGAACGATTCCGGGACGAATAGTCTCATGACGGCTAATAGACTGAAAATGGTAGAGTAACCCATTGGCCAACGTACCCTGGCGATTTCCTGTACCGGGATGTACCACCAAATTGGCTGGCTTGTCGACCACTACCAGAACATCGTCCTCATAAACTATCTTGAACGGAATAGCTTCAGGGTTCAGCTTAACTGGCTCAGGTGGAGGAGGAACTATTACAATTTGATCCTTCGGACTCACCCTGTAATTTGCCTTGCACCGCCTTCCCTGAATAGTTACATGCCCGGACTCAATCCATCGCTGTAGAATACTGCGGCTAAACTGCTTGAGCTTAAGGGCAAGGAAGTGATCCAGTCTACTACCTGACTCACTTGCATCAACAGTTAGAACAATTGTCTCAGACACACTTGGCCACTTTTTGAGGACGCCTGTAACAATAGATAAGACCTGCTATCCCTACAGGCACAACCAGCAGGCTGATGAACTGAGAGGTGGACAACAAGCCATCAAACACGAACCCTCGACCTAGATCACCCCTAAAAAATTCTAATAGAAAACGAATCACACCATATAAAACAAGATAGGACGAGAAGACCTGACCGTCAAAGCGTTTCCTTGTATAAATTCTTAACAAAATCCAAAAAAGCAAAAAAGTCATACTCGACTCGTATAGCTGGGTGGGGTGAAGGGCAACGTTGAGGGGCACACCAACATGTTGATGTGCATACTCACTACTAAACACGATTGCCCATGGCAACTCCGTAGTTTTCCCATAATCACAGCCTGCTGCAAGACATCCTATACGTCCGATAGACTGTCCTAGAGCAATAGAAGGAGCAGCCCAATCAGCAATGGTCCAGAATCTCAGATCGGGAACTCTTGATACCCATATCATTACTCCAACTACAGCCCCTACAAAACCCCCATAGTACACCCCTCCGGCCTGCCAAAACTCTACCGACAGGAGCCTTGAAGGGTTTTCAAAGTAGCCTCCAAAATCGGTAAATATCAGTAAAATTTTGGCTCCCACCAGAGCAGAAATAATAATGACTAGCCCTAGGTCCCAGACGCGACTGACTGGCACACCTTCTTTCTTAGCTAAGTGTGAGGCGAAAACAATCGAGACAAGGTAGGCTGTGGCCAAAAGCAGGCCATAGGTGTGAAGCGTAATAGGGCCAAATTCTACAAGTTTTGGAAACATTACATCACCCAACCTACTATGCTTTGACTACCTCTGCGGATACAAAGGCCACAGTGCATGAAGAAACCACGCTCTATATGGTAGGTGGGATATCAGGAACTTTTCTCCTCTTTGTCACGTCGTGCTTCCTCTATGATGCGCTCGGTTAATTGCGATGGAACAATGTCGTAGTGGGAGTGATCCATATGGAAATTACCTCTTCCTCCTGTTAGGGAGGTGAGGGTTGGTGCATAATTCAACATTTCAGACATAGGCACATTTGCACCAATTACCTGAGTAGCTCCCTTTACATCCATTCCCAAAATTCGACCCCGTCTACCATTTAAGTCACCAATCACATCCCCTGCGCTGTCCTCAGGAACATAGACTTCAATGTTCATAATGGGCTCAAGCAATACTGGCTTAGCCTGTTCCATGGCTTTTTTAAAGGCTTGTAATCCGGCAAGTTTAAAAGCCATGTCCGAGGAATCCACATCGTGATAGCTACCATCGTAGAGGGTAATCTTAAAATCCATTACCGGATAACCTGCCAAAAATCCTTTCTCAGCAGCTTCCACTATTCCTTTTTCAACAGCGGGAATATAATTTTTGGGAATTGATCCGCCGAAAATCTCATCGACAAATTCAAATCCGCCGTCTCTCTCGAGAGGTTCCATTCTAATCTTGCAATCACCATACTGGCCGTGTCCACCGCTCTGCTTCTTATGTTTTCCCTGTACATCTGCGGTCCCAGTAATGGTCTCCCGGTAAGCAACCTTTGGAGTATTTAGTAACACTTCGACCCCAAATTTCTTTTTGAGCTTGCCCACGGCCACTTCAACATGAAGTTGTCCACTTCCAGCTAACAAAAATTCTTTAGTCCGAGAATCTCGACGAAAACTCAAAGAGGGATCCTCTTCAAGCAAGCGTGCAATAGCATGACTCATTTTATCTTCATCACCTCGAGACTTCGGTTCGACAGCAAAACTGATAGCCTGCTCAGGAAATTCTATCCTCTTGAAGGGACTGTTAAAAGATCGCACGGCCAGAGTATCCCCAGTGTTGGTCTCTTTAAGTTTAAGAACGCCACAAATATCTCCCGTGTGAACCTTGGCAATGCCCTCATGATTTTTGCCCTGCATTAATTGGAGAGTTCCTAACCGTTCCTCCATGTCTCTGGATAGGTTTTTTAGACTTGAATCTGACTCAAGTGTGCCAGAAAAAACTTTAATCAAATTAATTCGTCCAGCAAAAGGATCTGCCAATGTTTTCAAAACGAACCCAGCCACTGGATCACTGCCCTCTACAGCTTCGAATCCTTTTTCCTCCTGTGTTTTACTATCAACTACAGTGATAGGTCCACGCTCCAAGGGGTTAGGAAATAATTTTGTGATCCCGTCCAACAGTTGTTTGACACCTATGTTCTGCGTGGAAGAAACACAAAAAACAGGAAAAACCTCCTGTTTTTGCATTGCTTTGCGAAGACCACCCAACAATTCTTCATCGGACAAAGCACCTTCGTCGAAGAATTTTTCCATGAGTTCATCATCATTCTCGGCAATCATCTCAATCAATTCTTCACGGCGCTTGTTTGCATCTGCTTGTAACTCATCGGGAACAGCCTCTTCTTTGAATTTTCCGCCTGGATTGTCTTCATACCTATAGGCTTTGTTCTGGAGGAGATCCACAACACCCTGAAAATTTTGCTCCTCCCCAATTGGCAATTGTACGGGAATCACAGAACGTCCGAAAGTAGCATGCAAAGACTCTAAGGTCCGACTGAAACTGGCTCGATCTCGATCAAGGCGGTTAACCACGATAGCGCGAGGGAGTTGAAACTCCTCAGCATAAGACCAAACCAATTCCGTTTGAACCTCAACTCCGGCAACAGCGTCCACCACTACGACAGCTGTTTCAGCACCCACCATCGATGCCTTAGTGTCGAGAATAAAGGTCCTATATCCAGGTGTATCTAGAACATTAATTTTGACACCATCCCATTCCATATGGGCTAATGCTGTGTTGATGCTGAAACACCTCTCTATTTCATCTTCGTCAAAGTCCGTTACAGTATTACCTTCCTCAACACGACCCAGCCGATTTACTGCTCCAGCAGAGTAAAGAAATGCACTCGTTAAAGAAGTCTTCCCAGCATCTCCGTGACCTACAAGAGCGATGTTTCGTATACCCTCACTTTCGAATACCTTCATAAAAAAGCCTCCCTGGAGTATAGTTTGAGTACCAGAAATGTAACATAGGGATATGGAGTTTTCAATTTCATCACCAGACAGTTCCTGTAGACTCACTGAAGTGTTCACTTCTAGTAATAGGCATGTGCACATTATTCCAAGATCCCTTTCCGCATACACACTCTTTCTTTTTCTGAGCAGCTTATGTTTTCTGCCTTCTTGTACTAACACCGCAGCCCAGATTGATCTGATTGACGGCAACAATGCCATGCACCACGTGGAACAGATTGTTGGCTTTGGCCCCCATCCTTCCGGAAGCAATGCCCAAAAAAAAGTCGGAGCCTATATTGTGAGTCAGTTGGAATCATATGGACTGGAGGTAAACACTCAGACCTTCCGGCCCGTGACTCCTATAGGACGACGTGAAATGAAAAATATCTGGGCTACTTCTACGGGTACGACTGAATCAGTGATCATCCTAGCTAGTCACTACGATAGCAAGTATTTCGAAGAGTTCCCTTTTGTGGGGGCCAATGACAGCGGATCAAGTACTGCTCTAGTGTTAGAATTAGCTAGAATCTTGACCATCGAAAATACCACCGACCATACCCTGTGGTTTGTTTTCTTCGACGGAGAAGAGGCCTTTCTTGACTGGACTACTACGGACAGTCTCTATGGTAGCCGAGCATTTCTTGGAATGCTTAAAGCCAGCGGTCGTCTTCATCGCATTGACGCCTTGCTTTTATTGGACATGATAGGAGGCAAAGATTTAGCATTTCGCAAAGATACCAATTCGACTACTTGGCTTAATACCATCATCTGGGATACAGCATCCCAGATGGGTTACGACAACATCTTTCAAATGCGAGGAAGTACAACAGTTCAAGACGACCACATCCCATTTGCCAAAGAGAAGATTCCAGTTGTCGACATTATTGATCTAGATTACATCCACTGGCATCGCCAAGGAGATACTATTGACAAGCTTTCCGTCAATAGTTTTGAGATAGTAGGTAATGTAGTTTTAGCGAGCCTACCCACTATCAGCCAATACCTTCTGGAAAAGCACTGAGAGATTAGCTCACTAGCACACGTGGTAGTTGACCCAAACGTTCGGGGTTAAGGCCAAGGAAAGAATTTAGTCCGAGGTCGCGACCTCGACTACTTCTGCATAGTCACAATCTGAACTATTGCACACATGAGTTACACCTTCTTTTTTGCTTATATTCTCCACCGTATAGGGCGCTCCACACTCTGGACATTTCTGATCTATCGGTTTTTTCCAAAGAACAAATTTGCACTCAGGAAAGGTACTGCACCCGTAGAAGATACGGCCCCGACGTGATCTACGTCGTACAATCTGGCCCTTACCACAGTCAGGACAGTCAACTCCTGTAGTTTGCTGTTTGATATATCTACAATCTGGATAATTTCCACAAGCCACGAAGGCTCCATAAGGTCCGTTTTTTTGCATTAACTTTGAGCCACACTGCGGACAGTCTTCATCTGGCACTTCAATGCTTTCGATTTGTTCTCCAGGAGATGAGATCTTCTGAGTATTTTTGCACTCAGGGTAGCCAGAGCATGCCCAGAATTCACCAAATCTACCTTTCTTCCGCACCATTGGTTTGTCGCACTGCTCACAAAGCAGTTCTTCTAATGCTACCTCTTCTTCCTGAGATGCCTCATCTCCTTCTTTTGGAACCTCTCGTGTATTTTTACATTCCGGATATTTACTGCACGCCATGAATCTCCCAAATCGACCCCACCGAATCACCATCTCTCCACCACATTTCTCACACTTCTCACCTGTTGGGATTTCCTCTTTTTTCAGGTTCTTCATGTTCTTACTAGCTTGCTCGAGCTCTTTAGAAAATTCAGTGTAAAACTCCTGGAGTGTGTGTACCCAATCTTCTCTACCACTTTCAATCTCGTCCAGATCTTGCTCTAACTTAGCCGTATAATCGTAAGCAAAAATCTCTTCAAAGTTCACAACCAACAACTCAATTACGGCCTCCCCAACCTCAGTTGGCACAAAACGCCTCTCATCTTTTTGTACATAGTCGCGCATGATCACAGAAAGGATTTGGGCATAGGTTGAAGGACGTCCAATTCCTTTTTCTTCCAATGCCTTAATCAAAGTAGCTTCGTTATACCTTGCAGGTGGTTGGGTGAACTTTTGCTCTGGCAGAAGTTCTGTTACTTCGAGAGTCTCCCCCTCAACAACGGCAGGCAATATTTTCTTGTTTTCATCCAGATCTGCCTTCTCCGTATCTGCTTGGTATACCTTCATAAACCCATCAAATCTCATAATCGTGCCCACAGCCTTGAACTGAGTTCTACCCGCATCGATGACCATTGCCGTCTGATCAAAAAGGGCAGGATTCATCTGTGAAGCTACAAAACGCCTCCAGATAAGCTGATAAAGACGATATTCATCCCGCTCCACAAAACCCTTAACCTTTTCAGGGGTTCGCAACACAGAAGTGGGCCGAACTGCCTCATGTGCATCCTGTGCTCCCTTTTTACTCTTATATCCAACAGGTTTAGACGGCAGATATGCATCTCCAAAATGAGCCTTGACGTATTCACGAAGCTCAGAAAGTGCAGCATCTGAAACACGTGTAGAATCAGTACGCATGTAGGTAATCAAACCGACCCGACCCTCTGCCCCCATCTCGATGCCTTCGTAAAGATGCTGAGCCAAAACCATGGTTTTTTTAACTGAAAACCTGAGTTTCTGGGAAGCTTCCTGTTGAAGCTTGCTGGTAATGAAGGGAGGAACTGGATTCCTTTTCCTCTTTTTTTTGTTTACTCCAGAAATGACAAAATCAGAAGAACGTAATTCCAGAAGTAGCTCATCAGCCTCTTCTTGATTAGAAATTTTAAATTTTTTGCCGTCAAGCTTCACGGCCTTAGCCTCAATGGGAGGTGGATTCTGGGCCTTGAGGTGGACGGTGAAATTCCAGTATTCCTCAGATTTAAAAGCTCGGATCTCCTTTTCTCGCTCCACGACCATACGTAAAGCCACCGTCTGCACTCGACCCGCCGAAAGACCTCTTCGTACTTTCTGCCACAAGAGGGGGCTGACTTGATATCCGACAAGTCGGTCTAAAATTCGCCGGGCTTGCTGCGCTCCTACCTTGTTTTGATCAATGTTAGAAGGATTCTTGAAAGCATCGAGAATAGCTGATTCGGTAATTTCATTGAATAAGACACGATAGATCTTACGCTCACCGGTTCCGTTGAGTTCTTCAGCCAGATGCTGACAAATGGCCTCTCCCTCTCGATCTGGATCTGCGGCTAAATAAATCGCTTTAAAGTTCTTGGCTATTTTCTTGAGTTCATTGACTATTTTGGCCTTTCCGGAAATAACCTGGTAAGTGGGTTGAAAATTATTTTTGGTGTCCACACCCAGGGACTTTTTTGGTAAATCCTTGATATGACCTGCTGAGGCCCTTACTGTATAGGCCTTGCCTAGATATTTCTCAATAGTCCTAGCCTTAGCTGGTGACTCAACTATAACCATTGCTTTGGGCATTGATCCTCTAGCTCCTATCCTCTGTAGCTCCTGCTTTAGAATAGCCTATTTTTCGGCATACTTCATCAGAGGCGTTGATAGATCGGTATTTTCTGGATTCCATATTTTACTTTTTTAGAAAAAATCACAACATCAAAAATTTCTAGTTCCCAACTCACCGCACGCCATACTTTAATATTAGTTACTGACTTTCCTTCCACTCTATTCACACCTATGCATCAAATAGTTGAGTATTCGATCCCAACAACTACAGGCCATGCTTGGTTGAAAAACAGTTGCTCTGCTATGATTTCACTGCTAGATGTTATGAAACTCAAGGTGTCCTTCATCGAATATTTGAACTCTGTTCCTCTAGGATGGGGATTTCTCCACGGCCCTGATAAAGATGCCTTTGACATTCTCTTTGATGTTCCCTCCGAATGCGCTCGACATCTTGCCAGCGGAGAGGCAGATGTTGGGTTAATTCCTGTGATCGAATATCAACGGATCCCCGATCTTCGAATTCTCAAAAACATCTCGATTTCCTCCAAAAGGGATGTTAAAAGTGTTCTTTTTGTGAGTAAAGTCCCGCTCAATCAAGTTACATCAGTGGCCGTTGACACATCTAGCAGAACCTCAGTGGCCCTTCTCAAAGTTCTGCTTTACAAGTTCTATGGACTCCACTCTATTCACTTTCAGGAAGAATTCCCAGATCCTGACAAGATGCTAAAAATCCACGACGCTGCACTGATTATTGGCAACCCAGCCTTGAAAATAGAACGAAGTAAATTACACATCCATGATCTTGCACAGGAATGGAACCGCTTCACCGGCCTACCATTTGTTTTTGCATGTTGGGCAGTACGGGCAGATGTTCAATTAAAAAAACAACAGCAAGTTTTCTACCGATCTAGAGAACTGGGACTCCAAGAAGTACATTCCATTGCCCGCATCTACTCCAAAAAACTGGGGGTTTCAAAGGAGGAAATCTCCACCTACATTCTAAAAAACTTAGATTATTCTCTGGATGAGGCAAACCTGCGCGGATTGGAAACTTTTTATGCTGCTGCTGCAGAATTGGGTTTGATCCAATCGCACAGGCCACTGGATTTTTATCCTACTAACTACCAGAACGAATGACTGTACAACTTGGCCTTGAAGTTTTTCTTGATGACCAGCTAGGCTTGGTCCAAAATCGGCGAGTGGGTGTCATTGCCCACCCCGCCTCCACCAATTCAAAGTTAGAACACGTCCAGGATCTCTTTTTCAAACATCCCTGCATCAACTTGACAACAATCATGGGTCCCCAGCACGGCATACAGGGAGATACTCAAGACAACATGATCGAGTGGGATGACTATCATGACCCCTTTTATGATCTCCCAATCTATAGTCTCTACGGCAAGACCCGAAGTCCCACTCAAAAGATGCTACAGAATGTCGACGTTGTTGTTTTTGATCTACAAGATGTGGGCGCACGATACTACACCTACATTCATACCCTCACATTAGCGATGGAGTCATGTCAGCGGGAGGGAAAGACTCTGATCGTCCTAGATCGTCCCAATCCTATCAACGGGATTGATACCGAGGGAACCGTGCTTAACCCGCAATTCAGCTCATTCGTGGGCCTACACCCTTTAGCCATCCGTCACGGCATGACAGTCGGCGAGCTCGCCCTTTACTTGAATAGTGAATTTCAAATTAATTGTCCACTCGAGATCGTCAAAATGACAGGTTGGACAAGAGAGATGTTCTTTTCAGATACCCAACTTCCCTGGGTTCTCCCCTCCCCCAATATGCCCACACCTGAGACGGCCATTGTATATCCTGGCACGTGCCTTCTGGAAGGCACTAATATTTCCGAAGGAAGAGGAACTACTCGTCCTTTTGAACTTAGTGGTGCGCCTTGGATAGTGCCCAAACAAATAGTTGAAAAACTAACTCAAATGGATCTGCCCGGTGTGGTCTTCTGCCCTGTCCAGTTGATCCCGACCTTTCACAAATGGGCTAACCAGAGGATCGGAGGCGTCCACATTCACGTCACAGACAGAAAAATATTTCGTCCTATCCTTACCGGACTTGCACTCTTGCAACTGTACCGTCAAATGGGAAGAACCCAGTTTTCCTGGAAAAGCCCTCCCTACGAGTACGAATATGACAAACTTCCTATAGACATTCTTTGTGGTACCGACAAAATTAGAGAACTTATTGAAGCCGATGCCACCTTAGATGAGTTGCAGAATTCATGGAGAGATGAACTCCAAGAGTTTAGAGAAATCCGTCAAAAATATTTACTATATTGATTGAGTCTCGCTAACACATAGAACAAACGGCATAAGTACGCAATGGGAATGGAAACAGAAGTTAAGATCCGTATTACACCGGAAGAACTAGATCCAATTCGGTCCCATCTTGAAAAACTTGGGGCACTTTGCCTAGCACCTAGCCAAAAAGAGGAAAACTGGCTATTTGATTTTTCTAATGGAGCACTCCGAGACGCCGGATGCATAATACGTGTTCGCGTCTATGGGAAAGAGGCCTTTTTAACCTTCAAGGGACCTGTTCAGGACAATTCCCACTTCAAAAAAAGAGAGGAGATTGAGAGTAATGTGGGGAATCCAGAAGAGATCAAAAAGATTTTGCATCGTCTTGGGATGAATGTTTGTTTTAAGTACTCCAAATGTCGTGAAATATACCAACTCCCAATCAACCAAACCTATGTGACAGTCTGTTTAGACGAAACTCCGGTGGGGATCTTTGTAGAAGTTGAAGGGACCAAACTACAAATTGAAGAGGTCACCACTCGTTTTGGTTGGTCCCCAGATTCCTTTATGTGCAAAAGCTACATAGAAATGCACAAAGAAGCAGATCAACTCATCAATTCAGAAGAATAATTCAATATTTGCAGTATTTTATGTATATTAAAATTAGGTGAATTATGAATGGTATGATTCTGGCAGCTGGGAGAGGAACGCGCCTCTATCCCCTGACTGCCTTTCGGGCCAAACCAGCGGTTCCTTTCCTCAATAGACCTCTGATCCAGTACTCACTGGACCTACTGTTCCAGGCTGGCCTCACAGAAATTGTAATCAACTCCCATTATCTACCCAGGTCCATCAGTGAAGCTCTGGAATTTGACGATTACGCAACAACCTACGAAATCAGCTTCTCTCATGAGAAGAAAATACTAGGAACTGGAGGTGCAATTAGTAATGTTAGAGATTTCCTAGGAGGTGATACCTTTGTCGTATGCAACGGGAAAATATATTTTGAACAAAATCTAGAGCCAATTATCCACTTGCACCAAGAGCAAGACAATCTCGTTACACTTGTTTTAGTCCCGCACTCTGGAAAAGATTCCTATGCTTCAGTTTGGGTCGATGGCCAAAACAACATTACTGGGTTTAGATCGGAATGCGCAGGAAAGCCGTTTGTCTTTACTGGAGTCCATGTCTTAAATCCGAAGATTTTAGATCTAATTCCTGAAGGCCCTTCCGAGACCGTCAATGATCTCTACCCACGTCTGATCCAAGAGGGTTATCGTGTCCAAGCCTTTGTGAGCGATGCTTATTGGTGCGAATGCAGCACTCCCAAAAATTATCTATTCAAATCGTTAGAAGTATTAAAGAAACGTAATCTAACAAATCTAGTGAGCAGGGATGTAAGATTTGCTGGTAAGAACTTGATTGCATCCCCTTCCACCCACATTGACCCTAACTGCTTTTTGGAAAGCTCCATTCTCTGGGACAATGCAACCGTTGGTCATGGTTCTACTCTCAATCAGGTAATTGTAACGCAAGGAGTTAACCTGCAACCTCATACTCATCTCAAAAACGCGATTGTCACACCCTGCTCAGACGACATTCACCACGAATCTATCTCTGCTCGTACGGTCGGAGATTATCGCATCTTCCCGTTATGAATGATTTTTCTGTAATCTCCAAACGAGTTGTAAGTTTCCTGCGGGATGAGTTTGCTAGTCAATATGACCCCGACTGCGTCGTCCAATTGAGGGGAGACGCTTCAACCCGCCAGTACTTCCGATATCATGAGAAAAATCGATCTTTTATCTTGGCAGTATATCCAGATCCCTTCGATCTAAAAGATTTCAACTACCAGCAGATGTATGACCTTTTTCAGAAAATAAAACTCCCCATCCCAGCAATTCACACATTAGATTCGGATCGAGGGATTGTACTTCAAGAAGACCTGGGAGATGAATCACTACAAAAAAGACTGCTAGTCGCCAACGCAACAGAACGCAAACGCTTGTTCTTAGCTTCCATCGACCACATCATCACAATTCAAGGCAAGGGGACAAGGTCCCTTAAACCTGAATACCAAGCCTCCAGCTTAGTTTTTGACCAGGACAAACTTAACCAGGAGCTTGTCTTTTTCCTGCATCACTATCTAGAGGATTATTGCCAAATAAATGTGCTTGACAAAAATCGATTAAGGGAAGAGTTTAACCGACTGACAGCAGAATTAGCAGATCTGGATCGATGTCTCTGCCATCGTGATTATACTGTCAGGAACTTAATATTGAAGAACAACACAGTCTATATTATTGACTTCCAGGATGCTCGCTGGGGTCCCTTCTCATATGATCTAGCTTCTCTTTTGCAGGACTCCGTCGAGCTAGATCAAGAAGAAATTCACCAATATTGCGAATACTATCTTAGCCGGGCAGTGTTGTCTGAAAAACCTGGAGATTTCCTTCGCCACTTTAGACTGATGTGCATTCAACGCCTGCTCAAGGCATTAGGCACATATGGTCACCAGAGCACCGCATATGGCAAGCATGTATATCGTCAGTACATCCCCGGCTCACTACGTCGAGTGCTTGATTCCATCCGCTTTATACCAGAATTTCCTTACACACAGTTTATTATCGAAAAGGAACTGGAGTACTAAAACCAATGCCTGCGTGTCCGTGTCACAACCACGATGTCTTTGTGCCATCGAAGGACTCACCATTTACTTTTACCGATTCAGGAATGAGAGAGGTTGTGCTAGTGTAGCGGATGAGCTATTTCGCACACCTGTTTAATTACCGATAGCGCGAGTTCACAAAGTTATGCCGCACGTATACATTGAAGACATTGCCCAACATATAGGTCAGGAAGTCACTCTGAAAGGATGGCTCTACAACAAAACAGATAAAGGAAAACTGAGTTTTCTCCTTGTCCGTGATGGCACGGGGATTTTGCAAGCAGTTGTTTTCAAAAAAAATATAACTCCCGCAGTCTCTGAAACCACCAATGCACTGACTCAGGAATCCTCTATCTTGGTTACGGGCAAAATCAGGCAAGAGAATAGAGCTATCGGTGGATTTGAAATGGACGTCACCCACCTAGAGATAGAGCAAATCGCGGAATCCTATCCCATTACACCAAAAGATCACGGCATCTCTTTTCTCATGGACAACCGACACCTATGGCTGCGTTCTTCCCGCCAGTATCAGATAATGCGAATTCGCAGTGAGATTGTTAAGGCCTGCCAAGACTTTCTAAACACACGTGGCTTTACTCTGGTGGACACTCCCATCATCACACCAACTGCCTGTGAGGGAACTACCACTCTTTTTGAATTAGATTACTTCGAAGAAAAGGCCTATCTGACCCAGAGCGGTCAACTCTACAACGAGGCTGCCTGTATGTCTGTTGGAAAAACCTATTGCTTTGGTCCAACTTTTCGAGCTGAAAAATCTAAAACGCGCCGTCACTTGACGGAATTTTGGATGATTGAGCCAGAAGTTGCATATGCTGATCTGGACGATATCATGAATCTCGCTGAGCAGTACATTGTCTACATTGTCCAGCGCGTTCTCAACGAGAAAAGTAAAGAACTGGAAGCCCTGGGACGTGACCTCAGCTTACTGAACAAAGTGCAACTTCCCTTTCCCCGTATTAGCTATAGTGATGCTTTTGACATTCTGGAGGAAGAAGGGTCAGAAACCATGCGTGGATCTGACTTCGGCGGAGCTGACGAAACCCTCATATCAGAACGATTTGATCGCCCTCTTATTGTTCACCGTTATCCCCAGGCTATCAAGGCTTTTTATATGGAGCCCGACCCAACGGATCCAAAATTAGCTCTGTGTATGGACATACTTGCTCCAGAAGGCTACGGAGAAATTGTGGGAGGAAGTCAGCGAATCCACAGCCATGATCTTTTACTGACCCGCATTAAGGAGCATAATCTCCCTATAGAACCGTTTCAATGGTATCTTGACCTTCGCAAGTATGGGAGTGTCCCTCATTCCGGATTCGGCATGGGGATTGAACGTCTAGTAGCATGGATTTGTGGTATAGAACACGTCCGTGAAACCATCGCCTTTCCACGGATGCTACATAGGATGTACCCCTGAACAGATTACCTAAGACGAGAGATAAAGAGAAATCCCCTTCGCACGCAAAGAAACGAAAACTCCATCCGTTTTTTATAGATCCCTATTTCTGCTAAGATCATCCTTTCAATGAAAACACGTATTTTAAGTGGCACTAAGGTAGCCGAAGCAATGAACGCGGAACTCACCTTGGAACTCGAAAGGTTGGGGAAAATGGATTTAATTCCCGGCCTAGCAACTGTCCTAGTGGGGGATGATCCGGCCTCTCAACTATATGTCAGAAACAAGATACGTGCTTGTGAAACATTGGGCATGCATTCCGAATCAATTCAGCTCACCGTGGACACCACAACCGGTGAACTCCTTAAAGTGATCAATCGCATGAATCAAGCCAACGAAATTGATGGCATTCTTGTACAATCTCCTTTGCCAGATCATATCAACAAGGACCTCATCCTCTCTGCAGTGCTCCCGGAAAAAGATGTTGACGGATTCCATCCTCAAAATGTGGGTAATCTTTGTTCCGGTAACATAGGCTTAGCTCCTTGTACACCCATGGGCATCATGGAATTATTGAAAAGAGAGGCAATCCCCGTCAAAGGGATGGAAGCTGTTGTGGTTGGACGTAGCGAACTTGTCGGGAAGCCTTTAGCTCTCCTGCTTCTACACAACCATGCTACTGTAACTCTGTGTCATTCTCGCACATGCGACTTGCCCTCCGTGTGCCGACGGGCCGACATTCTGGTCGCAGCCGTGGGACGACCAGCCTTGTTGGACCGAGATTATTTTAAAGAGGGAGTTGTAATCATCGATGTAGGAATCAATCGCATTGACGACCTAGAGAAAGCTTCCGACTTATTGAGTAAACGCCCTGAGCAACTACTTAAGGCACAGCAGAAAGGTTATGCCCTAGTAGGGGACGTTCATCCGCACGATCCTCTTGGTATTGCATCTGCTGTAACTCCAGTTCCCGGCGGTGTCGGCCCACTCACCATTGCTCAACTTATGAAAAATACCGTGATGGCATGCAAGATGAGGAAAACGATAGAGCCTAATTAACTGTAACCCTACAACTCTCTAGTCGCAACCCAGGAATTAACAGCCAATAATTGGTTAACTAGTCTACGTGTTAAAATAATAGTATGGGAACTTCTAGATCAATCAGAATAGTTGCTCTTGTCACTGTAGCTCTATTCAACCTATCCGCCCTATATATCTCTAAGGTTGATCAAATCAAAGTCGGTAAAGCTCCACACTATTTGGCCATTAGTCCAGATGGCCGCTCTCTTTTTGTGACCAATTTCTTCTCCGATGAGATTTCGGTGATAGATCTTCGTACTCATAAAAAAGAGCATACCTTCTATGCGGGAGTTCAGCCCTTGGGGATTTCCATAACCCCCGCAGGTGACAGAATTCTTGTCACCAATATGAGAAATGGGCTCATCAAGGTAATTAATGCCCGAACCTACGAGATTATGGACGACATCAAGGTTGGAGATATGCCTAGTAACATTGCAATTTCCCCAAACGGATCTGAAGCCTTCGTTACAAACTACGGGAGGGGTGCTGTGGGAAGAGTTGATTTTATCGATATTGCTAGTCAACGTGACGTCGATGATCTAGAGATCGGCATTCGACCTATGGCAGTGGTGGTTTCGCCGCAAGGTGATCGTTTATTCGTGGTATGCGGAGGTTCCAATGATCTCTATGTCATTGACATAACGACCCGCAAAGTCATTACCAAGATAACGATTGGACAGGCTCCTGACGGCATGGCGCTATCCCCAGATGGCAATACTCTTTATATTTCTAACAGCGGCTCTAATGATATCTCCATCGTAGATCTCATCGATCTCAGAGAGATACGGCGTGTCCAAGTTGGTTCCAATCCATTCTCCATTGCAGTCAGCACTGATGGTACGATTTTCGTAGTAGAGACCGGAAGTAACCAGCTCTCTATCTTCTCTCCCACATGGGACAAGATCACCAGCGTTGACGTAGGCAAACATCCCATCGACGTGGCGCTGTCTTTGGATGGTCGCTACGCATACGTGACGGCTGAACTGGATAACCGCCTCCACGTATACAGTCTAGATAATCCTGACTGACAAAAAACCACCCAACATAGCACTACTCTTCTAGCTCCTCTTGGTCATCGCCTGCCAAGAGCGACAACTCAGAAGGCGCACCTAGGTTCTCATTTTTCTTGTACAACGAGTAAACAAAAAGCCCAGGAAACGCTGTCACACAATAAAGAAATAAGGTCATAAGAGAAAGCCCAACCGCCATCTCTACTGGAAATCCTATCCGGGAAAAAAGTAAATAGAATAAACTCTCCCGCAACCCGATGCCATTGATAGTTACAGGAACCATGATGCTCAAGTTTATAATGGGTACAAAGACCAGGAAAACTCCGAAGGGGGCCTCGATGTGTAGAGCGTGGGCAGCAACCCAGACGATGATCACTGCTAACAACTGAATTATTAATGAGACAACAAGCGTTTTCAGAATAGTTACTTTGTTGTGTCTAAGTCTGTTTAGACCCTGGTAAACGAGCTCCATCTTGTCCTCAATGTGCTGCAAATGTTTTCTACGCAGCAACAAACTTATTTTCTGATGTATCCAAGTATGGAATAGGATCACATTTCCTAACAGATATAGAGTAATGACAACCAAGAAAACGTAGATCAGTCTAACTCCCTCTACGCTTATGTCCTGAAAGATAGAAAAAAAAGTCCCAATGACTAACAAGGCACATAAGCCGGCACTTCTCTCCAAAACTGTGGTGGTCAATGTGGTTGACATTCCCCGATGCTCACGTTTGCCTAGGTAGTAAGCTCTAAAAAAATCTCCCCCAATACCTGAAGGTAAGAACAAATTAAAAAAATACCCAATTAAGTTAAGCTCGGTTAGTTTTAAAAATCTGGTATGAATATTGAAATCTCTAAGAATTACCTGCCACCGAATGCTTGAGAATGCCAAGCTGACCACCTGGATAAGAACGCCCAGACAAATGAAAAATGGATCAGCCGACAACAGGATGTTTGCCAGCACCCTAAGATCCATCTGGTAAATGAGAAAACCCAGTAGACCCACGGTAATGAGAACCTTTATAGTCACTCTTATCCAGTGAGACATAGTTACAAAATCAAATTTTGACAAAATTGCCTGAAAAGCGTCAACTCTTTATAATCCCACCGCATGTTAGATAACTTATTTTAACCATCGGTGTACAGTCTACCTCAATGAACACTGAGCTCTTAAAATCAAATATTCAACCTCACTGGTATGCAATCGTCACCCGTTCACGACATGAAAAGGTTGTAGCAGAGCAATTATGGCAAAAAGAAGTTGAATGTTTTCTTCCCCTGCAAGAAATCCTTTCCAAGTGGAAAGATCGCTACAAAAAAATCCAGCGGCCCCTGTTCCCAGGCTATCTATTCGTACATGTTCTCATTGAGAAGCGTCGTCTTGACATTCTGAAAGTCCCATCAGTGGTTAGAATCGTTGAATTTGAGGGCCATGCTACTTCCATCCCTGAAACACAGGTAGAGGCAATAAAAAGGTTGATTTTCAGCACCTTACCTTATGATCCCTATCCCTATATCGAATCTGGAGACATAGTAGAAATTATTCGAGGGCCACTCCGAGGACTGCGGGGCACTCTACTTGAGAAAAAAGGCGTTCATCAATTCATCTTGTCCATCGACTTAATTCAACAGGCCGTCTCCTGCGAAATTGATGCCCACGATGTGGTCAAAATTTAACAATTTCACATCATGGGTTAGTCAGAGCGCACATTCATGCAAACTCATTGCGCATGTATCACCGATTTAATCTTAAGAAAGGGTTACGCATCCGGACTGCATTCGATGGCTCTGGACGCTCTGCTACACAATCAAAGACTAGTGTTTAATCACCAAGTCGATAATTAGGAGCCTCTTTGGTGACAATCACATCATGCACATGGGATTCACGCAAACCTAGATGGCTAACTCTCATTAGTTTGGCGTTGGTCTGTAGCTTCCGGATGTTTGCAACTCCACAATACCCCATTCCAGATCGCACACCTCCCATCAAAAAAGGAATTAACTCCTCCATACTGCCCTTGTAGGGAACCCGTCCCTCAATACCCTCAGGCACCATCTTCCGATCCCCATTTACGGTCTCCTGTCCGTAACGGTCCGCACTACCTTCTTCCATCGCTCCTAAAGAGCCCATACCACGATAGGTCTTATAGCTACGATTCTGATAAAGAACTAACTCGCCCGGTGATTCGTCAGTACCAGCAAACATGTTCCCAACCATTACACAGTCAGCACCTGCTGCCAGCGCTTTAGTGATGTCTCCTGAAAACTTAATGCCACCATCTGCAATGACTGGGATCTTCATCTTATGAGCGACTTTAGCCACGTTCATGATGGCCGTGATTTGGGGAACTCCTACACCAGTGACAACACGAGTGGTACAGATGCTTCCCGGGCCCATTCCTACCTTGACACCGTCCACCCCCAGATCTCCTAATGCTCGAACGGCTTGGCCACTGGCAATATTGCCCACTACTAAATCAATATTACTTAGATTTTTTCTGAGTTCCTTCACCGCTTTCAGAACCCGTCCAGTATGGCCATGAGCAGTGTCCACAACGATGACATCAGCCCCCGAGTTTTCCAATTCCATTGCCCGCTCCAGAAAATCTCCCGTTACTCCTACGGCTGCTCCCACACGCAGGCGCCCATAGGAATCCTTGGCCGCATTAGGATAGGTAATCACCTTCATAATATCCTTGACAGTGATAAGTCCCTTCAACTTATCACTCCTATCGACCACTAGAAGTTTCTCGATGCGATTCTCGTGTAACTTCTTTTTAGCCTTCTCCATAGAAATGCCCACACGTACAGTCACAAGATTTTCCTTAGTCATAATCTTAGAGGCAGGAAGATCCAGGTTGGTCTCAAAGCGAAGATCACGATTAGTAAGAATACCCATGAGCTTCCCTTTGGTGTCGGTAATAGGCACACCAGAAATCTTGTGCTTACGCATTACATCCAGGACATCACGAATGCGATGATTTGGTCTCATGGTCACCGGATCCACAATCATCCCGGACTCGGAACGTTTCACCTTGTCCACTTCAGCCGCTTGGAGTTCACATGTAAGATTACGGTGGATAATCCCAATGCCTCCTTGCCGAGCCAGAGCAATAGCAACATTGGCTTCAGTTACCGTGTCCATAGCTGCAGAAGAAAGCGGAATATGGAGTTGAATATTACGTGAGAAAATGGTTCGAAGGTCCGCCTCTGCCGGCAAAACACTACTCTTGGCCGGCATTAGCAAAACATCATCAAAGGTCAGTGCTTCGGGTATCCCCATGGGCGGATTATAGGGATCGATCTTGGATGTGTCAATTATATGACACAGTTTCCGATTTAGTTCCCATGGTACAATCCTCGACATGTTTAATGCCATTTTGGCGAAATTTATAGGTAGTCACAACGAGCGTGAACTCAAGAATGTTCACCCCGTGGTGGAGTCCGTGAACGAATTGGAAAAAAGCATTTCTAGGCTGTCCGACACTGATCTCAAATGTAAGACCTCTGAGTTCAAGAAACGTCTTAAGGCGGGAGAATCTTTAGATGATCTTCTTCCCGAAGCCTTTGCAGTTGTCCGTGAAGCAAGTAAACGAATCGTTAATATGCGTCATTTTGACGTTCAGCTGATCGGGGGGATTGTCCTGCACAAAGGTAAAATAGCGGAAATGAAAACAGGTGAAGGCAAAACCCTAGTAGCCACATTGCCTGTTTACCTCAATGCTCTGGATGGTAACGGTGTTCACGTTGTCACTGTTAATGACTACCTCGCACGACGCGATGCAGAATGGATGAGCCCCATCTACAAGTTTCTGGAACTAGATGTAGGAGTTGTTCAACACGACATGTCAGAAGAGGAACGCAAGGCTGCCTACTGCTGTGATGTCACTTATGGGACCAATAACGAATTTGGCTTTGATTACCTGCGTGACAACATGAAATATACGGCATCAGACTGCGTTCAGCGGACCCACACTTTCGCCATTGTAGATGAAGTAGATTCCATTCTCGTTGATGAAGCTCGCACTCCTCTGATTATCAGTGGTCCTTCCGAAGAATCCACCGACAAGTACTACAAAATAGATAAATTGATTCCACGTCTTGTTCAAGAACAAGACTACAAGATCGATGAGAAAGCTCGCACGGTTGTCCTGCAGGAAACAGGTATTGAAAAAGGAGAGAGTTTTCTCGACATTGAAAACCTCTACGATCCTCGCCACATGGATATGGTTCACCATATCCAACAGGCTCTAAAAGCCCATGCACTGTTCAAAAGAGATGCTGACTACGTGGTAAAGGAAGGGCAAGTAATTATAGTTGATGAGTTCACGGGACGTTTAATGCCAGGACGACGCTACTCTGACGGGCTTCACCAGGCTCTGGAGGCAAAAGAGGGAGTCCGCATTGAGCGAGAAAACCAAACTCTTGCCACCGTTACATTTCAAAACTACTTCCGAATGTACGACAAACTGGCCGGAATGACAGGAACAGCTGAAACTGAAGCCGATGAGTTTGAAAAGATTTATAAGTTAGATGTTATCGTCATCCCCACCAATAAAAATCTTATTCGTCAGGAACATCCAGATATGGTCTACCGGACGGAACGTGAGAAATTTAATGCCGTGGCCGATGAGATTAAAGAACTCCACCAAAAGGGACAGCCGGTCTTGGTAGGAACGACTTCGATAGAAAAGTCGGAAAGACTCTCAGTCTTACTAAAACGACGAGGCACCAAACATGTTGTCCTCAACGCAAAATATCACGAAAAAGAAGCAGAAATTGTTTTCCAAGCCGGCAAGAAAGGTTCTGTGACGATTGCCACCAATATGGCCGGTCGTGGCACTGATATTGTTCTAGGAGGGAATCCTGAGTTCCAGGCCAAGTTAATTTTGAGAAATCGCAAAATTAATCCAGAAGAGCATGTGGATAAATATCAAGTAGAACTCGACAAACTACTGCCAGACTGGAAAAAAGAGCACGACGAGGTCATCAATTTGGGGGGAATCCATATCATAGGAACAGAACGCCACGAAGCTCGACGCATTGATAATCAGCTTCGCGGCCGATCTGGCCGACAGGGTGATCCAGGATCTAGTCGTTTTTATCTTTCCCTCGAAGACGATTTAATGCGGATTTTTGGATCGGACAATCTTTCTGGTCTTATGCACAAATTGGGTATGGAAGAAGGTGTTCCCGTAGAATCTAAGCTGATTACAAAACAAATCGAACGAGCTCAAAAACAGGTGGAAGCAAGAAATTTTGAGATCAGAAAACATCTGCTCGAATATGACGACGTAATGAACAAGCAACGTGAGGAGATCTATCGGTTTCGCCACGACCTACTAGACAAACAAGATCAAAAAGAATATATCCTGGGACTTGCGAGAGAAATTCTCATTGAATTTTTAGATACCTATGCCCATCTCGATATCAATCCAGAAGACTGGGATCTGGAAAACCTCAAGGTAAACTTAAGACGTGTTTTTGCGCTGGATCTACCAGACAATATAGATGAGATATCCCGACCTGAGTTGGAAGAACAGTTGCTCAATCAAATAAAATCAAAATACACCAACAAAGAAGATGACATTGGCACTGACATGATGCGCTGGTATGAACAAATGGTCATGTTACAGATTATGGATCAGCAATGGAAAGATCATCTCCTTGCGCTGGACCATCTTAAAGAGGGTATTGGGCTCAGAGGCTATGGACAAAGGGATCCGTTGGTAGAATATAAGCGGGAATCCTTCAGTTTATTTGAAGAGCTATGGAATCGGGCTACCGAAGAGATGGTCAAGATGCTCTTTCTACTGCGGCCAATTACCGAAGAAGGCAAACGCGAACTTTTGACGACCCAACAAAAAAGTCAGAACATTCGTTATTCTGGATCTGAGGGAAATTCTCCCGTAGCCTTACGACCCAACCAACCAGCAGAAAGCCGAACACCCACAGCTGTGACACCTATAGTTCACTCTACTCCCAAGGTGGGACGCAACGCCCCATGTCCTTGTGGTTCCGGCAAAAAATACAAAAAATGCTGTAGCCGATAGGTCGGGAGTCAAAGAAAAAATGATCTATTGCCTCACCAGCACTTGCAAAGCAGCACTCCACTTAAGGAGTACATATTAACGGGAAGTCTTGAGTCTGAAATCGTATCCGAACTGACTTAACAATGAGCAATCAACCCAGCCATCCGGACTGTTTCACTTTAGTTGGTTCTAAACCTGCACTTTTTCCTGACCAGCAACTGAACGGTTCACGGCTCCGGCAATCATTTGCAATTCTCGCATAAGTGACTCAAACTGCTCCAATTCCATCGATTGGGCCCCATCGCAAATCGCATTGTCTGGATCATGGTGCACTTCAACTAACAACCCATCAGCACCGGCAGCCACTACAGCTCGTGCGAGTGGGGCAACCTTGTCTCGAACACCCATCGCATGACTCGGATCAACAATAACAGGCAAGTGGCTCAAATTGTGGAGCACGGGAATAGCTGCAACATCTAATGTATTTCTAGTTTGTGTTTCAAAGGTCCGAATCCCTCGTTCACAAAGAAGGACCCGATGATTCCCCTCCGCCATTATGTACTCAGCAGCCAATAGCAAATCAGAAATTGTAGCACTCATTCCGCGCTTGAGAAGTGCTGGAATATTAACTCTTCCGATATCCCGCAACAGGCCGTAGTTCTGCATATTACGAGCCCCAATCTGGATAATGTCAATATAGTCTTCAGCCAGCGGGAGTTGGCTGGATTCCATCACTTCAGAGATGACAAGCAACCCATGTTTGTCAGCTGCTCGGCGAATAGCCTTCAGCCCTTCCTCACCATGTCCTTGGAAGGAATACGGAGAAGTGCGAGGTTTGAATGCCCCACCGCGGATGATCTTAGCACCTGCGGCCTTTACCCTCTCGGCGACGATGTCACAGTTTTCAAAGTTCTCAATCGTACATGGCCCGGCCATTACGATCACCTCATCACCACCAATTCTCACATCACCGATTTCAACTATGGTTCCCTCTGGACGAAAGGCACGGGAAGCTAGCTTGTATGGAGCGCTTATCCTATGCACCTCCTTCACCCCATTCAAAATCTCGTAATCACGCGTGTCTACAACTTTGGCGCCAACAGCTCCCAAGATGGTACGCTCTACACCGGTGGACGGATGGACATCAAAGCCCTGAGATTTGAGTTTGTCGACCACACCTTCAATCTGTTTCTCCGTGGCATCTCGCTGCATGACGATAACCATGGTTCATAACTCCTTCACTGATTGGTTAGTTATTTTGCTTTTTCCGATCTTGAGACTGCTCTTGAGTACGTCTTGACTCATCAACAATTCGCTCAAAAAGTCTCCTCACTGCCTCTTTGGTAAGAGGACCCGTGGAAGCTTTTTGAACATTATCGATCACGATTTTTTCTCTTCTAGGATCATAAACTTCAATATTCAGCTTCTTTTTGATCTTCCCGATCTCAACGGCACACTGACTTCTGCTGTTGAGAAGTTCCACTAACTTAAGATCAATTTTATCAATTCTCTCCCGCCAAACCTCAATCTCATCCATTTAAACTATCCATTATGTCTACATGCCCTATTAGAAAGTGATAGACCGTATGTCCTGCCATTTCCCCTTCGATTTCTCCTCTGACTATTGCACAATGGGTAGAGCAGAGTCCACTTCTGTAGCGATGATAAAATAAACACAAGGTGCGTGCAAAACCTACAGGCCCATAACGCTAGCGGATCAGATATTTGAAATCAAGCTATTTTTCACATACTTACCAACTTTTGCCGCCAAATTTCGATCCAACCTATGCTCCTCGATAAAATCTACAATAGCTGAACCGACCACGGCACCTTCAGCATACTCCCATACTCGATGAACATCTTGAGCCGTGGCAATGCCGAATCCCACCGCAATAGGTAGTTGCGTTACTCTCCTCACCCGTGTAACAGTTTCAGGCACTGACTGAGTAACATCAGACTGTTTTCCTGTCACGCCTGTGCGAGCAACCACGTAGACAAATCCTTTACTTACTTCCTGTATCCTGTTGAGTCTTTCATCCGAAGAAGTAGGAGCAGCTAAAAATACTGTATCCAATCCCACGAACGGCTTCATACGCACATACTCCTCTGGTATAAGGTCCGAGATGAGAATGCCGTCTAAACCCACCTCGGTGGCCTGGGAATCTAGTTTTTCCTTGCCATACTTCAATACCGGATTGAGATATGTCATGAAAATGAGTCCAACATCCGTTTTCTGTCTAAGCTCACGCACTAGACCCAGATAATCTGAGAAAGAATACCCGTGCTTTAAAGCTCCAAAAGAAGATTTCTGGATAATTGGACCATCGGCGATCGGATCAGAAAAAGGAATTCCAATCTCCACAATGTGCGACCCAGCCTCTGCCAAACTAATTATTATATCCCGGGTTGTCTCCAGATCGGGGTGGCCAGCTGTAACAAAGGGAATAAAACATTGTTTGTTTACAGTAAAGATATCTTCTAGCCTGGACATACTCACCCCTCAAACGATCTTCGTCTAATCTTTTGCTCTTTGAATGACTTCCATATCCTTATCACCCCGGCCCGATAGGTTAGCAATCACCAACAGTTCATCGGAACCAGAAGAGTACACTTCTTTCATTTTCAAACAGTAGGCGATTGCATGAGCGGACTCTAAGGCCGGAATAATCCCTTCCAATTGACTCAGGAGTTTGAAAGCTTTCATGGCATCCTCATCATTCTCGGAAAGATACTCTACCCTTCCACTATCTCGAAGATAGGCGTGCTCAGGACCAATAGAGGGATAATCCAGACCAGCTGAAACACTGTGTGTGCTAGCAATCTGCCCCAACTCATCCTGCAGAACATAGCTATACGTCCCGTGCAATACTCCCGGTGATCCGCCTTTAAATCGAGCAGCATGCTGCCCCAATTCCATTCCCATTCCCCCTGCTTCAACCCCTATCATCTTCACTGATTCACGCTCAAGAAATTCATGGAACAACCCAATTGAGTTGCTACCCCCACCTACACAAGCAACTAATAAATCAGGCATTTGTTTTTCCAACTCGAGAATCTGCCGCCGGGCCTCTCGACCGATAACCGCCTGGAAATCTCTCACCATGGTGGGATAGGGATGAGGGCCCAAAACCGAACCCAGCAAATAATGAGTACTTGCAATATTTGTTACCCAATCTCGCATAGCCTCATTGATGGCATCTTTCAAAGTGCGGCTTCCAGTGTCCACAGGAGTTACACGTGCTCCCATCAATTCCATGCGTACGACATTGAGTGCCTGGCGCTTCATATCATCCACACCCATATATACTTCACATTCCATATCCATCAAGGCGCATACAGTTGCTGTTGCTACTCCATGTTGTCCAGCACCGGTTTCAGCAATAATCCGGTGTTTCCCCATACGCTTGGCTAAAAGGGCTTGTCCTAAAGCGTTATTGATTTTGTGGGCTCCCGTGTGACACAAGTCTTCCCGTTTAAGGTAAATTTTATGGCCTACCTTGTGTGATAGACGTTTGGCATGGAAAAGTGGAGTGGGACGCCCAGCAAAAAGACATAACAACTGATCAAGTTCTTCTTGAAAACCCAAATCGGCTTTTGCCTCAGTATATGAGCAATTTAATTCCTCTAGAGGTCCCATCAATGTCTCGGGAACAAACAGTCCCCCATAGTCACCGAAATAACCTTCGCTATTTGTCACTATTTTCTTTGAGATGGTTTTCTTTACCACTTCGTTTCTCCTACATTGGGAAACCGTTTATACGCAGCCTCTAAATAGACAACGGATCGAAATCCATGCGATCGGCACCAACAACTATGCCCATTTCTATGCCTGCGAAGCGTGCCGTGCTCCTTCAATAAATTTTCTCAGTTTTTTGCCATCTTTCACTCCTGGGAGCTTCTCTACTCCAGAACAAACATCTACGCCGTCAGGTTGAAGCAACTGGATCGCATCAGTGACATTGTCTGGGTCCAGTCCTCCTGAAAGAACAAAGGCCCGTTTGAGGTAAAGCAGTTGGTCCCAATTAGCTTTTTGCCCTCTACCCCATGAAGTATCAATCAAAATCCTGTAATTGGCAAAGGCCTTTGATTCAGCCGGTGAGGTGGCGATGTAAAGTAACTTGTCGGTAGAAGGAACCTCGGATTCTGATTTTAAACCATGCAACTGGAAAGCATCAATCGAAGGTACGATGCGACCTATGTCCTCAATCGTCTGACTCACATTGCTGGAACTCACGACCACAACAGCTACATTCAAAATATTCTCAGGTATGTCTTGCAGAATATTCTCGACTGTCTGGGGATCCACATACCTCGTACTGGGACGATAGAAGTTGAATCCCAGAGCATTCGCTCCATAACCCACTGAAGCCAAAGCATCATCACAATTTGTGATTCCACATATCTTGACCATGAATTCATCCATTCCCATAGTTTATACTTGTCCCCGCAACTCTTTCAGTCGCTGTCCAGGACTATCGGAATCCATTAAACTGGATCCGACTAAAAAAGCATTGAAGCCTGCATCACGTAGTTCCAGAACCTGTGAAGAGGTCTCTATTCCAGATTCGGAAATCAAAAGATAATTTTCTTCTCCCTCCATTCTGCGGGCGATGTTAAAAGAAGTTTCAACACTAACCTCAAATGTCTCCAAATCCCGATTGTTCACCCCTATAATCTGTGCACCCTGCTCCATTGCAATCTCTAATTCATAAAGATCATGCACCTCGACTACGGTTTCCAAGTCCAGTTCTCTCCCGTAGTCAATCAATCCTGCCAGTTCCCCTTTTGATAGACAGGATACAATTAATAGGTAGGCTGAAGCAGGACTCCGACGAGTTTCAGCCACCTGATAACGATCCACAATAAAATCTTTACGCAGGAGGGGAAGCTGAGGCAGTTCTCTATCAATCTCATCCAAAAAACTTAAATCGCCTGCAAAGTAGCTTTGTTCAGTCAACACCGACACGGCCACCGCGCCGTTGTCAGAGTAAAGCTTGGCTATCTGTGGGGCGGGAAGCTGACATTTAAAAGATCCATGGCTTGGACTCTTATATTTGATCTCAGCAATGATGTTGATACCCTGCTGAGTTAAGGCAGATGTGAATGACACAGGAGATCTTAAAGAGGCACCCTCCAAAAGCTCATCCAGAGGACACATCCTGATGGTCTCAACTAATTCCCGCTTTTTTGAAGCTACTATTTCATCGAGTACACTCATAACAAAGCCCTGAAATACTTGCGCATGACTTTCCTGCTTGACTGTTAGTTGATTAAATCTTTTCCACAGACCGCAATCAGCTGCTGAAGTTTTTCCAAAGCAGCGCCAGAGAGCAATGATTCTTCAGCCATTTTAACCATCTCTGATAGCTCTCCTTTTCCGACTACATGAAGGGCTGCCGCTGCGTTGAGAACAACTACATCCCTGGCAGATCCTCGCACATCACCTTCTAAAATAGCACGCATGATCCTTGCATTATGCTCTACTGAACCACCTGACAACTCTGATATATGGCCTACCTGAAAGCCAAGGGTTTTTGGATCTAAATCAAAGCTTTCTACCCTGCCATTTTGGGCGTCGGACACCTTCACCTTTGCACCGGTAGAAAGTTCATCAAGTCCATCATAGCTGTGCACTACCCAAGCTCTTTGACACCCCAGCCCGAGAGCGGCTTGAGCAAGTCGTTCTGTGAGATCAGCTGAATAGACCCCAATGATTTGGTAAGGGGCTGCAGCAGGATTAGTTAATGGACCCAACATGTTAAAGATAGTACGGTGCTCCAGTTGCGTGCGAATTTGAGCCACTCTTTTCATAGAGGGGTGAAAAAGAGGAGCGAACATGAATGCTATGCCAACACTGTCCAGAGCATTCTGAACCACATCTGGATGGCATTCGACGGAGATTCCCAGAGCAGTTAGGACATCCGCACTACCGCAGCGAGAGGTCAAAGCGCGGTTGCCGTGCTTTGCCACCGTCACACCAGTCCCAGCAATAATAAAGGCAGCTGTTGTGGAGATGTTAAAGGTATCCGCTCCTCCTCCAGTCCCTGCGGTATCAATCAACGTATCATGCTTGGTTTTAATCGGGATTGCCTGTTGGCGCATGACCCGGGCAAATCCGATGATTTCCTTATAGCTTTCTCCCTTTTCAGCCAACGCCGTCAAAAAGGAAGCAATTACTGCATCGGGAGTCTCCTCAGACAAGATGAGTTCCAACGCCTGTTGAGCTTCCATCTCACTAAGATCCCCTCTTCCCTGGATAACCTGTATGAATTGTTCCAGCATTGATGATTGCTCCATACCCTGCAGTTAAACTGCTAGCTGTCGTTAGCCTTACTAGAAATTGTGGTATTTCCCACAAAATTCTCCAAAATCTTCATGCCTTCTCTGGTCATAATTGATTCAGGATGAAACTGAACTCCAAAAATACTGTAATCCTGATGCTGTAGCCCCATAACTACACCATCTTCGGTCCATGCGTTAACCACTAGACACTCCGGTAAATCCTCTCGACGCACAACAAGGGAATGATAACGAGTTGCTTCAAAAGGGTTTGGAAGACCCCTTAGCACTGCAGCTTTTTCATGATAGATCGAGGAAATTTTCCCATGCATTAGCTTAGGAGCCTGGACGACTTTCCCTCCAAAAACTTCACCGATAGCTTGATGTCCCAGACATACTCCCAGAATAGGAATCTGTCCGGCAAATTCCTCTATAACAGGAATCGATATCCCAGCATCATTGGGTAGTCCTGGTCCGGGGGAAATGACGATTCCATCTGGGCACATCTCATCCACCTCAGCAAGCGTCACGGCATCATTACGATGAACCTTCACATCACAACCTATCTCACCAAGATACTGCACCAAGTTATAAGTGAAGCTGTCATAGTTGTCGATTATCAGAATGGTCGTTTCACGCTGCATCATCAATGTCTCATCAGCCTCAATATAAGCCTTTTAAAATGCTCTCATCCGCCACGAGTATCTATAAGCTGTTAACTGTTATTTCCTATCTCCAAAGCTCGAAAGAGCACCTCCACCTTATTCCTACACTCTTTGTTTTCCATCTCGGGGACCGAATCAGCTACAATCCCAGCACCGGCCTGTAAATATGCCTTCCCCTCATGAAATACAATGGTGCGAATTGCAATACAAGTATCCAAATTGCCCGAATAATCCAAGTAACCGATTGAACCTGCATAGATGCCCCGTTGGGAGGGTTCGAGTTCTCCAATAATTTCCATTGCTCTAATCTTTGGAGCTCCAGTTACTGTCCCAGCCGGAAAACAGGCTTCTAGTGCATCAAACCTATCCAATTCTGGACGTAGACGTCCTTTCAAAGAACTGACTAGGTGCATCACATGTGAGTATTTTTCAACAGACATAAAATCTTTCAATTTAACAGATCCATATTCACTCACACGACCTAGATCATTTCTCCCTAAATCTACTAACATTAAATGTTCAGCTCGTTCCTTTTCATCACTTACCAATTCCTGCTCGAGGTTGCCTTCTTCCTCCAATGTTCTCCCACGCCTCCGGGTACCAGCAATAGGACGATACTCCAAATCGTTCCCTTGGACACGGACAAGCATTTCCGGAGAAGCCCCAGCAATGCTAAGATCCTCTCGCTTCAAAAAGAACATGTACGGGGAAGGATTGAGATAACGCAGAGCACGATACACGTTGAAAGGATCTCCCTGAAAATCCACCTCAAATCGCTGAGAAAGTACCACTTGAAATATGTCCCCAGCCGTGATGTACTCCTTAGCCCGACTAACAGCCGAATGAAAATCTTCCTCAGCAAAATTGGAAGGTGTCGTCTTGGCAATCTTTACTTTAGGATCTTGTAATCCTAGACTTCCTACATCCTGTTCCTCCACTAGAGGTTCATATAGTTTTTCCTCTAACTCCTGGATTTGTTTCTTTCCTTCATGTGAAATAATCACTATCTGGTGTTTGAGATGGTCAAAGGCCAATATTGTGGGATAAAAATCCATCATCACAGTCCCTGAACTGCTATCTATAACGGCTGTATCGACTGGCTGTAGATCAGGTAATTGCTCGAATTCTCGAACCATCTCGTAACAAAAGGCTCCCACCGCGCCTCCCGCAAAAGGAGGAAGTTCCAAATTAGCTGATTGCTGTTCTGGAAAAATACGCCGAAACTCTTCAAAACTCCCGTCAAAGCTCTTCTTCGGATCCACACCAATAAACGAATACCGGCCAATTTTTTCAGCCCCTTCAACCGACTCTAGCAAAAACGCACTTTTAGCCCCCCTGGCCACTCTCAAAAATGCAGAAACTGGCGTTAGCAAATCGGCTAAAACAGATTTATGATGAATCATTGTTCAACTCAATGTTTTTGGATTTATAGCCCCAATTAATACCTAATCATAAAAATGAAAAGGCCGTGGAGAGTACTCCCCACGGCCTTTTTGCTCCTGATCTCTAACTTGGCCCTATGAAGATACAGCTCTCCAGCGTCCTTGGACGGTTAAATGTCCCAGTTGCGCCAGAAAAAACTGCAAACAATCATAGTGCCTTCCTACATATCAGAGGGTAGGAAAATACAGCTACCCAAGTCAAGGACTTTTTGTGAAATTCTCTCTCTACTAAAATAACTTCTCAAATTAATCGATATTTGCGCTGATCTACAAATTCTAATCTTGAGATTGTTGTTTCTATCCGTTGGACATGGATTTGAGAAATTCGGCGTTGGTCTTCACCTTACTCAACTTCTCAAGCAACAACTCCATCGACTCAGTGGAGGAAAGAGGATTCAGTACCTTGCGCAACACCCAAACTCTATTTAACTCGTCTGGATCTAATAGCAGCTCTTCCTTTCGGGTTCCCGACCGATTGATGTCGATAGCAGGAAAGATCCTCTTGTCGACCAGTTTTCGATCCAAATGAAGTTCTAGGTTTCCAGTTCCTTTAAATTCCTCAAAAATCACATCATCCATACGACTTCCCGTGTCTATCAAAGCCGTGGCTACAATAGTAAGACTACCGCCTTCTTCAATATTGCGAGCTGCACCAAAAAACCGCTTAGGTCGTTGTAGTGCATTCGAATCCACACCACCGGAAAGCACCTTCCCTGACGGGGGCACTATGGTGTTGTAGGCACGTGCCAACCGCGTGATTGAGTCAAGCAAAATGACAACATCCTTCTTATGCTCGACGAGACGTTTGGCTTTTTCGATCACCATCTCCGCCACTTGAACGTGGCGTGTGGCCGGCTCGTCAAAGGTAGAACTGATGACCTCACCCTGCACCGAACGCTCCATATCAGTCACTTCCTCAGGACGTTCATCTATTAGTAAGACGATCATGACTACATCTGGATTGTTAGTAGTAACAGAGTTAGCTAAACTCTGCAGAATCATTGTCTTGCCTGCACGAGGAGGTGAAACAATCAATCCACGTTGTCCTTTACCTACAGGGGCCATAAGATCCATGACCCGGCCGGAAAGGTTTTCCCGGGTTGTCTCCTGAACTATCTTGTCACAAGGATAAATAGGTGTGAGATTTTCGAAAAAAGTTCTCTCTCGAGCTACATTCGGATGTTCAAAATTGATTGCCTCCACCTTGATAAGAGCAAAATAACGTTCTCCCTCCTTAGGAGGACGTACCTGCCCGGATACCGTATCACCGGTCTGCAGATCAAATTTCCTGATTTGCGAAGGTGAGATATAAATATCGTCTGGACCCGGCAGATAGTTATACTCGGGAGCCCTCAAAAACCCAAACCCGTCTGGCAAAGTTTCTAACACGCCTTCTGAAAAAATTAACCCGCTGCGCTCTGTCTGTGCCTTGAGAATTTGAAATATCAGCTCCTGCTTTCGCATTCCAGCAGCCCCATGGACATCCAGATCCTTGGCTAACTTGTTCAGGCCTTGACTATTAAGCTCCTTGAGCTCTTGAATATTCATTGCCTCAAGGTCCTTATTGACCGGAGCTCCAGATTGTGATTCATCTTTCTGTTTGACTGGGGGGGAACTTGCTTCACCCATAACTATACCCTCTCTAGTACTCGCCACAATTCTTTCTTCCCCATTCCTGTGGCCGCGGAATAAGGGACAACACTACAATTAAAACCTTCTTCAATTTGGTCAAGGGATCGCTGAAGCTGATTTGAAGATAATTTATCTGCTTTGTTGGCAACAATTTGACATGGAATATCAAACTCATCAAGCCATTTCTTCATCATAAGATCTGGTACTGTGGGCTTACGGCGAGCATCAACAATGGTCACTGTAAGCTTAAGGTCATTTCCCTCTCTTAAAAATTCTTCAACCATCAAACCCCAACTATCACGTATCTTGTGCGGAACTTTAGCAAATCCATATCCTGGCAAATCGACGAAAATCCATCTTCCATCCACATTAAAAAAATTAATTAACTGGGTCCGGCCAGGAGTAGCACTAGTCCGAGCCAAACCCTTTTTCCCAAGCAAACTATTGATTAAGCTGGATTTTCCAACATTCGATCTTCCCGAAAATGCAATTTGGGGAAGCGGTAGCTTAGGATAATCACTCCTGTGAGTTGCACTTTTGATGAATTGAACTTCCACGTAAACAACTAAAACTTAACGGCTGACAATTAAGAAAAACCATGATTTCTGTTGATCGGAACACCGAATAGATACTCGCTTGCTCTACGTTGTATGAGTTGCTGTATTAGTCGTCACTCGCCAGCTGTAAGTCGATCTATGGTTAGTGGATTTCGGGACGATCCCCCTCTTTTATCTGAGGAGGTCTTTGCTCTTTAATAAACTGCCCGCCATCCTCTTTACGGATAGGACTTGTCAGTGCGATGTCCAGCACCTCATCCATGGCTTCTACCAACTCAATCTTAACATCCTTTAGAACGGACTTGGGAATATCTTTGAGATCTTTTTCGTTGTCCTTGGGCAGAATAACCGTCTTGATACCTCCTCGGTGAGCTGCCAAAACCTTTTCTTTGACACCCCCTATGGGTAATACCTTACCACGCAGCGTTACTTCCCCGGTCATGGCCACTTCTCCCCGCACTGGAATTTTACTCAGGGCAGAAGCTATCGTGGTTGCCATGGCGATTCCGGCGGAAGGTCCATCCTTTGGTATGGCCCCCTCAGGAACATGAACATGGAGATCCAACAGTTTGTGAAAATCTTTACCTAATCCAAAGGCTCGGCTTCGCGAACGCACAAAGGACAAAGCGGCTTTAGCTGATTCCTGCATTACATCTCCAAGCTTACCAGTCAGCGTTAAATCCCCTTTTCCTTTCATGGTAGTAGCTTCTGTCAGAAGCACCTCGCCACCCACCTCAGTCCAAGCTAAACCAGTGGCTAACCCAACTTCATTGACACCTACCACCGAGGTTCTACGATACTTCCGAATCCCTAACAACTCCTGAACTTTCTTTTTTTCAATAACCGCCTGCTTCAACTTAGTCTTGCTAGACTTAGCTCCTACCACCTGTCTGGCGACTTTGCGACAAACGTTCGCAATTTCTCTCTCCAAATTGCGCACTCCGGACTCACGCGTATAGTTATTGACAATCTCCAGAAGGCCCTCATCACGAAACTTGATCTGCTTCGACTTGAGACCCTGCTGTTCAACCTGCTTTTTAACCAAATACTGCTTAGCAATATTAAGCTTTTCTAACTCCGTATAGCCGGACATGTGAATGATTTCCATCCGATCCTTGAGGGGACCCGGAATGGTATGCAACACGTTGGCAGTACAGATAAACATCACGTTAGACAGGTCAAATTCGGTATCCAGATAGTGATCTACGAACTTATTATTGTGCTCTGCATCAAGAACTTCCATAAGTGCTGACGAAGGATCCCCTCGAAAATCCATGCCCATTTTGTCAACTTCGTCCATTAGGAAGACAGGATTGCGGGTTTTGGCTCTTTTCATCATCTGAATAATCTGCCCCGGAAGAGCACCGATATAAGTTCGTCGGTGACCTCGAATTTCCGCCTCATCTCGCACTCCGCCTAAAGAGAGCCTAACAAATTTACGCCCTGTGGCGCGGGCAATTGATCGGCCTAAAGAAGTCTTGCCAACTCCGGGAGGTCCTGCGAAACAAAGGATCGAGCCTTGCTTTGTTTTGGAAGAAAGCTGCCGCACGGCCAAAAACTCTAAAACACGCTCTTTGACTTTTTCAAGGCCATAGTGATCTTCATCCAAAATAAGCTCAGCTTTTTGTAGATTTTTTATCTCACGGCTACGCTTAGTCCAAGGCATAGAGATAAGCCAATCGATATAAGTGCGACTCACAGTCGTCTCGGCACTCATGGGAGGCATCTGTTCCAAACGATTGATTTCACTCATTGCCTTTTCATGAGCATCCTCGGGCATCTTTGCGTCTTCCACTTTTGCTTTTAGCTCTGCAATTTCGTCCTTCTCCCCACGCCCCAGCTCGTTCTGAATAGCTTTCATCTTCTCGCCTAGATAGTACTCGCGCTGAGCCTTCTCCATTTGCCGACGTACTCTCCCCTGCAAAGATTTGTCCATCTTTACCTTTTCGATCTCAACCTCGATGAACTCACAGATACGATCCATTCGTTGCACCGGATCGACCACTTCAAGAAGTAACTGCTTATCCTCGACCTCTACTGGGAGATTTGCGGCAATGGTGTCTGCCAAACGCTCCGCGTCAGTACTTTGGGCTGCCTGAACAATAGTCTCATAATTAAGGTTCGGATTGAGTTTTGCAAATTCCTCAAACAAGCTGTTAAGCCTCTTGGTCAGCAGACTCACTTTGGCCTTGGAAGCCTTGATCACTGGATCGAAGACTACTTCAGCCAAAAAGAAGTCGCCGCTACTCTCAACAGTAGTCGCTCTCGCTCGCCGCAGACCTTCGACAAGAACCTTGATGTTCCCATCCGGTAGCTTAAGGCTCTGCACAATCTTGGCAACCGTTCCCACCTCGTAGATATCGTCGGGAGACGGATCGTCCTGGGAAGCATCCATCTGGGTTGCCAGGTAAATTTTCTTGTCCCCTTCCAACGCGCTCTCCAGAGCTAGAACAGAGGATTGGCGTCCTATAACAAAAGGCACCATCATGAAAGGAAACACCACGACATCCCTGATAGGTACCATGGGGTACGAATGACTCATTGTCTTGTTAATTTCATCCATTACGTAATATCAGTCTTTGCTTTCGTAATTCTCTTTTTACAAATGCCTCCAGCACCAAAGGCGTCATCCTTGGCTTCACCGTTTACCATCCCGCACTGACGATTTACTCTTAAAGGGAGCCTCTAAAAACTATTGCCAGCTGGATTTGAGTGGTGCTTATCCGGCCTTCTCAAGAAGCTTGAAGACAACTTCCTTGTTCTCGACCATCTCACGACTCACTACGAACTCTTTCACCTTGGTTGTCGAAGGAAGTTCGTACATCACATCTAACATAAGATCTTCTGTGATTAAGCGCAAGCCACGAGCACCGATTTTTCTCTCTAGAGCCATTTCAGCGATGGTTTCAAGGGCATCATCGGTAAATCGGAGTGAAACACCCTCGAAATTAAACATCTCTGCATATTGTTTGACGAGAGAGTCGGTTGGTTTAGTAAGAATCTCTACAAGTGCATTTTTGTCGAGTTCATGGAGGTTACATAAGATCGGAAGTCGCCCAACAAACTCTGGAATCAATCCATATTTAATAAGATCTTCGGGTAGCACACGATCCAACAAATCGGATTCCTCTTTGGGACCCCACTGATGAACGCTTGAATCCGAGTGGAACCCTACACTGCTTCGCCCCACTCTCTTCCTGATCGTCTTGTCCAAACCCACAAAAGCTCCACCACAAATAAAAAGTATATTGGTAGTGTCCACCTGAACAAACTCCTGGTGGGGATGCTTTCGCCCCCCCTGGGGAGGCACGTTGGCCACAGTCCCTTCCATAATTTTCAGCAAAGCCTGCTGAACTCCTTCGCCTGAGACATCCCGGGTGATGGATGGGTTCTCGTCCTTCCGAGAGATCTTATCGATTTCGTCAATGTAAATAATCCCCTGCATGCAACGATCACGATCCCCTCCAGCAGCTTGCAAAAGCTTCAGCACAATATTCTCAACATCTTCACCAACATAGCCTGCTTCTGTCAGGGTGGTAGCATCAACTATGGCAAACGGAACCGAGAGCATTCGGGCTAGTGTTTGAGCCAGGAGTGTCTTACCGGTACCGGTCGGCCCGATAAGCAACACGTTACTCTTTGCCAGTTCAACATCCTGGTGACGCTGTTGCCCAATCTTAATTCGCTTGTAGTGATTGTACACAGCCACTGCCAGTTTCCTTTTGCACGTCTCCTGGCCAATCACATACTGATCTAAAAAGTCCTTGACCTCAATCGGCTTGGGCAATTTCTCACTGACAGAGGAATCTCCTGTTGTCACATCATCGGAGATGATTTCGTTGCAAACGTCCACGCACTGATCGCAGATAAAGACTGTCGGTCCTGCAATGAGCTTCCTAACATCATTCTGGCTCTTGTTGCAGAATGAACAGTGCAAAACGTCCTCTGACCCTTTTCCGTTCATTTTGAATTAATGAGTCTTAGTCAATGAGTCTTATTGAATAGTGAATCACAGTGACCAGGAGTCTAACTTATTGAAGCGCTCTCATACGTCTAGCCATCCGTCTTAGAATTCTCAACTGGTACATGCTTGTCGACGATCTTATCGATTATACCATACTCTACGGCCTGAGCCGGATCCATGATGAAGTCGCGATCCAAATCCTGCTCGATCTTCTTTGCCTTCTGCCCAGTGTGCTTAGCCAAAATGGCGTTGGTCATCTCTCGCATTCTGAGAATTTCCCTAGCATGAATATCTATATCGGTAGCTTGCCCTGAAAGCCCAGTCATCGAAGGCTGGTGAATCAAAATCCTGCTGTTAGGCAAAGCAAACCTCTTACCGGACGTCCCAGCTGCGAGGAGCAATGCTCCCATTGAAGCAGCCTGTCCAATACAAATTGTCGTTACATCGTTTTTAACAAACTGCATAGTATCGTATATGGCTAATCCGGCAGTGATTGAACCACCAGGCGAGTTAATATAAAGGGAAATGTCACGTCTTGGATCCTCTGCCATCAAAAACAATAGCTGGGCAATGACTAGATTGGCCACATTGTCATCTACAGGGGTTCCCACGAAAATAATATTGTCCTTAAGCAACCGAGAGTAAATATCATAAGCCCTCTCCCCCCGGCTGGTCTGCTCAACGACCATTGGAATTAATGTCACTTTTTTACTCCTCTAGTTTAAATAAGCCGTGTCCAATCCGAATAAGCTTAGCAGGTCACGATTCAAAGTTAAAAATAAGACACCCCGTACTTTATCCTTCATGATCCATTAGCTATCCGATATTTCGGCACTTTCCCGCAAAATTTCCATGGCCTTTTTTTGTGTCAACTGATGTTTAAGACTATCCATCCGCCCTTCCTGCTGAAAATATTGTTTTACATTTTCTGTTGGCTGATCCATAGAGCTAGCCATCTGTTCCACCTCTTGCTCCAGCTCCTCTGAAGAAACCTCAATATTCTCACACTTGCCAATTTCACTGAGCATCATACCGACTTTAACCTGCTTTTCGGCATCCGGGCGGAAATCTGAACGCACCTTCATCCAATCCACATTAGCTTTACTAGGATCCATACCCTGAGACGCCAGTTTGTAGGCTAGGTCTTTCAGCATTCCATCAATTTGATTTTCAATTAATACCTCGGGAACTTCAAACTCGGTATTGGCCACCAGCTTCTCCTGCAATTTGTTTCCAAGGTCAATTTCTCGATCTCTTTCTCGTTGAGACTGTAAACGCTCTTTGATCCCCTCTCGTAATTCCTTTACCGTGTCATATTCACCTAGATCCTTTGCAAATTCATCATTGATCTCAGGCAATTCCTTTTGTTTTATTTCATTCACCTTGACGGTAAAACGTAGCTTGTGCCCAGCCAGCTTCTTTTCTGGGTACTCAGGATCATATTGGACTTCAAACGTTTTCTCCTCACCCACACTAGCTCCCATCAAAGCACTGTTAAAAGCCTCATGGGTGTGCTCATCCCCTATCTGAACTACTACACCTTCTTCTTGAAAGGGCTCACGGACATCCTCTAGCTTCTCTTCCTCTAGGTACTCACCATGAAGATCAATGACCACATGGTCGCCCTCCTGAATCGGTTGATCATTCACTGTAATTAACCGAGAGTGTGCTTCACTCAATTTATCCAGCTCCTCATCTACATCCTCAGAGGTAAGAGGCTGGGATTCAACTGTTACCTTCAAACCACGATACTTGGGAAGATCGATTTCTGGCTGAATCTCAAAATGCGCTTCGTAAACCAGGGGCCCTTCCTCTTCAAAGTTAAGATGCTCCAGGCTCGGTTCGCTAATGGGTTTCACTCCCTTTTCCTGGATGGCCTTCTCGTAAGATTTGGGAATGAGTCTTTGAAGAGCATCGTCACGGATACCTTTTTGGAAATGCTTCTTTATGAGTTCAACCGGAGCTTTGCCAGGACGGAAACCCGGGAGACGGGCTTTCACCTTATACTGCTTAGCAACCTGATCTATTTCTTCTAAAGCAATATCCGCGGAAACTTCCACCTTGAGACACTTCTTGACGGTGGTTATATCTTCTAACTCAACCTTAATCTTCATAATATCAAGTTGCTCATTGTACCAAATAGATAGCAAAAATAAGGCAAGTAGGAGCTAAAACCCGATACTGTCTTCAATTATCCTTGATTGACAGACAATAGTATCCCTCAATAGAATCCTCATGCTATCACCGTATGTGGGCCGCTAGCTCAACTGGCAGAGCAACTGACTCTTAATCAGTAGGTTCGGGGTTCAAGTCCCTGGCGGCTCACCAATCTAAGTTGTGCAAATTTAGTGTTGTCCGACTTGGGAGATCTAATGGCAAGACAGAGACGCATTTTATTTTTGGTATTTGGTGTCGTCGTTTTTGTGGGAATAAGCACTATATTCCTGTTTAGATCCAATGCATTTCGCCTGACTTTAGATGATCTCCGATCCAAATATGCGACAACGGGAAGTCAGTACGTGGACATTGAAGACCTATCTATCCACATGCGTGATGAGGGGTCGGGATCGGCCGTACTACTCCTTCATGGTTCTTTGGGCAGCCTGCGCACCTGGGATGCCATGGTCAACAAACTCAGCGATCGATTCCGCTTCATTCGCCTAGATCTACCAGGCTATGGTCTATCCAGCACGGCTGTTCCCAACAATGAGATGGAGAATGTAACCCTTACTAGCATTATCCGCGAACTTCTTGCTCGCCTTAATGTAAATAAACTCAGCATTGTTGGCACCTCTTTCGGGGGTAGCGTTGGCTTTTGGCTAGCCTCAGAATATCCTGAAATTGTAGATCACCTCATCCTCATTAACACCCCATCTGAACCAGTCTCTATTCCGCGCTCGGAACGACCCCTTCCAGTCAGATTGCAGATGTTGCTTTGTGACGACCTTCTTGAAATGCGAACAGTTGCTTTCTGGAGAGCTTACTACAGCTATTTGTGGGGAGATCCAGGCCGCATTGAGCAGTCTCTAATTAACAAGAAATATGACATGAGTCGCCGCGTAGAAAGCTATCTGCCGCGACACCTTGTCCCACGCAATCCCAATCCACAGGAAACCCTCAACATACTCGGCATGGTCCGAGCCCCCACCCTCATCATCTGGGGCATGCAAGACCCAGTCCTTCCTCCATCGAAATTATCCCGTCTGGAGCAAGGGCTGAAAAACACATCAAAGGTCACAGTCAAGCTACCAACGGTTGGCCATTACCCAATGTCGGAGGTTCCTCATCAAGTTACCCAGGTGGTGGAAAACTTCCTGTTGGGTTCGTGAACTCCAAGGCAACTTATTCCTGTCCGATAATGCCGCGTAGTACAGTATTGACCGTCTTGCCATCATCCCATTTCTGATCCACAATACGTCTTCCAATACGGAAGATGACTACGTCTTGCGATGGGATAAAATAAAGTCGTCCATTGCCACTTGCCTCCATAAAATAAACGTCAGAAACATCAAATGGACCGGTGATCTCTCGATAAAGTCCACGGACGGCACTATGAAGACGTTTGCCGCTGAAAGGATTTCCAATCCAAACATTAAATCCGTAATTTGGATTTTGAGGCGCTGGCCTCAGCATTTCATCAATCCATTCCTTAGAAACAATCTGGTGATTTCCTATTTTCCCATGACCGTTCAATAGTGTTCCTATGCGAATCCAACTAGGTGCGGTTGCGAGAAAGCAACAAATAGTACGTGCCGCACCACCCTCATGATCGAAAACAACACGAGCACTGCCATTCCCCAAAGGTCTCCAAAGATAGTCGGAAAGAATATCTACGTACTCTCTTCCCGTACTCCTTACCAATACAAAATACAGGGCCTGACTGTTAACGTGATTGAATTCGAACAGTGTGCCTGGCGCAAAATCAAGTGGGAATGAAAAGGTTAGCTTTCTAAGATCCCGGCCGATGAAAAAATCAAGGACAGCATTGTGGGGCAGACTGGAGTAATCTAGACGTTTGAGACCACTTTCATTGTTGAGTAATTCACGGATAGTGATTTCTTGACGGCCATCATGTTGCCACTCGGGAAGATATCTAGATGCCGGCGTATCAATACTTTGGATGTCCCCATTGTCAATGGCGTAACCAAAAATCAGGGCCAGCAACCCTTTGTGCATCGAATAAGAATCCAAAAGTGTTTCTGGGCCGATACCCTCCGCATAATAACTGAACTGAAGACGTTCCCTGTGTGAAACTAGAAATACTAGAGATTCAGTTTCCACAGAAAAAGTTTCGAGCTCTTGCAGAGCCTGAGCTGACAAGGTTCTTTTACTAGACGAGGCAAGCTGGATAGGATGCGGAGGGGGCATTTGAAGAACATGATGGGATACATATTTGTCCACATCCACAGCCCTGTTGGGGTCAACCATATCCCAAGCCAACCAGTTACGCCAGTAAGCCCAATCCAAAGTAAAGTAGGTCATGGCCACCACAACCACTAAAGTCGAAACAATGGTGAATAGTCGCCTCATTACAAAGCATCATCCCTAGAGGCCTTCTCTATCGGACATTTGATTGGACAAGCGAACAGGTTCAGAGAAATAGCATTCAAACGAGAATAATTCTGGAGGGCATTGCATATTAGGATACCTGATGATTTCATACCTAAACATATCATAATTAAGGAGGTGACAGGATGATTGTAACGACCACGTCTCTGCTCAAAGAGTTGAACCCTGTTAATAGTGAAATAAGTGTTGCCATTCCCTTAAACTTTAGTCATTACCAGTCGGGAATCGTAAAATTTGAGCCACGACGCGCAAATGAGGACAAGTGGATCACCCACGAGAATGCTGAGGTGGTGAGCTATGTCCTGAAAGGAAAGGGGCGTTTCCGTTTACAAAAAAAAGACCATCACGTGACCCCTGGCACGATTTGTCACGTCCCTGTGAATACCTCTCATGACTTTGTAGCCGATGGAGAGCCCTTGGTCATGTTTTACATTAATATTACAGTTACACCTGACAACATAGTCTGAGAGTCAGTTAAGAATTAATTTGGACGACCTCACGAAAGAATTAAGGTCGCTTCTAGAAATCAAAGAGATAAGTGAGTTTGGCGATGAGGGCTCTCTCTTTCACCTCTCCACGGCTGCTACGTCTCTCGTTGTAGACCAGAAAAAAATCACTTAACGGCTTGTAAATGAGATTGAAGCGAATGTTGCTGGAAATTTCTTGTAAAGTGCTATTGTACTGAATCAGCGCATTGATAAACAGATCCGTTGAGAAGGAACAAGTCAGGCGCGTACTTGCCAGATCGGTCGTGAAGGCCCCGGAGGGCAAGTCGATGTCGTTGCGAGTCCAAGACACATCTGCGCTAAATTGATAGTTGGCTTGAAATCGAAATCCTGCTCCGTAAGTGTTTCTATCGCCGTTCCAAAAACTCCCCGTTGACCCACTCATCCTGCCACTGAACATTCGGCTCTGGTCGGTGGAATAGGAAGCGAAAAACTCCTCAAACCGATAATCCCCTATCGGAAAGCTTTGACCGTGCCTAATCGAAAAGGGCTCATCTAGCCGCTCAAAGTTGCTCTCAACAATGAACTTCAGTGATCCCGTATCTTGAAACTCAGTTATCAAACCAGTCTCCACGGTCCGAGTCTCTAGTTCATTGTCCTGATTGGTAATGTAATTGATTGCAATGGAAGGCCGAAACTCGCGAACCCAAGGGATTCTTTCTCCGGGTCTGGGTTTATAGGTCAGTGCTCCCCGGCTCTTTCGAATTCCCCTTCGAGGCACAAACCCCACTTCAGGATTAAAGTTATCCTGAACCGACAGGAACTCAGTGCGGATATCCCACAAACGGTCCTTCCAGGCCACACTGAAGTCGCCTGCCATGTTCTGACCGTCAACTCCTGCCGTATCGGTCTTCAAGAAAAAGGAGGTGATGTTGAGTGCGTCAAACTTCAGGTTGATGTCCATGCCGAAAGTGCGGTTAAACTGTCCCCCGCTGGCCTGCTTGTTGACAAAAATGCCCCCAAAGTTGGAACTTCCCAAAATATCGCGACGAATGCGAGCCACCGAAAAATTGGTGGAAGGGCTACTCTCGAAGTCATCGGCCTGCATAGAGAGCACCCCCATCCGATATTTCCCCACGGTTCCACTAAAACGGGCACCGCCCAGGATGGGAACACGCTGACCCTGATCAATGCCGATCCTACGGGTGAAAAAGGCAATAACATCGCGTCCGCTGGCGGCCCAGTCTCTGGTGGACTTCCCGAATTCAAAGATGGCGGCGTTCTCTAGAAAGAACTCCCGTTTCTCGGGTAAAAATAGGCTGAACCGGGTTAGATTGATCTGCTGTTGATCTGCTTCTACCTGAGCAAAATCGGTGTTCACAGTCAGATCAAGCGTTAGGCTAGGAGTGACTCCATACTTGACGTCGAGTCCAGGTTCGGGAAGGAAATCTACGTCATCCTGTTGGCGTCGTACCACCGGCAGGGAGATGTACGGCTTGAGCGAAAGGTTGCGGCCCTGGCGAACCCCACTGAGACCCGTTAGTTCACCGGCTAGCGAGACCCGGTTAATTCGAAAAGGACGAGGTATGGGTGCCCAATGTATGTCCTCGTTTTTGCGACGAATCTTTCGGGTCAGATTGAGTCCCCACACCTGTTCTTCGCCCTCTCTAAAGCGCAGGGTCTTGAAGGGAATCGCCATCTCTGCCTGCCAACCCTGCTCGGTAATCTTACTTTTTACCGACCAGACTGCGTCCCAGTCAAAGTTAGAACTCTCGCCATTTCCAGCCATCTGGCCATCTCTTTTAGCACCCCTAGGATTGGTTCCAAATACGAAGGCGTTACGGTCATCGTCAAACGTATCCAACAGCACGCCAAAATAATCCCCTGCAAAGGGACTCACATCTCTGCGCACACTGTTGACAGTGATGCCCTCCTCTCCAGCGGAGTCGAAGCAGTAGATTCCTATGTAAAGAGTCGTGTCATCGTAGAGCAAGCGTACTTCAGTGGGCTCGCTACCGGGCTCACCCATGACCGGCTCCTGCTGGATGAAATCAGTGGCCACCTGGGCTCGCTGCCAATCCGGCTCATCCATTTCCCCATCGATGACAATTTCTGATTCGATACGCAAAGCTTCAACGCTTCTTCTCTGACCAATATCCTGGAAAACCGTTTGAGCCTCAGCTCTAACCACGATCAGGCAAACGATCCAAAGTAGGAGGCTAAGACGCCATGGGCTGGGCAAAAAGATCATGTTCACTTCCTGTTTCAGCTTGAGTCTAGAAGCTACCCCTGAAGAAACCTTTAAATACGTAGTATCTAACCTGGGCAAGCAGATGGACGAGCTTCTATCATCGCCATGATCTCATCAAACTGGTCAATCTGTTCGCTGGAAGGACTCGGTCCCCTACCAGACACTAAGATGCCAAAAGCTGCTTCACCATTCGACTTATAAAAGAAAATGCCTCGACCAACCTTACCTTCTCCATACTGGGGATAAGGAATGGCTATAGCATAAATAGATGAATAAAGATCTGGCCTTAAGTGTCCACTAAATGGGTAATCATGATTCAGGTTGTACCGTGGGCTGGTGTCTGAGAACGCTCCTAACCCAATGCCACTTGAGATTTCAAAGACATCATCATCCTTGGTAATTAGTACTGTCACTTTCTCAAGATTTGACATAGCCATCCACACATCAGGAAAAGCGTTACCTGTCGTTGACGCCATGTAATCAGGAGAATATGAACTAGCAACAATAGCCTCAGGCATCTTGAGTGCACGCGCAGCCATTACAGGCATCACATTCGGATTTTCCGCAAAAAAGTTCTGGATTATTTGTTGTTGTTCAGAAGATGCACAGGAATTTTCGGCTAATGCCAAACCACTAACCAATGATAGAGCTAAGGCTCCCTGTGCAATATGTTTTAGAGTACCCTTCATTTCCCATTACCTCCAGGTTTCTATTGCCAGTATATCCCAGTTAGGGTTTGGTTAAAGCGGGAGCTAGCACGTAAGTGGTGCAACACGTTGTCGAGACGATCAAAATAGACTCCTCTCTTTAAGCCCAAAGAAACCTCAATCGGTTTCAATACATTTAAAATCAAGTCTGCTGGAGAGTTTGAAAAATATACAGAGATCATGTCTAAAATACAGGCATACCCAATCACCAAGGAAACGTTCACATGAAATATTGCCTAATAACTATTCTCTGTTTATTTAGTTCTCTTAACACCTTGGCATCAGAGAAAAACTACAGATTACAGGAAGTCATTTATTCAAAAGAGCACTCACTAAATGGATATCTGGCAATTCCAGAAGGGAAAGGCCCATTCCCAGCCGTTATCTACCACCACGGAGGATTGGGTAACCAAATCGGCGGGAACCCTAAAGACACAAGCATTGCATTAGCGAGGGCTGGTTATGTTGGATTCTCGCCTCTGCGACGAAAAACCAGACCCATGCCGGATGCAATTGAGGACGCGCAGGCAGCTATGGCATTTTTGCGTACGTTGGAAGATGTAAACCAAGAACGGCTCGGAATTATTGGTTTTTCACGTGGTGGACACATTGCTTTTTATAATGGTGCGAACAATCCCAATGTCAAGACAATAGTGATCATGGCCTGCGCTCCAGGTCGAAGCAACAAGAGTGAGTTCTTTTCCAAAGTCAAGCAAGTTAAAGCTCCCACCCTACTGTTAGTGGCTGAAAACGACAATGTGCGTCGTGATGATCTTGTAGCTCTAATTAAAAACATCGAACAAGTACTTCATGGTGAGGGCAATAATGCAAAACTCATCGTTTACCCCCCTTACGAAAGTGATGGCCACCGAATGTTTTTTGAGATAGGTGATTACTGGAAAGATGTAGTGATGTTCTTAGATGAAAACATCTGGAAATAGAACCTGCATACAGTGGATCATCTAGTGGTTGCGCCAGATTTCTCAAGCAATCGGACCATTTCGAGGTGACCTTGCAATATGGCCGTTTTCAAGGCAGTCATCCCATTTCGTTCGGCGTTCACATTTGCACCCGCCTCCAGCAAAACTTGTGCTGTAATGATGTGCCCTCCTTTGGCAGCGTACATCAAAGGGGTCCAACCTCGGTCTCCATCCCTGTGACTCCGGTCAACAGAAGCACCTGCGTTTACCAAGGCATTCACCGTTTCGGCCTCACCTCGTGCAGCTGCATAAACCAAAGCAGCCCAACCCGACCGGGTAGTCGCACCCGCATCAGCTCCTGCCTCCAACAAAGTCCTAACTCTACTGCCCTGGCCCTTACGGGATGCTTGAACCAGCTGCGTATCAATATCAGGAGCACAACCCACAACAAGGCCAACAACTAACAGCAAAAATGCTATCACCACGTTTCTGGCAGACATAACATTGATCCTCATTAATATCCCTCAATATTCCTAAGCCCATATTATTAGGCTAAATCACACTATCTCTCCTTTGAGCAACGGAGAACAATGCGCTAGAAGTCAGAGAGTTTCTTCCGAATTGACCTTCCAATGCCCATTTAATTTGATGGTTATCCAACATAAGACATTCGTCACAATCATCATAATGGCAACCGATAGACAGAAAGATCCACCCGCAGGAGAGTTGACCGGTGGACCACCGTGTATGTGCCATCCTGCAAGTGAAATAAATCGTCCTATTGTAGTCCCTACAAAAGACCCCCGACCATAATGGGTTCCCAGAACTAAAATCTGATCGGCCGCATGAAGAAAAACGAGTAACACTGCACCCCAAAAAACATACAAGAAGTTGGCCAAGATCATTTCCTTAAGGCCTCCCATGGACTCACGTGCAAAACGCAGGCCAAGAAAAATAGGCAAAACTAAAAAAAGCCGTGTCACGCTAATTTCCGACAATAGCGTCTCGAAGTGAAGCTCAAAATCCCTGAATGCTATGTATTCTGGACCGACTAACTCCAGTACAAATCTGGTTAAGATAAAAATGGTTACCAGGACCAGATAAGTCCTCGTCATGCGGATATATTTGCCCATGATTTCCTCCTTCGAACCCATCGTGACGAGTGCAGGACGGATCAACCTCGGGCCTGGCAAGATGAAAAGCTATAGCCACCCATTCCGAAATTTGCTTAGCATGTTAGCTGAGCAGGTTTGCTAGCTCACGCTCCAGGGTGTCCTCTTCTATTGTTCCCACCACAACCGAGATAATTTCCCCATCTTGATCAATAAAAAAGGTTGCGGGAGGACCCAAAACCCGATAAGCGATGCCCACGGAACTGTCCCCGTCTAGTACCATGGGAAAGGTAAGCCCCATCGAATCGGATAGAGATCTCAAGGCTCCACGGCTGTCTTGAACAGCCACTCCCAGTACCACATAACCTTCTTCCTCTGATCTGAGATGGGCATTCTGAATCAGTGGCATCTCAGTCAGGCAAGGCACACACCAAGAGGCAAAAAAATTAAGGATTACAGGTTTTCCACGAAAATCAGAGAGGTGAACAATTTGTTTGTCTAGATCTCGGAGGGCAAAATCAGGAGCCTGTCCACCTGGCTCTGGAGAGCCCTCTAGAATAATCCCAAGCTCAACAGAGGAAGCTGTTTCAGAATCTGGATCAAACTCAACATTTGCAACAGGATCACTGCTCTCGGAACAACCGAGAAAGAGCAATAGCACTGTACCCAATGCAATAGCAACCCTACGTAAAACCACTGCAATTACCCGCCGATCTCTGCCGTCTGCAACTTAGTCAGAGAGGTTTCGCCCTTTCTCTCAGTCCAAGCCACATAAAGACTCGTGTCATCTGTGGTGACCACTGGAAACACCGCATTTGCGGTTCCGTCACTCAGCTTATGGTACTGACTCCATTCCCCCGTCTGGGCATCACGGTAGGCCAGGAAAATTTGTACTTTCTCATCTTCGACTTCTTCCCAGGTAGCCCACACCGTATCACTCTTATCGATGGTTAGCTGAGCATGTAAAACCCTCTGTGGTAGTGTTCTGGATATCAAATGACGCGGTGAAAAGCTCTTTCCCCCATCGGTCGAAGTTTTGTAGTAAATGCCGGCTTCTTCATCTACACTACCGGCCGTCCACCACAGTGAATGGATAGTGTCGGTACTGTCAATATCCATTGAAACTCCTGCATGAGGACAGGCTTCGTTAATCCAACCGTCTTCACTAATGTAAACGGGTTCCGTAAATGTCTTGGCACCGTCTGTCGAGCGCATCACTACCTGATCACGGAGATGATCATCGGCAACCAACCGATAGGAGACAACCATGGTTTCACCTCGATCAACAAACCCTATGGTCGGCCGGCAGCAGGAACAGACGCGGAAATCACTAATGGGGTAGTTTGGGCCCCAGGTCTCTCCGCCGTTATCAGAAACGGCCATCATAAGTTGAGAGTTATCCCACTCATAAATTCGCTTATTTTTCTTGTCAGGATTACTGTTGTCATAACCTAGAACATTGCGATTGCGGCCATCCATCCATGTTGCATACATCTTCCCATTTGGCCCGGTTGCAATTGCGGAAAAAGCATGATTCCACTGGGCTGATTCGTCATCATTCAACCTGACGGCAGGAGCAAAAGATCCGGTTTCTTCGCCGTAAGAATGCCAGATATCACCCGTGTGATAGTCTTCACCTCGGGTTGTCCAAACTGCTGCGATACCGTTGTCGGCGTTGACGGCAAACTTGGCCAGATTTTCACCTCCATGGCTAGAGAGCTGACCAGGCTGATCGTTCATCTGTCGGATTGGACTTGAAGACTGGCCCTGGCTGTTGACAGTAGTCACAAGAAAATTGCGGCCATCGTCCTTGTCCTCCGGCTCCTGTTCCGTCCAACTCATTACTACGTCACCGTCTGGGGCCAACTGCAAATAGGGATCTGAAGGGTTACGCTCTGGGTTGCCCATTGTGACAGGCTCGTTGAATACTACCACTGCCGGTTGGGTGGTTATGTCATCCCCTACTGTGCTGCCGCATCCGGACAGGATGGGGAAAATAGCTACAAGTACTGCCACGGACATCACAACAATCAACGATTGTAATCTCATCTTTTCTACCCCTCTAAAATACGTTTATTAGCTGATGACCTATCTCACCGGGGTCTACATCCGTGTGCCAGAACCCACCCCCGACAAATCGTCAAGGCCTACTTAATCAGTAAGCCCAGTTTAACACAACATACAGACTACGCGAACTCCTTCCATAGACCGGTTGTTATCACGGTCTACAGACCCGGTAAAGTTCCTAACCTTTGGAATTGCCTTTAACCCTACTATCACCGTATGATTTGAGAAACCTTCTGCAACACAAAAAGGGTACAGCATAGTCTGAACGACTATTAAACTGTGGAAATATTAGGTAAGTCATCTTTGCTAGAAAGCTAGAACAATGAGGAGGAATTCAAGTCAATGAAAAAGTATCTGTTTTTTCCGTTGTTTCCCGGATTGTTGGTCATCGGCCTTTGGTTTGTAACCAATTCCTCAGTGAACGGACAGGATTTACCGCCAGAAGTCATCCGCTACGCCGATATGATCATGCACACAGGCCAAGTATTGACCATGGATCATGACATGCCTCCCTTTTTGGTTACTGAGGCAATTGCAATTCGTGATGGAAGGATCATGGCAGTTGGCAAGGACAACCGTATTTTAAGAATGGCCGGACCCGACACGAAGAAAGTGGATTTAGCTGGCAAAACAGTTCTTCCTGGCTTCGTAGATAGCCATTCCCACCCCAACAGTTACGCTTTGAGCCATCACGCCAGAGAATATACAGCAACCTACATTAAGTTTTTGAGGGAACACAATATTCGCTTCATCGTTGTGAATTGGGAGACAAAAGAGACTGTTTTATCTGATTTCCAAAAAGCGGCAGCAGGCCTGCCTGAAGGACACTGGATCTATTCCACGGTTCGATCCAGTGCCGTGCAGAAAAAACTGACACGATGGGATTTAGACCAAGTCGTCCCGGACAACCCTATTTACGTCCGGGTTGGAAACGCAATTTACGGAATGCTCAACAGTAAGATGCTTGAAATCGTTGATGAACTCTATGGTGGCCGTGTGCCAGGGCTTATCAAGGATGAGAACGGAGTTCCCACTGGCCAAATCTATGGCCCGCTCGGGGAAACACTGGATGAGGAACTGATGCCACAAGTGCCACCCGATCTACTGGGACCGATTCTGAAAAAAGAACTCGATGAATGGATCGCCTTAGGAATCACAACTCTGTCCAGCCGCTTCAATGGCGGTGAGATCACCGCATACGCCCAGTTAGATCGAAACGGACAACTGCCATTACGTCTTGCATATACACACGAAGTGGGCCGAAGAAATGTTTTTCTAGAACGGGATTTAAAACGCTTCGGGGGCATTCAGGGACATGGTACAGATCGTATGTGGCTGATCGGCATTTCTATCGGAAACCCTGACGGCGATCCACCCGGATCCCCAGGTGGAGGAGGCAACTGTACTACTATCCCTAAACTAATCATGCTACCCAACGATCTCTATCCCAACGGAAACTGCTTTTGGGATGATGTCCCGGGTGATACTAGCCGAGAAGCTCCTGCCATTGTAAACCGATTCAACTATCGAGTGGCAGGCGTACATAACCTGGGAGACAAAGCATCCCTAGAACATTTGGCTGCTTATGAAAAGGCTGATCAAGAGAAATCAATTGCCGGAAAGCGCTTCGCACTGGATCACGGGATGATGGTCAGCCCCGATGTCATCAAAAGAACAGCCGAATTAGACGCCGTATGGAGCCTTCAACCCATTCAGCTATACAACAATGCCCCTACTTTCAGCCGAGTCTATGGTGAGGAAGTGGCCCAGCGGTGGATGCACCCTGTAAAGAGCATGATCGACGCGGGAATCCGAGTAGCGTGGGGAGCGGACACGCACAGTGATCCGGAAAGACATCCGCTGTTTGGATTACAAGTCCTTGTGACGCGCAAAGCCAAAGACGGTAGGGTTTTCGGTCCCCGGGAGAAATTAGATCGCGCCACAGCTCTGTTAATGATGACTCGCTGGAGTGCCGAATATGTTCTGCGAGAGGAAGATCTGGGAAGCCTGGAATCAGGCAAACTGGCAGATCTAGTCATACTGGACAAAAACCCCTTGGACCCCACAGTCCCAGATGAATCTCTTTCACAAATTCAAGTTCTTGCCGCTATCGTGGGTGGAGAGTTAGAGTACGGATCCCTGAGCTGGACACAATGAGTTGAAGATCAAGAATACTCCACTATTGTCTACGAGAAATCAGAGAATGAGTAGACTGATGTACATCTTTGCCACTCTGTGTCTGGTCATGACATCAGCGAAAGCTCAGCTCCCATCGCCTGTTCAGCTGGATCTCGGGATGGACGTTGCCGGCCCCGGTCAGCATGTCTTTGTGCCAGTTACCTTTTCAAAGTCTGAATCAACGGTTGTAAGACTTGTGTTCAAAGCGTCATTTTCTAGGGAAAAACTCCTTTATAGTGAGACTCTCCCAGGAGAAGCGGTAAAGACTGCAGATGTTGAGATTAAAGCCGATATCACAGATCCCACGAAGGGGGGGGACCAAATAGAACTGCAAGTTGAAATCTCTTCGGACCAGGGCCTACCTCCGGGAGAATTGCTCCGCATTTCCTTCCAAATATCTGAGAACGCGGAACTCAATGAGGACATCATCGTCAAAAACTCCTTCCTTAGTGTGGAGACAGTTGACGGCGAAGATCTTCAGGTGGTGGGTTCCGATGGAATAATCGCCATCATTGCAAATGCTTTTTTTGCTTGCCTTTTTTATATGCACTGAGCGTGCATTAATCGACGTCTCTTGCAAAAAGCATTTGGGATTTACCGGATTTGCTTAAGAGCCTTGATCTTGTCAACGTAATAGTGCCAAGCATGTTCTACCGCCAAGGTTCTTTTAAATTGATCCGATTCATTCGATACGTAAGGAATAGGCTCACCTGCAGCCCGAGCAATCATCTGGGAGCGAGCTTCGAATTCTAGATAAATAGCCCTCAAAATAGCCTGGCTCAAGCTACTCCCCACAACCACTGTGCCATGACCCCGCAACAATACCCCGTTTTGTCCCCTGAGAGCACGTGCTACTTCTAACCCCTTTTGGGGAACACCGATTAATCCCACCTTAGGGTATATAGGGATAAAGTTACCTAGATTGGCCCCTGGATTTGTAGTTGGAAAAATCTTGTTGTCAGTGACAGCCAAAGTCCCCAAAGCAACTGCATTAGGAGCATGCGTATGGACAACAGCCCTCACATCTGGAAATTCGCGATACATAGAAGAATGAATGAACACCTCTCGGTAGAGATCCCGAGCTTGAGCTTCTTCAGGAGTAATCTCCACGTTGACCTCAGTTATATGGTCAACAACAACCTGATCAGGAGAGCGATGATCGGCGATCCAAAACTTCGCCTCATCCCCTATTCGGAGACTCACATGCCCATAGGGACCTACCAGGCCTTCCATTGCCAAAATCCAGTTGGCTAACACCAACTCTTTTCGAGGATCTTCGGTGCTGTCCTCTTGAGGTCGAGCGACAATACCAAACATAGAAAAAATTAAAAAAGCAACGATCACAACAACGTATTTATACATAAAGTCCTCACTATTAAGTTAGTACTAACGCCAATAACTTAGCAACTCCTATGCACACCCAAGCGGCCAGGGACATCGTCCAGATCACACAACGGATTCCATCTGAATTGCTAATTAGGGTATTTGAACCTTATTGAGCCAGTCTACAATTTCGGGAGAACGGTCCGAGTCAGGATGATATTCTAAAAATTCATTCAACTCACGAATAAGGGAAAGATGATCTTCGCGCTGTTCATACAGTTCTGCAAGGGCTATTTGCGGAAAGGAGAAATGTTTTGGATCCAATGCCTTAGCCTGTCTCAGATGTCTCTCAGCATCTTTTAGGCGACGCAGTGCAAGATAACATTGTCCCAGCTGAGAGTGTGCCAAAGCATCATCAGGTCGAACTTGAACAGCACGCTCATTAAGGGGAAGAGCCTCTGTCACCCTCCCCTGAGACAGGAGGACGCCTCCCAAGTTCACCAAAGGAGAATATGATCCGCTGTCCTGACGAAGCGCCTCGCGGAAATACTCTGTTGCCTGCTCGTAATTTCTAGAATGGTAGGCAATTGTACCCAGATGGTTCCATGCGGCTGAAAATTGAGGAGCTAACTCAACCGCTTTTTTGAGATGTTCAATAGCACGGGATATGTTGTGTTTTTCCAAGCGATCAATGGCCTTCCTGTATTCCCGCTGGGCTCGACCTGGAACCGTTAGCTGACTAGCCGATATCGTATACGTATCGTCCCTGATGTAACGTTTATCAAGGTGAAAGACTTCTTCGATACGTCCCTTGGGATCGGCAAAACTAGGACCGATTTCTATGGTCGTCCGCATCTCCCCCCACAAGGGAACAGCTATGATCAAGGTATACATTCCCGTTCTCAACTTCTTAAATTTGAACTTCCCATCGACGCCAACTAAGGTGCGTGTGGTAAACGGAGTGGTTGCACTTTGCACAAAGGCTACGGACGGAGTATCGCGAAAGGTCCTTCCCTCAGGGTATACCATCTTCCCCCGAAATTCATAAGTGTCGTTTGCAAATGCCATGACAACGGAAAACAAAACACCAAAACCCATGACAACAACAATCTTGAATGGGATCGAGACATGCAAACTCTTCATAGACAACTCAAATTTATCCTGACAGACATAATTTAAATCACCATCCGTAGAACCCTACTGTTGGGCATCCGAAGTACACTGAAAATTGCCAAGATGATTCTGGAAGGACGTATCACTAATCCACCGCCGCCGTTGTAAGAACTTTCAGATGGCACTACTTCTGCAGCTTCTCCAGATTGTAAAAGAAAGCGGGCACTTCCCCGCTCATACTCATGCAGTAAGCTCTTGTTTGTGCTAAGCAGCTCCTCCCCCAGTAAGCATGACCACGATTAAGCCAGCAACAAACCAGCTAATCAGGCAAACTCCCACAGCTCTACCCGTACTCTGATAGTCCAGTGCTTGCCGTACCGCAATGATCATAGCAACCAGCATCCAGATATTAACTGCGAGAAGGATAGCCGTGCCGAAAAATGGGACAACCCCTAATATCCTCAGCAGCCCCGGAGATGCAGAAAAACC
>JAYZCG010000003.1:0-22717 GCA_036338435.1 Acidobacteriota bacterium
TATTAGTCGAATTAAGGAGTCTTACCTCCGCATTATGAAATTAAAAAGAAATTTAATAAATCATCATTAAATAATTATAAATAAATAATAAAATAAGATATCGTTCTAGTTAAAATGCTGATGGCGCTAGTGTTGTCTTACCTCATCTCTGTAGATTAATGCCCTATCCTCAAGGCATCCCTAGAGAAGATCAGCAAAAAGATACTCAAGTTAACCCGTAACTGCTCCCTCGGAGGCCGAAGAAACCGATCGGGCGTACTTTGCTAAGACGCCAGTTGTGTAGCGTGGCTTTGGAGGTTTCCACTGCTTTAATCTACGCTTAATTTCAGTCTTGGACAGGGAAATCTCCAATAGGCGTTTGTTGATGTCGAGAACAATAATGTCACCATTGCGCACAATCGCTATTGGACCGCCACGTGCGGCTTCTGGGGCCACATGGCCGACCATAAATCCGTGTGTTGCCCCTGAAAAGCGGCCATCGGTGATGAGAGCAACTTTGTCCCCTAGACCTGCGCCTTGAACGGCTGCTGTCACTCCTAACATTTCCCGCATACCGGGGCCTCCTTGCGGACCTTCATAACGGATTACGACAACATCTCCAGAGCGGATCTTTCCTTTTTTAACTGCGGTGAAGGCATCTTCTTCACGGTCAAAAACGCGGGCTGGGCCTTCGTGGCGTATACGTTCTATTCCGGAAGTCTTCATGACTCCTCCTTCTTCCGCCAGATTTCCACGCAGTATGATCATGCCTCCATTTTGCTTGAGAGGATTGTCAGCAGTCTTGATAACTTGTTGTCCTTTTTTGCTTCGCCCTTTTCGAGCTTCAAATCCAATTGATCGGGTAGTAACGGTGAGCTCGTTTGGATGCAAAACGCCGGCTTTCAGCAGATGCCTGGCCACGAGAGCCATCCCTCCTGCCCGGTACATATCTGGAGCTGTGAATTTGCCTGCTGGCTTGAGATCAGCCAGAAGCGGGGTTTTGCGGGACATGCGGTCAAAGTCGGCCATGGACAGTTTCACATTTGCTTCTTTTGCCATAGCTAGAAAATGAAGTACAGCATTGGTAGAACCCCCAGTTGCCATCACTCCTGCAATGGCATTTAAAAGAGCTTTACGAGTGACGACGTCACGTGGCCGAATTCCTTTCTTGAGCAGTTTCATAGCCAAACGACCGCACTTAAAGGCACTTGCGTCTTTGTTGGGGTCGGTGGCGGGTATACCATTAAAGTTCATGGGAGAGATCCCTAGCAATTCCAGTGCAGTAGACATAGTGTTGGCTGTGAACTGCCCTCCGCAGGCTCCCGCTCCAGGGCAGGCATAGCTTTCAATGGCAATGAGTTCTTTTTTGCTGATGAGCCCTTTGTTGTAGGATCCTACGGCTTCGAAAACATCTTGAATTGTTATGTCTTTCCCCCCATATTGGCCTGGTTCAATCGAGCCTCCGTAAAGAATTAGTCCCGGAATGTTCAGACGGAGTAGAGCCATGGCTGATCCCGGAATGGTTTTGTCACAACCAGTAATAGCCACTAGACCGTCGAAAAGGTGTCCCCGACATACTAGCTCGATGGAGTCAGCAATAACCTCCCGACTGACGAGCGAAGCCTTCATTCCTTCAGTTCCCATGGCAATACCGTCGGTAACTGTGATGGTATTAAACTCGATGGGCGTACCACCGGCAGCTCGGATACCGTCTTTAACCTTTTCGGCAAGTTGTCGATGGTTGTAGTTACAAGGGGTTACCTCAATCCAACAATGAGCTACTCCCACTAACGGGCGTTTGAGATCTTGGTCACTAAATCCTATAGCTTTAAAATAGGATCGAGCGGGTGCTCGATCAGGTCCCTCTAAGAGTATTCGGCTATTACTGCGCGGATCATAGGCCATAGTATTCCAGTCTCCCACTAATTATCGGGCGAATGCAGAGTATAACTCACGTTCGGCTTGAGACTACATATTTCTTGCATACATCGAGACATATTGAACAAGTCACTTGGCATTGGCATAGTACACATAAATGTTAATGGAAGAGACGTGATCTGTGAGCCTGTTGTTCGTTATCATGCATAACAGGGCAGGGGAGGTTGGCATGTCAAGAATGGGCGTACGTTAGGTCACAGATGAAAAAAATAGTCGTTTTCTTACATCATACTAGTCGTTGTTAGCTTATCTTCTGCTAAGATAAATTACGATTATGATTGAAAAAATAATTCTTGCCGTCCCAAGAGGGTTTTGTGCGGGCGTGGTTCGAGCAGTTGACATCGTTGAGTTGGCTCTAGATCTTTATGATGAGCCTGTATATGTTCGTAAAGAGATTGTTCATAATTCCCATGTTGTAAAAGATTTGAGCAACAAGGGGGCGATTTTCGTAGATCGCATTGAAGATGTGCCGGAAGGTAGTCGTACAATTTTTAGTGCTCACGGCGTTGCACCGGAAGTATGGGAGAAGGCTTCTGCTAGATCTCTTAAAGTCACGGACGCGACATGTCCTCTCGTGACAAAGGTCCATCAGGAAGCGGTGCGTTATGCGCAGAAAGGTTATACCATCATCTTGGTGGGGCATGAGGGCCATGATGAAGTGATTGGCACTTTAGGGGAGGCTCCTTCTCAAATTGAACTTGTAACAACGGTGGAAGATGTTAAAGCTTTGGATGTAGAAGATCCTAACAAGCTGGCTTATATCACCCAAACAACCCTCAGCTTGCAGGACACGCAGGAAATTTTAGGAGCTCTTCGTGAGAAATTTCCAGCTATCGAAGGCCCACCCTCAGAAGATATCTGTTATGCAACTCAGAACCGGCAGGAGGCTGTTTTGGAGTTGGCAAGACAATCGGATTTGGTGTTGGTAGTTGGGGCCCATAATAGCAGTAATTCAATACGCATGGTCGAAGAAGCAGAGAGGGAAGGGACTTCGGCCTATTTGATCAACGACTTAGAGTCAATTCAGGAGGAATGGCTTGTGGATGTTCAGATTCTGGGCCTTACCTCCGGGGCATCAGCTCCGGAACGACTGGTTCAGAAAATCGCAACGTTTTTTCAAGAACAGGGAGCAGTTCTAGAGGAACTTATACTTCGCCATGAGGATGTTCACTTTTCGTTGCCTCCCAATTTACAAAATGATATGGAAGAACGGGGGCGAAAAAGCTCCCTGTAATTGTTTCTGTTTAGCGAAAGAGAAAGGATAGAAATCCTGCAGGATTTCACCACTCATGGTCACGTGGGTTCGTAGCCATTAATAATGGTTTTCTATAGAATTTTGTCGTAGTGAAAAAACCTTCTCCTCCTCCTTATCCCATTTATGCTATTAGCGATCTACGTGATCTGTTATTGAAGATAGCCATTCGATATCCTGATAGGGTCGCACTTCAAAGCAAAAAAAACGGCGCTTATAGTCCGTTGTACTACAGGGAAATTTCGGGCATAGTGGCGCAGTTGGCAGGTGCTTTTTCCGAGTGTGGATTAAGAAAAGGAGATCGCGTAGCACTGCTTTCGCACAATAGCACTGAGTGGGTTTTGAGCTATCTTGCAACCGTCACTTCGGGATTGGTAGCTGTCCCCATTGACAAAGATCTGACAGCTCAGGAAATCTGTCATGTATTGAGATTCTCCAAATCAAGTGTGGTGATTTGCTCGGAAGAATACATTGAGCCACTCCGAGAAAAACGCAGAGATATCCCTTCGGTAAGTCGGATTGTCTCCATGGGAGAGGAGAGAACTGGGGCAGACCTGTCCTTTTTGGAATTTCGAGGCATTGGTTCTGATCTTCTTCATACGGGTCAGGATCCATTTCAGTACTCGGCAATAACTGGTAAAGATTTGGCTGCACTCATTTTTACATCTGGCACTACAGGGAATTCGAAAGGTGTGATGTTAAACCATAAAAATCTTGTTGCTAACATCATGGCCACATCGCAGTACGTATCGATTGGAAATGGTGTCCTGCTATCTGTGTTGCCATTGCACCATACGTATGAGTGCATGGCTGGTTTCCTGGTAGCTCTTTATCAAGGGTGTACTATTTTTCATGCTGAAAGCCTGAGGCGGATTCCAGAAAATCTTAGAGAGACACAGCCTACGGCAATGATAGGAGTGCCTCTCCTATTCGAAAGTCTCTATAAAAAGATTGAAAGTGGTATCAAAAAGAAGGGGTCGATGAAGTTTCGCATGGCTAAAATAATCGCTACCTTTTCAGAATATTTTTTCAGACAGAATCTGAGGCGTGTTCTTTTTAAACCTATACATGATCAGTTAGGCGGAAGGCTTGAACTAGTCATTTCTGGGGGAGCCGCTGGCAACCCTCAAACAGCACAAGCATTTCGTGAATTGGGTATTAATTTTCTTCAGGGTTACGGATTGACGGAAGCATCTCCGATTGTAGCTGTCAATAGAGTCGATTATTTAAAGGACAATTCTGTAGGATTGCCGTTACAAGGACTCGATATAAAGATCGTTAAAAATGAAATTTTGGTGCGAGGGCCTTCAGTAATGACCGGGTATTATCTTAACAAAGAGGCAACTGAGGAGTCCTTGGTTGATGGGTGGTTGCATACTGGGGATTTAGGTTATATCGATGAAGATGGATTTCTCTATATTAGTGGTCGCAAAAAATCGGTAATCGTGACTTCAAATGGGAAGAATGTATATCCAGAAGAGGTGGAGGCAGTACTAAATCAAAGTCCTTATATCTTGGAATCTTTGGTTTGGGGTGGTCCAGAGAAGGACCCTGCTCGAGTTACTGTACAAGCCATTGTGGTCCCTTGCATCGAAACTTTCGATGACACATGGGGCCTGGGGCAACATGACAAGAACAAAATTCGCGAAGTGATTGGGATAGAGATAAAGAAGAGGTCCAAGGAACTTGCCAGGTATAAACACGTTAAGAGTTTTGTTATTCGATCAGAGGAATTTGATAAGACTACCACCCGTAAAATAAAACGATATCTATACACAGGGGTGTCCAAGTCAGACACACATCAAACCAAATGAGCTCTTTTCGATAAAATGTGACTGCTATATAAACTCTTTTGAGGAAATTAGTATTTCCTGATCTGTGTTACCAGATCGGTTTTGTTCCTTATTATTTTAGATCTTTAACAAAGGCTTGGTGAACTACTAGGCCCCTGCTATTCTTCTGACAAAGGCTATGGACTCTGAGGACACCGAACAGCATATTCAAGATGCAGCAAGGGATGCAGCCAATGCTTCCTGCCAAATGACTGCTCTGAGATGGGTGATGGCATGGCAAGAAAAACAGGATAATCCGAGGAGTCCCTATCATCTTCCGCATACCAGTGAATTACGCAGAGCAAAGCCGCTGGTGGAGGCCCTTCGACAACGACTTTTATGGCCTTGGGATTAAACGATATATCAGGATGAATGAAGGATAAGGTCCCCAGGCCTTTGTTCATAGGATTTTAAGCGAGTGTTAAATCTCTTCACCAGTCAAATATGTTGATAGAATGTTGAGCCGATCAGAATGGGAAACCAGGGCCAGTGGGTGGATATGTTATGCTTTCCGACAATTTGGGGGACCGCAAAATGATGCAACTAATAGTTTGTAGATTCTTATTCTTTGTGTTGGGCACTGTGCTTTTTGGGCACCATATGACTCAGGCACAGTCCGTTGAGCAGGAAGTTATAATTAAACCCGTTGGTAATGAAGTCTTATTTGATATTGAGGAAATCACAGCAAAGGCGGGTTCCCGTTTAAAGGTTGTGTTTAACAATATAGCTACGAATCCTGCCATGCGCCATAATTTTGTCCTTTTAAGTGTTAGTCCTAGTGATGAAGTGGTTATTGGACAGGTTGGGGTTGGCGCGGTTCAGGCAGGGGAGAGTAAGGATTTCATTCCTGAGAATGATGCCATTCTTGCCTATACCAAAATGGCTGATGCGGGTGAACGGGTCGAAGTTGAATTTACAGTACCTCCCCCAGGAGACTATGTTTATTTGTGTACATATTTTGGGCACTACGTCATGATGCGTGGGGTACTGCATTCCATTAACTAACTGGCATGATGTTATCAATCATGACGGAGAACAAATCAACAGATGTCTTCACAAATTAAGACTATTCCTAATCAGGATGTGGGCCGAGAGTACGATGTCACCATTGAATGTCCTGAATTTACGGCGCTTTGTCCAAAGACAGGACAGCCAGATTTTGGCACCATACACATTTGCTATGTGCCAGATCAGAAGATTATTGAGCTGAAATCCCTGAAATTGTACCTTTTCTCCTATCGAGATGAAGGGGTCTTCCACGAACATGTGACTAATCTTATATTGGACGATATAGTTGCTGCTGTTGACCCAATCCGTTGTGAGGTAAGAGGGGATTTTAACGTGAGGGGGGGCATTAAGACAGTTGTTCGAGCGCACTATGCACAGAACTCAGAGGCATGACCATAAATTCCAGAAGAAATTAGAATTTGAAATGTATAGATTACATGATCGAAGTAGTTGCTTGGCAGTCTAATAATTTAGTTTAAATAGCTTGTTTTGCATCAAGGGTTAGCTGTTGGATGTCATTAGTTTAACACGAAGACTTGTGGATATTCCCTCCGTTACGGGAGATGAATATAGGGTTGGAGAATATCTTTACGAACTGCTCAAGCAAGAAGGTTGGGAGTGCCATCGGCAGGAGGTGACATCCAACCGGTTTAATATTGTGGCTACTGTCGGAGAAGTTTCAATTCTACTAACAACCCACCTGGATACTGTTCCTCCTTTCTTTCCCTCTAAAGAAGATGAGTTTTTTGTACATGGGAGGGGGGCTTGTGATGCAAAGGGTATTGTTGCAGCTATGATCTGTGCCGCACAGGCGCTGCGCAAAGAGGGTGTGACTGGCATCGGATTACTTTTTGTGGTGGGAGAGGAAACCGATAGTATTGGAGCTACTAAAGCTAGCGAACTGGATTTGGGCTGTTCTTTTCTGATTGATGGAGAGCCTACGGATAATGATTTAGTGGTGGGGCATAAGGGGATTGTTGCAGTGCGTTTGTCAGCTCAAGGTATAGCAGCTCACTCAGCTTATCCAGAAAAAGGCGAATCTGCCATTCACAAGTTAATTGATGTTCTCCGCGAGCTTAAGGGGACAAATTTTCCAAAGGATTCGAGTCTGGGAGACAGTTACCTCAATATAGGAACCATTGAAGGGGGACGTGCGGCGAATGTAGTGGCTGACTGTGCGAGTGCTGATGTTCTAATTCGCAGTGTTGTTGATAGTGCTCGTTACATTAAAATCTTGCAAGAGGTTATTGCTGATCGATGTCAGCTAGAAATCCTAAAAGTTAGTGAACCACAGATGATGGAATCAGTGGATGGATTTCCGACCAAGGTCGTAGGATACGGCACTGATATTCCCGTCTTAAGGTCTTTAGGAAGACCCCTTCTTTTCGGTCCGGGTTCTATTGAGGAAGCTCATACTGCGCAGGAGAAGATTTCTAAAAGCGAGCTAATCGAATCAGTCGGATTTTATCAGCAGTTGGTTAAAGTACTGCAAAAAACAGTCTGAACATATTCGCTACGGATTGATCATACTAAGTGTGAGCCTCTAGTGTTTTCTCCAAAACGTAGTGATTGGTTGAATTTAGGACTTGTACGGTTTTTATTACGTGATCTTGCAGAGTGCAACGTCAAAAAAATACAGTTGAAGTAGTATGCAATGCTACAGAAAATTTATAAATGTTAAAGATTAAAGGATTAGGCGGAGAGATCGTGCACGTAGGAGCGGAAAGAACGGTAGTCAGAGAAATACTCGTCATGCAAAAATTTCTCTCGGACTGTGAGGTCAACAAACCCATCCCCTACTAAAATAATAGGGATACGATAGCTACTAGCGGCTTCCGCTAGATTTATGAACCCGTTTTGATTCAGGTTTGTTGGGTCTGAACAGGCTAGGCATACTAGATTAACGGGTTCTAGTTCTACCATTTCAGCCATTACATCAAAGGGGATGTTTCCACCCAAATTCAAGCAATCCCAACCTTCGGTCTCAAGAATTCTAGATATGGCATTGACCTGTATTCTGGAGAGGTTGTCCGGGGCGGCACAGAGACCCGTTTTTCCACTTTGTCGACGACAGATAAGTTGAGGGAATAGTAATGACACCGCTTCATCCAGATTATGTTTAAGAAGACGCTCCTGTCCCAATGAGAGTTCTCCAGAAACAAGAGCTCTTTCCCCATCCTGGACAACGGGAACAAGTACTTCATCGTACAAATCAACAATACCCATACCTCTAATGTAAAGACGTTCAAGCAGGTCCTTGACGCGTTGTCTCTGATTTTGAGTCGCTAAATAAAAAATTAAATGACGCACTTTCTCAAATCGTTTTCGATTGAGCGACTCCTCTATTTCTGGTTCCTCCCACTGTTCAGTGGTCAAAAACCCTGTGGCTTCAAAGCCGCGTCTTTGTTGAAATTCAGAGATGTTTTCGAGATGGAATTTTCTGTGGCCACCGGGAGTTCTATAGCAATGAAGATCCCCGGAGTTAGCCCACCGTTTGATGGTCGATTCACTGACGTTCCACATTTGGGCTAGTTCACGAGTAGAAAAGGTTCGTTTAATTGTCGTCATTTGCTCATCAAAAAAGGCGGTAAGCCAGCCTAATTCCGGGGGCGATTTCCTACTTCCTCAGAATGAACCCGATCATAAATTTTGCTCTGAGAGAAGTCAACAGATAATATCTGCGATTTTCAGGCCTTTTCATGAATCAGGCGTTTAGACAATTAACTAGGTGGGCTTGGTTTCTGTGGAGAGGTGTCTAAGAATGGATTTGTCTTTAGTTCATGCCCAATTGTGGTATCTGGGCCATGACCAGGGTGTAAGATCTTTTCTCTTCCCATAGGAACAACTTTGTTATGGATGCTGTCCATCAGGATTTCGTAGGAGCCACCCCACAGGTCAGTTCGTCCAATCGAACCAGCGAAAATAACATCACCACAAAAAATGTGATTGTCCACTACTAAACAGACACTTCCCGGGGAATGGCCTGGGGTGTGGTAGATGTTGAGAGTTAGGTTTCCTACCTTTAGCATTTCACCTTCCTGGAGAGAATGGTCTAGAGGTGGAGCAGGAGGATAATCTAGACCAAAGCGTTGGGCTTGAGATGACAAATTATCATACAAGGGTTTGTCTTCAGGATGAAGGTAGATGGGGACATCCCACTCTTCTTTAACTATTCCGATACCAGAGATGTGATCGATATGTGCGTGCGTATTAACAATGGCTATGAGCTTGATGTCCTTTTCCCTAACTTTGGGGAGCAGGAGATACGCTTCATCGCCTGGGTCAATGTAAATTCCCTGACGGGTTTGTTGACAGGACAATAGATAACCATTTTTTGAAAATGGTTCAACAGCGCTTTTTTCTATCAGCATAGACTCATTCGTCATCAGTAACATTGTAAGTTATTTGGGCTTTGCAGATCATGAAATCTATTTCAGAGATGAGATGTATGGGTTTTGTTGTGCGATAGGAACTGATTACGATGGTATTTTTCAATTGATAAGTATTTTAAAGGGCGTAGGCCTTGTAGACTAAGCATATGCACAACACGCAGAATTAACGGGGTTTAAATTCTTGGAGATTTCATTTTTTTTGGTATAGTACCGGATTCTTATGGCTAAACAGGAAATCCGTATTGCGCATAGTCCAGATAGTGATGACGCCTTCATGTTCTATGCCCTGGCAACTGGAAAGCTTGATTTTGAAGACTTTATTTTCACTCACAAGCTGGAAGATATTGAAACTCTCAACAAAGCAGCCTCTACGGGAACTTATGAGGTAACTGCAGTCAGTATTCACGCCTACGCCTACCTTCATGATCGGTATGCACTTTTAAATTCTGGAGCTAGCATGGGTGAAGGATATGGACCCATTGTGATTAGCAAAAGAAGGATGGAATTAGAAGAGTTAAGTAGTTGTACTGTGGCTATTCCTGGCAGACAGACCTCTGCTTTTCTGGCACTGAAAATAATTCAGCCAGACTTTACACCCTACACAACCTCTTTTGACCAAATAATTCCCGCGGTTAAGCGAGGAGAAGTCGATGCCGGGGTTGTCATACACGAGGGGCAGCTAACCTACCGAGATGAAGGGCTTTTCAAAATAGTGGATCTGGGTGAACGATGGAACAAGGTAATGGGGTTGCCTTTACCGTTAGGGGGCAATGTTATTCGTCGAGATTTGGGTATGTCGGTAATGCATCAAATATCAGAATTAATTGGGAAAAGCATTAAATATGCTCTCAGCCACAAAGAAGAGGCTCTTGCCTATGCGCTGCAGTTTGGGAGAGGGTTGGATGCCAAGCTTGGGGAACGTTTTGTAAGTATGTACGTTAATGACCGGACACTGGATTATGGGGAGGATGGACGGAAAGCGGTTCAAGAATTCCTTGATCTAGGTTATGAGAAGGGGTTGATTCCTCATCGCGTGCCCATTGATTTTCTGTAAATATGTTAGACTAACTAGGTCTGTCCGAAGATTGTAACTGATTATAATAAATGGAGATAGTATGGCGACGGTCTATATTCCTACTCCGCTAAGGCCTTTTGTTGGGAACCAGGAATCCTTAGAACTAGCGGGTGATAGTGTGTCTGAAATCCTAGCAAATCTAACCGAGCAGTATGGTGATTTAAACAAACACTTGTTTGATGAAGAAGGTAAATTGAGAAGTTTTATCAATATCTATGTCAATGACGAGGATATTCGCTACCTGGAACATGAAAAGACCAAGATTAGCGATAGTGACACGATCAGCCTAGTGCCTTCCATTGCGGGGGGTGCAGTCGAAGTTCAAGCTCCTCCTGAAGAACTGTCACATGATGAAATAACACGGTATAGCCGGCACCTGATCATGCCTGAAGTCGGAATGGAAGGACAGAAAAAACTAAAAAAGGCTAGCGTTTTGTGTGTTGGCGCTGGTGGTTTAGGTTCGCCTCTGACCTTCTATCTAGCGGCTGCTGGTGTTGGAAGGATTGGGATTGTTGACTTCGATGTGGTGGATTTCAGTAATCTGCAGAGACAGATTCTTCATTCTACCGTTGATGTGGGTCGTCCCAAGCTTGAGTCAGCCCGTGAGAAATTAGAAGGGTTAAATCCAAATGTCAAGATAGAAACTCATGAAACTATGTTGACGTCAAGCAATGCGCTGGAGTTGTTTGAGAATTACGACATCATTGCTGATGGAACGGATAATTTCCCCACTCGGTATCTTGTCAACGATGCGTGTGTTTTGACAGGCAAACCTAATGTCTATGGCAGTATATTCCGGTTTGAGGGGCAGGCTTCAGTGTTTGCTACGGCTGATGGTCCTTGCTACCGTTGTCTCTATCCTGAGCCTCCACCTCCTGGGTTAGTGCCTTCGTGTGCCGAAGGAGGCGTTCTAGGAATCCTTCCAGGACTGGTAGGTTTGATCCAGGCCACTGAGGTTATCAAGTTGATGTTGGAGACCGGAGAGTCTTTAGTGGGGCGCTTAATGTTATTTGATGCTCTTAAAATGAGTTTCCGTGAGTTAAAACTGAGAAAGAATCCAGATTGTCCAGCATGTGGAGATGATCCGACGGTCACGAAGCTGATCGATTATGAAATGTTCTGCGGGATAACAGCAGAGAGAAGAGAAGAGTCGTCTGGAATACAAGAGATAACGGCCATGGAGTTAAAAAGCGAGTTAGATCAAGATGACGACATATTCTTGCTGGATGTACGTAAGCCTGTCGAATACGATATCTGTAGGATAGAAGGGTCTCATCTCATTCCTTTAGACGAATTACTCAACCGAGTGCATGAGTTAGACACTGCTCGAAATATTGTTGCCTATTGTCGGAGCGGAGCGCGTAGTGCGAAAGCAATTGAAATGTTGCAGGAAGTGGGATTTAAACAGTTACGTAATCTCGAAGGGGGCATTTTGGCCTGGGCAGATTCCGTGGACCCAAGTATTCCGCAGTATTGAGTATGTACTCTTTAGAGCTAGGCTGCACCATCCTTTTGTCGCCGTGGTATACTGTTAATCCAACGGGGTAAGGTCGCGGGGTTGCCAGAATGTCCATTTCCATTAGTGTTGAAGCGGCGAAGAGAATCATAAAAAATTTAGAAGAGGAAGGATCAGCTGAGGGCGGGTTACGCCTCGGAGTAAAAGGTGGGGGGTGTGCTGGTCTGAGTTATGTCATGCGCTACGATTCGGAGAAGCAACCTAATGATAAGGTTTTTGAAGAGCATGGCGCCAGGATTTTTGTTGATTTAAAGAGCTATCTTTTTTTGAAGGGAATGACCCTTGAGTGGAAGGAACAGCTCATGCAGCAGGGGTTTGATTTTGTCAATCCAAATGCGACCAAGACTTGTAGCTGTGGGCTCTCTTTCGGATTTTAAAAATTCCGTTTTTGTTCAATTGTCTCAATCTTAGATGGGAAGTATAGATTTGTGAGTGTTCTAGCCTATATCACTGATCTATCTCTTAAAGCCCAGGTTAGCCAGATTGCAAAGGCAGCAGACGTGGAGGTTAATGTTGTCTCATCCCTATACCATCTTTTGCCTGGCCTTGAGGAGTCACCTTCTATGGTGATGATCGATCTTGAGGCTAAGGGGATTAGTGCCATTGCCTTAATTGTTCAGGTTAGGGAAAAGAATCCAAACATTCCGATTGTTGCGTGTGGATCATCCGATCAGAAAGAAGTGTTTAAACAGGTCCGCACCGCAGGCGTGAAGAGTGTGTTGACCAGAGAAAAATTATCGGAAGAACTGGGAGCGATTTTTGCTCAGTATAGAGGTAACAAATAGTGTGGCAATGGGGTATTTGTAGGTGAGAGTGACAGAAGATATCTGACAAGATGAGACCACAATTCTAGCCACTGCTCAATTTGTGCTACGCCTTCAGTTGGTCGCGGTTGTTACAGTAAGCTAGTCGGGCGCACGAATTATTTCGACTTCTACATAATCGACTCTGTTTCTTAAGGACTCTGGAAACTTACGTACTTTCACGTGAGCTGTTTTAATCCTGGTGTCAGTTAGATGTAAGCGGCATACACAATCAGCCAATGTTTCTAACAGCTTGAATTTTCTCTTAGAAAGAGTCCTTTCTACCCTTTCCACTATCTCCTTGTAATCGACCGTGAGTTTAACCTGGTCTTTTTGGATAGCTAACTTCAGATCTAAAGAAAGGGTAAGGTCTATAGCGATCTGCTGGGGGTTCTCCTGTTCTTGTGGGAGTACTCCAACGTAGGCTTGGCAGGAAATGTTGTTAACGCTTATCTTATCCATCTCTCATTCTATTAAACTAAAATGACCAACTGCTAGTTTACTGGATCTGATGGCTCCAGTATATTCGATACGAAAAGGGGAAATTATGGTTCTCAATGCTGATATTGCCATTAAATACCTGGGGCATGCTACTTTTCTTATAACCACTCCTGGAGGCAAGAGCCTTTTGATCGACCCGTGGGTTTACAACAATCCAGCTTGTCCAGAGGAGGATAAGCAAATTGGTTCTCTGGACACAATGCTTGTTACCCATGCCCATTTTGACCACATCCAGGATGCGGTTGAACTGGCCAAGGAGCATGAGCCCCAGATTGGATGTATTTTTGAGATTGGTAATTGGTTGGAACGGAAAGGGGTCAAAAATATAAATGCGATGAATAAGGGTGGGGTTCAGCGACTTAACGATGTTAACGTTACGATGGTAGATGCTCGTCACAGTTGTGGCATTTTAGAGGATGATGGATCTATAAGTTATGGCGGAACAGCAGCAGGTTACATAGTAGAATTTGAGAATGGATTCCGACTTTATCATGCAGGTGACACTTCTGTGTTTGGGGACATGCAGATTATTTCTGAACTTTACCAGCCTGAGCTTGTCTTACTTCCCATTGGGGATCTGTACACGATGGGGCCCAAAGAGGCGGCTTATGCTTGCAGGTTACTAGAAGCCAAAAAGGTCATACCTATGCATTTTGGCACATTCCCTCCATTGACGGGCACGCCTGAGGAATTAAAGCAGTTGATCGGTGAACTACAAACCGAGATTTTAAGTATGGCACCTGGGGAAACTTTGATGTGATCTCCCTGGCCGCTCGAACACATGGCGGTGGTGTCCACCTCTAAATACGGCTATCAGCTCAGACAGTCTGCTAATTGTTCCAGCGACCATCCTTCAAGAGTTTCCAGGACTAAATTAGCTTCAGAGAGTTTTGATGATGAATAAGTTGTTGATAGCGCGACACACTTTAGATTTGCCTGATGTGCAGAGGCAACACCCCGATAGGAGTCTTCAATCACGATCGTCTCATCACGTTCAAGATTTGGGTTGAATTGTTGTAGTTCTTCCAGAGCCTTGAGAAAGGCCTCGGGATGGGGTTTGCTATGCGTTGTATCTGCGGCAGTGATAATGGAGGAAAAGCGTTGTCGCAGATTGAGTTGATCTAAGATCGGTTCAATTTCTTGCCGAGTGGCGCCAGATGCAATTGCAAGTCCTACTGTGGAAGGAACGGCATTTACAAAAGCAACGGAGGATCGAATTATAGGGGCATGTTGTTCAATGGCACCAAAGTAGTAGCGGGATTTTATTTGGATTAATGCCTCAATTTCCTTGGGTGATTTCTGTTGATTGCGATCCTTCAGAAATTGGTAAAAGAGACTGTGATCGTCATATGGAAGATATTTTTCACAGTACTCTTCCCAGTTGAGGTCGAGACCTTCTTCCTGAACAGTTTTTATAAATGATTGGAAATGAAGGGGTTCATCATCTATTAGGACTCCGTTAAAGTCAAAAATGATTCCTTGAATTTTCATGTAGAAAGGATTTCTTGCTCTGTAATTTATGACTATTCTGGGAGAAGGGCTTCTCTTGCATCTTCAATATATGAGTTCTTAATTCTTTCGGTAATCAATCCTTCTCTCTGTAGCCTAGTAGCAGTTTTTTGGATACATTCTATGTAGATGTTTCTACTGAAAGTCTTGTCTAAGTTCAATAGGCCCATGCGATGCCACGCCTCTGTAACGGTTTCTCTCGTGTCACGGCGTCCATTATTATTCATGTCCACAAATTGCAGTTGCCCGTTAAGTGGTTCGAGATTGGTTCCATCATAGGGAGCGAATCCTGTAGAACCAGCACCTTGCACACCGCGGAACTGGGGGAAGGGGAAATATTTGCCTAACGGACACGCCACTTCAGGCAAGCTGATAGCAGGAGCACTGGGGCCGACACTCGGGTCATCAGATTTTGTAACGGGGGGTTCTATGTTTTTTTCAACCCAGTTATCAAGGAGGTCTATCATTCCATCCATCAGTCGAGATAGATCTAGGATCTCGATATCGCCGTTTTTGCCATCCACATACCTCTCACCTCCACTGTGACTGACGCCTCTTACTTCATACATTCGGAAGTTGTTGATTCCCTTATCTATCATGAGCCGTGCCATTTTTCTTTTGTTGTTAAGAGCAACTGGGGAGATCCCTTCGGGTAAATTCTCTAAATCCATTTCTCCTGGAACGATGTTTGAGTATACAAGTGGATATGCTTGATGAACGATTGAAAAAGATTTAATGAATTGTGTTTTTGACTCCGGTGCACGGTATAGGATGTCTCGGCCGTCTTCTATCAGGATCGGTAGAAACATCCCACCACCTGGATCATCATTTATAAAGCCACTAATGGTTTCTGTTCCGTCTGCGTTTTTATTGATATCTGGGTTTGATTGAATTAGATAGTTAAGTGCTAGTCCTGAGTATCCTCCAGAGGAGTGGCCATACCAGTAATTGCGGGTAGGTTTTTGACCTAACTGTTTTTTTAAAAAATTGCCCACAAGCCTGACCTCGTCCAAGATCAATTCTGGAACCATATTGATGTTCTGATCTGGCCAAACGGTACCGTCATCTAAAATGACCGAGTAGTCTCCAATTGCAAATCCATCTGCATTCCGTCTAGTTCTTGCTACTGCATAGCCTTTGGCCAGCATAGCTTGTTCATATTTATTGTGGTCAAAAGGATTTTCCGGATCGAAATACTCATTCCACGGTTTCATGGTGCCTCTCAAGAACGATCCTGAGCGTCCATGTACTAAAACAAACAATTTCCCATTCCATCCATTTTCCGGATAAGTGAGGATTACAGCTGTCCCTTTCGCAGCCTCATAGCGCAAGATTCCATGAAATCTTTCGCTATGATTCCCAAACTGGGTAAAAATGAAATCGGGTCCTGACGTAAAGTAGTTCTGACGTGATCCCTGTTTAACAATCCAACCCGAAAGAGTTCCTGTGACACCCATATCTATACGGCGGTATTGACGTGTTGGTTCGACAATTCCATGATCTTGCATTAGACATTCTTCCTGTCCTACCATCTGGCCATTGACATTCCTCATTGGAGCTAAGAACTGAGTGCAACTGGCCACAGTCGGATCATCAGATATGTTGCCGTCAGGTGAACGTTGTTGCACGGAACCTGGATGTGGGCCCCCAAATGCCCACGGTGTTAGTAAGATGGTAAGAAAAAAGATCCATGCCATGGTGTTGCCTTTCATTAATTATTGTCCGAAAAGGATTTCTTTAAACTTGAGATGGGATTTGACGAAATAGGCTATTGAATTTTGGACTCCCACCTGCAGCATGGTATTCCCTATCTCATGATGAAAGCAAGTAACCTTCCCGAAAGAAATATGAATACTGTCTAGGTGATTAGTAAGTGTAGATCGTGTGACGCTAAGTTTGTTTAGATATTAGGAATTGACAAGGAATCATCGCATTGTTGAAATAGATCTTATGTTGGTGGAGGAGCTTGGGAAAGAGGCGTTGGATCAATATAACCTTGTGAAGGAGAATGTCGGGCTTCTCAAGCTAACCGATCGAGGGAAGATTGAAGTTGTTGGTTCAGACCGTAGCACTTTTCTCCATGCGATGATTAGCAATGATGTTCTAGAGCTTCCAGAATTGTGTGGGAGATACGGGCTGTTGTTAACAGCTCGGGGGAAGATGACGGCAGATTTTTTCTATTATAAGCTTCCTGAGGTACTTTTGATCGACGTTGCGGATGTTCTGCTTCCCGTGATGCAAGACACATTGCAAAGATACGTCATCATGGATGCAGTGGAAATCAATAATGCTTCCACCAAAATGGCACATTTGTCTCTACAGGGACCGAAAACTCAAGACCTAGTTAAAAAACTTTTTGGAGGTGCCATTCCCAACACGTGTTATGGGGTAAAGAAAGTAGAGTGGGATGGTGAAGCTCTTTGGATGGTAGCAAAAAACGATTTAGCAGAAATAGGGTGTGAACTTGTTATGCCGGTGGTAATTGTCGACAGTCTACACAAGGCTATTTTGGAGAAAGGGGCTTCGCTGGGCTTAGTTGAAATATCCCAGAAAACGCGAAATATTTTACGGATGGAATCATGCATACCGTGGTATGGACAGGATATGGACGAAAATCGGTATCCGATAGAGGCTCGCTTGGAAGCGGCAATCAGTTTAACAAAAGGGTGTTATCTAGGGCAGGAAGTCGTTTCTAAAGCTGTCCATGTCGGCGGTGTTAGTAATCTTTTGATGGGACTAAAACTAGCCGATTCAACTGTTCCAGATGAGGGTGCTCAGGTTTTTAACAACCAAGGGAGGCAGATAGGATCTATTACTAGTGCTGTGTTTTCACCTCGGTGTGGTTGTCCAATCGCCTTTGCCTATATAAAGAGCAAGTTTGCAACGCCGGGTAATATCTGCCAGATAGAGACTGGGAGCGGTGAGATGACTACGGCTACGATCGTCGATAACTTCCTTTAAAGTAACTCGTGTCTGGTTTCATAGGCAGGAATTTGCAGCGTAGCACTTTGCGTGCAGCGCAGCTTATAGAGAGCGTCTAACTTTTGAATGGTGGAGAAGCGTAGTGAGTAAGATTAACTTTTGTAAGTTCTTAACTGCCACGAGCCTCATCAAGATCAGCAGGCTCCTTGTTAGAGACTAGATTTTTTATAACACGTACAATGCTTTTAGAATTGATCCCAAAGACATCCATTAGTTCATCTCCTGGACCTGATCGTGGCAGGCCTCTGACGGCTAATTGCTTGAATTGACAGGACTCAGCAGCCAAGACACTGAAGACGGCCTCGCCTATTCCCCCTTCTGCATAATGATCTTCCACGGTTACCAAAATCCCTGTGTCGCGTGCTGCGTGAAGAAGAGTTTCTACATCCAGAGGCTTGATGCTGTAGAGATCAATGATCCGAACAGGAATGCCGTCTTTGTATAGCGCCTGATAGGCCTTCAATGATTCATGAAGAGTGATACCTGCACTCACGATGGTGGCCTGATCCTGAGAACTGCTTCTGAGAATTTTGCTACCTCCTATTACGAAGGTGTCATCATTAGAATATAGGATTGGTGTCTTGGGACGACTGGTGCGAATATAAACAATGCCTGGGGTTTCTGAGGCCATAGCAACCAAGCGTTCCGTGGAAACGGCATCTGAAGGATATAGCACAGTCGAGCCGGTAACGGCCCTCATCATGGCTAAATCCTCCAAGCCCATCTGGGAAGGGCCATCCTGACCTATTGAAATCCCTGCATGGGAGCCGCAAAGGTTGATATTGGACTGTGATACGGCTGCCATACGTATCTGATCAAAAGCCCGGGTTAAAAAACAAGCGAAGCTTGATGCAAACGCAATTTTACCCATAGCCCCAAACCCCACGGCCGCTCCGACCATGTTCTGTTCCGCAATAAAGCATTCCACAAATCTATCGGGGAATTCCTTTAAAAATTCCTGTGAATATGTAGAGTTTTTGGTATCACCATCTAAGACAACTACGTTTGGGTTTGCCTGGCCAAGTTTTTGTAAGATAGTTCCGTATGCTTGTCGTGTTGCCACCTGATCATCAGGTGAGTATTGGGGCGGATCCAGTGGTGCTATAGTGTTTTCGGAAGATCTTACACTAGTTTGAGGAGGCACTATGTGAAGTTGCTGCTTCAGTTCCAAGTCGGGCCCGAGCTCTAGGAGTGCGTTTTCTAGTTCTTCTCCTTTGGACACCGGTTTACCATGCCATCCATCAGCGTCCTCCATGAAGGACAAACCTTTTCCCTTGATGGTTTTAGCGATAATGACAGACGGTTGATCCTTGACTTCGAGTGCAGTCTGAAAGCTAGCTAAAACCTGTTTAACGCTATGACCATCAATGACTTCAGCGTGCCATCCGTAGGATGCAAAGCGTGCCTGATACCCATCGACATCATGCTCGTACATAGTAGACTGGCTTTGTCCCAATCGGTTGACATCGACAATAGTAATTAAATTGTCAAGTTTGCAGTGCGAGGCCAGAGCGACAGCTTCCCATACGGATCCCTCAGCCGTTTCCCCATCTCCTAGGAGGACATAGATCTGATTGTCCGTTTTATCCATACGGGCGGATAGCGACATGCCAACGCCGATTGAGAGCCCTTGGCCTAGAGAGCCGGTGGCCACATCAACAAGAGGATGGCGAGGGGTGGGATGTCCCTCCAGATTGCTATCAATTTTTCTCAGCGTCTGGATCTGTTCTACTGAAAATGCGCCACCCTCAGCCCAAGCTGCCCAAAGAATAGGAGCTGCATGCCCTTTGGATAAAATAAATCGGTCATTGTTAGGGCTGTTAGGATTGTTGATATCAAAACGCAGAAAATGAAAGAAGAGCGTAGAAATGAGTTCCGCGCAAGAGAAACAAGAAGAAGGATGTCCAGATCCCGCTTCGGTGGTTGAGGTGAGCGCATGTCTACGCAATCGGGTGGCCATTGTCTGAAGAGACGCCACTAGATCCACCGGGACATTCCCATGTTGAGCGTGGTCAGATTCTTTCATAGGTGAACGGAGGCGTACTATAATGGAGGGTGTATGCAGTGTCAACATACGAGCTTTTGTGTGTAGGGAGTGGTTCTTGGAAGGTGGGCTATGAACCCCCCCACATGGGATCCGAGTGCATTTTTGTAAAGCAGGTTATGTAGTGATGGTTTTGATGATGGCGATCGACTGGGTAAAGGTTAATGGAGGATGTGGACTGTGCCATTAAAACCCGGCACGCGTGCCTTGGATTTTAAGATTGATTTATTGGTGGGCCCCATTGATGATGAGGATTCTGCAGCGGTCTCTAAGTCAATCGCACTTGTAGAGTTGTTAGAGAAAGGACCTGCGGTACTGGTTTTTGTAAAGGAGGGGTGTCCTACCTGCCAGTACACTCTGCCATTTTTAGAAAAAATGTATCAGAGCTATCCCCAATCCAAGGTTTCAATTGTGGTCATTGCACAGGAGGAAGCCTCAGCGGCAAGTAGGATGGTTCACAATTTTGGGATTCCAACGACACCGATTCTACTCGACCCAGAGCCCTGTACGCTCAGCGCACAGTACAAGCTTGTATATGTTCCGACGTTTTTTTATGTGGGACAGGATCGAGAAATCAAAATGGCATTTGAGTCCTTTAACAGGGAAGAATTCAAATCCTTAAATGAAGTTGTTGCACAGGCCAATGGAGCATCCCCACGTTCACTCTTCAGTAGCGGAGAAGGGGTCCCATCTTTTCGGCCAGGTTGAGTAAGTAAAAATTCTGCCTAGCCGGAGGCTGGGCTCATTTTCATGGAGTTTGAGTGCTATCTTGGTATGGTGGGAACCCCAGATACTAAAAGAACCCGAAACAAGGATTAAACCTGGAAGGATTCACCACATCCACAGGTTCCAGTGGAGTTGGGGTTTATGAACTTAAATCCAGCTCCTTCAATAGATTCAACGTAGTCTATCTCAGTACCGTTTAAAGCGGATATACTCTGTGAGTCGATAAATACCTGAAGCCCGTTGACTTTAAGTATCTGATCGTTTTCTTGACTTTCTTTGGCCAGATTCATTTCATACTGGAAACCAGAACATCCGCCGTTAGTGACAGCGATCCGGACACCCACATAATCCCCTTCCTGTGACCCCAGGAACTCTTTAACCTTGCCAACTGCTTTTTCACTTAAAGTGATCATTGGTCTATTTCCACCATACAGCTGAGTATTCTACCACATGGACATATTTAGCGAGCTTGGTTCATGTGGTTATCGGCGCTGCAAGAAAAACTGGCGCAGAATATCCCGGCACGGCTCAGCCATAACCCCTTGAATCACGTCAATGTTATGGTTGGACAGTTCTGCAGAGAGGAGAGACATTTTAGAAAATATGGCACCAGCCTTTTCGTCTCGAGCTCCAAAGATGAGCTGTTCGATTCGAGCCCATATAAGGGCACCGGCACACATAGCACAAGGTTCAAGAGTAACGTAAAGAGTTAGGTGTTTGAGTCGATAGTTAGACAATGTCGTGCCAACTTGTCTGAGGACAAGCTGTTCTGCATGAGCTGTGGGGTCATTGAGCTGAATGCTGCGATTATGGTTTTTCGCTATGAGTTTTCCTCGCAATACTGCTACAGCTCCAACAGGCACTTCATCCTCTTGGGCAGCTATACGAGCTTCTTCTAATGCCAAACTCATCCACTTGTTCATTTCTTTCAGTTTATTAGATTTATTTTCCATGATGTATAAGCGAGTCAAGGATATGGAATGACGTCGTTAGCTTGGGCATAGTGTGGCCAGTAGATCAGAGGCTTCCCCACGGGTAAGGTCTTTCGGGATATCATGGTTGTGTTCTTTAAGGATCTGTAATTGCTGGGATGTGGGATTTTGCTGATACTGTTCGAGGGCGATACACTGGCCATTGTGACCGGCAGGCCATCCTGCATAGTGAGCTACGTGGATCATCATTTCATTAATTCGTGCACGGGATGTGCCAATATTAAGGGCTCCTTCGATATGACGAGCCAGTTCGCGATCGCGACCAAGAGCAGCTAGGATAGCAATCGTTAGCATGCTTCTTTCAGGGATGCCGAGAAGAGGTCGAGTCCAGATCTCTTTGTAGAGATGGTTAGTGGTGAATTCATCTAAGGTTGTCTCTGCTGGGCCCTCAGAACCAAACATTGCTTCAAATACCCTTTTTTCGTTCTGGTTTTTTTGAAAATCATCCATTTCTTATCCTCCACAGTGACGCATATTGTTGGATGCCAACTATAGCGTTCAATTTATGGCATTTCTACGCTCTTTCTGCAAAGGGAATAGAGATAATTGTATGACTTGTTCGTGATGAGGCGATCTTGACAGACACAATCCTGAAAGCTACTCTCATGACGATAAAACCCGTCAAGATTCAATGGCGGCCTACGTGTATTTGGAAGATTGTTTTGAGAGGAGAATAGCATGGCTCAAATAGCCCTGAGTATTAATGGCAAAGAGCATAACGTTCAGGTAAGTGAAGATATCCCCTTGTTATGGGTTATCCGTGAACATCTCCAACTGAGCGGCACTAAGTTTGGATGTGGAATCTCCCAATGTGGAGCTTGTACGGTGCATGTGGACGGGAAACCCATGCGATCCTGTCAACTTCGTGTTAGTCGGGTAGTGGGCCGCAAGATCACTACTATTGAGGGAATTGCCGAAGATCATCCGGTGAAGAAAGCCTGGATCAACATTCAGGTTCCGCAGTGCGGATACTGTCAGTCAGGTCAGATTATGTCAGCGGTAGCGTTGGTTGAGGAAAACTCCGATCCAAGTGAGGAGGAGATTATCCAGGCCATGGATGGAAATCTTTGTCGATGCGGGACTTATACGCGCATTAAACAGGCCATTGTACAGGCGGCTCAGGAGGTAAGAAACTCATGAAAAACACAATCGATCGACGAGAGTTTTT
>JAYZCG010000004.1:0-6886 GCA_036338435.1 Acidobacteriota bacterium
AAGGTTTGACCCTGGGTACCACAGAATATGGCCACTCATTCTCTTCAGTGGTGGGACAGGACAATTTGTGGGGGGTACAGTTTCACCCGGAAAGATCCGGGGAGATCGGACTCAAACTTCTCCAGAATTTTGTGGAGTTCAGCTAGTCATGATTGTAATGCCAGCTATTGATTTGATTGCCGGGAGATGTGTGCGTTTATACCGGGGAGATTTCACCCAGCAGACAACCTATGAAAAGGATCCAATCGAACAGGGAAAAGCATTTCAGACGGCTGGGTTTTCCCGACTGCACTTAGTAGATCTAGAAGGTGCACGTGATGGGATGGGTCGGAATCGTCAAAAAATCCAGGAAGTGGTGAAGGCGCTAGACATTCCTGTGCAGGTAGGGGGAGGTATCAGGAAGCGCCAGGACATAATACAGCTTCTGGGTGCCGGTGTGCATTATCTAATTTTGGGAACCTCAATATTGAACGATCCGGAGGGGGTAACACAATGGATCGATGAATGGGGACCCGAGTATTTTATTGCTAGTCTTGATTTACAGAGAGGGGAATTGTGCGGCGAGGGATGGGTAGAGCAGAGTAATGTTGCATTACGTGAGGTGTGTGAGCAGATTATGAGCTGGGGAATTCCTCAGGTGATCTGTACGGATGTTGAACGGGATGGAACATTGACGCATCCCAACTATCAAACATATAGAGAATTATTTGATTGTTTTTCTGGTTCTGTTCAACTTGTTGCGGCTGGTGGTATCAGTCAACCTATGCACATCGCTAGACTTGAAAAAATTGGTATAGATGGTGCAGTCGTTGGGAAAGCTCTTTACGAGGGAGATGTAGATTGGAAGGATTTTGTCAATGCTGGCTAAGAGGATTATCCCCTGCTTAGATATGGCCAACGGACGAGTTGTCAAAGGAGTCCATTTTAAAGATTTAAAGGATGCCGGAGATCCTGTCGAATTAGGCAGTCGTTACTATCAGCATGGAGCTGATGAGTTAGTTTTTTTAGACATTACGGCAACAGTTGAGATGCGCAAGACAGTTGTGGAAGTGGTCAAAAGGGTTGCCGACTCCATTTTTATACCCTTTACAGTCGGCGGCGGGATCTCGACAAGTGACCACATTTGTGAATTGTTACGAGCTGGAGCCGACAAGGTTTCTATCAACAGTGCAGCGGTGAAGAATCCCGGACTAGTGAGTGAGGCTGCAAGTATTTATGGGTCTCAGTGTGTTGTCTTGGCTATTGATGCTAAGCAGGTCGGAGATAAGTGGAAGGTTTTCATCGGAGGCGGTCGCGTGGAAACAGATCTGGATGTTTTGGAGTGGGTTGAGAGAGGAGAGATGCTAGGAGCAGGAGAAATTTTACTTACCTCAATGGATTGCGATGGAACACAGACGGGATATGATCTGGAATTGTTGTACAAGGTTTCTGAAAGTGTTCGAATTCCGGTCATTGCTTCCGGGGGAGCAGGTTCTCCTGAACATCTTCTGGATGCGCTAAACAAGGGGCAAGCCGATGCAGTTTTGGCTGCTAGTATTTTCCACTACGATCGTTATTCAATTAAAGCGGTAAAGGACTACTTGGCGAATAATGGCGTAAATGTGAGGAGAGTAAAGTCGATTAGCTAAGAAGCGAATCTCAGAACACGGATATAGCGAACGCATCACAACTGGAGCCAGTCAAAGCTTCTTACTTTAAATTGTTTCTTCAAAACTATATGACATATGAAATGGATGGCTTGATCATGGATGTTAAGAAACTTGATTGGGAAAAAATGAATGGCTTGATCCCCGCTATCGTACAAGATAGTGGATCGGGCCGTGTCTTGATGCTTGGGTTTATGAGTCCAGAGGCACTCGAAAAAACTCTAGAGAGTCGGCTAGTGACATTTTGGAGCCGTAGCCGGAAAACGTTGTGGACCAAGGGGACGACTTCTGGAAATTATCTAAAACTGCAGAAAATCAGTTATGACTGCGACGCAGATACCATACTGGTTGTGGTCAACCCTGAGGGACCATGCTGTCATCGAGGTACATTGTCATGTTTTACTCCAGACAATGAGTTCGTTGGACTCGAATTCTTAGGATATCTAGAGAGGTTGATTGCGGATCGACGCAGTGAGATGTCGTCAAATTCTTATACTGCGAAGCTGTTTACCGACGGAATTTCTCAAATTGCCAAGAAGGTAGGCGAGGAGGCAGTCGAGGTAATTTTGTCTGCTTCTGAGGAAAGACAGCGATCCATTGAAGAGACGGGAGATCTGATCTACCATCTTTTAGTCTTTCTTAACGAAAGGGAAGTGACGTGGAAAGAGGTTATGGAAGAACTCCAAAGTAGGCACTTAAAGGATCAACATCCACGGGATTGAAATTCACAAAGTCGTGTGATCTGAAGCTAGCAACCACAAACGGGGGCTTCCGTTAGCCGAGCAAGGTATCTCTAGTTCTCTCATCCGCACTTCTTCCTGTGATAAAGGCTTGAACAAAGGGGTCAGATGAGGTGTTGAAGTCTTCCTGCCTGCCTTCAAATCGGATCATCCCATCTTTGAGCAAGATAATCCGATCAGCCAGAATCTCCAGGCATTTCAGGTCATGGGTTACAACAATGGAGGTAAGATGCTGTTGTTTGCTCAGTCTTTGGATATGTTTTGTAAGAGATTTTCTGGCAAGTGGATCTAAGCCTGCTGTTGGTTCGTCGTAGAGAATAACTTCTGGATTGCTGGCAATTGCTCGGGAAATGGCAACTAGTTTCTTAGTCCCGATACTGAGCTCGTCACCCTGTAGTTGAGCTTGATCTTCGAGGCCTACGGCCTGCAGAAGATATTGTACACGGCTGTTAATCATGGATTCATCCATCGTTCCCATTTCTCGAAGTGGGTAAGCTATGTTCTCCTGAATATTGAGGAAATCAAAGATAGCTCCTCCTTGGAAAACATAGGCAACACGTTTACGAAGCGCCAACAACTCGTTTTCGTACATGTGATTGAGATTTTTGTTCGCGAACACGACGTGGCCGCTATCCGGTTTAAGAAACCCTGTGATCAGTTTGAGAGTGACGCTTTTCCCACTGCCACTTTGTCCAAGGATTCCCAATGTTTCTCCCTGTCGAACTTTAAAACTAATTCCTTGAATGACTGGAGAATCAAACGATTTGTGAACCTGATGCAGTTCCACAATTGATTGATATTGGGAGTGGTGTGACTGAAGAGAGCTTGTGGCAATTTGTTGGCGCGTCTTGGAAGGGAAAAGCTGGTGGGCCACCAGGAAGGTGAGAAGGACCAGATACCCAGAGAATAGGATCACCACAAAAACCTGGAAAATCATTTTTTCTCAGTAACCGAACCAGATGTTTTTTTTGACACTTGACTCGAAGGTAAACGAGAGAGATTTCTGTTAGTGGCGGATCTGAAACCGGACCAATTTTTTTGCCATTTCTCGCTTCCGACTGCGACCACTGGCTCGGTAGTCATTGAGCCACGTACGCAGTTCCTTGTGATCCATTTCTAGAACCTCGCACACCCAGAACAAACTTCCTGGGCAGCTATCATTAGAGTCAAACCATTCTACAGCATCTCTTCTCCACAAGTCCCAATCTTTGTTGGCGCTCTTTTTGGGAGCTACTATATCCCGGAAGGCTTGGAGCAGAATGCCCAGGGCTAGATTTCTCATGGGCGGATCCGCACTTTTCTTTTGCGGATATAGCCCTTCGCTTTCGAGAACTGTTGCTTTCATTTTTTGATACTCACAATGGTGTCACCCTTCTCACAGGGAGACTATATCTTTCACCTTCAATAGATTAGACGCTTAACTGACAAAAAAGTTTCACGCCATCATCATACACAGGACCTCTGAAAAATTGGATAATCAGTAGAGATCATCCATGTTTTCGCAAGATCGATGATTTTGATACCTATTGCCCTTGCTGCCTTGAGAACGCGAGGGTCTTAGATCGTTCCGGGCTAGAGAAATCGATGGCATACATTGACCACTAGCAATACTGTGACTCCCACTGGATAATAGTTACTGAATTATTTAAAATGCGCCCTTGTTCTGGGAGGAAATATTAGAAATTATGGAAAGAAAAAATGCGGTCACTGTAGAAGGCAATCCCTTTACTTTAGTCGGACCTGAATTGAAGGTGGGAGATCAAGCTCCGGAATTTGAGGTGGTTGGAAAGGATTTGCAGTCTGTGACTCTGGCCGATACAGGTAGTGCAGTGAGGGTTTTTAGTGTCGTTTCGTCTTTAGATACACCTGTTTGCGATGCTCAGTCGCGCCGATTTTCAGAAGAAGCTGCTAAATTAACGGATGCTCATATCTACACCATTAGCATGGATCTTCCTTTTGCTCAGTCACGATGGTGTGGCGTAGCAGAGGTCGGAAACCTTACCATGCTGTCGGATCATCGAGATGCGATCTTCGGGTCTCGATATGGGACTCTTATCAAAGAATCGCGTCTCAACTGTAGGGCTATCTTTGTGGTTGACCAGGATGACACGCTTCGATATGTGGAGTACGTCAGGGAAATCGCGCAACATCCCGACTACGAAAGAGCTCTGAAGGCAATACACACGCTATGTTCTGTGTTGTAAATGGGGTTGTACAATCTGTCACGTTAGAAATGCTTCCACTACTCATCTACTGTCTAGCTGAATAGGGGTGAGGGTATCTGCGGCTTGCCAAGCACAAAGAAAAATGAGGCGTGTTATTTTTTCCAATTTCTCATAGTTTATTTTATCAGCGGTATCGGTGGCTTGGTGATAATCAGGATGAAGTCCGGTGTGAAAAAACAATGACGGCACATTACTTACCAGAAAGGGCCAATTGTCACTGCGCCGCAGCAGATTGCTGGGATTTTGGTCATACTGAAGTTTTAGATTCAGGCCGATTTGCTCATTCTGTGCCGTGACAAGTGACTGGAGATCTTGGCTACGACTGTAACCGAGAAGGTGAAGACTGTTGGTGTTTTCAGTTGCACTTTGTTTCTCCAGACCCCGGAAGCGGTGATTTCCTGGATCTGGGATTTCTTCATTGCGGCCGATCATGTCCATTTGAAATAGTGCAGTTGTTTTTTCTAGTGGATGTGGAGGATGCGCCGTGTAGTACCAAGAGCCCAAAAGCCCATACTCCTCAGCGTTCCAAGCTGCAAAGATAACGGAACGTCGTGGTTGTTCATTAGCTAAAGCAAATGCTTCTGCGATTTCCAAAAGGGCCACCATCCCACTGGCGTTGTCATCGGCGCCATTGAAAATTTGTCCATCATGGACTCCGACATGATCAAAGTGTGCGCTCACTATAATCCATTCGTCCTTTAACGTAGGATCTGAACCAGAAATGTACGCTAGTACGTTGCGAAGAGGAGTCCGATTTCTGACAATGGCCGTTTCCAGAGTAACTTCAGAATCGAGGACAGGGGATTTGTAGAGTGGGTCCTCTTCGTCAATTTTCCTCTGAACATCCTGAAGTCCAAGTATTGAATCGCGTAAGACAACTCGAGTAAATCCTTCGGAGGTGTGGACCACTGGAATTTTCACCAAATCGATCCACACTTCCAACGCATATTGTGCCTGTTCCTGATTTGCCGGCCAGACAGATCTTGCACGACGTGAGAAGCCACGATTTCCTGACCCGCGCAATGAAGAATGAGCTATGATTAACCCAACAGCACCGTGGGCTTGGGCATTCAAGATCTTACGAAATTCTTCGCTGTGTTGGGTGTCTAGCAGCCCTTCGAACCGACTTTCTGGATCTCGTGCGTTGGGTTCTCCCTCTAGGACTAGGACAACTTTACCTTCCACGTCGAGTCCATCGTAATCGTCGTATGCATACTCTGGGGCGCTAATTCCATAGCCCGCAAAAACTAGTGGGGCCGTAATGTCGCCATTGGCCGATAGGTGTGATGGAAAGTAGTTTGTACTGAGTATGGCCACCGTGGAAAGAGATGAATTAGCCCGCCTGATCGCTAGCTGGTTATTTTCCAAGAGCTTGCCCTGGGCTAGGTGGAAGTATTGGTAATAGCTATCCTTGAGGACGGGCTTGAGTCCCATTTTTTCAAAGCGATGGGCCATATAGCTGGAAGCCACTTTATTGGACAGAGTGTTGATTTCACGACCTTGCATTTCATCGGAAGCAAGGAAGTATAGTGTCGATTTGAGTTCTTTGGCCTGAATGGTTTTAGAGCTGTTCAGCACCGAAGTATTGGGGGGAGAAGTGGCCATAACAATACTAACAAAAGAGCTACACAGTACGAGTAAAATGGCAGAGTTTGTCTTTCCAAACATGGGATTGTCATTGTAGCGGATTTGTTTAGTAAGTCTACCCCGTTCTGTTGTTGTGTAATTGAACGGAATCTATCCACTGATCAGTTGTCAGACGCACAGTAGGATACCTGTGGAACCCCGCCGAGTGGACTGGGATGAACTTCTATATCGGCTTGATAAACATCTTGTAGAATTTCTGTGGTAATTACCTCCTGAGGAGGTGCCGTTTTAACCAGTCTCCCTTTACACAGCAGAGCGACTTTTTTAAAAAATACTGCTGTTGCTGTAAGGTCGTGCAGGATGGTCACGACGGTCACAGATGAATCTTTGTTAATACGCTGTAGCAGGCGAAAGATTTCTATCTGGTGTTTCAGATCAAGATGGGCGTTGGGTTCATCAAGCATTAAAATTGACGGTTTCTGAGCCACAGCCCGAGCAATCAACACGCGTTGTCGTTCACCGCTGGAGAGCTGTGAAATGAGACGATCTCTCAAGTGTATCGTCTGGGTCCACGCAAGTGCTTCATCGACGATTTCTTGGTCGTTTTGAGCAAGTTTTTTGAATCGCTCCAGATAGGGAAAGCGTCCCATAGTCACGACCTGCTCTACCGAAAAGGGGAACTCGAAGT
>JAYZCG010000005.1:0-12091 GCA_036338435.1 Acidobacteriota bacterium
TTCCACTTTTCCTGAATTTCTTTCTGGAACTCGGGACTAGCCTCAGCCACGGGTGGAAATACATCAAGATGTTCATAGGATCGGCAAGCATCAATAATGCCACGGGTATTGTAAGGCACCTTGTCGTTAAAAGTAATACGTTGTGGATCTCCCATTCCTCCCCAGGCACGTTTGATGATCTCGATGTCCCGAGCAGGATCGGATCGGGTTACCACGGCCCACATCACATCCTCGATGTTGGAAGGATCAATATCTTCATCAACAACGATGACGTACCGACCCAGATAGGCGCCTATATGACACTGACAGGCAATCAATCCGGCTTGTCTGGCATGTCCTTGATAGGCCTGTTTGATAGAAACCACGAGCAGCATACGAGAACCACCGACTTCATCGGCCCAGCAGCCAACCACTCCGGGGACTCCGGCCTTCTCTAGAGCTTCGTGGAGTAAAGCAGATCGCATGACCGCTTTGGAATAGGAGTAATCATGAGGTGGACGACCTGGGGGTGTTCCCAAAAGAATAGGGTCGTTCCTATGGTATATCCGTTCTACCTCTAGTACGGGGGCGGGTTTTTCACTTCCTGAATAATATCCATGAAACTCTCCCAGTGGACCTTCATTCTTCTTATTGTTTGGATGGCACCAGCCTTCCAAGACTAACTCAGAGTGGGCCGGCATGGGCAAACCTGTTACCTCTCCCTTAACAACCTTGAAGGGCTCGCCCTGAATTGCACCAACGTAGTTATATTCGGAGAGCCCATAAGCAATTTCTAGGCCCGCGAAAAGAAAAAGCAGTGGGTGATGTCCTAAAGAAGCTACTACCGGAAATGGTTCTCCAGCTTTGAAATAACGCTCAATTTGCTGACGCCCATGCTTGCCAGCTACCATATTCAGAGCGCAGCTACGTTCATCGTGAACCATCATGCGATAAGCGCCGATATTGATCCAGTCGGAATTGTAATCCTTGGTGACAACTGCGCTGCCGGTACCGATATAACGTCCTCCATCCTTCTCATGCCATTTTGGAACTGGAAACTCCAGAAGATTGATATCCTTTCCGCTCTTTATATTTTCTAGGATAGGGCCGTTCTCTACATACTCAGGAGGAAACTCGCTAGCTAGGCTTTCCCATTCCGGGGGTTTTCCCCGTAAACTCTGGACTAGTGCGGAACTACTTAGATCGGTAGAAAGCCCCAACAGTCCCGCCAGGCGAGCTGGACTACCGGTAGTGCCAGTTAACACCCGATATCCCGAAGGATAATCGGTAATCTCGTCAAATAGCAGTGATGAACCGCGCTTGCGATTATTGATTTCAGTAATCGCTCCTAGCTCCTTATTCCAGTGAGCTCCTTTGACATGTTTTAGTTCTCCCAACTCTTCGACTGCCGTTAACCAGTCACGCAAATCCTGTGTCTGAAACTGTGTCGAGAGTTGATTCTTCAAGTTAGATTTCATGGTGTAATCATACATAGTAGGTTCAACTCCGACAAACTGTCTGTGTACTACGAGTGGTGTAACTGATGAACATCGTGCGACAAATTGAAGGGATTCGGCAAGATAGAGAAGTAAAGGACTTGTTGCCGTGCGTATAAAATTGACTGTAAATGTGCTAGATAATCCTACAGGGGAATTTCTCAAATCAAATCTTTTTTGGGCTAGACACAATGGAATTCGGAGGAGGTGGGATTCGAACCCACGTGCCCAGTTCATCACCAGACAACCCGATTTCGAGTCGGGCCCGTTACGTCCACTTCGGTACTCCTCCGCAATTCTTGGATGCACGTAAAATTAATGAAGCATTACAACGAGCCCTTCTTTAGAAGTCAAGTAAGCAAGGGCCGCTATTTTGAACAAAAGCTGTGGAGATTGAAAGGGTTGTAGTATAGTTTTGCCGTGTGGTGAGCGAAAAGTTATTGCTCATAACGTCTCAGGTCTCGGGCCTGTGCAACGCGCCCCTCGAACCATGTCAGGTCCGGAAGGAAGCAGCATTAAGAGGATCAGCACGGGTGCTGCAGATTTCCCGGGACCTGGCCATTTTAAACATACTGTGCCGGCCAGTGGAGCCCACTAGCTGGTGCAGGCGGGGATCCTTACAGTCAGGTTGTCCATGAGCTATCAGGTTTTGGCGCGCAAATGGAGGCCTCAACGCTTTGAGGAAGTGGTGGGGCAGGAAACCGTAACAAAAACCCTGAAGAATGCCATCGAGGAGAGTCGCATTGCCCATGCCTTCTTATTTTCAGGGGTTCGTGGTGTAGGGAAGACCAGCGCTGCTCGTATTCTTGCCAAGGCTTTGAACTGTCAGAAAGGTCCAACTGCCACACCTTGTTGTGCATGTGATCCATGTCAGGAAGTGGCAAGTGCATGCAGTATGGATGTTCTTGAAATTGATGCTGCTTCTAACACAGGAGTGGATAACATTCGTGAACTGCGGGATAGTGTGCGCTACGGGACGGCACGGGATCGCTTCAAGATTTTTATTATAGATGAAGTACACATGCTCTCGAATGCTGCCTTCAATGCTTTATTGAAAACTTTGGAAGAACCTCCATCACATGTGAAGTTTATTCTGGCGACGACTCAGTACGAGAAAATCCCAGTGACTATTATCTCCCGTTGTCAGCAATTTTCTTTTAGGCCAATTCCTTTCAGACTAATTGTAGAGAGGCTGAAATTTATTAGTCAGGAAGAGAAAATTAAGATAAGCGATTATGCCCTCAAAGCTATTGTGTCAGGTGCGCAGGGAAGTATGCGGGATGCACAGTCTACGCTGGATCGAGTAATAGCTTTTAGCGGGAAAAAAATCCAAGATGAGGATGTCCAGACGCTCTTAGGGGTGATTGATGAAAAAGCAGTTGTGTCGGTAGTTGATGCAGTGCTTGACAATGATGCAAGAGTATTGATTAGGCAAGTTGAAGATCTTACAAATTCGGGAGTTGAACCTCAGCACTTTTGTCGCAAGCTAATCCAGCATGTCAGGAATCTTATGGTATGTCAGGTGGCAGGAGGGGAAGAGCAACTTTTAGATCTGGCGGATGGTGAGAAAGAGACAGCTCTTAGGCAGGCCGAAAAGTTTTCATCACTCGATTTAATTCGTTTTTATGATCTACTGAATAGTACGGCGGGAGATCTCCGATGGAATCTTCATCCGTGGGTGCACCTAGAGTTGACCCTCATCAAGCTGGTAGAACTAAGACATTTGCCTAGCGTTGAGGAAGTGATTAGTAAACTAAATAGCGAGAGCGAGAGCACACAATTTGGCAAGGGGCAACAAGCTGAAGATGGGGTATTACAAACGGAAAAATCAAACTCCGGCAGCGTCGATATAGCAGAGACGTCATCGGCTGCGCGCGAAGAAATTCCCTTGGTAGAGGAAGAGGATGTAGGGAAAGTGGAGGAAACAAGCAATGAAATTCAAGAGCTTAAATCCACTGATGAACGCGACGCAGTGGCCGATCTACTCAAAGCAGTGCAGCGGGAAAGTATAGGTCTGTATTCTTCCATACAGCATGCTTTCCAAACCACCTTTACTCAAGGCAAACTGTCCATTCTTTTTTTGGAGGAAGAAACATTTCACTATCAGGTGGTTTCTAAGGTGAGTAACCAGGATCAGTTGTCTAGGATATGTGCCGAGGTTATGGAGTCAGAACCACAGATCGAGATCCTGTTGAGGCCCAATACTGACAAGGTCGATGATTCAAGTAAGGACTCCATGAACAAAGTTAATCCTACTGACAATCCCAAGTTTAAATCCTTTATAGAAACTTTTCCTGGTACAGTTGTTGTGGAGCAAGGGCCAGAGGACTAGTAAAAAGGACACAATAAACGTTAGGGTGACAGCATATGAACAAAATGCAGAAGCTAATGAAGCAAGCTCAAGCAATGCAACAGAACTTGGAATCAGAAATGGAGCAATGCCAAGTAACGGTTTCTAGCGGGGGTGGAATGGTCAATGTAACGATGGATGGGAAAAAGCAGATTGTGGCCATTTCTATAGATCCGGAATCAGTAGATCCGAACGAGATAGAAATGCTTCAAGACTTAGTCATGGCTGCAGTAAACGAAGCAGGATCCAGGGTCGATGAAAAGCTTGGTGGACACCTCAGTGGATTAACGCAGGGCCTTTTTGGATAGCAAGTTTTGATGACCAATCGAGACAATCCGATTGAGCGGCTCATTAGGGAGTTCAAGAAGTTGCCCGGGATTGGCCCAAAATCAGCTCAGAGGCTGGTCTTTCACTTGATCCGTGGGTCCAATCAGGACTGCGAGGATTTGGCTAAAGCCGTTGCTCAGTTAAAGGCCTCACTCATTCTGTGTTCTGTCTGCAATAATATCACCGATACAGATCCATGTTCTATTTGCACGGATTCCCGACGGGATTCAAAAACAATCTGCGTTGTGGAGGAGTCCTTTAATGTTCTCTCCATTGAAAAAACTGGAACCTATCAGGGGCATTATCATGTTCTTCACGGCGTGATTTCCCCTATTAACGGCATTGGTCCGGACGACTTAAAGCTTAAGAATTTGTTCAATCGCCTTAAGGACAACACCGTTGAAGAGGTTATTGTCGCTACTAATCCTACTAGCGAGGGGGAGGCGACGGCACTTTACCTGTCCAAGCTTATAACTCCCCTGAATATTCGGACCACGCGTATTGCGGCTGGCATTCCCGTCGGGAGTGATCTGGAATACACTGACACGGTAACGCTTACCCGAGCTCTTTCAGGGAGACAGTCCATTTGAAAGTAAAAAGAGATAGGCGTATTAACTTAGTCATCGGGTGCGCTTATTCTATACAAAAATGTAGAGCGTAGATCTCGCTTGATTTTTTCTTTACAACTGTTGGTTAAAGGGTAGCGTGTTGCTAGTGATTAGTTCGTCCCTGTAAAAGATCGATAGCGTGGGGAAGAATATTAACAACTGCTTCTAAAGATTCAACAGCTCCCTTCGGACTACCTGGGAGACATAGAATAAGGGTTTTGTTACGGATGCCAGCCAAAGATCTAGAGAGGACTGCAAAAGGAGTAGACTTTAAGCCCTCTATACGCATTAGCTCTGATAATCCAGGAACCTCTTTGTCCAATAGAGATTGCACAGCTTCGGGCGTTACATCACGAGGGCCAAGTCCTGTTCCCCCAGTGGTAACGATAAGGTGTATTTTCTGGGAATCTTGAGTTAGAGTACGGATAGTGTCTTGGATTTGGGAGAGCTCATCGGGGAGCAGGTGAGTTGAAATGACTGCCCATTGGTTCTTTGTGAGTAACTGGTCAAGGGCTTGGCCTGAATCATTGTCTCTCTTTTTATGAAAACAACCGTCGCTGATAGTTATGATGGCTGCTCTCATTGCTTGTATCCCTCAATCCAAACTTCCCCGTCTTCATAATGTTCCTTTTTCCAGATAGGGACTGTCGTTTTTAATGTATCGATGGCGAATTGACAAGCTGCAAAAGCATCTACTCGATGAGCTGAGGAAACCGCGATAAATACGCTGCTCTCACCAATTTCCATTCTTCCAACACGGTGGACAATAGATATATCGTTAAGCGGCCAGCGATGCATGGCTTGGTCACAGATTGTTTTGAGTTCCTTGAGCGCCATTTCTGGATGAGCTTCATAGTACAGATGGGTTACCGGTTTATTTCGTGACTGATTGCGAATTGTTCCATCGAAGGTAACAATTGCGCCCGCGCTTGCTTGTGCAACAGATTCCACCACTTTCTTGCGGGCAATGCTACTATCCACTATATCAATCATTTCTATCCACCACTTACCGGAGGGAAAAAGGACAACTCATCACCCGGAAAAACACTAGCATCCAAACTTGAGTACTCATGATTAATAGCCACCAATAGAATGGGTTCGTACGTCTCGAGTTTTGGAAAACGAGTTTTTAACTGATTAAAGACTTCCCTAACGGAGGTTTCTCCTTCCAATTTAACTTCTATCTCAGATTCTCCTATCAGATCTTTCAAGGAGGCGAAAAAACGTAGTTTAAGCATGTTTGTCCATTACCATTATACAAGGACGTAGGGTCACGACCAGTGGGTTTAACACTCACTTGTCAAAAATTTCATTTAGGACAGACGTTTGTAGATGGAGTGGTTTGATTGTTTTGACTTAATTTTCAGCAAACTTGCTTCTCATCTGAGTGTGTGAGACGCGCTACAAAATCCTTTATTTGACTATTTGTAAGATATCGCTTGGGGATGTTAATATGGGAGTGGATGAGGCGGATTTTTTTTCTAATCATCTTGCTTACTACCTCTGTAGCTCAAGGAGCAATCTTCAAGATTAGGATCGATGGGGTCATTGATCCCATTACCTCTGAGTTTGTTACTGGTGCGGTCAAACAGGCTGAAGACCAGAAGGCTGGATTGTTGCTCATTGCGCTATCTACCCCAGGGGGCTTGGGCCTCTCGATGAACGAAATTATTCAGGTAATCCTCAATGCAGAAATCCCCGTTGTTTGTTTTGTTGAGCCCAAAGGAGCCAGGGCCGCCTCAGCTGGTTTTTTTATTCTACTTTCTGCTGATTTAGCGGTGATGGCTCCGGGAACCAATACAGGTGCAGCTCATCCAGTTTTTCCATTGGGAGGAAAGGATGAAACAATGATGGAGAAAGTTACCAACGATGCCCTGGCCAATCTCAGAGCAATTGTCAGTCAGCGTGATCGTAATTATGAAATGGCTGAAAAGGGCGTACTAGAAAGTCAATCGTACACGGCCCAAGAAGCTTTAGAAGGTGGACTTATAGATTTAATAGCAGAAGATGAGGAGGTATTGCTAAATCAATTGCATGGGCGCACGATCACACGATTTAGTGGGGCTCTTCAACAACTTGAGACCGAGGGACAGGAACTCATACTGTTAGAGATGACTTTGCGCCAGAGGATTCTTTCCAGCATTGCAGATCCTAATGTTGCGCTTATTTTAGGGATTCTAGGGCTTTTAGGGTTGTATTTAGAGTTTACAAACCCGGGTTTGATGTTTCCAGGTATTGTTGGAGGAATTTGCTTTATTCTGGCGTTGTTAGGATTTTCACTTCTCCCTATTAATTTGGTGGGAATAGTGCTAATTCTCTTGGCAATTGGCCTTTTTGTTGCAGAGTTGATGGTTGCTAGTTTTGGCCTCCTTGGTATTGGAGGTATTGTTGCTATGACCCTTGGCCTACTGGTTGTGATCGATGATCCAAATCCAGAGGTGAGAATACAATGGGGTGTTGCCGTGGCTGTGGCAGTGTCGTTCGCTATTATTGTCGTGTTTCTGTTGCGATTGGCCATCGGATCGATCAGGGAGAAGGTCACTATAGGGACCGAGTCTTTGGAAGGCTCTGTCGGACAGGCAAGGACAGAAATAAATAAGGAGGGGGGCAAGGTCTTTGTAAGAGGAGAGTGGTGGAAGGCCGTTTCTGAAAACCCCATTGAAAATGGATCTGAGGTTCGGGTGGTCGGTGCAAGGGATCTAGTGCTACTTGTGAAACTCAATCAGTAGGTACACAAAACATAAAGAGGGTTAACGAGCAATGGGTCACTGTTCGTTAAGAACTCGCAATGACTGTGAAAGTGAGGGTAGGATGTCGATGTCCGGATTTGTAGTCTTTTTCATCGTAGCCATTTATTTGTTGTCCTCGGTCAAAATTTTACGTCAGTATGAGAAGGGAGTTATCTTTCGGCTGGGCAAACTTCTTGAGAAGCCAAAAGGACCTGGCGTGATTTTTGTTTTTTGGCCACTTGATCAAATGGAAAAAGTGAGCTTGAGACTCGTGACCATGGATGTTCCAGCGCAGGATGTTATCACCCGAGATAATGTTTCAGTCAAAGTTAATGCCATTGTTTACTTTCGTGTTGTGGATTCTCCTAAGGCTGTCGTGACCGTAGAGAACTTTCTCTACGCCACGTCTCAGCTAGCCCAAACAACATTGCGGTCTGTTTTAGGCCAGGTCGAATTAGACGATCTGCTTAGCAAGAGAGATGAACTGAATGAACGGCTCCAGACAATACTTGACCAGAGTACAGATCCGTGGGGGATCAAGGTCTCTATGGTTGAGGTCAAGACAGTGGATCTGCCAGGAGAAATGCAAAGAGCTATGGCTAAGCAGGCAGAAGCTGAACGGGAAAAGCGCGCCAAAATAATTCATGCAGAAGGAGAATTCCAGTCGTCACAAAGACTGTTAGACGCAGCCCAAACTTTGGCCAAAGAACCAATGACTCTTCAGCTTCGATATCTTTCCACTTTAACGGAGATTGGGATGGAACATAACAGCACCATCGTTTTTCCATTACCAATGGAGATTATAGAGCCTCTTATGAAAGGAGCCCGATCTGTAAAATCAGCAGGAGGGAAGGACGACATTGTACGGTAGGATGCAACTTCGAGATGCGATGAAACTGTACGGGGCAGTCTTAGGAGCCCTGTTCTTATTTTATCTGTTAGGGATTTTTCTGGGAAGGAATCAGTTGGTAGAGGCCCGGCCAAAAGAGGCTGATATGTCTACAACGGTTGCGCCTTTTGAAAATATTAAACCAGAACTTTTAGATTTCTACGATGACTTTATTTCTAAAGACAGAGGGGCGAGTGCTCCCGGAAAATTGGAAGAGAACTCCACCACTACTGAACAATCTGAAAATTTTGTGGCCAGTGGTTACACCGTGCAGATTGGTGCCTTTACAACGGCAATCGATGCACAGCAGATTTCGATCCGTTTGGATGCGAAGGGCTACGACAGTGTTTTAATTACTCCTTCAAAAAGCGATCCTTACTACCGTGTTTCAGTGGGGCACTTTACAACTGATCAAGAGGCCATGAAATTAGAAGAAAAACTTCGCAAGGATGGATTTCCGACTTACAGAAAAGAAACAAGTTTTTAAGTCCCTCCCATTGATCTATCAACAACTGATAAAAGGGGGCGGCCTATCGTTACTCTCTGGGGTGGCTCTTTGGCTACCCTTTCACAACCCACAATTTTTTCCCCTAGCCTGGGTAGGACTTATACCCTTTCTGGGTTTTTTGATTTGCAGACCTTCGTGGAAGTTCACTTTGATGGGCCATGGCCTGATGACATTGATCTATCTAGGTGGTGTGCTGTACTGGATTCCAGCAGTTTTAGTGACCTATGGAAATCTAAGCTGGGCAGTAGGGCTAGTAGCGTTTTTGCTGATGCTAATTGTGTTGAGCCTAGTCATTCTTCCTTTTACCTTGTTGACTCGTTGGACAGCTGGGAAATCGGTGATGTTGTCCCTTACATGCGCACCGGGATTTTGGCTATTAACGGAACTGTGCCGGGATTTTTTCCTATTCAATGGATTTCCATGGGGATCATTGGGATATTCCCAGCATCCCTACTTATGGATTATTCAGATTGCTGATATCGGCGGTGTTTATCTTGTTTCTGCATTATTAGTAGGGGCAAATGCCAGTTGTTTGGGGGCATTTAGATTTCGAACTGTAAAACCACTTGTGGGGTTCGGAATTCTTTTCCTGACAATAAATTTATACGGATCATATCGAGTGTACTGGTGGCAACCTGAAGAGGGTTCAACGCTCAAAGTAGCTCTCGTGCAACCAAACATTGAACTATCTCAGGATCGGAAATACTACGCACTACAATATTATGAGGCCCTACCCGAGTACTATCGCCGTGCGGTAAAAGCGGGTGCTGAATGGGTGATTTTTCCGGAGGCCCCCAATCCATTCCAGTATCAAGAAGACTTCTACTTTAAGACGTTTTGGGAACGGGAGGTTGATACATACAAAAGTTATTTGCTTTTTAACACGGCGTCATTGGAAGCTGATCCAGACCCGCTTTATTTTAACAGCGCCCTCCTGCTTGGTCCGGATGGAAAAGAAATATATCGTTATGACAAAATCCGCTTGGTTCCTTTTGGAGAGTATGTTCCGTTTAAAAATTGGTTTGGAGCTTTCCTTGAGCCATTTGTTCAGGAAGTAGCTGAATTTTCTCCTGGAGAAGAGCTCCAGATTGGAAGTATTGCAGGTACTCAGTTTGCTACGCTGATTTGTTACGAAGGCATCTTTCCAGAACTGAGTCGTCTTTTTGCTCGCAAGGGAGCTCAAGTCTTTGTCAGTATAACCAATGATTCGTGGTATGGACAGTCGACTGCTCCCAGACAACATTTGGAGATGATTTTATTCCGCTCTATTGAGACACGTAAGCCTTTTCTTCGATGTGCCAATAGCGGGTATTCAGCTACCATTGACTATCTGGGGAGATCAAGCCAGGAAATAGGACTTTTTGAAAAAGGAGTCTTGATGACGCAAGTAGCAGGGAACAACTATCGAACAATTTACTCTTATACTGGGGATTGGATTAGTATAGTCGTTGTGGTAGCAACATTTGCCCTAGCTCTTGTAGGTACTAAGCCACGATTCGTGTCAAAAAAATAGGGAGAGCGCCGTGGAAGATCTGAATGAGTACTACCAAAACTTAAAAGAGAGGCTCTCACATTTGTGGGAGTATCTTTGACGTAGAAGGTAAACGACTAGAGTTAGAGCAAATCGAGAAACGTATATCCGATCCCAAGTTTTGGGAAAATCCCGAAAATTCTCAGAAAAAACTATTGCAAAGGCGCAGTCAGATTGAGGCGAATTTGCATCAAGTAGAAGCATTTAAAACGTCCTTGGCTGACGTGGATGTCCTCATGGAATTGCTTGACGAAGGCGAAGATGTAGTCTCCGATGCCCGGGATGAGTTGTCTGCGCTTGACAAAGCCCTGGGTGAAACTGAGCTCAAAACACTTCTTTCTGGTCCTCATGATCACAACGATGCCATCGTTACGATCCATCCAGGTGCCGGCGGAACGGAAAGTCAGGATTGGGCTGAAATGTTATTGAGAATGTACCTTAGATGGGCAGAAGCTCATGATTACAAGTACGAGGTCACAGATTATCAGGCGGGAGAAGAGGGTGGTATCAAGTCGGCAACTTTTTTGGTGAAAGGTCAATTTGCATATGGTTATCTTTCGGCTGAAATTGGTGTCCATCGACTAGTTCGGATTTCACCATTCGATGCAAGCGCAAGACGACATACCTCATTTTCATCAGTTTTTGTAACACCGGAAATTGAGGAAGAGGCAGATGTTGTTGTTGATGATAAGGATCTTCGGATTGACACTTATAGGTCTTCAGGTGCAGGTGGGCAGCATGTCAACGTGACCGACTCTGCAGTTCGTATTACTCATATTCCATCAGGCATTGTTGTGCAGTGTCAAAATGAAAGATCACAACACCGTAACAAGGACACCGCATTGAAAATTCTTAGATCAAGACTCCACGAAGCAAAAATGGAAAAAAAGCGAAAAGAACTCAATCAGCTAGAAGAGAACAAGGCTGAAATAGCCTGGGGAAGTCAAATCAGATCGTACGTTTTACATCCATATCGCATGGTTAAAGATCATCGCACTAAACTTGAAATTGGAGATATAGAGTCAGTTCTCAATGGGGGCGTGGATCCTTTTATCAGTGAATATCTCAAAAGAAAAGTGCAGGGTAATACAAAACGCTAGGAGCTAGTAAACAAATTGGAAAATGATGAAAATGTGAAAGCACCCTCAGATCAACTAGAGGCAAGTTCTAGTCAATTGAGGGATCAGGCCTACTCAGTTCGACAGAGTGCCATTATAGGAGCAAAAGAATTTTATGAGTGCCCGTTAGCAGTATGGAAGCGGTGTCTTTACCTGTTTTTTATTTCTGCGAGTCTTTTGGCAGTTATGTTGCTTCTTGTTGTGGACGAATCTCGGCAACAGTTGAGTGGCTACATCGGGAGCATCTTGCACCAGGAGGACCCAGTTGAAATTAACTGGTTGCCTCCCCCTCCCCCTCCCCCCAGAATTATACAGACCAGGGTTATTACTGCAGGAGAGATAATCACTACTGTCCCTGCTCAGGAAACCCAAGATGGGGTGCTTTTCTTGGATCAAGATCCTATGTGGATTGGAGAACAAGATGAAAAGTCGAGTGTTCCAGTAGAACTTCCAAGAACAGAAATAAATAAAAATGCATACGCTTTACTCGTGAACTTATCTGATATAGCCACGCGAGTTTCTCAAAATGAATTTAACAACTTAGAGTTTTTAAGCT
>JAYZCG010000006.1:0-50132 GCA_036338435.1 Acidobacteriota bacterium
TCCTGAACCTCCTCTTGCTCAGCCGCTGCTTCTTCCTGAACCTCCTCTTGCTCAGCCGCTGCTTCTTCCTGAACCTCCTCTTGCTCAGCCGCTGCTTCTTCCTGAACCTCCTCTTGCTCAGCCGCTGCTTCTTCCTGAACCTCTTCTTGCTCAGCCGCTGCTTCTTCCTGAACCTCTTCTTGCTCAGCCGCTGCTTCAACTGGTTCAGTGAGCTGTAGTTGCTCTTTCTCCTTTGTTTCTCCCAACTGCTGAAGAACCGAAGCCAAATTACGTACGGGTGATTGCAAAGCAGTAGCCAGTTGGTTGAGTGGAGCCTTCAGCAGATATAGTAACTTGGTGAGAAGCTCCTCCCGAGACGGCATGTCAGCCAGTGTTGTTATCTCGCTAACCGAGACGGACTGGCCTTCTATTACCCCGGCCTTAAAGCTCATTCCAGGATGATCCTTAAAAAAGGTCTTAAGCACCTTAGCCAGTGCCACAGGGTTCTCACCCGTGTAGGCAATAGCTGTAGGGGCTCCTTTGAAGTGCTCCTCAAGCCCTTTTAACGAGGTATCCTCCAACGCCCTTAGAGCCAGTCTGTTCTTCACTACCCTATAACCACACTCCACTTCGGAAATCTTGCGTCTCAATTCAATTGAGTCGGCTACGCTCACACCAGTGAAGTGAATTAACAAGACATTGTCGTTATCCTTGAACGTCTCATTCAGCTCCTTGACTACAGCGTGCTTTTCCTCCCGATTCATATCACCTCTACTTTGCTTCTAGTATTGATCCGTATTCACCCTGATCCCAGGGCCCATTGTGGAAGAAATGAAAAGTGCTCGAAGATACCGCCCCTTAGTAGACGCAGGTTTGGCCCGAATCACGGCATCTATAAGGCTCTGGGCGTTTTGGGACAACTGGTCTTTCGTAAAAGACATCTTCCCGAAAGGAGCATGAATGATACCGTTTTTATCAACACGGAACTCCACTTTCCCTGCCTTGATGTCGGTCACCGCTTTTCCCACATCAAAGGTCACTGTCCCCGTCTTGGGATTGGGCATAAGTCCTCTCGGACCCAGCACACGACCCAACTTCCCAACGCCCTTCATCATGTCAGGTGTCGACACGACGGCATCAAAATCTGTCCAGCCCCCCTGAATTTTCTCCACTAGGTCATCCGCCCCGACATACTCGGCACCGGCCTCTTCAGCTTCCTTGACTTTATCACTGGAAGCAATAACACAAACTCGGACCTGCTTGCCTAGACCATTGGGAAGTACCACTGTGCCTCTGACCATTTGATCTGCATGCCTCGGATCCACGCCCAGACGAAATGCTAATTCAGCAGTCTCATCAAACTGGGCATACTTAACCGCACACATTGTCTGAATAGCCTCCTCAAGGGGGTAATCCCACTGCTCCAACTTTTCCTTGGCGGACTGATATTTTTTCCCTGCCATTTCTATTCCTCTAGTCTTTAACTTCAACTCCCATACTACGAGCAGTGCCCATAATAATTCGTGACGCTGCTTCAAGATCATTAGCATTGAGGTCCACCATCTTGGTTGTAGCGATCTCCCTTACTTGATCCATCGTTACCTCTGCTACCTTTTCCTTGTTCGGTTCAGCAGAACCCTTCGCAATTGCCGCAGCACGCTTTAGGAGAACTGCCGCCGGAGGAGTTTTGGTAATAAAAGAATAGCTCCTATCCTGGTAGACGGTAATTACAACAGGAATAATTAACCCTTCCTGGCCTTGAGTCTTTTCATTAAAAGCCTTGCAAAAATCCATGATGCTGACACCGTGCTGACCCAAGGCAGGACCAACAGGAGGGGCCGGTGTAGCCTTGCCTGCAGGAATTTGTAACTTGATAAGACCCAGCACTTCCTTAGCCATAACTACCTCACACTTTTTCTACTTGGATAAATTCAAGCTCAACCGGCGTTGGCCGACCGAAAATGATGACCATGACCTTCACCGTACTGCGCTCTACATTGACCTCTTCTACAAGCCCTGTAAAATTTGAAAATGGCCCATCAATAATCTTCACCGTTTCACTCTTTTCAAACATAAACTTGGGCTTCGGCTTCTCATCAGCCGAGGAGACCCTACGCACTACCTGGTTAACCTCCGCCTCAGTGAGTGGAGTCGGCTTACTCCCCTGGCTTACAAACCCAGTAACCTTTGGCGTATTTCTGACCAAATGCCAAGTATCATCTGTCATGACCATCTCTACCAGAACATATCCGGGAAAGAACAACTTGGAAGTCACCACCTTCTTGCCGCCTTTCATCTCGACAACATCCTCTGTCGGGATGAGAATCTGTCCGATCCGATCCTCCAGAGCATGAACCTGAACACGGCTCATAAGGCTATCCGCCACCTTGCGTTCGAAGCCAGAGTAGGTGTGGAGGATGTACCACTTCTTTTCCTCTTCTTGATCGTGTTTCTTGTCAATTGCGCTAATGAGTCTTTACCCCACTTGTTTTACTGGAAAAATCCAAAAATACGTTGCACCCCATTCTGCAAGAAAAAGTCCACAACAAATAAGTATATCCCGAAAAAGAAAACACTAATGATGACAATTAATGTTGTGGCGTATACCTCTCTCCTACTTGGCCACGTAACCTTCTTTAACTCCTGCTTGACGTCACCGTAAAAGACAACCAGATTTTGAGGTGCATCTTTAACTTTTTCTAACATACAACTTCAACCCAATTGGCAGGCCAGGAGGGATTCGAACCCCCAACATCCGGTTTTGGAGACCGGCGCTCTACCAATTGGAGCTACTGGCCTACATCCTCAAGAATCCCAAAGATCCGACACCCTACCATGCTTTCCAATGCCAGACCAAAAGTAACTTTATTCCCGGGCTGTATAATCTCAGATTATAAACAACCTACTTCGTCTCTTTGTGCTGGGTGTGACTACGACACCATTTACAGTACTTCTTCAGCTCCAGCCGTTCTGTCACCGTCCTTTTGTTTTTCGTCGAAGTATAATTTTTGCGTTTACACTCCATACACTGCAACGTAATATTTTCCTTCATTGTCTATAACCGTCCCAGCCTCTTTCTTTCCCCTCCTCTTTTATTCCACAATATCGGCGATAGCGCCCGCTCCGACCGTATGGCCTCCTTCGCGGATGGCAAAACGCAGACCCTTTTCCATAGCAATCGGTTGAATTAACTCCACATCAATGGAGATATTATCTCCCGGCATCACCATCTCCGTCCCTGCCGGCATTTCTACGGAACCCGTCACGTCTGTTGTCCGAAAGTAAAACTGAGGGCGATATCCCTTGAAAAACGGCGTATGACGCCCCCCTTCTTCTTTCGTTAGGATATAGGCCTCCGCCTTAAACTTCTTGTGAGGCTTGATGCTTCCCGGTACTGCCACGACCTGACCACGCTCCACATCTTCCTTATCCGTTCCTCGTAACAACAACCCCACATTATCACCAGCCTGCCCCTCATCCAACAACTTACGAAACATTTCCACTCCGGTAACTACACGCTTCATCGTATCCCGGATCCCGACGATTTCCATCTCTTCTCCTACTTTAACTATCCCGCGCTCTACTCGTCCCGTCACTACCGTACCCCGCCCACTGATTGTGAAAATGTCCTCAATCGGCATCAGGAACGGCTTGTCCACATCCCGTTCCGGCATCGGTATATACTCATCAATAGACTTCATCAGCTCCAAAATGCTCGCCTCGTTATCCTTATCACCTTCCATCGCTTTTAGAGCACTTCCTCGAACTACCGGGATATCATCTCCAGGGAACTCATACTTCGAAAGCAATTCTCTTACTTCCAACTCCACCAGATCCAGCAATTCCGGATCATCCACCATATCCACCTTATTGAGAAATACCACGATATTGGGTACTCCAACCTGGCGAGCCAAAAGAATGTGCTCCCGCGTCTGGGGCATCGGCCCGTCCGCGGCCGACACTACTAAAATTGCTCCGTCCATCTGGGCTGCTCCCGTGATCATGTTCTTTACATAATCGGCATGACCTGGACAATCCACGTGTGCATAGTGACGATTTTCTGTCTCGTATTCCACATGGGCCGTAGCAATCGTAATTCCTCGTTCGCGCTCTTCTGGAGCATTGTCAATTGACTCAAACGACCGTACTTCCACCGATGGATTCGCGTTTGCTAAAATCTGCGTGATCGCAGCTGTTAACGTCGTCTTACCATGATCTACGTGGCCTATTGTTCCTACGTTGACATGCGGTTTTGTTCTCTCAAACTTCTCTCTTGCCATAACTTAATTTCTCCAAACCAATCTGCCTGCTAAGCAGATTTTCCAACTAGTTTTCCCTGGGTTTTTGCTGCTATCTCCTCTGCGATCGAAATGGGTATTGGGTCGTAACGGTCAAAATGCATACTGTAATTGGCCCTTCCCTGACTGAGGGAACGTGCTGCTGTAGCATAACCAAACATCTCCGATAGAGGTACGCGAGCACTAACCACCTGACTACCCCCTCGTGGTTCCATACTTCCAATCTGGCCACGGCGTCCATTTAGATCACCGACAATGTCTCCCATGTATTCTTGTGGGACTACTACCTCAACCTGCATAATTGGCTCTAGAATGACGGGCTTAGCCTTTCCCAACGCTTGCTTAAAAGCCATGGACCCTGCCATCTTGAATGCCATCTCCGATGAATCCACTTCATGAAAAGAGCCGTCACAGAGTTGAACTTGAACATCTTCCATTTTGTAACCGGCCAAATACCCACTCTCCATTGCCTCCTGTACACCACTCTCTACAGCAGAAATAAACTCGCGTGGAATTGCCCCACCCACAATTTTGTTTTCAAACACTAACCCGGCTCCTGGTTCAGCTGGGCTAATTTTCAACTCTGCGTGTCCATACTGACCCCGGCCACCAGTTTGCTTGACGTACTTTGCCTTACCTTCAGCAGAGGTTGTTATTGTTTCTTTATAAGCCACTTGTGGCTTGCCAACATTAGCCCCAACGCCAAACTCACGTAACAGTCGGTCAACGATGATCTCCAGATGTAACTCCCCCATACCAGAAATAATAGTTTGTCCAGTATCTGGATCTACATGAACTTTAAAAGTTGGATCTTCCTGCATCAATTTGCCCATTGCGAATCCTAGCTTGTCCTGATCTTCCCGGGTTTTGGGCTCAATGGCTACTGAAATAACTGGAGTTGGAAATTCCATAGCTTCAAGAATAACCGGATGCTTCCTATCACAAATCGTATCGCCTGTGCGGACATCTTTTAGTCCAACCACGGCAGCAATATCACCCGCATGCACCTCCTTGATCTCTTCCCGCTTATCAGCATGCATTTTGAGAAGGCGTCCGATCCGCTCATCTCTTTCCAAAGTACAGTTATAAATGGTTGATCCGGCCTTCAAAGATCCTGAATAAACACGCAAAAACGCTAGTTGCCCTACAAAAGGATCTGTTACGATCTTAAAAATCAATGCAGAGAAAGGCTCATCGTCAGAAAGGTTTCGCTCCGTAATCTCTTGAGTCTCAGGATTAATACCATTAACAGGAGGTATGTCACGAGGCGACGGCAGATAGCTAACAATGCCATCCAATAATAGCTGTATGCCTTTATTTCGGAATGCTGCTCCGCACAAACAAGGCGTAAACTGCAGGGTACAAGTTCCATTCCGTATGGCAGCGCGCAGTTGGTCCCCCTCGATCTCTGTGCCAGTTACGTATGCATCCAAAAGCTTGTCATCTGTCTCCACAACCATTTCCACCATCTTGTCGCGCCATTCCTGAGCTTCCTGTTGATGACTTTCTGGAATATCTATCTCATCAAATTCGGAGCCCAACGTATCTTCTCTATATACAGTGGCCTTCATTTCAATCAGGTCGATAGAACCCTGAAACGCCTCTTCTCTACCGAGTGGTATCTGTACCGGAATGGGTTTAGCTCCCAACCGTTTTTCCATCGATTTCATGGAAGCAAAAAAATCCGCTCCAGCTCGATCCATCTTGTTCATAAAGGCGATGCGTGGGACACCATATTTCTCAGCTTGATTCCACACAGTCTCCGATTGAGGTTCCACGCCTGCAACAGCATCGAATACAGCCACCGCTCCGTCCAAAACCCTCAATGAGCGTTCCACCTCTGCCGTGAAATCTACGTGCCCGGGCGTATCGATAATGTTAATTCGTACATCATCCCAAAGGCAGGCAGTAGCCGCGGATGTGATGGTAATGCCACGCTCCTGCTCCTGAACCATCCAATCCATAATAGCGGTTCCTTCGTGTACTTCACCCAGCTTGTATGTCTTACCGGTGTAATACAGAATCCGTTCAGTCGTGGTCGTTTTACCGGCATCAATGTGGGCCATGATCCCAATATTGCGTGTTTTGTCTAACGATACTTCTCTGGCCACAATCTTTTATCCCGATATCCAATATGTTTCTGTTATATTTTCGTTTCTTCTCTACCATCGATAATGGGCAAAAGCTTTGTTCGCATCGGCCATACGCTGGACATCCTCTTTCTTTTTCACCGAAGCCCCACGATTTCCAGCAGCTTCCATTATTTCGTTCGCAAGCCTTTCAGCCATGACTTTTTCTCCACGTTCTCGTGCATAATTCACCATCCAGCGAATACTTAGAGACAGCCTACGACGAGAACTCACCTCAATCGGAACCTGATAGGTCGACCCCCCCACACGTCGCGATTTCGTCTCCAGAAGCGGTTTTACATTGTCCAGCGCCTTCTTGAGAATCTTCATCGATTCCTCGCCCGTTTTTTCTTCAATTAGCGCCATGGCTTTATAAAAGATCTGTTCAGAGACACTCTTCTTCCCACGCTCCATCATCTTATTGATAAAGCGACTTACCAACTCGCTGTTGTACACCGCGTCGGGCGTAACCTTTCTTTTTGGAACTTCTCTACGTCTTGGCATCAAAATTCTCCGTACACAAAAGAAGCTGCAGCGGACAAGTCCATGCAGCTCTTACAATCTGGTTGACTCCCCTAGGCCTTAGGCCTCTTCGTCCCATACTTAGAACGAGAATCACGACGGCCCTCTACTCCGCTCGTATCCAAGGTACCCCGAATCACATGATAACGAACCCCGGGAAGATCTTTTACTCGGCCACCTCTAATCAACACAATAGAATGCTCCTGTAGATTGTGGCCAATCCCTGGGATATAGGTGGTCACCTCAATTCCATTAGTCAAACGCACTCGAGCCACTTTCCTAAGCGCGGAATTAGGTTTTTTGGGCGTCTGAGTATAGACCCGTACGCATACCCCTCTCTTCTGGGGACTACCCTGCAGAGCGGGACTCTTAGTTTTCACCTTAATCCTCTTCCGCCCTTTACGAACTAGCTGATTAAATGTTGGCACCACACACTCCTGATAAAACAAAAGATGATGCCGAAGCATCATCCTCAGTAAATCAACAAAGAAATCACGGCTATAACGAGCCCGAAGTGTAACTTGCTACACCCTCTCTGTCAAGCCCAGAAATTCTTGATTTTACTAACATTCCGGCAAAATCATGAAGATTATAGAGCCCATCAAAATGGGGTGGTTGAAGCCTTTCACAGACGAGTATACGATTACACTTTTACGAAAGGTCTACATGCTTCGTATACAGTTGTATTTTTATTCGCTTATTTACACATTTTCGGCAGTCCTCTACATTCCAATTTTCCTCTATCGCACCATTATTCAAGACAAACGCCTAGCAAACTTGTTTCAAAGATTCTCCCCTCCAACAGTTGTCACTGTTCCTGCGTCCAACAATCCTATTCTCTGGATCCATGCTGTTTCAGTTGGCGAAGTCAAGGCCGTTGAACCACTGATCCGTAAACTAGCCCCAAACTCCCACAAAATCTTTATTTCAACCACTACACATACCGGTCAGAACTTTGCCCAAACTATGTTTTCCGAGCAGGCCACAATATTTTACTTTCCTATGGATTGGCAATGGCTTTGCCGCCTGTACCTAGAACGCATTAAGCCATCGGCCGTTCTTCTTATGGAAACAGAGATATGGCCTGGTTTTATCTCTGCAGCATTCTCATTGGGAATCCCTACTCTACTAATAAACGGACGTATTTCCGATTGTTCTTTCCGTCGCTACAGGAGAACCCGATTTTTTTTCACTCCCCTTTTGAAACAAATTAGTCACTTCTGCATGCAGACCCCACAGGACAAAGAACGCATTCTAGAGTTAGGAGTATCTCCCGACCGAGTCAATCAAATGGGAAATCTAAAGTATGACTACCAACTCAATGAATCCGAAGAAAAAACTGCAATGGTTCAGCAACTTAGGAGAATTCTTAAACCTACTGTTGATGACCTGCTATTAATTTGTGGTAGCACCCGGGAAGGAGAAGAAAAAATGCTCTTCCAAATTTTTCAAGATTTGACTGAAGAGTTCCCTTCTCTTCGAATGCTTTTAGCCCCTCGACATCCTCACAGAATCGAAGGAATCTCTCGCTTGCTGAAAAATTATCAGTTCAATCATACTCTCCGTTCACAACTGGTTTCGGAAGAAATCAGCCTGCCACAAATTGTACTCTTAGATTCGATTGGAGAGTTGGCCTATCTCTATCAACTGGCAGATGTTGTATTTGTTGGTGGCAGTTTAGTACCCACAGGAGGGCACAACATCATTGAGGCAGCCTATTTTGCAAAGCCCATTCTCTTTGGTCCTTATATGGGTAATTTCCGAGAAATCTCTTCGACTTTTCTGGAATCATATGCATCACTTCAGGTACAGTCAGAAACGGAATTAACTCCTAAAATTCGTGATCTGCTTCAAGATTCCAGAACACGCAGATGGCTGGGCCGCAATGCCCGGAAAGTTGTTCGTGACAATCAAGGTGCCGTCGAGCGCACTGCTCAAATTGTGCAACAATACATTTAACACGCTCTAAAAACTGAGAGTTAGAGATCGCAAGACGATGAATTACTTACTATCCAAGCTCTATGGCCTAATCATTTTTCTGCGCACTACTCTCTACCACAAGCGAGTCCTCCGTTCGTGGCAACTTCCTCATCCAGTCATCAGCGTGGGAAATTTGACCGTCGGAGGAACCGGCAAAACTCCTCTAGTAAGCTTCCTCGCACAAACCCTGAAAAAATTTGGCTACCAACCTATTATCCTTACCAGGGGCTACAAGAGGACCAGCAAGACTCCGATCTTGCTGGTAAGTGATGGCGGAAACCCAATGTGTAGTTGGGAAGAATGCGGAGATGAGCCATATTTGCTTGCACGTAATCTTGACGGAATTCCGGTTGTCGTCTCAAAAAACCGTTACAAAGCTGGCCAGCACGTGCAAAATGACTACTCGCATCCTATCATCTACTTGTTGGATGACGGGTATCAGCATCTTCAACTCAAACGAAACTTGGATATACTTTTACTCGATGCTACTGATCCATTTGGGGGAAACAAACTGTTGCCGTTGGGACGCCTACGAGAAAACATTCGAAGCTTGAAAAGGGCCGATGCCATAATCATTACCCGCTCTCACATCCCCTTTGATGTAGAGCACGTTAATGCGCAAATTCACAAATGGAACCCCTGGGCACCAATTGCCTATTTTCACCACGAGATAACATCTATATACGACCTCAAAACGGGAGATCATTATTCCACACGTGATTTTCTTGGAAAAAAAGTAATCGCCCTAGCAGCTATTGGCAACCCCAAAATCTTCCTGCATGATCTAGAACACTATCAAATGATAATCAAAGATTCTTTTATCTTTCGTGATCACCACAATTATGATCAATCTGATCTAAACCGGGTTCTGGCCCGCCTTACAGAACTACAAGCTGATATTGTGGTCACCACGCAGAAAGACTCTATTCGCCTAGAACACCTCAAGTTTTCAGAATCCCAAATTTTTGTATTTGAAATTGAAGCAGTCCCTGAACATCCGAGTAGCTACGCGGAGGATTTCCTTAACAAAGTCAAACTTCTATGAAAGATGTAGGGCCCATTTTAATCCGTGGTACAAACTGGATCGGAGATTCGGTGATGTCCTTAGCAGCACTTCGAGAACTGCGACGTCTTTATCCAAAGTGCCACATATCTCTACTCGTAACGCCTTGGGTGTTGGGGCTATTTGAAGGTCAAGGGCTCGTTGACAAAATCATTCCTTTCCAATCCAGTGGCTCGACCTGGCAAGATTTACGGTCACTACGCAAGCAACTACGACATTTCCAAACCGTTGTCTTGTTCCAAAACGCCTTCCGCGCAGCAGCTATAGCATTTTTTTCTGGAATACCCGAACGTATAGGGTACGCCACTGATGGACGCAGTCTGCTACTGACGCGCCGCGCACGCCCCCGGATCAAAAAACTAAAACGTCATCAGACTTACCACTACTTGGATCTGCTATACCAGACCGGTCTTTCTTCACACAATTACCTCAAAGAAACCACTTTCATCCCCGACATTCATCTTGACATTAGCCAAAAAGGATCAAAACACATAGATGAACTCTTACAAGCATCAGGGCCTTCCTCAGGAGGGCCATTGGTCGTAATCAATCCGGGGGCCTACTATGGAACTGCCAAACGTTGGTTCATAGACCGCTATGCCGTTTTGGCTGATCGCCTTATTGACGATATCAAAGCTGAAATAGTACTTGTCGGATCCCCAGAAGAAATACCTCTTGCCCAGAAGATTCAGGCCCTTTCAAAACATCCGCTCAAGGTTCTTACAGGACAAACTGATCTCCAATCCCTTATGAGCCTATTGAGCCGATGCGACCTCTTTGTCACCAATGATTCTGGACCCATGCACTTAGCAGCCTCACTGGACACGCCCCAAATTGCACTTTTTGGATCTACTGATGAAGTGGCAACAGGCCCTTTCAGTGCTCGAGCTCATGTCCTTCACAAACATGTTGAATGTAGCCCTTGCCTTTTGCGAGAATGTCCTATCGATCTACGTTGTTTCTCGAAAATCACAGTGGATGAGGTCTACAATGCTGCTCGAGCGATACTGTAAAATATATTTGAACGGCCAGCTGTTACAATTACGAGTATGACCCATGAACCCCAACGGGCAATTTTCCTTGACCGTGACGGCACTTTAATTGAGGAGATCGGACATTTGCACCAGATCCAAGATGTTTGTGTTTACCCCGAAACATATCAAGCCGTGAGAAAAATTAATGAAAGCGAATTTCTGGCAATTGTGGTCACAAACCAATCAGCAATTGCACGGGGCTTTCTCACTGAGAAAGAGCTCGAAGAAATACACCTTTTTATTCAAAATGATTTTCGGCAGGAAGAAGCCTGGATTGACGCTTTTTATTACTGCCCCCACCATCCGGAGGCAGGCACGGAATCCTACACTCGAGAATGTCCCTGCCGTAAACCCAAGCCCGGTATGTTGCTACAGGCAGCCGAAGAACTAAATCTTGCACTATCCCCCAGCCACATGATTGGAGATAAGCTTATCGACGTAGAAGCCGGACATCGTGCGGGGTGCCAATCCGTCTTAATCAAATCCGAACATAATACAAAAATGCAACAACATCTAGACGAAGAAAAGGTCTCGACATCTTCCCACGAAAATCCATTACAGATTCCGGATCACATTGCTAGCAACATTCTTGGTGCCGTTGATTGGATTATGGAGCACAACTCTTGACAAATAATCTTGAAACACTCATTGGAACATTCTCCAAGCTAAACATCCTTGTTCTGGGTGACTTCATACTCGATGAATTTGTGTTTGGAGAAATTTCCAGAATATCGCGGGAAGCCCCAGTTTTAATCCTGAAATATCGACATACTGAAATGGCTCCGGGAGGTGGGGCTAATACGGTTTCAAATGTAGAACGACTAGGAGCAAAAGTTATCCCAGTAGGCGTTTTAGGATACGACAAAGCTGCTGAATATTTGCTCTCCAGCTGGCCCGATCAAGTGAACAAATCTCACATCCTTCGAGATGCTGCGTTCCAAACCACTCGGAAATCACGTTTTTTAGCCGGCTCCTCTCATTCATCCCAACAGCAGGTGGTGCGTCTCGATAATGAGCACCTCTACCACTTAGAAAAAACTCACGAACAACAACTCATAACCTCTTTGATAGAGCTGATTCCTGAAGTCGACGCACTAATCCTTTCTGACTACAGTTTGGGAGGCATCAGCCATGAAATACGTAAAACAGCTCTATCACTAGCAACAACGCACGAAAAAATTATAATTGTGGATTCACGTGACCATCCAAACAACTATGCTGGTGCGACCTCCATTACCCCTAACATCACCGAAATAGAAGCGGTTCTCTCTGCTCCAATAGGGAAAGATGTAGTGGCCTTAGAAGAGGTAGGTGCACGCCTCCGTATGGAATGGAATCTTGAAGCTTTGCTGATAACAAGAGGCAAATGGGGCATGTCACTTTTCCTGGAAGATGGAATTACGCACATTCCAATTTACGGTAGTGATGAGGTTGCAGATGTAACAGGTGCCGGTGATACGGTCACAGCAACCTACAGCCTAGCACTTGCAGCAGGCGGCTCCTTTTATGAAGCGGCACAACTGTCCAACTATGCTGCCGGTCTAGTGGTTATGAAAAAAGGCACTGCCACTATTTCTTCGGATGAGCTTTGTAACGCGATTCAAACAGCCCTGTAAGAAACGCTACAATGACAGTTAGCACAACGTCCAAAATTAAGGAACTTCCAGAATTATGTGACATTGTGGTTCAACATCGTAATGCCGGCAAAATAATAGTCTTCGCTAATGGCTGTTTTGATCTGATCCACGTCGGGCACATCCGCTATCTTGAAGCGGCACGTACTCTTGGAGATCTTCTCGTGCTAGGCTTGAACGGAGATAACTCCGTTAAACTCCTGAAAGGATCTGACCGCCCCACTATGAACCAAAATGAACGTGCTGAAATCTTATCCGCCATGGAGTGTATCGATTACATAGTACTGTTTGACGACCTCACAGCAGAGCATATTCTCCAGACACTTCAACCCCATATCCATGCCAAAGGAACCGACTACAACGAAGACAATGTCCCCGAAAGAGAAACCGTACTTGCCTATGGCGGAATGGTCAAAATTACAGGAGATCCCAAGGACCACTCTAGCAAAGATATTCTCAAGCGGATTTGCATAGGGGAAACATCAAGCTAAGATGAGTAGAGACAATTCCCAATCTGCGCCTCCGAAGGTTCTTATCGTCAAGCTGGGCTCATTCGGCGATATCCTCCATACGATACCGGCTCAGCAACACATACACCAATGTCGTCCTGATATAGAAATTCACTGGCTAACAGAACCTCCTTATGCTGAACTGCTTAGCAAAATTCCAGGTATCACACATGTCTGGGTTGCCGCCACCAAAGAATGGCGCAAAAAAATAGGATCCCTTGCTGGAAGTATTCAGCTTATTCGTTCTTTAAGAAAGCAACATTTTGACATCGCATTAGATTTTCAGGGACTAGTTAAATCCGCTGTGCTAGCACGTCTTTCCGGAGCTCAACAAGTGATTGGATTTCCTCAAAATCAGTCCAAAGAACCAGCATCGGTTCATTTTTACTCCGACACTCTAACAAGAAACCTACCCTCGAAACTCCATGCCATTGAAATCAATCTTGAGTTAACTCGTGCTGTAAATTGTCGCCCCAATGGAGCAAACCCTTTGATTCCCCTTGATATTCCACCAGAGGCATTCACCTACATAGAACAGCAACTGTCTATGGCTAAAATATCTAGTCCCATCCTTATCAACCCTGGTGCGGGTTGGGTTACCAAGCGTTGGCCAGAACAAAATTATGGCCGCCTTCTATATGAATTGAGTCGAAAATTAGATCGGCCTGTTATTATTACCTATGGTCCTGGAGAAGAAGAACTCGTTGATCGCGTAAAAATAGCAGCTGAATGTGATGTCACAACCTTCCCTACCAATTTTTTCCAACTAGCTGCCCTTTGTCGCTCCTCCCAACTCATGGTTGCAGGCGATACCGGTCCGCTACATCTCGCCGTTGCTTTGGGAACCCCTACCGTTGCGATTCTAGGCCCAACCGCGCCCTGGCGAAATGGGCCCTTTAACCCAGAAGATGTAATCGTAAAACGCTATCTGCCCTGTTCCAATTCATACAAACGCACTTGTGATCAATTTATTTGCATGGACATTCCCGTAAAAGATGTATTTGACGCCATACTGCGACGCCTTGGAAAATGACAATTGTACAACGCATTCGAGTTCCAACCGGGATAATATTTTCACTGATCTTTGTCTATTTTTCATCTCCACAGCCATACCCCTTAATGATGGGGCTAGGTCTAACTTCCCTAGGCTTAGTCATGCGCATTTGGGCTGCAGGCCACATTGAAAAAGGCATTCGTCTAGCCTCCTGTGGCCCATATCAATGGACTCGAAACCCCCTCTATTTTGGATCCTTTTTAATTGGACTTGGTTTTTCCTTGGCCTCTTCAAAAGCTTGGCTAGTAGTTGTGTTTCTTCTGCTTTTTCTTGCCCTTTACATACCCGTGATGCGACGTGAGGAAAAGGAACTTGAACAATCATTCGGCTCTGCCTATATGTCCTATCGCAGGAAAGTACCGTTATTCCTGCCGCGCTTTCAGAATAAAAATCCGACCTTGGATCCAATACCAATACGATCCACATACACTTTCCGATGGCACCTAGTTATCTTAAATCGTGAGTACAATGCCGTCGTGGGATGCATTCTTATCGCTATGATACTCTGGTTGAAAACGCTGCAGACATGATTTAACCGTGGTTGAAACACCTTTGCCTTTTTATCGTTACAACTAGTATGTTCAAACGTTCAGGTATAGCTGTTCTCATTTTTTGCATGTTGCTCACAATGGTAGTAGTGGGATTAGTATTGGCATCCGAAAATCAATCCCAGGACCTTCTGAGCAACACAACAGATTACTCCGTTCCCTTTGAGCCGGGCGAACGCCTTCGCTATGAGGTCAAGTGGAAACCTATATTTTTGGTCCCTGCCTTCAAAGCTGGAGAGCTCACAATTTCGATCAAAGACTCCCATTACAACGGTCTTCAGGCATATACTCTCTCCGCGACAACATTGTCGGGCGGTCTGCTCAGTTCAGTTGTAGGCTTAGAAATACGTGATTATTTTGAGTCCATCATTGATCACACTACTTTCAAATCACATAAATTTATGAGGCAGACTCGCCGCAATACACGTAAAAGAGATCTTGAAGTCAGCTTCAACTATGAGGAAGATTCTATTCTTGTTCATGAATTGAATACGGAGTTTGAACCTCCTTTAGAAATACGTGACGAAATCATTCAGGGAATCCCGGGCCCGGTATCAGACATCCTGTCCGTGTTCTACGTAGCACGCTTGAAGCCTTTGCAGCCTGGAGATTCCTATGTGATCTACTTAAACAGTCGAGGAAAAATCAAGCCAGTTACTATAGAAGTACAGGTCGGAGAAACTATTGTCACTCCTATTGGCTCCTTCAACTCAGTCAAAATCGTTACTGTGGGCGGCTTGTTTAGTAATGGTGGCGATTTCCATATCTGGTATTCCACAGATCAGTTACGCATACCTATTCGATTTGAAGCCAATGCAAAACTAGGAAAAGTGTATGGCCAGGTCATTGGACTAGAAACCTCCCAAATGACCAAATCACTAATTGAAATTAACTAATACCCTCAGCTATTTATAGCACTAAATATACAGCATAGTATTTATTCTATCGTAGCGCATCTCAGGACGTTTCTTCCCAACCCTATCATTGTTTTTGATTCATGCTAGAATTGGGGTTAGTCTGGCAAGTAGAGAGGGTGATCGCCGTCCACTTGCGGGTGGAGAGAGGAAAGTCCGAGCACCACAGGGCAGGCGTGCTTCCTAACGGGAAGGAGGGGTGACCCTACGGAAAGTGTCACAGAAAATAAACCGCTTCAGAGAGTCTCTTTTTGGAGTAAGGGTGAAATGGTGGGGTAAGAGCCCACCGCTTTGATGGTGACATCAAAGGCATGGCAAACCCCACGCGGTGCAAGGCTAAATAGGCTCTGTCTGTTGGTCGGCCCGGCCAGTTCACTACACGGTAGTGAAGTCAGAGCGGGTAAGCCGCTTGAGAATTAGGGCAACCTAATTCCTAGATGAATGATCACCGCCCCACACGGGGTTACAGAACTCGGCTTATATCTCTACTTGCCAGACAATCAACGAGAGCCAATTTGAAAATACCAATTCTCCGCTCTTTCGTCTGGCGTTCTCTCTGTTATGCGGGAACCTATCTGCTCTCTGGCCTTATGAATTTCATCCACCAGTGTGAAGTCCTCAACTCTTGTAGCGCGCACTCTGTAGATTTTTTTACCCACTTTAAGCCTTAAATTCGGATCCTCAAGTAAAAACTGAGTCCAGCGATTACTGGGGCTTATAGAATTTAGATAAAGAACCCCTTTATGCATAAAAGCCCGAATGTAGACAGAATAGGGATCGGAAGGTCGCACCTCCAAAATCACTCTGGTAGATGGCTCCATGAAACTCCAGTCATCAATCTGGCCAATCACTTCCTCTCCGGTGATCTGTTTGCCGGGAAGGCTTTGCCAAGGATCACTGCGATTGAGATAAAGAACGAGAACTGTAACAACCATCAGAGCTAAGATTAGTGCCATTCCCTTGAGTGCTTTCTTAATCATCTATATTCAAAATATACTTTAATTTACCAAGCCACAACATCAATGGGACATAGCTACGGTGTCAACCTATGTCCCATCAGAACAAAATCAATATTTTTTGACCAAAAAATAAATGATCCTTCTCTACAACAAAGCATTCTGGCATTGACCCATCAGCTCAAGTGTTTGAGAATACAGGGGTGGGGACGTAGCTCAGCTTGGAAGAGCGCCTGAATCGCACTCAGGAGGTCGAGGGTTCGAATCCCTTCGTCTCCACCAATGGTTTGCAATCTATTCTGATTAGTCGCCTACTACAACGCAGTGTTGTCAGACAAGCTCTCGTATGTATTCAATGAAACTATGTCTTTAGCTTGTCTTCCAATACGACCAGCTAAAAAGCTCCTCGCGCCTCATACACCACATTACCTCCAACCACGGTCATCAAAACGCGAAGCACATCTAACTCATCTTCTGGCCAGGTCATATAGTCTCCACCTAAAATCACTAAATCACCTAGTTTGCCAACTTCAATAGAACCCAGAATATCTTGCTCCCCGCTGTACCGGGCGGCCCAGCTCGTATACATGTAAAGAGCCTCTTGACGGGTCACTTTCTGTTCAGGATTCCAAACACGACCATCATCACTTTTTCGAGTTACAAAAGCACGAATAGCTTCCATCCCTCCGGGGATCTCTATAGCGGGTTTGAGACCCGCATCGATGACACTTCTCACAGGCGTCATATTGTAGACAGCATCCGCCCCATATTGGTAGACCCAGGTCTCATTATCTCCGGCAATAGCACTGGCATACATAATGGGATTGATGTCCATTTCCTTCATCAATTCAAAATGGTTTTTCCGAATCATAGCTTGGTGATCAATGCCAAAATGTCGGCCGACCAATGACTTCTCCTGATGAGCTTCGTGCAGAGCCTCCAGAAGGATACCGTTGCTCTGGTCTCCGGCACTGTGTAAACCGCTTATAGTCCACCCGTACCGGTTGGCCAGAATAATATTTCGACGGTCGCTAGTATCCACACTCCCTGTTTCTTCCCACTTGTTCTGCCCGTAGGTGTCATACGGATCTCCCTCCACCCTATTAATCTTTGGAATATCAGTTAAGGCCGCTCCGTTCCCAGTAGAACCGTCTACTACCTGAACCGTTGCTCCAATAATTTTAAACTGATCATCTCCAAAGTCAGTTAAATTACCAATGCGTTTAAGAAAAGCTTCTGGACGAGCTTGAGCTCGGAGAAACTCGTGAATGATTCGCACCCGTGGCTCTAACTCTCCCTTAACCCAAAGGTCTCGGAGGATAGAGATAGTCAAGCCCTGGCCTCGCCCCATGATAGTAGTTAACCCCTGTAGAAAGTAGCGTCTGAAGGTCTGCTTTTGTCTCTCCAGTTGTGTCGACGAATCTTCCTGAGGCATAAGTTCATAGATGACCGTTCCTGCAGCCGCTCCTCTGAGTTGACCAGTAGGATTCCCGTTTACATCTTTTACAATCCCCTGCATGTCAGCAGGGAGTTTTTTGAGCATCAAACTGTTAACAATAACTTGATTATTTTGACAACTAATGGAGATCGGATTCTCAGGAGCTGCCTCATCCAACTGGGCAAGTGTTACATCCACAACTAAAGGTTTCTTGCTAGGACCTCGCATGTACAGTTCCACACCTGGGTCAAACTTAGCTACTTCCGCCTTAATTTCCTCTAAGCCACTTTCCACATCTTCGAAGATAACTCTGCCCCCTTGACCTCGCTTTGCAACGTTTCCTACAAAAGCAGAGTGTTCGTGGTCAGCAATCAAACCTGGAATAACACTACGCCCTTCAAGATCTATCTGACGCGTATTGGATCCTGCCATAGCAAGTATGCGCTCGCTACTTCCCACAGCAAGAAATTTCCCATCCCGAATAGCTACCGCCTCTTCGATTGTAAATTCATCATCGGCGGTCAAAATTTTTCCATTGAAGAAAACGATGTCCGCATAGGCTATAACTTCAGTTGGCAAGTCCTGAATACTTTGCCCCCACGATGAGCCTATGGTAAGGCAAAAACCCACCAACAAACCCATACTATACCGACAACCTAAATTATCCTTGTTCATCCGAAGACCTCCATTGTCTGAACCAAAAAACATTCTCAAGTCCCTTTATTTCGCTGAGCGCATTTTGTCTGCTCTAATATGCTTCTTAGGATGATACTGGATTTTGTACATGATATTCCAATGTCATACTTGTTAAATGTTTTGTTGGGATTCAGAGCCCCCACCTTGGTCCGTTTTAAGACATTGTTTCTTACCATTCACTTGATGTGAAAACTACAGCGCACATATTTATCAATACCTTTGATATTGCCAGCTATGCTCTATTGGCATACCATTGAACAACTTTTAAAACACGAGGACCGCGCCATGTCCAAGTGATAAACAAGGTGGCGAGAACCAAATACAAAATGTTCTGTCGGAATTTAGACAAAGGGGAGGGATTTTACACAAAATGACACAACGTCTATCTATTGTATTGTCTTCAGCATTGCTCATTATTAGCTTCTGGATCGCAACAAATCCTTGCTTGCGCGGACAAAACCTACCGGTGGAAGTGATTAGTTGGGCGGACACAATTCTTTACAATGGCCAGATTCTAACCATGGATTCTGAGCAGCTTCCCGTTCATACCGTCTCTGCTATAGCCATTAGAAACAGCCACATCCTGGCAGTAGGAGGAAGTGATGAAATCTTAAAACTCGCAGGGCCCAATACTGTGCGAGTAGATCTGAAAGGCAAGACTGTTATTCCAGGAATCATCGATACTCACTCTCATCCTAACAGCTATGCCTTAAGCCATTACTCCCGAGAAATTACCCCAGCTTATCTGCAATTCTTAAGGGAAAATGGGGTTTGGCATGCCAACATTCGGTGGGACAACAAAACAACAGCTCTGGCAGATTTTAAAAAGTTTTCGGAGAGTGTCCCTCCTGGTGAGATTATTATGGCCACCACGTATTCAAACGACACAGTGCGGCGCCATCTCTTTCGGGAGGATCTCGATCAGGCCGCTCCAAATCATCCTATTTTTATCCGTATCGGCTATGGCATCTGGGGGGTGGTAAACAGCAAAATGCTAGACCTTCTCAGAGATATGTATGGGGAAAAACTACTGCCTGGAGTACTCAGAAACGAAGAGGGAGAGCCCACGGGTCAACTAGTTGGAGCTGCTGGTGAAATTATTGACGTGGAGGTTCTGCCCCAGACTCCTGTTGAGATTCTGGCTCCAGTTTTCAAAAAAGAGCTGGAGGAGTGGATAGCCATTGGGATTACTACCCTCTCCACCCGTCTGAAAGGTCGAGAAATTTCCGCCTATGCTCATCTAGACCGAGAGGGTCAGCTTCCCTTGCGTCTACCATATTCCCACGAAGTGGGCAGAGCTAATCCCGCTATGGAGAGACATTTAAAACGCTTCGGAAATTTAGAGGGTCATGGAACCGACCGAATGTGGCTTATAGGAGTTTCTATATCTAATCCAGATGGGAACGGACCTGCTCCTCCGGGCCCAGGAGGAGAGTACACCATGGCTCGAGGATCCAGTGACTGTGCTTCAGTGCCCAAACGTGAGATTCTGCCTAACGATGTCTTCCCTGAGGGTGCCTGCATGTGGGACTGGCCTGAAGATCCTGGCTATGAATCTTCGATTATAGCCAACCGCTACGGCTACAGAGTAGTGGGGGTGCACAACTTTGGAGACCGTGCCTCTCTCATGAATCTGGATGCCTATGCAGAAGCCAATCAAGAAAGCTCTATTTTGGAGAGAAAGTTTGCCCTGGATCATGGCATGATGGTCAGCCCCGATGTTATCCAGCGCTCTAAAGAACTGGGTGTGATGTGGAGCCTACAACCTCCTATTTACTATGCCCGCTACGCTGCCGGAGTTAGTCGCATCTATGGTGAAGAATATGCCCACCGCTGGATGCTCCCGGCCAAGAGCCTCATCAATGCCGGAATAAAAGTAGCCTGGGGTGCTGATACCCACAACGATCCGGAAAGACATCCCATGTTCAACATGGAAATTCTGGTAACCCGAAAAGTCTCTGATGGACGAATTTTTGGACCCCAAGAGGCTATTAGCCGAGATCAGGTCCTACTGATGATGACTCGCTGGGGAGCGGAGTATGTCCTGCGCGAAAAAGAACTGGGCTCTCTGGAACCAGGCAAGTTAGCAGATCTGTTAATTCTGGACAACAACCCGTTGAACCCCAAGATTCCTGATGAAGATTTATCCGAGATCAAGGTATTAACAACACTCATTGGAGGAAAGGTGGTGTACGGTTCATTTTCTGGTCAATCTGCCCAGTGATCGAGTTAAAGCAATTGAGAATATACAAACACATTGCATCAGAATCCGTTTCATGATGGGCAAGAACCCGGAACTAAATGGCGAGTTTGTATGTGCGCTCTACAGCACCCAGAGAATACAACATCCTCACCATGTGCCCCGATGGACTTGATATATCCAAATCTTTGATTAATGACTCGACATCGACCAGTTGATTAGCTAGCGACGAATCGCGGACAACATCTACAACTGCTTCAGTTTGTAACACACTCAGCGCAAACGGAGATCCTATACCAAGCTTATCTGCCCTCCACCGAATCTCGTCTGGAACCACTTGTGGGAGAGATTTACGCAAGATGTATTTGTTGTAGCCTTTTTTTATTTTAAAAGAATCTGGATATCCAACATACTTCCTGAGATTCATGTCCAGAAAAGGTGATCTATTTTCGATGGAAGACATCATAGACATTTGATCAGCCATATAAAGACAATAGGGGAGTAAAAATTTTTGAATTTCGAACCTTTGAACATCTGCAAGCGTCAGGCCCCTATTTCTAGAAAAAAACCGATCACAATACCAATCGATATTCTTATGAAGTACATCTGTACGCAGTAAAGGGCGTAATGCTGAGGCCGTTGTATCCTCTGGAGACATCAATGCGTCTTGCCGTATTAAGGCGCTTGTATTTTTTAAAAATTGATAGAGGATATCTTTCAATCTGGGTCGTGCAAATGCAATCCAGTGCCACAGATAGGATAGAGATTGTATAGGGTTACCCGCCATTGCATTAGTTCTCGAAAGCAATCGATAGACAGGATATCCACCCAATATCTCATCACCCCCTATGCCGTCTAAAGCTACCTTAATCCCGTCAGCCCTCATGCTCCTGGCCAGTAGATACAGTGCAATGCTCGAAAGAAAAAAATTCGTTGGCATTTCTGTTTGCTCAGATATCTTTAAAGTTGTCTGCACAAATTCTTCGGCGTTGAATGGATCAAAATGTACTTCTCTCAGCTCTACTCCTAATTTCCTACAAAGCTGTCTCGAATAATGAAGATCCTCATTAACATTTCCGTATCTATCAACAATTCTGCAGGTATAAAACCCTAATTCACTTGATTGCGACCAACTCTCTTTTGCCGACGCAGCGATCCAGCTGGAATCCACTCCGCCACTTACATGTATCGCGACTCGTGCATCGGAGCGCAATCGGAGTGCAACTGCAGTCCGTAACTCTTCTTCTAGACATCCTGCTAATCCTTCAGGCGAACTCCGCATCGGAGTCCGTTCAGAACTCGGAAAATCTATCGCCTCACTTTGCCTCAACACTTTATTTTTTAAATCCAAACACATTACACCACCAGGATCGACACTCTTGATTTCCGAGTAGAAGGAATTGCCGTCATGCAAAAATGGCGTCAGTTTTCCGACAAGAAAGGCTGAGAGATAATCGAGATTGACCGATCTTGATGATCTGCCCAAGATAGTAAATATCGATTTAACTTCGGAACTTACAATGAATTGCTGCTGATCCCAGTAGTAGAATAACGGTTTTTTCCCATATCGATCCCTGGCAATCCACACCTGTGAAGCTATCAAATCTATATAGCAAAACGCCCACATGCCGTTCATCCGGCTCAGCGCAGTGACCCCTTCAGAACACAGCAAGTCAAACAAAACATGGGTATCTGAATATGTCTTAGCAGTTGGCTTAGCAATCTCTAGATAGTTATAAATCTCACCATTGAAGATAAGCCCTCTCTTGTTTGACATATCTAGAAATGGCTGACTTGAACGTTCGGATAGATCAAGGATTGATAGACGCTTGTGACCAATTGCCAGGGTGGATTTTTCTGCTTTTTGACCTGGGCCAAATCGCTTTAAAGTGGATTGCTTAATATCACCCTCGCTGGGCTGTGGCATGCAGACAATTCCAGTAGAGTCAGGTCCACGGTGACTCAGTTGCTGAAGCGCAAGGCCAAATCTATCAAGATTAAGACACTCTCCATTGACCATTGCGTTAAAAAGAATTCCACACATGTTTAATCCTCTCTAAGCTAATAATATTGCATGTTGATTAGCCCAAGCCAATGGTTAAAAACACAGATCTTGAAAAACCCAAACTATGAGATGCGTCACCGACTGTTCATTTTGAAATGTATACGGTGATTCTTCAGCAAAGCACACAAACGGTGTGACTACCCCGACGACTTCACAGTCATAGCTAGGCGTACTACAACCCGACAGCTTCAAACGATTACTGCCCATTAGATCATTGTTTTTTTGATGGCCGCCCACCCTTTTTACCATTTTCTCGAGATGCTCTACGTTTAGCCGGAGATCGGGACTTGCCTCCGATGCGACCTCCCTTAGGACCACCCTTGCTACCAAGATAGCTTGTGAAAATGCTAAAGGAGATGGTTTGATTACAATGTGGACACAGCAACGTTTCAGCCATAACACAGTTAAAAAGGCCCGGATTCGACACCTTGCATCAAGAATGCGTGGACTTCGTCAGGATGCAGAAATTATTGCCTTTATTGGCATGGTGACAATCCGGGCCAACCACGTATCTATATCCTAAAGACTGTTTTTAGGTTTGTCAAGAGCACTCCCTAGAAATATTTTAGGAAACGACTTTGAACCCCAGGGCACGCGTTACAACGCAATGCATAGTTCGAACTCAGAAGATGAAACAAGACTCCTTAAATTTCCACAACTGCGCCTATCTATCGTTTGCTTTCAAAAGAATGCAAAAACACACCAGCATGTCTTGATTCCTGGTCCTTTGCCTTCTAGAATGTTCTCTTTACTAACTGGAGAAATGGCGTGGTTATACGTGTGAACTCTTCCCTTTTCAGTCTTTTTTTAGCCCTGGCTTTTCTGTTGACATTCTCAAATTCTGCAACGGCCCAAACAGAGTCAATAACAAGAGCACCTAGATTTTCAGCTGAACAACTCCTATCCTCTCCCACGGACGGTTGGATGACCAACGGTGGAAATCTTTTTAACCAACGGTTTTCACCATTAACCCAGATCACGACTGCTAATGTGAATCGCCTAAAAGGCGTGTGGAGAGTACGTTTAGGTTCCGGTTTAGAGGCTAAATACTCTGGTGAAGCTCAACCCCTAATTTATGGCGGTGTAATCTATATTGTGACTGGAGCTGATGATGTTTCAGCTGTGGCTGTTGAAACAGGAAAAATTCTCTGGCAATACCAAGCAAACCTTGATCAATCAATCGACACAGTCTGTTGCGGCTGGACGAGTCGGGGCCTAGCACTAGGCGATGGTAAAATTTACGTTGGTCAGCTCGATGGCAGACTTGTAGCTTTGGATCAAATCACTGGAAAAATTGTGTGGTCATCACAAGTTGGCCGTTGGGAAGAAGGATACACAATCACCAGTGCTCCACTTTACTATGACGGTTTAGTCATAACAGGTACGGCGGGTGGTGATCGGGGCGTTCGCGGGCACGTCACTGCCTATGCTGCCGAAACCGGCCAACTGGTGTGGCGTTTTTACACTATTCCCGGTATAGGAGAATGGGGCCATGACACCTGGCCATCAGATAACGATGCCTGGAAATACGGTGGAGCAGCTGTCTGGCAGACTCCGGCTGTAGATCCAGACCTAGGCCTAATATACTTCTCCACGAGTAATCCAGGACCAGATTTTAACGGAGCAATCAGAGCTGGTGACAACCTATTCTCATCTGCCATTGTTGCACTGGATGTCAAAACAGGAGAACGCCGCTGGCATTTTCAACAGGTTCGCCACGATCTCTGGGACTATGATGCCCCCAATCCGGTTGTGCTATTCAATGTGGAAGTACATGGCACCCTCAGAAAGGCCTTAGCTCAGGCAGGTAAGACAGGCTGGGTCTACATTTTAGATCGCACGAATGGAGAGCCCCTTCTCGGGATCGAGGACAAAGAAGTTCCGCAAGAACCTCGTCAAAAAACTGCGGCTACACAGCCCTTTCCAAAAGGAGATGCCTTTGTTCCCCAGATGATTACCGAAACCATAGAAGGAGTTACTCTGATAAATGAGGGTCGTATCTTCACTCCCTACTGGAAAGATGGCGTGTTGGCTAGACCGTCAACTTTTGGAGGAGCTAACTGGCCACCTAGTTCTTATGATCCATCCACACAACGCTTGCACATTTGTGCGAATGATCGGATTGCCGTTTTCAAAGGAGGGGATGAGGTAGAATTACCTCCCGATCCAGCAGTCAGTTTCATTGGTGGACACTTTGGAACTGCAGAATACCAACCTCAGACCCGTGGTATCTTCGCAGTTATAGACCTCACGAACAATCGCCTTGTCTGGCAACAAAAATGGACAGACCTCTGTTATAGCGGATCTGTAACAACTGCTGGAGGCCTCATCTTTGTCGGTAGAAGCGATGGCCGATTCCTAGCCTTAAATGCTCGGAATGGTGCGTGGCTCTGGGAATTCCAAACAGGAGCCGGAGTCAATGCTCCTGCCAGTGTATTCGAGTATAATGGTCAGCAATACGTTACGGTCCTCTCGGCCGGAAACCTCTTTGGGAGAGGCCCCCGAGGAGATAGCTTGTGGCTCTTTTCGCTTACTGGGACTCTAGATCCCGTTGAGCCAGCTACTTCTATGAACTGAGCTACACTAGGTTTTACAACAAACCAACGTTCTACACCTTCAAGACTGTTCTTGAGCATAAGTATTTAATCAAGGGGCATTGTCCCCCATACAACTAAGTGGTAATCGCTCACCACCTCCAGAGAAAAATGCCCGAGGCCAGCCCTCTCTAACTGGGCTTCTATCTCATCCGTACGATAGGCTGCTAGTAGAGAGTTGTAAAAATCACGTTGCAAGATTTTAGGTTCTTCTGAAACATGCAATTCAGTGAGCTTACTTGCCTGCCCCCTACTTTCAGGACGTAGCAAATCCATAACAAATACAAGCGAATTTGAACCGGCTAACCCGCTCACAGCACTCCAAAACATCTGGGGATCTTGCAAGTGATGGAGAACGCTGTTGCTAATCACCACATCATATCGATCCCGAGGTAGCTTAGCGGTGGGCAAAAGACCTTCAATGAGCACGACGTATTGTTCAAGTCGTTCCCTACGGACAGCCTGTCGTCCAAATTTCAACATAGACTTAGATCCATCTACTCCATGCACATAGCATCGAGGATAGCACCGTGCAAAACGCAAAGTTATGTCAGCAGGTCCACAACCCAGATCCAGAACATATTTTCCTATCAAGTCCCCCTGAAATCGCTCTCCAAACAACTTAACAAAACGCTCATGTTGTATGTGGAAACTAGCCTCTGCATAAGCACGAGCCTGCTCTTCATCCAGCATCAGTTCTTCTTCGGGAATGCGCTTCATACCTTTTTATCTTAATGCCAGGTAAAGTTAACACCTGTAATGTGTGCCCCATCCACGACATAAAACAATCCAAGTTGGGATTGTCTGGACTTTACCAACGATCTATGTCCACCAAAACGATCACCGTTTGTCAAAGTGTTGGTCTTAAAACCTTCAGAGGCCATCTCGGCCATGTTTTAGAGTATTGAGTTCACTCGGTAGGTTGGATACACCGAAACTAGCAATCTTTAGCCCTTTTCAATCTTTCTTTGAACTTGTTAAATTCTTCGCGTAACTCCTGGGGTAATCGATCTCCAAACTTTGCATAGTGTTCTTCGATTCCAGGGATTTCATTAAGCCATCCTTCTACATCTACTTCCAAAAGCGCATCCATCGCAGCCTGACTAATGTCGAGACCAGTGGTATCAATAGTTCCCCCAGATGGCATCCTGCCGAGAGGTGTTTCCACATATACATCTCGCTCGTCAACTCTTTCAAAAATCCACTTCAGAACACGACTATTGTCCCCATATCCAGGCCATAAGAATTGTCCATCCGCACCCTTTCTAAACCAGTTTACGTAAAATATTTTAGGCAGGTTACTTTCGTCCTGCTGTTGCCCAATGGTGAGCCAATGAGCGAAATAATCTCCCATGTGGTAGCCACAGAATGGAAGCATAGCCATCGGATCACGACGGACCTGCCCTATCTTCCCGGCTGCTGCTGCCGTTTTCTCCGAGGACATTATGGAGGCAAGAAAAGTGCCGTGCTGCCAACCAAACGCTTCGACCACCAGTGGGATAACTGTTTCCCGACGCCCACCCACTAAAAAGGCACTAATAGGAACACCCCTTGGATCTTCCCACTCCTCTGCAATGACTGGACACTGATGCGCTGGTGCAGTAAACCTAGCATTTGGATGTGCAGCTTTACGATCCGATTGTGGAGTCCATGGCCGTCGTAGCCAATCAGCTAGTTTAGCAGGAGTTTCTTTAGTCATCTCCTCCCACCAGACATCTCCATCCGTAGTAAACGCACAGTTAGTAAAGATACTGTTTTCTGCGAAACACCGCATAGCATTTGGGTTAGACCTATCGTTGGTTCCAGGCGCAACTCCAAAAAACCCTGCTTCTGGATTAATAGCATAAAGACGACCGTCATCACCAAATTGCATCCAGGCAATATCATCACCAATAGTTTCTACCTTCCAACCCTCAATCGTTGGACTTAGCATTGCCAGATTAGTTTTTCCACAAGCACTTGGAAATGCTCCCGTCACATACTTCACCTCACCTTCCGGTGAAGTCAGCTTCAAAATCAACATGTGTTCGGCCAGCCAGCCTTCGTCACGTGCCTGCACTGAAGCAATGCGGAGAGCATGACACTTTTTCCCCAGTAGCGCGTTTCCACCGTAGCCCGATCCGTAAGACATAATTTCACGGGTTTCCGGAAAATGAGCAATATACTTGTTATCAGCATCACAGGGCCACGGATTGTCAGGTTGCTTCGGATCAGACAATGGTGCTCCAACAGAATGAAGGCCCCGAACAAAATCACCACTATTACCCAACACCTTCAAAATTTTTACACCAACACGAGCCATGATATGCATATTACATACCACGTAAGGAGAATCTGTGATCTCAAATCCAATCTTAGCAATTGGACTGCCGATTGGACCCATGGAATAAGGGATAACATACATGACTCGCCCTCGCATACACCCATCGTACAACCCCTGAAGCTTTTCCCTCATTTCCTTTGGATCAGCCCAGTTGTTAGTGGGCCCTGCTCCCTCTTCCTTCTCTGAACAGATAAAGGTAAAGTTTTCAACACGAGCGACATCCTTAGGATCTGAACGGCAATAGTAGCTGTTAGGCCGTTTGGACTTGTTAAGCTTGATATAAGTTCCTACATCAACTAGAAGTTGGCTGAGACGATCATATTCTTCAGTTGAACCGTCACACCAATAAACCTCATCAGGTTGACAGAGATCCTCTATCCTACTCACCCATCCTTTTAGCTCGACATTGCTTGTTGGCCCGTCTTCCTTTGAACTCTCTAGAGAATCAATCGCTTGTTTGTCTTTCATTCAAGTTCCCCTCAACTACGTTCATCAAGACCTACATACTCCCTCGTATCATGGCCCGTGTAAATTTGATGTGGCCTAGCTATCTTCTTGTCCTTGTCCAGAAGCATTTCCTGCCACTGCGCCAGCCATCCTACAGTACGAGGAATGGCAAAAAGTACCGGAAACATGTCGACTGGAAAGCCCAAAGCTTGATAAATGATCCCCGAATAAAAATCAACATTAGGGTATAGCTTTCGTGACAAAAAGTACTCATCCTTGAGTGCGATCCGTTCTAACTCCAAGGCAATTTCCAGAAGAGGATTGACGCCGGTTACTTTAAAAACATCATGAGCTAGCTCTCGAATAACTCTAGCCCTGGGATCATAGTTTTTATAAATTCGATGTCCAAATCCCATGAGCCGCTGACCAGGTGTAGATTTTATTTTCTCAATATAAGAAGCTATATTTTTTACAGTTCCTATTTCACTTAACATTCGTAGTACTGCCTCATTAGCGCCACCATGAAGAGGTCCATAAAGCGCTGCTGCTGCTGCTGCCAGTGCCGAGTAAGGGTCAGCATTTGTACTTCCTACACTTCTCATGGCACTAGCGCTGGTGTTTTGCTCGTGGTCTATATGGAGGATAAATAATATATCTAATGCCTTGTTCAAAACCGGATCCAATTTGTGTTCTGATCCCACACCTCTAAACATCATGTTCAAAAAATTGTCTGTGAAAGCAAGTTTGTTGTTTGGATAGACGTAGGGCAACCCCCGGTTATGCCGATAGGCAAAAGCTGCAATCGTCGGCATCTTTGCAATTAACCTCCAAATTTGCTTCTGCCGTGATTTTTCGTCAAAAATATTCTTGGCATTTGGATAAAAAGTCGAGAGCGCCCCAACGGTTCCCACCAGCATGCCCATAGGATGGGCATCATAGTGGAAGCCCTCCATGAATTTTTTCGTATTTTCATGGATCATGGTGTGGAAAGTGATGTTGTGGGTCCATTCATCAAGTTGTTCTTTACCGGGCAATTCTCCAAAAAGAGTTAAAAAAGCGGTTTCCAGATAACTACTACGTTCGGCTAACTGTTCAACAGGATACCCTCTATAGCACAGGATACCTTTGTCCCCATTTACGAAGGTAATATTACTCCTACAAACAGCGGTATTGCTGAATCCAGGATCGTATGTCATCAAGCCAAAATCATCCTTAGAAACTTTTATGTCCCTCAAGTCCATGCAATTGATCGATGCACCGTAGTGAGGGTACGTTCCATAAGTAATAGGGCACTCGTATGTGTTCCCTGTTCTATTGTCTACAATCGTGAGACTGTCCTTGCCTGGACCCTCATGCCCCCCATGGCTTCCATGTATTTCACGGTTCTTTCTAGTTTTTTTTACCATGGTTTCTCTGAAAAGATTTCACTCGGACATTTGATTATAGACAAAGGAAAGAAAGTTGTCTCCGCCTGTGGTTACATTTGATCAAAGCCCCGAAATCAACAACGTGCCAAATACACTCACACCGCGACAGGAGAATTAACTCTCGTGTCTCCACTCCCCTTCATCTCCTGATCTAAATTTGGTAGCCCCAACGGGAGTCGAACCCGTGTTTCCGCCTTGAGAGGGCGGCGTCCTAGGCCTCTAGACGATGGGGCCAGACAATACAAACCCCCATCTTCTACAAGAGGATGGAAAGTTGTCAAACCATTAGTACCGAACTAATAACATTTACAACTCACAACGCTTAGATCTGTCAAACTTTTAGAATAGACCTTACCTTCTATAAGGAGTGATTTTATTGAGCATGAACTCTTCCAGTATCGTAGTTTCAGATAACATTTCCTCTAGTATTTCATAGGACAACGTGAAGGTTACCGGTGTAATCCGGTGCTGTTCGAGGCCAACCCGCAAATGGCCTCCCTCATCTACTAGCTCTACCTGGGTATCTACGCCTAGGTGAAAAAAGCAGAACAGATCCAGCTTTTCTTGAAATTGTTGCCTAAGGTATATCTTGTCAAGATTCACTTGGGAGACGAATCGAAATGCTTTAGTTGGAGCTTTTCGGACGCAATGTCAGTCTGATCAACAACTCCAGCCGCAGCAACTCCCATGGCTATACAGATGGCTTCACTGATTTCCTCTCTGGTAGCACCATATCCAAGTGCCTTCTCCAGATGTCCTTCAAGACATCCTGTGCAATGAAACCCCAATGAGGCAGCTATGGCAATAAGTTCTTTAGTTTTGCGGTCGATGCTCGAGGACTTGTAGGTTTCCTTGTAAAATTTGAAGTAGATCTTCCGCAAGCGCTCTTCCACCATGCTGTAGGAAGGCCACCTCTCCTTTTTAGAGTCCTTTTGCTCGTTTCCTATGTCGCCCTGATCCGGCATAAGGCAGCAAGGTTACCATCAACCAAACCTCCTGTCTATACAGAGTCTACGCGACTTTATTCCTCCACTGTACATTCTTCTTTTACGCCAAAGCACCTGTATCTGCTATCTTTACTGCATGCGGTTATGGATTAGGGTCGTTATCTTTGCTTGCTTTCTTTTGGAAGCATTCTCCCATCCGCAGGAACGTGCCCGAGCAGAGTTTGACTACGAAGGTAATACAATTGTTCTCGAAGCTGAACAGCTAACACGCCAATCAGACGACTTCTGGATTGCAGATGGAGACGTCGTGATCACTTATCAGGACATTGTGTTACGGGCACCCCGGCTGACCTACAATCTGTCCACAGGCGAGGTAGTGGTTCGGGAAGGCTTAGAAATCACCGAAGGACTGCAACGCCTACAAGGAACGCAGGCAGAACTCAATCTCAAAATGAATACTGGGAGCATCTACAATGCCGAAGGGTTTACCGATGATGAACTGTATGTCAAAGCCAAAAAACTGCTCAAAACAGGTCCCAACACGTATGTCGTTCAAAATGGATTCCTAACAGCCTGCGAGGAAGCCGTCCCAAAATGGAGTTTTACTATCAAGGAAGCACATCTTAAAACAGGTGGTATGGTGCGCGTGAACCATACCCTTTTCAAAATAAAGAAGATTCCTGTCTTTTACCTACCCGTTATGCTATTTCCAACCGGAGAAAAAAAACGCTCAAGTGGATTCTTGCTACCTACAATTGGCAATTCAAACGACAAAGGTCGAAGTGTAAGCCAGGCGCTCTATCTAGTTCTAGGTCGTAGTGCCGATATAACACTAAGGGGAGATTACTTTTCCAAACGCGGATTCGGTCAAGGACTGACTTTCAGAACCCGTCCGAATGCACTCACTTCTCTTGAGTTAGACTGGTATTCTGTTAAAGATCGCAAGAATCAAGGAGGCACTACTTTGACCGGCATCGGAGAAACCCGCCTTCCCCACGGATTCCGAGTCGTAGCTGACTTCAACCTAGTTTCTAGTTTTGTATTCCGTCAAGTTTTTTCTGACAATTTTTATACGGCAACCCTTCCCACCGACAATTCCCGTGTTTTTCTAAGTAATACTTCTGGGTCACGTTCCTTTAACCTAATCGTATCCCGTGAAGAGACAGTGTTCCCAGGTCAAAATGTAGTGATCCGAAATACCCCCTCTCTGAATTTTAAGCTTACTGGGGAAAACTTTTTTAATGCCCCCCTTTACTTCGACCTAGATGCGTCAGCAGAGGGACGCTCTCGAACCCGTCTTTTCGCATCAACGCATCACACGTCTCAAGATAATTTTTTTGAGACTCCGGGAATTATTCAACGACTTGATCTCTTTCCCCAGTTTTATTCTTCATTCCCGCTATTCCAAGGTCTTCGTATAACCCCCCGCTTAGGCCTAAGAGAAACCTTTTATAGCGATAGTTTGCATGACTCCATTAAATCAACGGATAGTCCTTTAAGTGGCAATAACATTCATCGCCAATATGCAGAATTCACATTGGATTTGCAGGGATGGGGACTATCTAAGATTTACAAAACAGCTTCGGGAAAACTCTGGAAGCATCTAATTGAACCGACCTTCCAATATCACTATGTTGGCGGAGTGAAAGATTTTGACCGGATTCTCCGCTTCGATGAGGTGGATGCCATCGCCAACACCAATGAGGTAGAGTATGCCATCTGGAACCGCCTCTTTGTGAAAACAGATACAGAGCACGGCGAAATAACCCGCGAATGGCTCTCCGTGAAATTGGCGCAAAAGATTTTCTTTGACTCTAATTTTGGTGGAGCCTTTGCACCAGGTGCAGTAAATCAATTCTATCCTCTTAACACCTTAACAGGCTTTCCTTATGGCACCACTGAACGCACTTATTCGCCCTTGACTACTTTGGTGCGACTAACTCCCCAGCCGCGCTATAGCTTTGACATAAGAGGTGATTATGATCCCAGATTTGGCGTTTTCCGCAATTTCTCAGTTACTGGATTTCTTTCCCGCCCAGGCATCTATTTGGGAGGAACCTACTTTGTCACAAAGACATCTCCTGACCTTGTTGAGATAACAAATAATAGCCCGCTAGCCTCGGACATCTTTCAAAGCAACCAATTACAAGCACAAATAGCCATTGGGAATCCTCAACGGGGTCTCTCCATCGCTAGCAACTTCAGCTACGATGTGCGGGCTGAACGTTTTCTGTCCTATCGATCACGAGTAGATTATTCTTGGGATTGTTGTGGTTTTGCAGTTGAATACCAAGGTTTCAATCTTGGAATACGACAAGAAAAACAGTTACGCTTCTCTATATTTTTGAAAGGCATTGGCACTTTCGGAACTATCCAACAACCGGATTTAAATTCTAAGTTCTAATGCCTTCTGAAGTTTACCTCTCATTGGGATCTAATCTGGGTAGTAGAGAAGCATATATTGATCAGGCACTCACAGAACTTCAGCGAAAAAAAATTATCATAACCCAGCTATCCTCCTTTTATGAGACCGAGCCCGTGGATGTGCTCGACCAACCTGACTTCTTAAACCTTGTTTGTAAGGTAAAAACCGCCCATGATCCCCTCACGCTACTTGGCATTTGCCAAGAGATTGAGTCTGCAATGTACCGCATCAAAGAAAAACCCAAGGGTCCGCGCAATATCGACATCGACCTCATCTTGTATGATCAGCTTGTAGTTAACAAAGCACAACTCACAATTCCTCATCCCCGCTGGCACCATAGAAACTTTGTCCTGATTCCGCTCTTAGAAATCGCTCCACATCTACACGATCCTGTGACCAACCAAACCCTTTTGGAACTCCTCTCGAAATCTCATGACCGTGCACAAGTAACACTAATAACCAGACCTCAGATGATCGGAGATAATAAAAAACTAGATTAGTTCGATTTTCAAATTTGCAGCTGAGATATAATCACGATACAAATATGCTTTTACTCCACAATACATTCGTCAGCGCAACACATCTCCCAAACCATGGTTCTGATGAATTTACAAGATAATAAGGAAGCAATGGCAAAGCCTCAAAGAAAGAGAAAAAACAACCAACAAGAAAAGACGAAAGCCACCAAGCCAATAAGCGCCTTAAGGGAATATTTCCTGACTATTGTAATATGCTCGGTCGTGGCTTTGTTCATAACCACGTATATAGTCCATCCGATGAGTGTCCCAACCCCATCTATGGAACCTACTATTCTGGTAGGTGATCGGGTTCTGGTGGATAAATTTACCATTCGTAATGGGTTCTACTCCAGGTTGCCTCTAGGTCCTGTACACGAAATTAAAAGACATGACATTGTTGTTTGCAAATCTCCGATTCAACCAGATATTTTACTTGTGAAAAGAGTTATCGGTCTTCCGGGTGAGACGTTGGAAATCCGGGATAAAATTGTCTACATCCAAGGGGCCCCCTTGAATGAATCTTACAAAACCCATTCAGATGAACACATCTACGCTGAAGGGGGTCCGAACTCTCTCATTCAAATGGATCGAGATAACTACAAAGCCATTACAATTCCCGAGGACAACTATTTCGTCATGGGAGATAATCGAGATGACAGCTTGGATAGTCGTTTCTGGCGTTTTTTGCCCCGCCACAACATTGTTGGCAAACCTTTATTCATCTTCTGGTCCTATGCAGATGCACCTGATGCCCACTTGCAATCATCCCCTTGGGAATTAATACAACTTTACGGTGAGCGGATAATCTTTTTTGTAACTCGTACCCGTTGGAACCGTATGGGAACACTAATCAGATAAGTCATACTCCAGAAAAAAATTATTACCATTCAATCGTTTGTCCTCCAGTGTCTTTTGTAGTGGCTACTCTATTAGGTTTGATAATATAAAAGCTGGGCACAGACTAAATTTGGTTAGTTGGACAATGGAACATCACGAATCGCTAAAACAGTCTGCCACTCAAATGAGTCCTGAGTCTCCCGATGGAAAAGAGAGTGGGGGCTACGGCATCCTCCGTGAATACTACGTTACCATCATTGTATGCACGATTTTTGCACTATTCGTCACAACCTATGTGGTGCATCCGATGACAGTACCTACCCCTTCCATGGAACCAACTATTCTGGTGGGTGATCGCTTACTCATTGACAAGTTCACCATTCGAAACAGCTTCAGACCAGGCGTTCCCATAACTCCAAAACATACCATCACCAGAGGCGACATTGTTGTTTTCAAATTCCCAAAACAGCCTGAAGTCCTTTATGTGAAACGGGCGATTGGCCTTCCAAAAGAAAGACTACAGATTATCAACAAAATCGTTTACATTGACGGTAAGTCTCTGAAAGAACCTTACAAAGTCCACTCAGATGACTACGTATATCCAGCCCAGGGCCAACACCACATGTTCGGTGGAGATTTTAATCGTGACCACTACGGTCCCATCATTATCCCCGAAGATTTCTATTTCGTGATGGGTGACAACCGAGATGATAGCGCTGACAGTCGTTATTTCGGATTACTTCAACGCAATTATGTTGTAGGAACTCCCCTGTTTGTATTCTGGTCCTACGAAGATGATTCAGATGCTTATCTCAGATCTTCTCTCCCCGAAATTATCAGTTTATACATAGAGCGTGCTTTCTTTTTTCTCACCCGTACCCGATGGAATCGCATGGGCCATGTGTTGCGATAAACGATCAATCGGAGTCCCTCATGAAATACATTCTATTCTGCACAATTGTAGTTTTTGCGAACACATGCCTTCTCACAGCTGATGTCATCAGTTTAATGAACGGTGATCGCCTTAGCGGGGAAATCCAAAGACTCGTATCAAAAAAACTCACTTTCCAAACAGCTTACGCAGGGACTATAGAAATTGCTTGGGAGCAAATTCAGACTCTATCGACTGTTAACCCGTTACTTGTCAAATTTGGTAGTGGATCTTCGGCAATGGGATTAATCTCAAGTCCGGAACCTGGGACTTTACAACTAGATCATACTGCCCCAGTGCCACTTTCACAGGTCATTGCTATACACAAAGAATCGAATGCGCCTCAAATACCAACTTTTCTAGCATCCTGGGCTGGTAGTGCTAATCTTGGCTACACCTTTATTCGTGGTAACACAACAATCGATAATCTTGCCGTAAATTTCCAGCCAGAACGCGAAACAATCTCGGATCGTATACGCATCTTGGCACAAGCCTTTTATAACGTTCAGGATGACATAGAAGCATCGAGCACTCATTCGATTCAAGGCCGATACGATCGCTTTCTACGTCCCGGCCTTTTCCTTTTTGTTAACGCACTTGCCGAAACTGATGAAAGAGAGCAACTAGATCTTCGTACCAGCGGAGGAGGAGGATTTGGCATGGACTTTGCGCTAGGCCGGGTCACTCAACTATCCGTTTTTAGCGGACTGACGTTTCTTCAGGAGAATTTCAAGGACCTGGATAAAACACGCAGCGCTGAGGGTATTGCAGGAGTGGAAATTGAATCGGAACGCTTTGAGCCACTTGTTGTTGGGACCACCGCCCAACTACTTCCCATCCTCACCGGCGGCCGCTACAGAGTTCAATGGTCTGCTAACATTCGGATCCCCTTGTTTGTAGGATTTAATCTTGGACTTCAAATGTTTGATAATTTTGATAGTCATCCTCCTCAGGTTGATGTTAAGAAAAATGATTTTGGAATTGTCTCAACTTTGGGTTACTCGTTTTGAATCTACTTTGAACACATCTGAAAAATGATGTACCCGTACTGTAAAATCAAGAGAACGAGGCGCACACATAACAGTCAATATTTATTTGGAGTTGTTTTACAGTGGACCAAACTCATATTCGTAATTTTTGTATCATTGCCCATGTCGATCACGGCAAATCAACACTTGCTGATCGTCTACTAGAGACCACTGGGACCGTAGAATCTCGACAAATGCGCGAACAAGTGCTAGATCGCATGGATCTCGAGCGAGAACGGGGTATTACCATCAAAATGTCCGCCGTACGCCTTGATTATCAGGCTCAAGATGGCAAGTTATATGAACTCAACCTTATTGATACTCCAGGACATGTCGACTTTACCTACGAAGTGTCACGCAGCTTAAATGCGTGTGAAGGTGCCATTTTAGTAGTTGATGCAGCTCAGGGTGTTGAAGCTCAAACACTGGCCAACGTCAACTTGGCGCTCAACCACAATCTCACTATCATTCCGGTCATAAACAAAATCGATTTACCTTCTGCTGATCCTGCCCGTGTAAAAAAAGAAATGGAAGAAAGCTTGCTCATTGAAGCCTCTGAATGTCTTCTAGCAAGTGCTAAGCAAGGGGATGGAATTCAAGAAATTTTAGAATCCATCGTACAGCATATTCCTCCACCACAGGGGCAAACCAGCGGTCCTTTACGTGCCCTGGTATTCGACAGCCATTTCGATCCCTATGTCGGAATTATTGCATACGTACGAATCGTAGACGGGGTTTTAAAACCCAACATGCGAATACACATGATGACTTCTGGTCACGAGGCTGAAGTCACGGGTGTAGGTGTATTTGCTCCAGACATGCAATCAACAGATGCTCTGGAAACTGGGCAGGTAGGATTTGTTCACGCTGGAATCAAAGAAATTGGACAATGCCGCGTCGGAGATACGATGACGGACGCCATCAAACCTAGCAACCAAGCACTTCCTGGATATCAACAAGTGAAACCGATGGTCTTTTATGGACTTTATCCTATAGATGGGGAGCAATTCCCTGACTTGCGGCAAGCCCTTGAACGCCTTCAACTTAACGATGGGGCACTCTCTTTCGAACCCGAAACTTCGGCGGCATTGGGATTTGGATTCCGTTGTGGATTTCTGGGACTACTGCACAGTGAAATAGTTCAGGAACGCCTGGAACGTGAATTTGACCTAGACCTTATCGCTACCTCTCCGTCTGTAAACTACCGCATCACTCTCACTGACGGGTCTGTACTTCACGTGGACAATCCTAGTAACTGGCCTGAGGCAGGAGAAATTGTCAAAATTGAAGAACCATATGTGCTGGCCACAATTATTACTCCAAACGATTATGTCAGCCTCTGTATGGATTTGTGTAAGGATCGCCGTGGCACATTTCGTTCCATGGACTATACAGCCGGCAATCGTCTTGTCCTAACTAATGAGCTCCCACTTACCGAAATCCTTTTTGATTTCTTTGACGCCCTCAAAAGCCGAACTCGAGGCTACGCATCATTTGACTATGAGTTTCTAAGCTACACCGAAGGCAGTCTCGTCAAATTGGATTTACTTGTTAACGGAGAACCTATTGATGCATTGAGTTTCATCACTCACCGCAGTAGCGCTTACACACGTGGCAAAGCCTTAGTAGGGCGGCTAAAAGAAGTTCTGCCACGACAATTATTTGAGATTCGAATCCAAGCTTTTTTAGGTGGAAAAGCAATTGCAGCTGAGCGCATCTCTCCCAAACGTAAAAATGTTCTTGCGAAGTGTTATGGAGGAGATGTCACACGTAAGCGAAAACTCTTAGAACGACAAAAAAAAGGTAAACGCCGCATGAAATCAGTGGGTCAAGTAGAAATTCCACAGGAAGCTTTTCTAAGCATGCTACGCATTGAGTAAAAAGACAGAAGTTAAATCTAAAATTTGTAGTACAAAACTTTAAAATACTCATCAATGCAACAAATAAAGCATACCAGCACCGATACAAAGCCTCCTTTGGGAATCTATGTCCATATTCCTTTTTGTGTTCATAAATGCTATTACTGTGACTTTGTCTCCGGACCTTTCAGTGAAAGCGTACGCAAACTCTATCTGGAAGCTCTGCAGGAAGAGATCAAAAATACGTCTTGGACTGGATCTCACGCGAGAACTGTTTTTTTTGGTGGAGGCACTCCTTCAGAACTTAACTTCTTGGAACTCCAAAAACTTACGACGACTCTGACCAGAACTTTTGAATGTAATGAAAATACCGAGTGGTCCATTGAGTGTAATCCAGCAACCATGTCTGAAGATTTCTTCTCATCTATCCGAACATTAGGATTCAATAGAGTAAGCCTGGGCGTTCAATCTTTTAATGACTACTACTTAAAAACTATCGGTCGAATCCATACTGCACAAGAAGCAAGAACCGCTTATCGAATGTTTCGCCAGGCCGGCTTCAACAACATCAACATGGATTTGATCTTTGCCATTCCAGGTCAAACTATTCGAGAATGGCGGACTGATTTAAAAGAAGCAATATCCCTCTCGCCCGAACATCTGTCCCTATACAATCTCACCATCGAACCAGATACAGAGTTTGGACACCGTTTGGCTAACGGAAAGTTGGAGGAAACAGATGAGGATTTAGCAGCTGACATGTATGAATCTGCAATGGAACTCACACAATCAGCTGGATACCATCAATATGAAATCTCAAACTATTCGCGGCCAGGACTCGAGTGTGCTCACAACTTTATTTACTGGAGAAATCAGCCCTATCTTGGCTTTGGTGTCAGTGCTGCATCATTTGTAGGGGGAATACGTTGGACCCATACGGCCAACCTGACCGAGTATATTGAAACTGCGCCTAGCGGCCAAACAACACGGGCTAGCGAAGAAACACTCAATGTGCGGAAAGCTCTAGGGGAGGAAATAATGTTAGGTCTACGCACTGAGGAAGGGATTTCCCCGACAGTTTTGTCAGATCGCTACTCATGTGATGTCCCTGCACTTTTTTCCCAGACCTTTAAAGCTCTGAGGGCCAATGGCCTTCTATTGCAGGAAAATGAACGCGTGAAGCTTACTAGGCGAGGAAAGATGCTCGCCAACGACGTGTGTTCTCTGTTCCTTGCAGGTTAGTCGATACAACATCGCCACGGAATACTTCTATTTGTTATCGGTAGAATCCCCATCAACCAGACCACCGTGTTGTCACACTGGTTCATAGATAATTGGAAAGATGAGCGTTGTCGAGTTGACTCTTTTGTTTTCGGCCAGCTTTGTATTAGTTTTTTGCGTATTCTGGGTAGCTTTACGCATGCTGTTCAAACTTCCTGGCATCATTTGGAATATCTTCAAATTTACCTTGCTCTTACTGGTGTTGGGAGTTCTCCTATTAATTTTCGGCACAATCGCTTCAAAAGTGTAACAAAACAATACCCTCACCCTTCCAAAGAGATGAGAAAGGGATCTTCTAACGCCTGGGCAATCCAACGCAAAAACCGTATTGCCTCAGCTCCATCAATAAGTCGATGATCATAAGAAAGGGATAGGGGGATCATTAACCGAGACCTCACCTCGCCGCCCTGGTCAACCGGTTCAATGCTTCCCTGTGATACGCCCAAAATTGCCACTTCAGGAGCATTCACGATCGGAGAAAAATAAGTGCCACCTATGCCACCCAAATTGCTTATGGTGAAACTTCCTCCCTCCATCTCATCTAGAGTCATTTTAGAATCTCGTGCCCTTTCGGCAATTTCAAATAATTCCACAGAAAGATCTGTAATGTTCTTTTGATCTACATCTCGGATTACCGGGACTAAGAGCCCACGATCGGTGTCAACTGCTACGCCAATATGACAATAGTCCTTGTAAATAATCTCTTTATTTAACAGATCGATGCTAGATTTAAATTTAGGAAATACATTAAGAGCAGAGGCCACTATTTTAACTATTATTGCAGTCACCGTCAGCTTCCCACCAGCAATTTCCACTCGATTTTTATATCGCTTTCGTGCCTGCTCTAATTCCGTAATGTCAGCCTTTTCGTGCTGAGTAACCTGGGGAACTGTTTTCCAGGAGTGAATTACACGCTCAGCCATCTTTTGACGAACATTACCAAGAGGTTTTCGCTGCACTGTTCCCCATTTGGTAAAATCAGGTAGAGATTCAATCTCCATCTCGACAACACCAGAAACTTCTTTTACGTTCTCCTGAGTTGTACGAGAATGATCCTTAACATCATCAATAGAAATACGTCCTTGAGGTCCAGATCCTTGAATGTTTTCAATGTCTAGTCCAATTTGGCGGGCAAAACGCCTCACTGAAGGAGCGGCGGATATAAGTTTGGCTGAATTTTCAGTAGTTGATTTACTTGGAACAGGTGCAAAGTCTACCGCCTCCAGCCCGACGGTTTGTGGTTGGTTGTCCAATTTACCCCTTTTGGGTGTAGATAGTTTTTTTACTTTTGGAGACTGCTTTTCCTTTGATGGGCTTGATTTATTTGTCTTTTCACCTTGAGAAAATTCAGTTTTGTTGGTCTCTTTCCCAGTTGCCTTCCCATGGGATTCCTTTACCGTCACAATCAATTGCCCTGGTTTAATGCTATCGCCCTCTCTTACATGTACTTCTTCAACTATTCCTTGAATTGAGCAAGGAACTTCGATGACTGCTTTCTCCGTTTCAAGTTCTAGAAGTGGCTGCTCTTGACTGATCTGGTCTCCCACACGAACTAACACCTTGACCACGTCACCAGAATCAATATTTTCACCTAACTTGGGAAGTTTAAATTTCAATGCCATACCTAACAACTATCAAACATTGTCTCATACTAGTCTTCTCAGTTTACATTTTTACCTACGAACTTACAGGCTCTACTTTTTTCGGATCGATATCCAGAATTTTAATAGCATCCTGAACCACACTGGCTTCGATCTGTTGTTCTCGGGCCAGTGAGTATAAAGTTGCTAACACTAAAAACTTTTCATCAACCTCGAAAAAATCTCGCAAAGCCACACGCGTGTCACTCCGACCAAACCCATCTGTGCCCAATGAATAAAAAGCTTTAGGAAACCACCTTGCTACAGAATCCGGCAACGCCTTGAGATAGTCCGAAGCTGCCACACAAACACCTGGAGCCTGATCCAGACACTGGCCTATGTATGTCATCCGGGGCTTCTTGGTGGGATTCAACATATTCCAACGCTCCACACTCAAAGCATCGTGTCGTAGTGCTTTGTAGCTTGTAACACTCCATACGTCAGCAGCCACATTAAATTGATTCCATAAAGTTTCCTGTGCTTTTAAAACCTCGTTGAGAATTGCTCCACTTCCAAAAAGCTGAGCACGCAACTTAGCATCTTTATGTTCTGAAGCCTTGTAACGATACAAGCCCTTGATAATCCCTTCTTCCACTCCTTTTGGCATGGGCGGTTGACTGTAATTTTCGTTTTCCACCGTCAAGTAATAGAAAACATCCTCTTGCTCTACATACATCCGCCGAATTCCTTCACGAACAATGACTGCTAGCTCATAGGCGAAAGCAGGATCATACGTTAGAAGATTTGGAACCCCGTAGGCTAGTAAGTGACTATGTCCATCCTGGTGCTGTAGTCCTTCACCAGACAGAGTTGTCCGGCCTGCTGTCCCACCGATCATAAAACCTCGACATCGCATATCCCCCGCAGCCCAGATCAAATCACCAATCCTCTGAAATCCAAACATAGAATAGTACGTAAAAAATGGAATCATACTTATCCCATGCGTAGAATAAGCCGTACCCGCTGCAATAAAGGAAGCCATTGCACCTGCTTCAGTTATTCCCTCTTCTAAAATCTGACCGTCCTTTGCCTCTCTATAGAAAAGTAGGCTCCCAGAATCAACCGGGTCATACAGTTGGCCCTTGCTGGAGTAAATCCCAAATTGCCCAAAAAGAGATTCCATTCCAAAGGTACGGGCCTCATCAGGAATAATTGGGACAATATATTTCCCAATATTGCGATCCTTCAATAACCTAGCTAATAGTCGAACATAAACCATTGTAGTAGACACTTCACGTCCTTCTGTCCCCTCAAAAAATTCCTTAAAAAAGCTTCGAGGGGGACACTTGTGAACCTGGGCTCTACTTTGTCGACTGGGAACATACCCTTTGAGTTTTTTACGACACTTATGAATATAGCGGATCTCCATACTATCCTCTGCAGGCTTGTAGAAAGGAGCTCCGGAAATTTCTTCATCTGAAAGCGGAATCGAAAAACGTGAACGAAAGGCCCTAAGCTCTTCTTCATTAAGCTTTTTTTGCTGATGGGTAATATTTCTGCCTTCCCCCGCCTCTCCCAAACCATATCCCTTTACCGTTTTTGCTAAAATGACGGAAGGGGACCCCTTGTGCAAGCAAGCCGCTCTGTAGGCATTGTAAATCTTGTCTGGGTCGTGCCCACCTCGCATCAGCTTTTCCAACTCCTCATCGGACATGCGCTCCGCTAACTTAGCCAACCGGGAATCACCTTCAAAAAGATGTTTGCGAATATATGCTCCAGTTTCAATTGTATATCTCTGATACTCCCCATCTACTAACTCTCCTAATCTCTTGATCAGAAGGCCTTCTTTGTCTTGCTCAAATAGTGGATCCCATGAACTACCAAAGATCACCTTAATCACATTCCACCCAGCGCCACGGAAAGCAGCCTCCAGTTCTTGGATAATTTTGCCATTTCCTCGAACGGGCCCATCCAATCTTTGCAGATTGCAATTAACCACAAAAATCAGATTGTCAAGACCCTCGCGGGAAGCCAAGGTAATTGCTCCCAGAGATTCTGGCTCGTCGGTTTCTCCGTCCCCCACAAACACCCATACTTTTGCATCAGATGGATCCTTCAAGCCTCGATGTTCCAGATAACGATTAAAGCGGGCTTGATATATCCCCATGATTGGAGATAATCCCATCGAAACTGTTGGAAATTGCCAAAAATTCTCCATTAACCAAGGATGTGGATAAGAGGAAAGCCCCCCATCTGGGCTCAATTCCCGGCGAAAGTTTTTTAGTTGTTTCTTAGAAATGCGATTTTCCAAAAAAGCACGCGCGTAAATCCCAGGAGAAGCATGTCCTTGAAAATAGACACTATCGCCATCACTATTTTTGTCCCGGGCGCGAAAAAAATGATTAAACCCTACTTCGTAGAGGGCCGCTGCCGAGGCATAGGTTGAAATGTGTCCCCCTATTCCATGTGCTTCTCTATTAGCTCGAACTACCATGGCCATAGCGTTCCATCGGATCAAGCTCTTAATCCTTCTCTCCATAGCCCGGCTACCTGGGAAAGGAATTTGCTGATGGAGAGGGATGGTATTAATGTAAGGGGTGTTCGCTGAGAAAGGCAACCTCATGCCCTTGCGTGCTAGATGGGCGTACAAATGTTCCAGTAAAGTCCGAACACGTTCTGGGCCCTTTTTATAAAAAACATAGTCGATCGACTCCATCCACTCTCGAAGCTCAATGGCTTCCGACTCAATCAATTGCCGATCTTTACTGTCAGTAGAATCCGTCATAAGACTTTTTGCACCCATTCTGATAAATAGTGCTATTGGTATACAATTGTGTAGTAAACCATCGGGTAGATTCAACTTTCCTAATGCGAAACCACCTTCACGGAGCGTCAGCTAAAACATCTTCAAGTTCGAACAAGAGCTTTTTAAAATCAATCTCGGAAATAGTACCTTGTCGTCCCGAATCTGTTCTGCGTGCCAAATATTGATCCCCAATCTGAGTGAACAAAAATTTGCGCTCTACTCCCTCCCTGGAAGTAACAACCATCTGCACATCTGGACGTAAAAAACTGGGGTCATAAGATTTTTTGTCATCGATAGTTTTAAATGCAATATCCGTAATGGGATACCAGAACTTATAGGCTTGAACTTCCTTTCCCTCGTAGGCTTTAGGCAACTCAACAATCCATGCATAATCTTGGTATCTCATAGTAATTTCACCATCATCCCGCCAGAAACGAACTTCTCCAAGTTCACTCTGTTCGACGTCTACGAGGCTCTTGTCACGAAAGTCCCAAACCGTTTGATTTAGGCGGTCAGATAATTCTTCTTTGACAGTGAAAATAAATGGCCACACAGAATTTCTTGCCAAAACGTATTCTCCAAGTTTCTGCCCTAACTCCAGGATTACCCAATTCTTCGAATCGTTGAACTGAATGCGTAAGGTGGTCCGAGCCGGCATTAGACCATAGGGCTCAAGTTGCACTGGACTGTCATCAACAAACTCCTGAGCCTCGGCAAATTCAATGGCTGACAACAAGCCTGTAACCCGATTCTGATCGGCTCGTTCACGTAGGGGATCTTTCACAAACCACTCGTTATTTTGGTGCTCAAAACGAATCCTCCCCCTGTCGTTATTCAGTTCAATGACTCGTACTTGAGAACGTTCAAGGTTCAGCACTGTTTTGTCTCTCCACTGGAATAACGTCTTATCCACGGCTGTGGAAAGGCTTCTGGAAGTGAGAAAGACATTCGAGTCTCCCTCTAATTGAACGTACATGTTGTTCCCCGTAAAGTCATCCCTGCCAATCAACATACTTTTACTCGCTTGTCCAGCCTCGATAAAGAGGTTAAGACGTGGATTGTCCAGTCCATATTTCTGTGCACTCAAGTCGACATCTGAAAAAACCCGATTTCGTGATGCCGATTCCAGATCTCGTAAAAGCACATTCACCGTCCCATCATCGGCAGGACTCCGGATTGGACGCTCAATCATCCACCCACTTACTTCTTTTTTCAGGAGAATGCTTTCTTTTTGGAAAGTAGCAATTTTAACCGAAGTGATCTCATCTTGCTTGAGTTGCAATAAGCTTTTTTCTAATTGCCGCACTTCTTGGCGTTTTTCCTCACCTCGGATCTCATAGAAATAGATAAAAGCACCAAGGGAACACAATATGGCAGCTAACAATAAAAGATTTTTCATTGCTTGAATTAATTGACAGACAATCCAACGCTGTATTGTTAACCAAGGGTACGTAATTGTATCCCTTAGTCCTACCTTCTACGCATCCATACAGTCGTTCCTAGAGCCAGTGTAAACAAGGGTAAAACAAGCACCGTGGCCCAGAAGATCATTCTAAATTGCCCTTGCGTTACATTAATCCGCCGATTCTTTGGATCTTTAGGTCCAATTGCAAGAAGGTCAGCCTCTTCCGCTAACCAGCTAACAGCCATTAAAAACAAATCTCCATTGGCAGCGCTATCAAAGTAGGCATTGCTGGCAAAATCTGCATCGCCAATTAGAACAAATCGTGATTCCCGTTCAGCTGACTTCGCACCACCTACTGGATCGTATCCAATCATGTCGCTTTCTTGAGACCCACTCTCTGTTACAGCAATTCCCTCTCCATCCCGAGACAAACCTTGCACTGAAAGTGTCGTCACAGCAGCAAGCTGTAAAGGACCTTGAACATCTTCCTCTTCATCAAAAGTAGTATCGCCCTCTTTGAGTTCACTTTCAGCCCAACTGTTAGGTGAAGTGCTCAATAATCCCCTGGTTGTATAGTCTAGTGGACTAGACATAGTCGTGACATTTTGCGCCCTTGGAAAGAAAGTCATGACTCCGCTCAAGTGCTGAGTCAGAGGATGATCTCCATGCTCTGATACGAGAGGAAACGCAAAATTAAGCCCAAAAAGTTGACCAATCCCACTAGCATCTACTACTAATTTTTGCCCTAATTCTAAGCCATAGTTAGCCAAGAATTCCCCCATACCAAATTTAGTTTGTGGATCGACCAAGAGTAAAAATTTACCGCCCCCTGCTAGAAAGTTCTCCAACAAGACCACTTCCGTTGGGAAAAAATCCATTGTAGGGCCAGCTGACACAATGACTGTGGAGTATTCCGGCAACTTGTTTTGCTGGGCCAAATTGTAGCTTTCCACACGATAGTTCAGGTTTGCAATCTTTTGCCGAGCAAGAGAATATCCTTCTGCTGCTCCATCTTCGATATCACGCTCTCCATGCCCCTGGAGAAAATAGATTGTCTTCTCTTCCTCTCGAGTAATTTTAATAATGGCGTTGGTTATTTTTTCTTCACTGAAATCATTTACTTCTGTCTGTTCTTTCCCTTTCAATACAACGACTGCACCCTCCCGTGAAATTCCATACTGATCAGCCACAGCCGGTTCCTCTTCCGGATCCACGACTCTGTACTCAATACTAGGGGAGTTGTACTGCTTAATGAGATCCTCAAAACGAAGCCGCCCGGCATCATCCCTAAAAAACCCAACAATCTGAATCTCACTTTGTAGATTCTCAACAACTTTCAAACTCTGTTCTGAGAGTGAGTATAGTTGGTTTTCAGTAAGATCAATCCGTCTGTTGTGACGCACATTAAGAAAACTAACACAGACTAAAATCCCGAATACAACTAATACCGTAGCCCCCACAGTTCCGCCCAATCGAGCTGATCGTGTCGTCATAACCCTGCGAATTTCAGGGAATTTAATAATCACATAACCCACAACAAAGACCAACCCGCCATAGAAAAGCGCCTGTGTAACCCAATCCCATCCATTGACTGTATATCGAAACAAGGCGCCGAATAGAGCTCCGAACCCGACATAGGCAAACTGGTCAATAACTTTTCGAAACACCTACTGCCTCCACCTGACAGAATTGAGAGAAACGGAAGTTAGAAATAAACCTAGGAAAATCATGGAGCAGTAAAAGACTAGATGCTGTGAGTCAAGTATCCCCTTCGTGAAATCTTCATAATGCTTCAGTATGGAAAGATAACGTAGCAGTTCGTTTAGCATGGTGCTGGAAGTTCCAGCAGCAAAATCGATGACCCACAAAATCATAAATACGCCAAACGTCACTGCCACAGACACAATTTGATTCTCGGTTATTGAGGAGAAAAAAAGGCCGAACGCCAACAAGGCCCCTCCCAAAAGAAACACGCCCACATAACCCAGCACAATCGGTACTAGGGGAAATACCGGTTCACTAAACATGTAAAGAAGCACCGTATTAACCATAGTAGGTATCAGCATCACGACAAGAAATATTATAAGGGCAAAAAATTTTCCCAATATGATTTGACTGTGCGTTAGTGGAGAAGTCAATAAAAGCTCAATAGTCCCAAGCTTTTTCTCTTCTGCAAAACTACCCATCGTTATCATAGGCACTAAAAAGAGCATCATAAAACTTAGAAGTCCAAAAAACCCCTGCATCACAACTCCTGGAGCATCAAACGGGGGCGGATTACCCCCGAATTGTTGGGCTTGAGCGGCTTGTTGCATAACCCAATCCAGGACTCCCTGTAGATAGGCATAGAAATAAAATCCAGTTAGGAAAAAAAACACTGCTAATACAACGTAGGCAACAGGACTTACGAAAAGAGTCTGAAGCTCTTTTTGAACAACTGCTCGATAATTTCTCACAGCTGTTCCTCCTCAAAGATATCTTCAATATCCTTTTTTTCTTCTGTGGTTAATTCCACAAAGACCTCTTCCAGTGTCATATTCTGTGCACTCAGATGAAAAAGATCCCGCCCTGATTCAATGATCTTGTGCGCAATGATATGACGGACATCGTCAGTGCCCTTAGTCTCAACAATAATGGAATGATGATCACCCTGCAGGTGTTCTACCGAAACACGCCCCACCTGGGGAATCATCTTGAGTAAAGACGGCAGGGCTGCGACATCGCCTTCGACTTCTAACTCAACCTTCTGTCCGCCTCCTACATGAGCTGTTAAATTTTGAGGAGAATCAACCGCAACAATTTTCCCATTGTTGATGATAATAACCCGCTCACAAGTCATGCTTACTTCTGGCAAAATGTGGGTGGATAGAATGACGGTATGGTCACCCCCGAGATTTTTTATAAGCTCTCGAACTTCGATAATTTGCCTTGGGTCAAGACCGCTCGTAGGCTCATCTAATATGAGAACTTCAGGTTCATGGATGAGGGCCTGTGCCAAACCCACTCGCTGACGATAGCCTTTGGAGAGATGCTTGATAAGACGATTCCCATCTTTCTCTAAACCGCAACGTTCTTTTGTCTTTTCCAAACGTGATTGAAGATTTTCCCGGGCAACTCCCTTGATGGTAGCAACAAACCGTAGATAGGCATCCACACTCATTTCGCTATAGAGTGGTGGGTTTTCTGGCAGATATCCAACCCGCCGTTTCACTTCTAGAGGCTGATCAAACACATTGAACCCTGCCACTATTGCTTTGCCATCTGTAGCGGGGAAAAACCCCGACAAGATACGCATTGTGGTTGTCTTACCAGCACCATTGGGACCTAGAAGTCCCAGAATTTCACCCTGTTTAACCTGGAAATTCACACCATCAATTGCAGTGTGCAATCCATATCGCTTGGTTAAATTTTCAACCTCAATCATACGCCTAATTTTTTCTAATGCTCTAACAGTCAATGTTTCATTGACTGCACTTAACAATTCAATCGGCCATCTACTTACCGCTTTCCACTTCTATTACTATTAAGATGGTCGATTACACCGACCCATCGCCATACTTCTCAAATACATACTGCTCCAGCATCTTGATAAACTCCTCAGCTATCTTAGGACCTTTGAGAGTTGTGCTGTGTTGGCCATCGACATAGACGGGAGCCTTCGGGTCCTCACCTGTACCCGGAAGTGATATTCCAATATCTGCATGCTTAGATTCACCTGGCCCATTGACGATGCAACCCATCACTGCTACTTGCAGGCTTTCAACTCCCGGATAAATCTTCTTCCATTGGCCCATTTTAATCTTGATATGTTGCTCAATGTCTTCTGCCAATTCTTGAAAGTAAGTGCTAGTAGTTCGTCCACATCCGGGACAAGCGCTGACCTGGGGAGAAAAACTACGAATGTGCAGAGACTGAAGAATTTGTTGGGCAACAACCACTTCCTCAGTCCGATCTCCACCCGGCGAAGGAGTTAGACTGATCCGAATGGTGTCCCCAATACCCTCTTGAAGCAAAATAGAAAGAGCAGCGGTGCTAACTACTACACCGCGACTTCCCAGACCAGCCTCCGTCAATCCCAAATGTAGCGGATAGTCACACAGAGCGGACAATCTTCGGTATACCTCAATGAGATCAGGGGCAGCTGATACTTTTGCACTTAGAATAATATGGTCGTGGGGCAATCCGTATGCCTCGGCCAACTCAGCTGATTCTAATGCACTCTTCACCATGGCATCCATCAAAATTTGCCGGGCCCCTTTGGGCTCCGGAAGAAGGGCGTTGTCATCCATGAGTTGACCGAGTAATTTCTGATCAAGAGAACCCCAGTTTACTCCGATCCGAATGGGTTTATCGTACTCCAGAGCCACCTTAATCATCTGTTTAAAATTCTCATCACGGTGACGTCCCATCCCCACATTGCCAGGATTGATACGATACTTGTCAAGCTTGATAGCGCATTCTGGAAAACGAGTCAGAAGGAGATGTCCATTATAATGAAAGTCGCCAATGAGTGGGACCTGAAGTCCCTGATCCTCTAACCGAAGAACGATTTCAGGAATAGCTTGGGCGGCTTCTTCCGTGTTGACCGTCACACGAACTAGTTCAGATCCAGCTCCGAAAAGCTGCCCTATCTGCAAAACAGTAGCCTCGATGTCCTCTGTGTCAGTGTTGGTCATCGACTGAACCACAACAGGGTGCTCTGAAC
>JAYZCG010000007.1:0-34208 GCA_036338435.1 Acidobacteriota bacterium
TGCGTTTGTCATCCCTCTTAAATTGACCGGATATCCTCCAAAGTCGGTGCTGATGGCTACATGATCTACTCCCACCAGCCGGGCGATATAATCAATATGATCAATAGCAGCAGACAAGGGGGGCATGCTCTTGCGGCGCTCCACACTCATTCTAGCTCGACCTGCATCCCTACCACTTTTTCGCTCCCTTATAAAGTCTTCGATAGTCCCGTGGGCTCCCTGGTACACCAGTGGGTTCAGCCCCACCACTCCTGAGCCCCGTGGGCGACCGCGGTGAAATTTGTCTTGAAACTCCTGGTCAACGGCCATTGGCAAAAGGGGAACACAGATGACTCCATTCATATTGGCGAGCCTACGGATCATCTCATCGCTCCAGTTGGGGATGGTGGGAGAGGTGACCAAGGCACGAACAGCCGAGTGAGTTGTTGTGACTGGCTGGGTGCTCACATCCATGACATCCATAACGGTTTGCTCTGCTGTGTGAGAGAGATCGATCACGATTCCCAGCCGATTCATTTCTGCAACCAGCGTCCGTCCATATTCGGTCAGTCCATATCCTTTCCCCCCATTTTCACTGGAGTGCATAACATCACCAATATTGTTTCCCAGTAGATGTACCAGGTTCATCTCTCGCAGTCCCAGACGGTGAAGTACGCGCAATACTCCCAGATCGCTCTCCAGAGCCAATGCGCCCTCGATAGACAAAATCGCTGCGATCTTGCCCTGTCGGCGAAGAGCTCTTACTTCTTCGGCATTGGTAGCCATGGCAATCTGATCAGGATATCGGGCCAGTTCCCTGTAGAAGTGATCAAATTGTTTGAGAGTTTCTTTGACAGCTAGGTGGTTGGCTTCCATAAATTCGTCAATGGAAGTATTTATAAAAGCAGCCCCCAGCCCACCTTGTTTGGCAAGTGGGAGGGTAAATCGGCCATCTGAGTTGGGTTCGCCCAGTGTTCCACCCCGTGCGTAGACTGACCACACAGGATGCATATGTCCATCAAATACCCAGAATGAGTCCTCCTGATCCTGGGCATTAAAGGGCTGTGAAAGCGCAAAGGAAAACAGGGTGGGAGAATTAAGTTTAAGGATAAGAAAACACAAGACTGCTGCCGAGCACAACGGGATCAGAGTATGCTTTTTCATACAGAACGCCTCCTTTTTTGGATTACCTGGCAGGCATTATTTCCGAGACATCATCTTCTGCAAATTGGCCTAGTCATGGGAGATGCAATAAACAAATCCGGGTCCTGGACTCCAGGTCATCCTATTCGTATTACACATGAAAACACAAAAAAGGGGCAGAGCCAAGAGGGAGGCTCTGCCCCTTTGAACACAGTAGAGAGTTCCAGCTAGAACAGGACCTTTACCGCGAACTGGATTTGGCGGTTGGTTGTAGCTGTCTGAACTAACTCACCGAAAGTTCGGGTAATCGTCCCACCGCGACTGTGAGTAGCACGTGCGCGGACTGGACCCTGAAAGTTGGTTCGGTTAAGAACATTGAAGAACTCAGCTCGGAATTGCACTTCTGCATCCTCACCAACGGAGACATTCTTGAGAACGGAAAAGTCAACATTGATAATCCCTGGACCCTCACCCGCATTTCTGGCTAGATTTCCAAGCCTTCCAGGCGTTGGCTGGGTGAACGGGAATTCCTCATCGGTGATGGTTTTCATTTTGGCACCGGAGATAAACCATCCATTCGGATCTTCAGCATTCTTGGGAAACTGTTCTCCATCCTTGATATTTCCCAGGATATTGTTGCACACACTGCAGCTACGGGCGGGATTTCCCTCAATGTTCAGCGGAGGGCCAGAAGTCATTTGGACAATGCCGTTAAGCTGCCAGCCTTCGATCAATTTCCCAAAGATTCCCTCAGAATCGCTAGCGAAGAGCCGGCCGGGACCGAAGGGCAATTCCACAGCCCAGTTAGCACTAAAGCCATGCACTATGTTGTAGGAAGAAAGCCCGCGATCACTATGACGATCGAGATGGTTGGGAGAGAGCCAAGCATCATTGAAGCTTTCCCGGGGAGAGCCCGCGATGCTGGAGCCTTCATCCATGGACTTTTGCCAGTTGTAGGAGAGCTGGAACATATGGCCAAGACTAAAACGCTTGCGCAACCCTAGTCTCAATCCATGGTAGTCAGAAGTGCCATCCCAGGTACGATTTGTTATGCTGCCAAAGTTGGTGTTGGCTCGCCTTTTATCTGCATTCTGGGCACATACGGTGCCTCTACGGGTGCTGTCGCAATTGTATCGCCACAATCCATCGGCTCCGCGGACCGCCTCGGGGCGGTTTACGTCTGCTACGCGGGGTATGTGGACTCCACGGGAACCGGAGTAGCTGGCCGTTGCGGCCATGCTGCCCAGTAATTCTCGTTGTAAAGTTAGACTCCACTGCAGCAGATAGGGTTGTTCAGGTTGGCTGATCACAAAGAGGGGTGGCTCAGTAACTGCACCAGCGGTAGGACTGAGCTGCTCGAGAGACCTCGGGAACATCTTGAGAATATCTTTGTCTCCCGGTCGATCATCGTCGAATTCAGCTCGAATAGCGTAAGGGGTGCTACGGAAGAAGGCCGAGGTACAACACCAGGAAAGAATCTGCTGGTGAAATAGACCAGCGCCACCTCGAATTGAAAACTTTCCTTCGCCAGAGGGATCCCAGGCAAACCCAACGCGAGGTGAAAAGTTTTTCAGAGATGGGTTGTCAAACATAGGATCACCCGTATTGATTTCGCCGTGGGGGGCGTTGAGCAGATTTCCGGTGCGTCCTGCAACTTCACTGGGGACGGTGATGAACTCGTAGCGCAGACCCAAGTTAAGGGTTATGTTAGGGGTAACAGAGTAGTCATCTTGAAGGTATAACCCCACCAAACTCTGTCGATATCCCAAGGGCATGATGTTCCCATTGGTATCACCCCAAAACGCGCTGGCGTTAATGAAGTCTCCCGTTATAAGACCCTTGAGATCGTTGTACTGATAGCTCCCCTGCATGCGGGCTATGTTGGCGAAATTGTACTGGAAACGACTAAAGCTAATTCCTGCTTTGATGGAATGGTTGCCTTCTGTCCAGTTCACCTGGTCCATGAGCTGATAGACATTGTGGATATGCTTTTGGGGGGTGCGGGTACTGGTTCCAAACTGGTTAATACCACAGCCCCGGCAAAAGAGTAGGCCCATTCCGGTTGCGAATCCGGACGCTTTCTGTCGTGCCGCATTTACAAAGTACATGCTTTCCGGAACCCCGATGATATCGATTTCCATCGTTCGGCTACCATTGCGGTTGAATGCCATACGGAATTCATTTAAGAGTGAGGGCGAAAAAATATGTTTCTCCTCAACCGTTACGTACTGATTACGGTTTATTTCATCAAACTTGACCGTGGTTCCCTCCTGCACAAAACTCATGTGGCCATCATCGATTGTGTAACGGACAAAAATGTCATCGTTATCCCCAATTTTGTGGTCAAATTTGGTCACAAAGTAGTGCTCATTGGTGGGTTGCGGGTTGTTGAAATAGACTTTTCCCGTTCCATCCCCGTTATCCGGGCCATTGGGTATTGGCATGATGTCGACGTAGGGTCGCATGGCCTCTGAAACTCCAATGTTACACATCTTGGGGCTCGGTTTTCCCCTGACTCCTCTGGGCGCGCCACAGATGAATCGTCCCCGAAAACGGTAGTTGGGAATGATGCCCTCATGGGCCAACGCATTGGGGAAATTGGAGATTCCCGTCGTGGTCAGTCGTTCCCTGAGACCTTCATAGCTTGTGAAGTAGAAACTGCGATCCTGGGCAATGGGTCCACCTAGTGTAAACCCGAATTGGTTACGCTTAAAGGGCGGAGGATCGCTCCGGACAGTGGGATTGGAGAAATCCCGATCAAAGAAATTTCTGGCATCAAAGGCGCTATTACGGTGAAAGTGAAAGAGGGAACCGTGCAATTCATTGCTACCAGAACGGGTAACAGCGCTCACTACACCTCCGGTAAAACGTCCATACTCTGCACTGTAGGCGCTAGTGATGACGCGAAATTCCTGGATTGTATCGACTCCCAGCAATACGCCTGTCACCGATCCTGGTGTGGTGCCATACTGGTTCTTAATATCGGTTCCATCCAGCAGGATGGCGTTGTCCATTGGGCGGGCTCCGGCGATGGAAATTTTCACTCCCCGGTCGCCGTTGACTGTTCTTCGTGCTGCCAAGGGGGTGACTACTCCTTCTTGGAGAGTAGCTAGTTGGATAAAGTCACGCCCATTCAAAGGAAGATCTCGAACCTGTCTGGCTTCCACCAGCGAGGACACTGTGCCGGAAGTAGTCTCGACCAGTGAAACCTGGGCAGAAACAACCACCTGTTCGCTGATTTCACCAACCTTCAGAGTAACTCCCACTACCGCCTCCTGAGCCATACCCAGGGAGATGTCCCGCAACACCCCTGTCTGAAAGCCTGCGAGCTCTACCCTCATTTCATAGGATCCAGGATTTAACTGAACAATACGGTAACGGCCTTGGTCATCCGACACCACCGTTCGACTTGCAGATGTTCCTGTGTTGATGGCTGTTACTTCAACGCCAGGAAGCACACCTCCAGTCTCATCTTGCACAGTCCCGCTAATGGTTCCGGTTGTTTGAGCATTGATTGCTATGTTCAAACATAAGAGCAAGCAAGCAAGCACGAAAAATCGTTGTAGTGTGTTATTCGATGTCATCATTTACGACCCTCCAAGTAGTCATCAGAGAACAATATAAAACAGATCGGATTCGGACCCTAACCGAACCATAAGTACAACCTTCTATGCAGTCTACCACAATTAGTCTCTATATTTTAAGATTTTACACTCTTTAGTGTGTATTTATACTAGTCACCTCATCGAAGACCCGTAACAGGTTTTCACCCATTACTTTCGCAACATCCTGTTGAGAGTAACCGCGCGCCAGGAGTGCCTGAGCTACATTCTGGTATTCCCCGGCATTTTCAACACCTTTAACATTGAGTGGGTATCCTCCCCAGTCCGAGCTGATCCCCACATGTTCTATGCCCACCAGACGGACAATGTAGTCGATGTGATCGACCAGATCCGACAAGGGCGGTAAACTCTCGCGACGTTGTTCTGCCCTCTCAGAACGATTTGATTCGCCGCCGCTTCTTTTTCCTCGGATGAAGTCGTAAATTGTAGTCGGATCCTCCCGATACACCAGCGGGTCTAGGCCCACTAACCCCGATCCTCGAGGCTTCCCTCGATGGAATGTATCCTGAAAGTTCTGACTGACAACCATGGGTAAAAAGGGAACGCAGATAACCCCATTGGTCTCAGCCAGCTTGCGAATCATTTCATCACTCCAGTTGGGTAATGTGGGAGAAGACATCAAGGATCGCACACCTGAATGGGTTGTAGTCACGGGCTGAGTGCTAGCGTTTATAACATCTAAAACCGTCTGCTCAGCGGTGTGAGAGAGATCAATCACAATTCCAAGTCGATTCATCTCTGCTACCAACTCAAGTCCATACTGGCTCAGGCCATATCCCTTGCCACCGTTTTGTTCTGAGTGCATGACATCGCCAATGTTATTTCCCAGTAGATGAACCAAATTCATTTCTCGTAGGCCAAGCCGGTGAAACATTCTCAAGACACCCAGGTCGCTTTCGATGGCCAGTGCCCCCTCAATTGACAAAATGGCTGCGATCTTATTTTCCCCCCGAAGGGCACGTATCTGATTGGCGTTAGTAGCCACCATGATTTCGTCTGGGTATTTGGCAAGTTCTCTATAAAAATGATCGATCTGTCTCACAGCTTCCTTTACAGCGATGTGATTGGCTTCATAAAACTCGTCAATAGAGGTATTGACAAAGGCAGCGCCCAGTCCGCCCTTTCTGGCCAAAGGAAGGGTAAAACGGGGATCAGCATTGGGTTCTCCGATGGTTCCTCCACGACGGTACACTGAAGATGTGGGATGCATGTGTCCGTCGAAGACCCAGAATGTATTATCGTCAGAACCCTGAGCGTAAAGGGAGTTGAGACCTGATGGGACAATGGACAAAAAATCAATAGGGTGACTAAAATATAGTCCCGCTGCTATTGCTAGAACTAGTCCGAAGGCTATTTTTTGACGTTTCCACCTTAATGTTTTTAGCAATTCGAGATCCTTCCTTTATTGTGTCACGGGGTTGGAGAATCGTTTTTACGATGATTTCGTCGTGAAAGCAGAGCGATTGCCAATGCGATAAGGGCAATTGCACTTGACCCGACCTGAACCATACCAGCTGTTAGCAAAGGGGGGTTGGTCACCGTAACCACTGGATAGGGATTTTCTACATCTTCCCCTCGGGGCTCGTTCCACCACACTACGCTATCATCGGTGTATTTTTGCCACCCGATAAAGGGGTAGACACCTGGTTCCTCTGGTACGTTCATGCTGACGTAGACCATCTGAAAGGTCTCGTTAATGGCACCTTCACCGGTCCACCAGACCCGTTCAACTTTTCCTTCATCGTCAAATTCCACATGTAGATCCATGCCAGGAATGTCCTGGAACGAATTGAGGTCACCACCATTTTGCCGCCACTCCTCACTCACTTCCACACCAAATTCCACCACCGGAATTTCCTTCTCAACTGGCGCCCGAATGTAGAATAGCTTGTGATGAATGCCTGCTTCCGAGGTGCGCGGGTTAACACTGATATGTCCGAAGAGTGGTGTGGCTAGTGCTGCTACCAGGAAGCATACCGTGGGGATTACATTGAGGTTGTTTTTCTTGATCATCGTTAAAACTCCTATTTTTGAAAAATGTGGATGCCTAGCACGGGTCCAGAAATGCGCGTGACGTTCCAGAACAGTGAAGGGCTCCCTTGTTTTGGAAACCTGACCACGGGTTCCCAAACTGGATTTGGCTACATTGTAGCAGTGCTGATCGCCTAATAAAAGAGTCCTACAATGTAGATTTTCTTCCACTTACTGAGTTGGGAGTCCATTTGAACGATGATTTCGTAGTGAAAACAGTGCAATTGCCAATGCTGCAAGGGCAATTGCGCTTGACCCGACCTGAACCACACCAGCTGTCAGTAAGGGGGGGCTGGTCACCGTAACCACCGGATAGGGATTTTCCACATCTTCCCCTCGGGGCTCGTTGAACCACACTATGCTGTCATCGGCGTATTTTTGCCACGATTTAAAGGGGTAGACACCTGGTTTCTCCGGTACGTTCATGCTGACGTAGACCATCTGAAAGGTCTCTGCAATGGCACCTTCACTGGTCCACCAGACCCGTTCAACTTTTCCTTCATCGTCGAATTCCACGTGCAGATCCATGCCAGGAACATCCTGGAATGAATTAAGATCACCACCATTTTGCCGCCACTCCTCACTTACCTCTACACCAAGCTCCACTACTGGGATCTCCCTCTCAACCGGTGCCCGAACGTAGAATAGCTTGTGATGAATGCCTGCCTCCGAGGTGCGCGGGTTAACACTGATATGTCCGAAGAGTGGTGTGGCTAGGGCTGCTATCAGGAAGCATACCGTGGGGATTACATTGAGGTTGTTTTTCTTGATCATTGTTAAAACTCCTATTCTAGAAATAGACATTGGGCATGGGTTCCGGAAATGTAAGCCATGTTCTGGGGCACAAGCAGGTGCTCCCTTGTTTTGGGCGCGGCCATGGGATCCCTCCCAAGCGACCTTGGTTACATTGTAGTAGTGCTGACCACCTGATCAAAGAGTCTCATTAAGTTGTCTCCCATAATCTTTTCCACATCTATTCGAGTATATCCTCGTTGAAGGAGTGCGTGGCCGATGCTCTGATATTCTCCGGCATTTTCTATGCCTTTTATATTGACTGGATAACCTCCCCAGTCGGAGCTAATTCCTACATGATCTGGCCCAACTAACCTCACGATGTGGTCAATCGTGTCAATGAGGTTAGAGAGAGGAGGAATGTCCTGGAGGCGTTCATTGTCCATTCGACTACGTCCCGAACCACCTCTGTTTCGGCGTTCAGTGATGAAATCATAAATTTGGGTGGGATCTCCCCGATAGATCAGAGGCTCCAGTCCCATGATACCCGAACCACGCTGCCGACCTCCATGCCATTTGCGGTCATACTCTTGACTTACCTGCTGAGGTAAAAAGGCGGCGCAAATAACCCCTCCTTTAGCAGCCAGAGCCCGAATCATTTCATCGCTCCACTTGCCCGGCCTGTCAACCAGAGTCCGAGCTCCAGAGTGAGTCGTCGTGACCGGCTGGGTGCTGGCTGCAATCACATCCATGATGGTCTGCTCTGCAGTGTGCGAAAGATCGATGATGATCCCCAGGCGATTCATCTCAGCCACCAGTTCATACCCATAAGCCGTCAGACCTGAGCCTTTCCCAGTGGTGTACATCACATCTCCGATTTCGTTGGCCAGATTGTGAACCAAGTTCATCTCACGCAGGCCCAACCGGTGAAGCATGCGAAGCACTCCCAAATCCTGTTCAATGGCCATTGCGCCTTCGATAGCGAGAATGGCGGCTATCTTGTTCTGGCGACGGAGCTCCCGGAGTTCCTCGCCACTGGTGGCCATTCCAATTTGGTTCGGATACATCGCAATCTGTCGATAGAGGTGGTCAAATTGTCTGATGACCTCTTTGACAGCTAAATGATTGGGTCCATAGAAATCGTCAACAGAAGTGTTGAAGAAGCCCGCTCCTAATCCACCTTGTTCTGCTAGAGCGAGGGAAAACTGGGGATCGAGTCCATCTCCAATATCACCTCCCCTATTTGTGGCAGATGAAATAGGGTGCATATGCCCATCAAAAACCCAGAATCTCATGTCTTCGGAGCCCTGGGCATGAGCAAGCTGAACAATGGTCGAGAAGGGGACGACGAAATCTGGAGCAGTGGATAGCATTAGGCACACACTAACTCCCAGGATTAGTGTGACTACGATTCTAGATTTCATGAGAAGACTAGGATACCGGATGCTGCTTTTTTTCAAAAGTCAAATGAACGGGTGAACTTGATAATAATGGCCCGATCTGTTTGTCCAGAGCTACCCTCCTGGTTGTATACCAGGAAAAAATCATCTCCAGGCTGATAGATCCAATTCAGGCGAAAATTAACACCCACCTCATCCTGGATGTTGTCGTATTGCACGGTGGTTTTGGTTAGCCAATTGTTAGTAAAGTTGTAGTTAATCTCGATGTTGCCTACTTTTGAGTAAAACTCACCACCTGGAAGTTTGACGTTATCCAGTCTGAAGCCAGCATTAAAGGAGAGATTCTGTGACCATTTGATGTTTGGTCGTATATTTAAACTTGTTCTTGATCCATCCCAGAAATCATTTTCTTTTTGGTATTGGAAAAAACCAGATACTTTCCTTGCTCGGGAGGCAATAAAGTGTGTCATGAACCGATTGCTGTGATATGAGCCAGGTGCGACTCTTATTTTGCCGCGTAGCCGGAAGCTTTTCTCTAGGAATTCAAAAGTTCTGGCGTAGCCAAACCTGAAGGAGTCACCACTTTCAAAAGCCACACCGAAGCCCAATTGCTGATCTCTTGTTTCCAAAACGTTTTCTCGGTTGGTGATGTACTCAATACCAGCGTTGAAGTCGAATTGCCGGATCCATTCGCTATCCGGCCTGGGGCTGACCTCAAAATCAACCTCGCTTTTGTTGATGTCTGTTCGCGGGATAAATCCCATTTCCGCATTGAAGTTACGCCCAATGATTGTATGCTCTGCACTGGCGGAGAAGAAGTCAGTATTCCAGGAGACTCCCAATGGTCTTGCCAGCCAATCGTCTTCTTCAATCTCCGGAGTTTCAGATTTCGCCAGAAAAGATTCCAAGTGTAGATTGTCAAAGAAGACAAAGTTCGCATCCAAACCCAAAGTGCGGTTGTAGTCCTTGTCGGAGCTGGATTGACGATTGGTGATCATAGTCCCTATGGTCGAACGTGAAAGGATTTTTTTTCTGACCCTCAGGACGGTAAAATTATTACCCTCAACATCTTGGGAATCGTCGGTCTGCGCATTGATGAAGCCCATGTCCAGCCCCTTGAGCTTTCCGGTAAGTTTGATGCCAGCGAGGATATCTATAGCTTCCCGGGTTGGTGACAAACCAATAGTACGACTGTGGAAAAGCCTCAGTTCCCTCCCACGTCCGCCCGGACCAAAATCAAACAAGTTCGCACTTTCCAAAAAAAATTCTCTTTTTTCCGGGAATAATACCGAGAAGCGTGTCAGATTCGAGATCTGTTCATCAACATCAGCCTGAGCAAAGTCTGGATTGGCTGTAAAGTCCAGAGTAAGGCTAGGAGTCAGTTGATATTTGACGTCTTCCAAGCCGATGTCGAACAGATGCTTTGTTGTCGACTCCCCTCGTTTGAAGGCACGAGATACTCCTCCTGTTGCGTAGGGTTTGATGCGAAGTTTATGTTTGGCTACCAGATCGCTTAATCCCACTAACATACCTGCCTGAGAGACTTGACGGAATTCAAAGTCACGACTGTAGTTGCTCCAGGCTACCTCTTCATTTTTTCGCCGGATGCTTCGCTTAAAGTCGATTCCCCATCTTTGCTGCTGTTCATCCGGCATCCGTAGAGACTCGAAGGGAATTTCCATTTCAATTACCCATCCTGCCTCATTTATGCTAGTTGCCACGCGCCAACGTTCATCCCAATTGCGATTTTGACGTCTCCCTTCATCCATAATTGTTGAGTCGAATTTGGTTCCCAGGGCGTTGGTGCGGAAGAGAAACCCATCTCGACGGTTGTGAAAAGTATCGATAATGATCTCGAAAGTGTCGTCGCTCTGGAGCTGACTATCTCGTGTTCTCTCATTGGCAATGATATTCTCAACCTGTGAGTCGTAACAGGTGACTCCAAAAAAAATTGACTCGTTGGTGTAGATTATTTTGACCGTGGTTTTCTCTGTGGCCGGTTCTCCTACCTCGGGGTCCCGCTGGGTAAATTCAGAAACGATGGGAACTCTTGACCACAGAGTTTCATTTAAATTGCCGTCTAGTTTGGGAGAGTCTTCAACACGTATGGCCCTTGTGACTTTCCCTTGAGAACTTTGTGCCGCACCGAACAACAAGGTGTGACTACCGCAGCCTAAATGTCCTAAGAGAGTAAATAATGAGATCCAGCATAGATATGGAGAAATACGCGTGCGTCTACTTCTCTTGTATGTTGTTTTGTATGAGTCAAACGGTTTCATTATGACAATGAGGTTATTACAGAATTCGGTCAGTAAGTACCAGTGTACTCTATTTTCTTTCTTCTGTGCGGGTGTTGGTCTATGGTGGGAAGATGCGTGTTGCTGTCACTGGTGCTAACAGTGCCATTGGTCAGGCCATTCTAGGAATGTCAGGAGATGCTGACGATATTTTCTTTGTGGCTGCGGTGCGATCCGAGCGAGCAGCAAACCAACTGCCATTCCTATCGGATAAAGGTTGCATAGCCCATGTTTCTTACAGTGATTCTGGGAGCCTTAGTGCTGCTTTCGAGGGCGTCGATGCTATCATTCATTTGCCTGGTGTTCTGTTCGAAAGGCCAGGCTCCACCTATGAAACGGTGAATGTTGAGACGACCCGTGCCGTGATCGAGGTAGCCCGGGAACAGGGGGTTAGAAAACTGGTCTTGGTAAGTTCCGTCGGGGCAAAGGAAGGATCGTCGAACCGTTACTACCACACCAAAGGCCAGGCGGAGGAACTGGTTCGAAATTCGGGCTTGCATCATACGATTTTGCGGGTACCACTTCTTTTGGGAAGCGGTACCGAAGGATCCGCAGCACTGAGGCGTTATTTGGACCGGTCTGTTATCTGGCTAGTCGGTGGAGGTCGGCACTTAGATCAGCCTCTGGATGTCCAAGATGTTGCCCAGGTAGTGTGTCGGGCCTGTCATCAGAAAGCGATTCTGAACTGCACTTTGGAGCTAGCGGGTTCGCAAGCTGTGCCCTACCGGAAAATACTTGAGCGTGCTGCCGAATTAGCAGGGTGCCGGATCCGGATTATATCCCTTCCAATGGGCTTGGTAAGGGCGTTACTGGCCGTTAGACAACGCCTAGCTAGAACAGGATTTTCAACCGACATTCTAGATGTGATTACAGCTGACACCGACTTGGATTCAAACAGTGTTGCGTCAGAACTAGGTATTGAGCTAACAAGTATGGATGAGATGATTAAGAATAGCTTGGAGGAGTAGTGGAAACATGAACAAGGTTGTCGTGCCTGAAAGTAGTTCAATTCAAGGGTCGAGTAAGCGACCTTTGTGGCAAAAGCTTCTTCCCTGGTTGACCACGATCGTCTGTTTTGCCTTCCTCTACACACGCGTCAATAGTGCTGCTGTTTCTCAGGGTAGCACTTTGGTCCCTTACCTTGCACAGGTCTTCGAAAAGGTGAGTTGGTGGCGATGGCTTAGCATGATGGTCCCCTACACCCTATTTTTCTTTGTCTTGGACTCGTTGATCATCTGGAAAGTGATCAACTGGTTCAACGTGAAGGTAAGCTATGCTCGCATCCTCCCAGTCCGTGCGAGTGCGTTTATTTTGTCACTCGTCAATGAGCAGGTTGGGAAGGGAGCCATCGCAATCTACCTGAATCGCCGTGATGGTGTCCCAGGTTGGGAGGTAGCCTCCAGTATGATATTTGTCATGGTCTGTGAGTTCTACTACCTGGCATTTTGGGCAACCATTGGCATCTTGATCCAATGGCAGGACTTTCCACCAGTTCTTCGGCTTATTCCCTGGATTGGTCTTGGTGCTGGCGTTTTTTTTGTTGGATTTTTCCTATTTTTTAGTGGTCGGATAGTCCCAAACAGCCGGTTGCGGCAACGTGCTCTTTTCCACGCTTTTCGTCAGGCAAAACTATGGCAGTATGGTGCTGTCATTATACTGCGTTCCCCGGTAATGCTTTCGGCTGTAGTGGTCTACACGCTGTCGCTACGACTCTTTGGTGTGGAAGTTGGCTTCATCGAAATGATGGGTTATCTTCCTGTTATCCTGTTTGGGGCTGTCGCACCAGGTCCCATGCGATCCGTGGCGATCGTTCTCTGGGTTGTTCTCTTTCCTGACAGGCCTGCAGAGATGAGTGCCTTTGGGTTGGTTCAACATAACTTCTTTATATTTTTTAACGCATCTATGGGACTGCTATTTTTAAAGAAGGCAAACCGGGAGTTATTGGGCAGCTGATTATTCCGTCATCACTTGAAGGCAAGGAATCTCCCAGATTCCAAAGGTCAACTATCGAGTTATTTTTTTGTGAGGGGAACTGGGTGAAGGGCTGTAGCACGGTCGAGCATGGAGATAGCAGTGCTAAGCACCAAAGTCCATGCCATCACAGTGAGAAGTGGTTCTAGAAAGACAAGTCCGATGCGAGTCAGAATAAGTCCCCCCAAAGGAATGAAATAGAGCATCCCGTTGTAGCGGCCCAGTTGACTCATGCGCAGTTGGCGTTGTCGGTGTAGCCAGTAGGAATCAACAACGTACTGTATGAAGGCGGCGGTGATCAGAATGGGTAGGATCCAGGGGAATGCGCCACTGATAGCTCCTACCACTAATCCAGAGGTGACAAAAAGAAAATCAGCAGTGTGATCTGCGGTACGACCCATTGCGGTCACCGTTCCTCGATGGCGTGCAATGGGACCATCTACGATGTCTGAGATGGTGGCTATCAGGAAGATAATACCCGCCAGGATTGCAGAAAGTGGGTCGGTCCGAGTCATGAGGAGAACGAAGGGAGTTATCAAGAGCAGGCGAAGAGAGGTTAGCAGATTGGCCATATGGTTTTCGAAGCACCACTTTCAGGTGTTCTGAGACATTGCTGCAGCATCTTTTGTTTTGTGTTCCTGGAATCTAAAATGTTTCATTTGAGTTAGCAATTCATAAGAACCAAAGCGTTGCGCATCTTTGTCCGATAGTCTATCTAGAGGATCGAGTTTTGCGATGTCGTCATTGTCAAAACGGTGCAACGGCTGGTAGAGGGTTGAACGTTCTACGGGAGTCCGTCTAACGTTCCGAATAGCATGACGAAGATCAACAGGGCGAACCAGCTGGCCATGCGCCGATCCGGCGGATGTAGAAATACTTTCATTGATAAGTGTCCCGCCCATGTCGTTGGCTCCAACAGCCAAGCATTCTTGGGACAGCTTTAAGCCCTCTTTGACCCATGACACCTGTATATTGGGGATGTCCCGATTGAGGACCAAGCGGGAAACAGCATGCATCTTGAGCACATCCATCCTACTCGCTCCAGATCTCACATTCTTGATCAGCCCATCGGTATACATGGGAGCCTCAGTGTGAACAAAGCTCAAGGGGACGAATTCGGTAAAGCCTCTACTTTGCCGTTGCAGATCTCTGATTAGTAACAAGTGGCGTGCACAGTGGCGATAGGTTTCTACATGGCCATACATAATGGTTGAGGTGGTCGGTATTCCCAAAGAGTGTGCGGTCCTGATTACCTCAATCCACTGGTTGGCGGTGATGCGGCCGGGAGAGATGAGATTTCTTATGTCCTGATCTAGAATTTCAGCAGAAGTTCCAGGTAGGCTGCCAATGCCTGCATCCTTAAGTTCACTCAGATATTCCCGGAAACTCATTCCAGAACACTCAGTGGCATAGAGGATCTCCTCGGGAGAGAAGGCATGGATGTGAACATCAGGCAGAGCCTCTTTTACGGCCCGACATAGACGAATGTACAAATCGCCTTCCATACCCGGGAGAAGTCCTGCCTGGATACAAACCTCTGTTGCACCATATTCACAAGCTTCACGAGCTCTTCGCACAATCTCTTCCTGGGGAAGATAATACCCTTCATTACTTCGATGGGTACGACTAAAGGAACAAAAGCTGCAACGCTTGACACAAACGTTGGTGAAATTGATATTGCGGTTAATCACATAACTGACATCGTCTCCCACTGTCTCACGGCGCACATGGTTGGCGGTCATTAATAGGGCTTGGCAATCTACATCTCGTGTAGCCAGTAGGGCGGTTATTTCTTCCTCAGACGGATCTTTGCCCTCAAGTATGTGTTCCAATATACGGACAATGTCTTTAGTAGCGTTCTTGAGATAGGGTTCGATAGATTCACTCATGATTGGAAGTTGATCTGAGGGTTTTTAGCTTGGGAGATCGTGGCCGTGGATTCGTCCCAATTGTTCATATTGAAGTAACCTTGCGGATTGGCCTCCGCCCGAAGTCGTTTCTCAAGGTTCTGGGGAATTACACCATTCTCCCCCATGAAATACTCGGGGTAGACTGGAAAACGAGATCGTAGTTCGTATCCACGGTCTTTCATTTCCTGTCTCATTTTGGTCACATGGGGCCATGGAGCTTCTGGATTGACATAATCTTTAGTTACCGGTGAGATTCCACCCCAATCGTTGATTCCGGCATCTAGGTAAACCAGATAGGAGGAAGTGAGATTGGGTGGTACCTGGACGTTCATGTTGGGACCCAAAATGATCCTGGCTATAGCGATCGTTTCTAACATTTCTTCGATTGTTGCTTCTGGTGAGCTCTCCATGGATGTCGTAGGCTTAGCCAAGAAGTTTTGGATAATGACCTCCTGAATGTGCCCAAAGCGTTCATTCAAATCCCGAATAGACTCGAGTGCCCTGATTCGCTCTTCCCGAGTCTCTCCGATGCCCACCAAAACACCAGTGGTAAAGGGAATGCCTAGTTTTCCAGCCAGCTCCAGGGTTCGGAGTCGTGCTTTTGGATGTTTGCTGGGAGCATGTTCATGTGGCCCCCCGTGTTGGTAAAGGCGGGGGCTGGTACCCTCGACCATCAAGCCCATTGATGCATTGCTTTCTTGAAGGCTTTCGAGCTCGCTCCGAGTCAGAGTGCCTGGGTTGCTATGAGGGTAAAGGGCTGTTTCATTGAGCACCAATGTGCACATCTCCCTTAGGTAGTGGATGGTGCTCTCGTAACCGTTATTTTTGAGCCATTTCCGAGCCTCTGGATAGCGCCGCTCAGGGCGTTCGCCAAGGACAAAGAGTGCTTCTCGACAGCCAGTTTTTTCTCCTTGTCGAGCAACTTCCAGCACTTCATCGGGACTCATGTAGAGACTTTTTGCCTGTTGGGGATTCTGCCGGAAAATACAGTAGCTACAAAAATCACGACAGAGTCGAGTTAGAGGGATGAAGACTTTTGGGGAGAAGCTGACGACATGGCCTTTTCCCTTATCTCGTATCGATTGAGCTTCGGTACACAAATCGGTGAGGTTGTGCCCGTTAATGAGGTCCATTGGCGACTTCTGCATAGTGTTAGCGCATGTTACCAAGTTAAAAATGTTTTCGCTGTAACTGGAACTTCGCTAGGGCATTCTACTGGAGCAACTTTGGGAGAGTCAAAAAAGTAACGATGCTCTCTTTGGATAGTGAATGCTGGCATGGATTATACTGATCTATGTTAATCCAGGCCGAAAGTGAACAGAGCATTGCCGGCGGCTATGCTAACCAGTTGTTTGCCTCCGCTCAGGTAGGTAATTGGTCCAGAGATGATAAGCCCTCCCACATTCGATCGCCACAATTCCTTGCCAGTTAAGGCGTCCAAAGCAAAAAATTGCCCTTCAACTGATCCGCCAAAGACAAGGTTGCCGGCAGTTGACATCAATCCAGTCCAGACATCACGGTAAAGGGGATATTCCCATTTAACTTCTCCTGTCTGGGGAATAAGGGCTCGGATGTTCGCCCAACTAGGATCTTCGGAGAGGCCATTCCAACGGCTTCCCAGATAGAGACCACCGGGATCGTATTCCACATCGTTGGCTGAAAGAAAGGTGGGCACATCTCGAATTGCGACGTATAGGAGGTCTGTCTGTGGACTGTAAGAGGGAGAGAACCAGTTGGTGGCTCCTTGGATACCGGGAAACACAACCACCCCTTTGTCGGTGGGTATTGCTTCAGGCTTGATTATCGGTCTCCCTTTAGAATCAATTCCCTGAGCCCAGGTTTGCTGGGCAAACGGGCGTACTAGTAGCAATTCTCCGGTGATCCGATCTAACACATAGTAAAAGGCATTACGGTTTGGCCATAGGAGCAATTTGCGCATCTGTCCTTGAAAATCCGTGTCGACCAAAACGGGAATTTGGGCAGCATCCCAGTCCCAAACATCATGGGGAGTAAACTGAAAGTACCATTTTAGTTGGCCGTTGTCGGGATCTAGTGCGATCACACTATCGGAGTAGAGATTATCTCCTGGACGAACCGCCCCGTTGAAGTCTGGCGCGGGATTCCCGGTTCCCCAGTAGATCAAGTTGAGGTCAGGGTCGAAAGAGCCAGTCATCCATGTGGGAGCTCCTCCAGTTTTCCAGGCATCTCCTTCTCCCCAGCTGTCGTTTCCCGGTTCTCCAGGTTCAGGGACTGTATAAAAACGCCACACCCGTTTCCCGGTTTCAGCATCATAGGCATCCAAAAATCCACGAATGCCATACTCGCCCCCTGAAACCCCAACGATGATTTTGTCTTTGACCGCTAACGGGGCTAGCGTCAGGCTGTACCCAGCGTGCCGATCCGCGACCTCGATGTCCCAAATCACCGAACCGGTTCTAGCATCTAGTGCCACAAGATGAGCATCAACCGTTCCCAGATAGAGCTTTTCTCCCAGCATGGCCAGACCGCGGTTTACACGTCCGCAACAGGTATGGATCTCATCAGGAAGGTCGCGCTTGTAGGACCAGTAGGTTCGTCCTGTTCGGGGGTCTAGTGCGTGGGCATTGCTGGGAGGTTCTGTAAGGTACATGATGTCATCAACCACCAGAGGCGTTGTTTCTACATCCTCCAGTGTGCGCATTTGGAAAGCCCACTTAAATTCGAGCTTCTGGACATTCTTGACGTTAATTTGCTCAAGTTGACTGTAGCGTTGGCCATTGTAGCTCCCGGAGTAGGTAACCCAGTTGTGGGGCTCACGATCAGATTCGAGTAGACGTTGGTAGGTCATCTGTCCCAGGGCGGTAGACCATGGCAGGGTGACAAGCACAATTAGAAAAGCACAGTATCTCATGGCTAGTACACCTTTCTGCGTAGGGAGTAAAGGTAAGCTACCAGATTATCTAATTCACTACTGCTGAAAACACCCTGGTAGGATGGCATCCAGGAAATATTTTCTTGGCGAAGATCTTCTAGGTCACTTTTGAGAAGTGAGTGGAGTTTTTCCTCCAGGTCGATCAACTGAATCGAGTAGGGGTCTTCGTTCAGAGGGACTCCTTTGATGACCTGACCTCCCTTTCGTACGGCTTCAACTGAGCGGTAACCTCGATCAACTTCGCGGTTTGGATCTAGAAGAGAGGCGCGCAGATGTTCCGTAGAACGCATCCAGGCGATGTCACTGAGGTCAGGGCCCACACGCCCCCCCACGCCGTCGACCATATGGCATTGGGTGCAATTTCCCCTGCCGGCAAATAGTTGTTTTCCCTGCTCTGGGTCACCCGGAACATTTAGTTCCCTTGTGTTATGACTTAGTGAACGAACGTAGGCCACTACACGCCAAACTCTAATACCTGCGGGTCCAAAACGTGGCATTCCGCTTTTTGGAACGCCGAACCTGATGGTTCGATACAAAGCTGCATCACTACTTCCATAGCGAAACTGCCCTTGTGTTAAATCGGGTCCTTTCCCGCCCGATCCATCTCCCCCGTGGCAAGAAGAACATTGGACCTTGAATATTTCGGCTCCAGCACTTATATCTGTTTCGGATGTGTAGGGGTTGCTGGTCTCTTCATCCTGCGCCACCAGTTCACAAGCACTGAGAGCAAGAAGTAGTCCTAGGATCCATTTGCTACACATGTCTAAGGCTGGGTATATACCGAACCCGTCGCGAAGTCAATCCGGAGTCCTAATTGCGGTGCGGTGTGTTGAGCCTACGGTACTGCAGTGAATAATCTGTGACTAACGAAAATAAAAATCATAGGCAATGCCCTTGCATGCTTTGCCTTGCTAATCTTGTGATTCTTGGTAGACATGATCTTGAGCTAAACCGCCGGGTACTATGAAGGCAGCTGCTAGGGCGAGAAGTGCGGCTACAAATCCTACCCAAAATACGTCTTGTAGCACGGCACCCAAGATATCTTGTAACTGTGTTAAGAGTGTAGCGGAGACTTGCTCGTGTGCCATGGGACTAATGAGCACGTCCGGATGGCTAGCAATATAGGCCATCTGTTCACTAGGTATCGATGAGTTGAGGCTAGAGATTCTGTAGAGTATCTGTTCGGACATCACTGACCCCATGAGGGCCACACCAATAGCGGCACCAATGGTGCGGAAAAACTGGGTCGATGAAGTGGCAATTCCCAAGTATTGACGGGGAAAGCGGCTTTGAACTGCAATCAGCATGGCAATAACGCCAAGACCCATGCCAGCTCCCATCACAGCTAGGATTAATGCGAGGTGTAAAGTGGAAACATCAGAATTTACACGGCTCAGGAAAAAGGCTCCGATCGTCAGTCCCACCATTCCGGTAATGACTAGTATTCGATAGCCTATCCTGAGTAGTAGTCGCCCCCCAATGATGGAGAAAGTGACCCAGCCCAGTATGAGTGGAGTGATCACCCATCCTGCACCAGTGGCTCCTGTCCCCTGTATTCCTTGAACAAAAAGCGGAAGATAGGAGATGGTTCCAAAGAGAGTGATTCCACTGAAAAAACCGTTCGCTGCCGCGGCAGAAAAGATTCGATCCCTAAAAAGTTCCAACGGTAGGATAGGATCCTCGACCTTCCTCTGCTGGGCAACAAACAGCATCAACAGAAGGGCCGATGTGGTTAATAGAGCATACTGCAACCATATGGGCTCAATATCACCCCACTGATCTAGTCCGATGAGAAGTAGGGACATGGAAAAAATCAGGAGAATTGCTCCTAGGTAGTCGACACGATTGCGGTGGGAACCTTGCGGTTCTCGAAGAGAGCCAGCGATGATACAGGCACCTAGAAGGCCAAAAGGCACGTTCAGGTAAAAAACCCATCTCCAGGAAAGATAGTCTGTGATCATTCCCCCTGCTAGGGGACCAATTATACTGCTGATTCCCCAAACGCCGCTGAACCAGGCTTGAACCTTGGCTCGACGCTCCAGAGAATAGATGTCTCCGATTATGGTCATGCCCAGAGGAAGTAAGGCGCCAGCTCCCAGGCCCTGAATTGCGCGAAAGCTTACCAGCTGAGCCATGGACTGACTCAGACCACATAGCGCCGAACCCAGAACGAAAAATCCGATACCGGCCAAGTAGAACACTCTGCGACCGTAAAGATCTGATAGACGTCCCCACAAGGGCACCGTGACAGTTGCTGTCATAAAGTAGACTGAGTAGACCCAACCATAAAGATCCAATCCTCCGAGACTGGAAACCACTGTGGGAATTGCTGTCACAACGGCGGTGGCCTCCAGAGCTGCCAGAGAGATTCCCAGCATTACCCCCACAACAATCCAGAAGCGGCGGCGAGAGCTTAAATTTAAAGGGCCTACAAGCTCCGTTGTTTGCAAGTCGGGTTGAGCGGTATCACGGTCTGTATTCTTTTGGGATCCCGCGGGTGATTTCGATTGAAACATCAAAACTAAATTATAGCAGACGGGTAAGTTGACACCATGGCGGGCTGACCTTAGCATGATACTGCTATTTCGGAACTGGAGGGTGTTGGATTTGGAATCAGACCCCAAGGCTATAGATTCAGAGGCCCCTGTTCGTCACGATTGGACTGACCAAGAAATCCAGGCCATTCACGATTTGCCTATTCCCGACCTACTCTTCCAGGCGCAACTGCGACATCGGGACTATCATGATCCTAAGAAGGTGCAGCTGTGTACTTTGCTCAGTATCAAGACCGGGGGGTGTCCTGAGGATTGCTCCTACTGTCCCCAAAGTGCCCACCATGAAACCAACGTTGGCAGAGAGCAGTTTTTAGATGTTGAGGAGGTGATCGAGGCAGCCAACCAGGCACGCAAAAGTGGGTCCACACGTTTTTGCCTGGGAGCTGCTTGGCGGGAGGTGCAGGATGGCCCTGATTTCGATCGGGTGCTAGACATGGTACGGGCAATCCGCGAGCTAGGAATGGAAGCCTGTTGTACGTTGGGTATGCTTAACCGCGATCAGGCCAAACGGCTAGCCGAAGCCGGACTCACTGCTTATAATCACAACCTGGATACGGGTCCCGACTATTACCCCGAGATCATTTCTACTCGAAGCTATGCGGATCGTCTTCAGACGCTCCAGTACGTTCGTGAGTCTGGCGTGACCGTTTGTTGTGGTGGTATTCTTGGGATGGGCGAGGATTTGAGAGATCGTATTGCCCTGGTAAGGGTTCTCTCCCATCTCAATCCTCATCCCGAAAGTGTGCCCATTAACGCCCTAGTCCGTGTGGAGGGAACTCCTTTGGGGGACCGGTTACCGGTAGACCCAATTGAGATAGTTAGGATGATTGCAACGGCGCGGATTGTTTTGCCCAAGAGCCGAGTGCGACTTAGTGCCGGACGGAGTGAGATGTCAACCGAAACTCAGGCCCTTTGCTTTGTGGCCGGAGCTAACTCCATTTTCAGTGGCGAAAAATTACTCACTACACCAAACCCCGGGGATGATCATGATCGGGTTTTACTGCAGAAATTGGGTCTTTCGCCTTTGCATGAATCATGAAGGATGTGCTGCACGATTTGGAGAGTGAGTTAGAGGAACTCCGTATGGAGAGCCTCTTGCGCTCGTTAATTGATCCTCAAGGCATCGATTTTTCAACCAACGATTACCTGGGTTTTTCTCAAGATCAGACTTTCCGAGCGGCTATTTTGGAAAAGTTTGAGGAGGCCACTGGAGCTCATTGTTTTTCCTCCCCGGCTTCTAGGCTCCTGCGAGGAAATACCCCGCGTCATTGCGAGTTAGAGGAACGACTTGCTAAGTTCAAGGGAACCGAAGGAGCATTGCTTTTCCCGAGCGGATACCAAGCCAACATTGGTTTGTTAACTGCGTTAGTGTCGCCCGAAGACCGTGTGCTCTCTGATGCTCAAAACCATGCCAGCATTATCGATGCCCTCCGATTGTGTGGTTGCAAAAAAATAGTATTTCCACACCTTGACATCGATTTTGTGGAAGAAATTCTGGGGCGTCCACATTCAGAAGGGAAGACTTTTCTGGTCACCGAATCACTCTTTAGTATGGATGGCGATGTGGCGCCACTGGAAACCTATGCTCGACTGACGGGGAAATATGGTGCATGTTTGATCGTGGATGATGCCCATGCCACTGGTGTCTTCGGAGGTAGCCGAGGATCGGGGCTCACGGAAACTTTTGGTATCGAGAAACATGCTGTTGCCATCGTCTCTACCTTCGGGAAAGCTCTGGGTCTATTTGGAGCCTTCGTGGCTGGGCCCCGAGTAATGATCCAATACTTAATCAATCGCAGTCGCCCCTTTATTTTTACTACGGCCGTTCCGCCTTTGTTACTCTACGGAATCGAAGCGGCCCTTGATAGGCTCGAGGCAACGCCGGAAAGACGCGGGCAAGTTCGTGATTTGGCAGACCGTCTTCGGAATCATCTCAAGACGGGGAACTTAGATACGCTTAACAGCTCCGGACCCATTGTGCCAGTTATGCTCCGGAAGAGTGACTTAGCTTTGCAGGTAGCTGCAGGCATGCAGCAAAGAGGGTATGATTTGCGGGCTATTCGTCCACCTACGGTGGAACAAGGGACGGCCCGTCTGCGCATCTCCGTGCATGCCAATCATAGCGAGGAACAGATTGACCGGCTTGCCGAAGCTTTGGTTGAGGTAGTCCAAGGAGGATTCTCGCAATGATCCGTTGCTCACTACAAAAACACAATGGCACAGACAATTTTATTCATTCTCCAATGTATTACACAATAAAACAAACAGAAGAGCGAAAACGGGGGATGAAGATATGAGCTTAGTGGTGGTGGGGACCGGTACGGAGATCGGGAAGACCATTACCTGTGCCGTTATACTGGCCCGTTATTCCGGTCGTTTTCAACTTGCCGATTGGAAGCCTGTAGCTACCGGATCGATCCAGGATCGGGACTCTCTTGTCATTGATCGCTTGTGTGGAGATCAGGTAAAGATTGTCCAGGAATCGTATCTCTTTGAACCTCCCGTTTCCCCCCACTTGGCGGCTAGACAGGCAAGGACAAAAATTCGTCCTGAAAAGATTATTAGGGAACTGTCGACATACCAGAAGAGTGCTGCCAGCCGCCCCCTAGTAATCGAGGGGATCGGCGGGTTGCTGGTTCCCTTAACGTATGGCGGATTTCTTTTGGCTGATCTCATCCAGGAGATGACTTTACCCTGTCTGTTAGTAGCTTCCAGCACTTTGGGGACTATAAACCACACTCTTCTAACCATCGAAGCTATGAAGTCCCGTAAATTGGAGTTGGTGGGAGTGGTGCTTAGCGGTCCCGAGAATCGGGACAATCGCCATGCCATAAGTAAGTTTGGAGGTGTCCCTGTCATCGGTCATATCCGGCCTATTACTCCTCTGTCGCCAGAAAACATCAAATGTGTTGCTCGTGGATTCGACCGGAAAGCTCTGCTAAAGTCATATTTTGAAAATGGATAATAGCTAGATGAGAACTACATATTGAAGGATGCTTTGTCTAAGGATTCTCACCGAAAAATAGTTGGCGATGGGCCGATCTGGTATCCGTACACCCAGATGCAGAATGCGCCCCTACCTATCGTTGTAGAGCGCGCTGAAGGAGTATATCTTCACACCTCTTGTGGACAGAGAATTATAGATGGGATCTCTTCCTGGTGGGTGAATATTCATGGGCACAATCATCCTCGGCTTAACCGTGCTCTCAATCAACAGGCCGGTCGTTTTGCCCAAGTCATTTTTGCCGGCTTTACACCTGAACCAGCTGTCCTTCTAGCAGATCAATTAGTTGAAAGAACTCCCTCTAATCTAACGCGCGTATTTTTCTCCGACAATGGTTCGACGTCGGTGGAAGTAGCTCTAAAGATGGCCTATCAGAGTTGGGTAAACCGTGGGGATTTTGGAAGAGATCTTTTCGTGGCTTTCGAGCATGCCTACCATGGAGACACCTTCGGTGCCATGGCAGTCGGCGGAGTAGACGTCTTTCATTCGGCCTACAGTGATCTGTTCTTTGAGGTGCGGCGAGCCGCACCTCCTTTCCAGCAGGAAAATGACAGTCGTGCCGAAGACCTGGAAAGGATTCTGGAACAGGACGCAAAACGGGTGGCTGCCGTTATCATAGAGCCCATGGTACAAGCTGCCGGGGGAATGATCATTTGGTCGCCGGAGTCGTTGTGCCGCGTGCGTGAGTTAACAACCCATTACGGCATTCCACTCATTGCCGATGAGGTATTCACGGGCTTTGGGAGGACGGGTAAGATGTTTGCCTGTGAGCATGGCCCGATTAATCCAGATATCATGTGTTTGTCCAAGGCAATCACTGGGGGCTATTTACCTTTGGCGGCCACTTTGGCTTCGGAAGAAATTTACAATGCTTTTCTCAGTGAAGATCGCAAGAAGACCTTATTCCATGGACACTCCTATACGGGCAATGCTCTGTCCTGTGCCGTGGGCCTGGAGAGTTTGGTTTTGTTGGACGAAATAGGACTTAACCGAGTGCAGTCTCTTGAGGAACTATTTCGGGAACGGCTGGCCAAAGTAGCATCCCTGCCTGTGGTAGGTGAAGTGCGCGGTATTGGAGGGTTGGCGGTTGTACATCTACACCCAGAGCTACAGACAGGCTATCTAGATACCCGGGGACCAAAAGTGGCACAAGAGTTCCTTCAGCGTGGAGTTTTGCTACGCCCCCTGGGTGATGTTCTGTACTTTCTGCCTCCTTATATTATCACTGATGAAGAAGCCCATGGAGTATTCGATGTGATAGAAGAGGTTCTGTCTCTATAAATCGAAGTCAAAAAGGAAGGCTATATCATGTCAAATTCAAGACCATTTCCAGACATCAGTCAGGCTGTGCATTTGGAGCGTCGGCGTTTTCTGGCCTACTTTTCAGGGGTAGGACTCACATCTACTTTGTTTCCTGGCATTTTGTGGGCCCATATGCAGCAAGAGCAATCTTCAAGGGTGACAGCAGAGATGATACGTGGGGCCGAACAGCTTTCCGGTGTAGAGTTCACTCCGGAGGAAAGAGAAGAAATGGTTCAAGCTGTGAACCAGAATCTGGAGCGGTACGATGAGATGAGAAAGACACCTCTGTCGAATGGTGATTGGCCGGCTCTCCAATTTAATCCGGCCCTTCCCGGAATGCATTTTAGCAACGAAAAGAGTGCATTGCAGAGGAGTAATCCAGGTCAGGTGGATGTTCCTGCCAACCTGGAAGAGGTGGCCTTCTGGCCGGTGACTCGACTGTCCCGGCTCGTGGAATCCCGGAAAATCACTTCTCTTGAGCTGACTAATATGTATCTAAGGCGACTCAAGCGTTACGACCCGAAGTTGGAATGCGTGATTACGTTGACCGAGGATTTGGCCATGATGCAGGCCCATAGAGCAGATCAAGAGATTGCCATGGGTCGGTACCGAGGACCTCTCCACGGGATACCATGGGGAGTGAAGGATCTTCTGGCAACCAAGGAGTATCCTACCACCTGGGGAGCCGAACCGTATAAGGATCAGAAATTTGATTTTGATGCCACGATTGTAGAGCGGTTAGAAGGGGCAGGTGCGGTTTTAGTGGCCAAGTTAGCGACAGGGGCACTAGCTTCCGGGGACACCTGGTTTGGAGGTCGAACCGTAACTCCCTGGAACACTCAGATGGGGACCCGTGGGTCCTCCGCAGGACCGGGAGCAGCCACGGCGGCTGGACTCGTTGGATTTTCGATCGGTACCGAAACTAGAGGATCAATCATTTTCCCCTCCACCCGTTGTGGATTAAGTGGGCTAAGACCTACCTTTGGACGGGTGAGCCGCTACGGAGTGATGGCCATTAGTTTTAGCATGGACAAGGCTGGGCCGATGTGTCGCAGCGTGGAGGACTGTGCGCTGGTTTTCGACGTTATTGAAGGCCCAGATGATCGTGATTTGGCGGTAGTAGATTTGCCTTTTAATTGGGACTCTAATCGGGATATAAGGCAGTTGCGAGTTGGCTATATAAAAAGTGCTTTTGAGGCGGATCAGGCTAGTGAGAAGGGCAAGGCGAACGGTCTAGCTACACTTGAAAAACTGCGTGTGTTGGGCCTTGACCTAATTCCAGTCGAGTTCCCCGACTATCCGGTTGATGTACATCGGGTGCTCCTCTATGCAGAAGCAACCGCAGCTTTTGATGAACTCAATCGAAGTGGTAGAGATAAGCTTTTGAAACGTCCCAATTGGGCACAGCGGTTCCGTATGGCTAGAACCATTCCAGCTGTAGAGTACATTCAAGCGGATCGCCATCGCCTTTTACTCATGAAGGAAATGAACGAATTGTTTTCTCGGGTGGACATTGTCGTGGTGCCCCCCAGTGAGCCGGGAACACCCACCGGAAGCCCGCTGGGTCGCAACACGCCACTAACCAACTTGACAGGACATCCCTGTGTAGTGGTTCCTAATGGTTTTGTTGAAGATGGAACTCCTAGTAGTATGACCTTCGTCGGAAAGCTATACGCCGAAGCAGAAATACTAGCTTTGGCTAAGTTTTACCAGGATGCTACAGGCTTTCATTTACAGCATCCGGTGTTGGATTAAAACAAGATCTTGTAGTATTTTCTTGACTTGCACTTGCCAATTTTCAGGTGTCGTTAGTAGACAGAAATTCCGTACATTTTCAAATTGACATTTTCTAATACAGTAGCTAGACTGCGCCTAAATTGAAATTGAAAATCGTTTTCATTTAGGATTTATCTTAAAGTGTCCAGTAAGTAAAATAGTGAATTTAATGAATTGGCCGCGTATTTTCTCTTCAAAGTGGCTTGGTAGGTTTCGGATCTTTGTTGTCTTTCTAGTGTTGATCACCACAGCTACGGTTGTCGGTTACACTGCAACTGGCACTAGTTCAATTTCCATTCGCATATTCGATGCAAGAGGTGGTGTCATGCAGAAGGTCAAGGTCACCTTGAAAGATCAGGAAACGGGGGCCCAACACACTGCAGTCACAAACGAGTTGGGAGTCCATAGTTTTGAAAACCTGCGTTCTGCGTCCTACCATTTGAGTGCTGAGAAGAAGAACTTTGAAAGTGCTGTCCAGGAGATCCACCTTTCTACCGATGAAGATTTACCGATCGAGTTAACTCTTTCTCTGGATCCACGTTCCGTTATTAGTGACCGAGTGATGGTTGTTGGAAGTTTGTCAAATCAAAAGGAAATTCCGGGATCGTCACATTACATTGACCCATTACAGTTGAGTCGTCAGAAACTGGCTTTCGATGATATTCACGCAGTCCTACAGCAAGTTCCGGGGGTCAACGTTCAGGGGGAGGATGGATATGGTCTTCGGCCCAATATAGGTATGCGTGGTAGTAGTTCCGAACGGAGTTCCAAAATCACCCTCATGGAGGATGGAGTCCTTATTGCTCCTGCCCCCTATGCTGCACCATCAGCCTATTATTTCCCGGTTACAGGGCGCATGGAGGCTATCGAGGTACGCAAGGGATCGAGTCAAATTAAGTACGGTCCCCGAACCACTGGAGGTGTTTTAAATCTGATCTCCACGAGTATCCCGAGGGAATTTAGTCTAGAAGGAGATGCAGTTCTGGGAGTCGACAACACCAGAAAAGTTCATCTTAATGTCGGGGATGCGTATAAGAATTTTGCCTGGGTTGCTGAGACCTATCAAATGGCAACTGATGGATTCAAAGAATTGAAAGGGGGAGATTCTACCGGGTTTAGTATAGGGGACTATTTGGCCAAGTTTCGACTCCACAGTGATGCCGATGACCCTATTTACCAGGAGTTGGAGGTGAAGCTGGGAAAGACAAATCAGACTTCAAACGAGACCTACTTGGGTTTGACGGATGCCGACTTCGACGAGAGTCCACTCCGGCGTTACAGTGGATCCCAGGAGGACATATTCAATTCCAATCATGAGCAATACCAGGCGCGTTACTTTGTGGTACCTACCAAAAACTTAGATGTGACTACTACTGTCTATCGTAATAATTTCCACCGAAATTGGTACAAACTGCAAAGTGTATCGGGGGCGAGCATTTCAAAGATCTTAGGTAATGCAGAGCGATATTCTGCCGCATTGGATATTGCTCGAGGAGCCGACAGCTCTCCTGACGCACTGGCTGTACGAGCTAATAATCGCAACTACTATTCTCAGGGCGTTCAGACTGTTCTGGCTCTTCACTTTGACGGAGGAGGATTCCAAAACAACGTTGATTTAGGCCTGCGCTACCATGAGGACCAGGAGGCACGACTTCAGCATGAGGACAAGTTTCAAATGGTGAATGGCAATATGATCCTTACCTCTAAGGGATCACCCGGAAGTCAGTCTAATCGCATCTCCGAAGCGACGGCCTGGGCGTTCCATATGCAAGATCGGATCAAGTGGGGCCGATGGACTTTTGGTCCCGGTTTCAGATACGAAAAGATTAAGCTTTCGAGGTTTGATTTCTCTGGCAGTGACTTACAGAGACAGAATCCCACCAAGATTAGAACGAATAGTATCGACGTTTTTGTTCCTGGTATGGGAATCTCTTTCCAACTTAACTCTGCCTTAGGCTTCCTGGGCGGTGTCCACAAGGGATTTTCCCCCCCAGGACCAGGTTCTAAGGAGGATACGGAGTCGGAGAAAAGTCTTAATTATGAATTGGGATTCCGTTTCCAAAACCGGGGAGTAGGCCTTGAAATGATAGGTTTTGCAAATGACTATGACAACTTGTTGGGAGCCGACACAATGTCAGCCGGAGGCTCAGGTCAGGGAGATCTTTTTAACGGAGGAGAAGTTCTTGTCAGGGGTTTGGAAGTAGCCAGCTCGTTTGATCTAGGTCATGCTATGCAGTCTAGTGTCCAACTGCCGGTCCGCTTCGCCTATACTTTTACTGCAGGTCACTTCGGTAGTACCTTTGCCAGTCAGTTTAAGCCTTGGGGTCAAGTTGTTGCTGGGGATGAAATTCCCTACCTTCCGCGGCATCAGTTCCATGCTTCCCTGGGTTTGGAAAAGGATTCCTGGCGGCTTGAATTGGATGCCACCGCAATCAGTAAAACGCGTACTTCTGCCGGTAAAGGATTCATCCCATCAGTGGAGGCTACCGATCAACATTTGGTACTCAATTTTTCTGGAGAGTATGACTTAATGTCTGAGAATCAAGGAGTTTCTCTTTTTCTGACTGTTCGTAATCTGGCCAATAAGACGTATATTGTGGCTCGCCGTCCCGCCGGAGTTCGTCCTGGATTACCACGTGCTTTTGTAGGTGGTATTAGATTTCGATTAGGGCGTTGAATTCCTATTCCGACCAAGGCATCTTCCCAGGCGCCTAATACCCTTCTGTTTGACCCATTTCTGACAACGAAATACAATTCGAGTCCGAGGACGAAAAGCGCAGCTGGGAGGTTGGTGAATTGACACAATTTAAAATAGCGAACTTGGCTCTTTGTAGTCTTTGCTGTGTTCTGGGGATGTCATGGGAACTCTTATCCCAAGGTCTTAGTGGAACAGGTCGTGGTCCGGAGTTGGTGTTCACCGAGCAGTACGCGACTAAGAACGTTACGTTAGTGGGGAAACTGTCACTCGAAGGTGAAGTTTTGAAACTTGACCTGCAGAGAGTCGGAAACAAGGTCTATTTGTATGGTGCGGGAATCAAGGGCGGACCAGATGTCATCATGGATGTCACCGACCCTACCCACATGAAGGTTGTCAATACTATCCCTATGCCAGATAACGGCACGGGGGGTCAGATCCAAGTAGCTGACAATCTGCTAGTGCGTAGTGAAAATGATTTGAATAGAACTGGTCCGATCGCCGAGCGTCGTGGCATTGCGATTTACGATGTGAGCGATCCCCTAAAGGTTCGCTATCTGTCTAACATTAGCTATGAGACGGTACATCGTGGGTATTACCCTGGAGGCAGGTATATTCATGGGACGGCTCAGCCAAAGGGGTTTAAGGGTAATATTTATGTAATTATAGACATACAGGACCCTAGAAGTCCCAGGGAGATTGGACGTTGGTGGATGGAAGGTCAAGCTGCGGGCGAAACACCATCCTGGAATCCACGCGGTGTGGCTGGCAGGCTCCATGGTCCTGCTTATCCAGTTGGAGATCGAGCCTATTTGTCCTATTACAATGCCATGGTTATTTTGGATATTTCTGATCTAAGCCAGCCACGTCAGATAAGCAAACTAGTCTTCTCACCCCCATTCAATGTAGGGATTCCCGTTCATACGGTTTTCCCTCTCTTGGATCGCCAGCTGGCCTTTGTGGCGGGCGAAGCAACAGGGCAAGAGTGTCGGGGAGAAATGCCGATGGCTTGGATGGTGGATTTGCGAGATGAGGGGAATCCGCTTCCCATTTCAACCTTTCCTATTCCTACTCCTCCTTCCGAGTATCCTTTCCGGGACTTCTGTGCCAAATTATTACCTGAATCCGTTGCCTCAAGAATTACAGATATGATTGCTCCTGCCCGACCCAGCGACTGGCGTTTTGGACCTCACAACATACAGCATGTTCCTAGATGGGGAAGGATGCGTTCAGATATTATTTACCTAACTTACTTCGTGGCGGGTCTTCGCATTTTTGATATCAGCAACCCATTTGCTCCTCGCGAGGTGGGCTATTTCATTGCACCAGACAGCCTTGCGGATGGACCTGTTAAGTTTCACGATCTAATGGTGGATCATGATAGTGGCATTATCTACGTGAATGATCAACGGGCTAAGGCGGAGCGGAGCGACATCTATGCATTGCAAACAAGTGTCGACGATGTGATGCAGATTGATCCACCACCTCAAGACACGGGACGATGACGGACAATTCATTAAAGCACTTATTCCTGAGTCGTACTCTAATCCGCCTAGCGCATCATACAAATCATGAGATTCGGAACTCTGTATTATATTCTTGTTGTCTCCTTGTATTCTCTGAGATAATGGGTGCTATAGTCAAAAGAGAGGAAAGCGCCATGGAGAATACGTTACGGGTAGGCGGTTGGTTCGAGTTGACTCATCTTGAAAGGAGTTTTCAGTGATAGAGCCATATACAGCTCTGTGTATTCAAAACACTAATTTTTGTGTCAGAACACAAGAGGACATCCAGAAAAATCTAGACCTAATCTGTGAAGTAATCGATCATTCCCACTACACCAAAATCGAGTATCCTGTGCGACTCATTTGCATTCCAGAAGCTGGAATTCAGTCGTTTGTTGATTCTCAAATGGATTGGGAACACACTGAAGCCGCCCGAAAACTCTTCAATACAACCGTACCCGGACCGGAGACTGAGGTCCTTTCTAAGAAGGCTAGAGAACTCGGAGCTTACATCTGCGGTCAGCTTCGGGCAAAGGAACCCGAGATTAGCGAGGAACTATACTTCAATATTGGATATGTCATTGATCCCCATGGCGAGATCATAATGAAACACCACAAACTTCAGGTGTTTGCCCCTGAACGTTCTTGTACTCCCCACGACGTCTGGGACACTTGGGTGAAGAAGTACGGTAGTGGATTGGATGCCTTCTATCCTGTTGCTCGGACTGAGATCGGGAATATCGGTGCCTGCATTTGTATGGAGACAAGCTATCCAGAGACCTCTCGTGGTTTAGCTGTTAATGGGGCAGAGATTATCTACGCACCCACGTACATCGAGCCTTATTACAGTCGAGGTTGGCATGAGTTACAACTTCGTGCCCGTGCCCTGGACAACAGTTGTTTCGTGGTAGCCCCCAACAGTGGCGATTGGTACATGACTCCTGAGTCGAAGGTTCCTACTGCCATTCACGGAGGTAACAGTCTAATCATCGACTATCAGGGGCAAGTGCTGACACATACCACTACTCATGGAACCAGCTATTGCAGTGCTATTATTGATATTGAGTCACTTCGATACTGGCGTGAAACCACAATGTTCGGGAGTTGGCTAAAAGATCTGCGGACTGAACAGTATAAGATAATTTACGAGGACCCGATCTTCCCGAAAAACCTTTGGATCAATCCTCCTGAAGGCTACGGGAAGACTGCAGGCCGCATGGCCGTTTTGCGGGAAAGTGCAAAGAGATTGCGTGATCGTGGGACATATGTTCCCAGCCTTTATACTGAACTCAAGGAGAGGGAAGTCCATGAGGCTCAAACCGCCACTGATAGTGAGACCGAAGAATAAAGAGGTAGTGCTTGCTCCTAAGTTTTACGAGGTATTTGGCTTATGAATTGGAATGAAGACTGGTTAAAAACAAATCGTCCCCCGGCATCGGAACATCCCAAGAAGTACACCTTAATCCCCAGTGGTTCCGGTAGGATCGCTTTCATCTATTTTGTTACTCTCATCGCTTTGGACTACCTAGCCTTAACGTTGTTTGGTGGACTTCCCATTGTCATTGCTGGAATGCCTTTATTGATTTGGATCACTGTGGTTTTTGCGATTTTGACTATTGCGGGGATACTATGGTTCTCCTCCCGAAACAGTGATAATCCCGGAGAATCCGAGTACACTTCACGTCCTCATGAGGAACAACCATGAATTTGTTACCTCCCGAGATCAGCGAGATTGTACTTGCCAACTACGGTCTGATCATTGCCACCCTGGTAGCCTATTTTGTTGTTTTCCTTGTCATTACCTGGATGGCCAAGCGACAGCTGGTCAAGGAGACAGGTGACTACATCGTCGCTTCTCGAAATTTAGGATGGATTGTGGTGACGTTCACCATGTATGCCACGGTCCTGAGTGGTGTGGGGATGGCGGGAATTCCGGGTACCATTTACGTAGTGGGTGCACCTTTTGTGGTCACCGCTTTGTCAGGCATCATCATGGCGGTAGCATTACTCTGGTATTTCGGTCCTCGTATCTGGGTTCTAGGCAAGGAATACAATTTAGCGACTCCGGGTGATCTGCTGGGTGGTTACTACCAGAGTGATACGATTAGGATCTATACGGTCATCGCCAGTGTGCTCTACAACGTTGCTTACATTGTGGCACAACTTCTCGCAGGAGGGATTCTTCTGAATGTTCTCTCTGGAAATGTGATTTCTTTTAATTTGGGAGTTCTCATCATTACTGTGGTAGTGATGTTGCACGTTGTTTCAGCCGGGCTTCGTGGTATTGCCTGGCTGGATTCCTTCAATGGGGTGCTCATTGTGTTCCTGCTCGTTTTATTTGGTTTTGCCATTATGGCAGCCGGTGGAGGAGTATCGGGTGTGATCGCTGGTTTGGGGGGGATTAGAGATCGATTCATCAGCATACCCGGAATGATTGGTATTTTTACTCCTTCCCGTATTTATGGAGTGGCCATTGGCTTAAGCATTGGTTCATTGGTACTCTCGCCTTCAGCTTGGATCCGAATGTATTCTGCACGCGGCAAGGATCAGTTCAAGAAAGTTGGTGTTCTTTTGCTAGGCTTATGGGTGCTTTCCCACGTCATTGGAACCTTCCTTATAGGCGTTTACGGGCGGATCGTTTTCCCTGAAGTGGGAAATCCTGACTTTATTTCTTCTCTTCTAGCCGTTCGGGTATTGCCGATGTTCTTCGCAGCGCTGTTTTTGATCGCAGTTTTGGCGGCCATTATATCTACTGCTGACACTTATATGCATACGCTGACTGCAACGGTCGTTCGTGATTTCATCAAACCTATCATGTGGTCTAATATGGACGATTCCCAGGAGTTTCGGCTCAATCGGTTGATCATAATTGGGGTGGCCATTGTTGGTGTTCTACTGGCCTTGACTAATCCTGTTTTGATCACTCCTCTAGCGATTTTCGCGGGAGGTATCACAGTCCAACTTCTCCCAGCTCTCGTGGGAGCCGTCACTTGGTCCCGTGCCTCAACCCCTGCAGCGCTCATTTCTACCGGTGTGGGTATGGTGCTAACACTGGTTTGGGAACTGGGCCTTGTATCCAATCCACTCCATCCGTCTGTACTGCCGGGCCTGGCTACCGCGTTTTTTATCAACGTCTTTCTATTTGTTGTGATCAGCTATATGACTCGGCCACCATCTCCGGAACAGATAGATAAGTACCACGGGTTATTGGCTAGGAAAATTTAGATTCTCCCATTGGGATCAAAAGTTGTACAAGAAGGTCATTCTCGGCACGAGATCGATGGTTGGTCGTATTCCATCCTCGTTTTTGTCATAGTGGATGACTTCCACGTTGGGCATCAAATTGAAGCTATGGTTGATCTCAAAGTCTAAGC
>JAYZCG010000008.1:0-8143 GCA_036338435.1 Acidobacteriota bacterium
GGTAGTCTTGCATTTTGAAGACTTCGACAGGTTTATACTGCAAGTTTTTCTTTGAGCCTTCGGATTCTGTCATCGGTGGCGGGATGAGTTTTGAAGAAGGTCAGCCACTCGGGCAGATCTTCCGTCTTCTTAGCTCTGTCAAGAAAAGTGACGAGACCCATGGGCGAATAATTAGATCTGGAGAGCAGTTGCAGAGCGAAATCATCTGCCTCCAGTTCGGATTTTCTACTAATGCCGAGGTTAGCCAAATGCTCCAGCATCAGGACATTGTTGGCAGATCCCCGGGTGACAATTGAAAGGAGGGATTTAAGGGCTTCAGTACGGTTTTTTTGAATGACGGCATTTCGGGAGTGGCCGAGTTCAACATGACCAATTTCATGAGCCAAAATTCCTGCTAACTCATCCTTGGAGAGATCGGGTAGAGTAAGCAATCCGTCAGTAGTTAGAAGATGAGCACCGGGTAGGGCCATAGCGTTAATTTCCGAAGAGTGGAGCCGGAAAGTCCGGTATTGTTGGAATCGAAACTGAGCTACTCGGAGGAAGTTCTCTAGAATTTCGGTGATGCGCGGATCGTGTTCAGCATTGACTTGCTGAGTCTTGGCAATTTCAGAGAGCCAAGATTTGCCAACTCTAATCTCATCTTCAGGCGTGATGGGTTCGATACCCAAGGACTTCTTGACGCCGAGCAAGCGAAAGGAGCGTGAATAAATCAATGCCGTGACCACCACCACGATCAGTAAAACTTCACGCCAACCTAAAGTCATGACTTCATTCTACAGGTATCCCTGGTGTAGAACCAAAAGGCTTATTTTCGAGTTGTTTAAACTCTTGATTCATCAATGAGGACAAACAAGTTATACTGAGCCGATGAGTGGCAACATCACGGATCAATTTAATCGGCCCGTACACGATCTGCGCATTTCTGTGACCGACCGTTGCAACTTCCGTTGTAGCTATTGCATGCCAATCGATATGTTTGGTCACGATCACCAATTCTTGGGCCGGGAGGAGCTGCTCAATTTTGAAGAGATCAATCGGTTGACACGAATCTTTGTAAAGCATGGCGTCAATAAGGTTCGTTTGACCGGGGGAGAACCTCTGCTGCGCCGGGAGTTAGAAAAGTTGATAGAGATGCTTGCCTCCATTACCAATATAAACTTAACACTGACTACCAATGGTTCTTTTTTAACTAGCAAGGCACAGCAGCTCAAAGAGGCTGGACTTGAACGTATTACTATTAGCCTAGACTCCTTGGATGAAGCAATATTTGCCGCCATGAATGATGTAGAGTTTCCGGTAACGAAGGTTCTCGATGGAATATCGGCAGCTGAATCCGCTGGGTTGATTCCCATTAAGATCAATATGGTTGTTAAACGCGGGGTTAACGACACAAGTATCTTACCAATGGCCCAATACTTCAGAGAGAGAGGTCATATCCTACGGTTCATTGAATATATGGATGTTGGTTCGACCAATGGGTGGCGTTTAGATGAAGTAGTGCCTGCTGCAGAGATTCTTAAAATAGTTGATGCTGAGTTGCCCCTTGAACCGATGGAGCCAAACTATCGGGGTGAGGTGGCTAAGAGATGGAGGTATAAGGATGGAAGCGGGGAGATAGGTGTTGTTGCTTCTGTGACTCAACCATTTTGCGGTGATTGTGCTCGTGCACGACTTTCAGCTGACGGTCTTCTCTATACTTGCTTGTTTGCATCGGCGGGACATAACTTGCGAGGGCTACTTCGTGGTGGCAGTAGTGATGAGGAAATGTCATTGCTACTGAGCACGATTTGGAAAGCTCGTACCGATCGGTATTCTGAGATTCGCTTATCAAATACCACCGACCTTCCTAAGATCGAAATGTCCTATATTGGGGGCTGATTTTAGATTTTTAGTGACAACTTTTGATCACTCACACTTTCAAACCGAAAGGGCACCCACAGAGCGGCCACGATAACCATCTAACCCAGAGTTTACTAGCTGGCAGGCAGCGGGAATACTCGTGCAAGAGAAGAACTCTCAAAAGGGATTTCAAACTCGCCAGATCGTAATTGAGCCATGTCGTTGATGAGGGGTTGGAAGATAGGGGTCTTAACGGAGATTGTCCTCGATTCGATCAAATCTCGAAACTTGAGTTGCTCAACCGCTTGGATTGTTCCTTCCCGGTTGCGGAAAAAGAGGAGGCCGCCCTTAAGTCCATTCAGTCCGTGAAAAGATCGAAAGCCTTTAAAATTCTGCACTAAGCTGTCGATGGAGCAACCCGAAATACCTTCTGGGCAATGTGCGGCTACTACTACGAAATGATGAAAGAAAATATCGAAAACACCGCTAACAGGAGCCTCATGGGAAACCCATTTTTGAATAAAGAGTCCAAGTCCTTGTCGAATGATTTGCTCTCCGCTACCATCTAACGCTTGCTCGAAGGGATAGATCCATACGCGGGCATCATCAGGTAAGCCTACAAATGCGTCCAAGTTCATCTTGAACGTCTTATACCACAAAAATATAAAAGTGCGTAAAATGCGAAGCTTTGACAGAATGAGTTGCTCATAGAGGAACTCCTATTTAAGATAACCGGGTGACGGAGTCAAAGCATACAATGACAACCTCAGCGATCGGGCCTCTAAAGGCCCCTAAATACTCTGATATGAATATTCTGTCGTTCTGAAGGACAACTTATGGAATCTGCAAAGGCGATCGATCTATCACTTACCCCCAAGTCCAGGTTTGATGTTATCAATGTTACGGAGCAAATAAGAAGACAATTTGGAAACCTACTAACAGAGTACAGAAAGGTTCTTTATTATTCGTATCACACAACAGCTGGCTATTTTGATCGTAACTTATGCGCTCGACTGAATCATGATTGTGAATCGCTGCGGGCCTATGTAAGGGTTTTCCAAAACATTTTTCCTGCGAATGCTGATTATCAGCACGATCATTTGGAGCAGCGTAGCGAGTTGAGTGAGGAGCAACGCTTTCAGGAGCCTCGTAATGCCGACTCCCATCTAACCTTCATTGGTTCTGGACTGACGAATTGCGCAACCTATGCCCCAAAAACTCCAGTTTATTTCATAGACTTGGATGGTGTGTATGATGAGACGACACGAGAGCGTCGTACTACAGTTATCGGGTTCAACCAAGAAGAAGTTGTAGCTACGGTTCCCTTGGAAGTTCCTGTCTCGGGGCACTCAGTCGATTCGGTCAATCTAAAGGATGCCCGCCTGGGACTCTACGATCAGCTCCAAGAACTACTAGAACACCACGGAATCATTAAAGGACGAATTGACTTGTGCCTAACTCCAGACGAACATTATGCTGGCTTGACCGTCAATGAGTTTGAAACATACCTGATGCGACATGATCTGGTCGAAGTGTTAAGGAATCCCCTCCGTTTCATGGCTGAAAAGGGAAAACACATGTTGAGCGACCCTCGAGCCATTCCCACGAAGGCTCGCGACTATGCAAAATACGATCTGGTTCATGTAGTGAATGAATTTCTGGATGATATGGGTCTAAGCGAGTCTCTTTTTGAGCGAGTTATAAACAAGTTTTTGGCAATGCCAGCAGAACGGTTTTTACAAATGAAACGGTCGGTGAGCTTGCCGATTTCTGATCGCAACAAGAAGGGGGGTGGTACTATCCTTCAGGGGCTTTACCAGAGTCCAATTCTAGTGCAGTGGAAAAAATCGGAGAGTCACACACGTCATCTTGATGCCACCATTGTTCGTTTCGAGTAATAGCTAATAGCGTTTATAAATTTTTAAGATGAACCAGAATTTAATGATCTCAAAACATTGAAAAAGAAGACGATTTCCGAGCTTCGGGATGCACAGGTTCTGATAGTGGTGGACGATGAAGACAATTTTATCGAGTACGCATCGCGTCGTATTTGCCACCAGGGTCAAGGGCTTCGCCACCGGGCTGTTGCACTTTTCATTTATAATTCTGGAGAAGATATCCTGCTTCAAAAGAGAAAAAATGAGCTTTTTAATGGCTTATGGGATCTGGCAGGAGCAACCCATCCTCTTCATCGAGGGGATGTAGATGAGAGCTATTTGCAAAGTGCCCTTCGCTGTTCAAAGGATGAGTGGGGTGTCGCCTGGCAATTAAACCGGGTGTTGTCGTTTACTTACTTTGCGCCAGATGGGCAGTATTGTGAGAATGAGTACTGCGTGCTTTTTGCAGCAAAACATGATGACAAGTTAGCTCCCAATTCAGATCATATCTATGAGTTTAAATGGATTGTATGGGCAGAGCTCCAAAGTGAGTTGAAGAGAGAACCCGAGCGGTTTACCCCCTGGCTCAAGGTGGCTGTCGATTTAATAAACCATCGCGTGTTAAACGGAGGTGACCAAATCCATCAGAGCCTTTCTCAGTTGACCAGTTTGCAGGACAGTTCTGGGGAAACATAGAACTCTATGCTTTTATATTTTCTTTTCGTATCCCAATTAGAGTATTTCGAATATTCTACCGGCAGATAGAGAATGGAGCGGGAAACGGGATTCGAACCCGCGACTTCAACCTTGGCAAGGTTGCACTCTACCACTGAGTTACTCCCGCTCATTTCTTGAAAATCATCATAGGATCGCCCTCTTGGATTTGTCAAATTTGGTGTATCCCTTTGTGTTCTTGAAGCTAGTTTGTTTTGGTGCACGAGGCAACCCTGGCCTTCGAATAGGAGTAGGGCAATGGGTGGGTCACATATCCTTAGCAATCAGTAACTAATGAGGCCAGTATTCGATCTAACAGGAAGGTCAATTGGTTTCTTTCCACCGTGTTCCAGTCTTCGTGTCTTCAAGGGTAATGCCTTTCTCTAGCAGAATATTGCGGATCTCATCGGCTTTTTGAAAGTTGTGTTGTTGACGTGCTTCTTCCCGTTGTTGAATCAATTGGCTAATTTCTTCGTCGGCAACGGGATGTTTGTGAGTTTCAAAAAATGCGAAGATTTGATTAGCCTCATCAAAGAACTGGATGATGTGATCCCTATTGATTGCACCAACATCCTGTCGGTCCAATAGAATATTGGTACTACGAATTAACTCAAACAAAGAGCCCAGGGCAATGGAGGTGTTTAGATCGTTGTCCAGTCCCGCCAGAAAATCTTCACGCTTCTGAAACACCTGTTTTGTCAAAGCGGTGTTCTCAGGGCTACCATCCTGAACGTCATTTATACGTAGGAGAAACTCCTTAATTCTGCTTAGTGCCGCTCCAGCTTGGCTTACCCCTTCGAAGGTGAAATTTAATTGCTTGCGATAGTGTACTGATTGAAGTAAATATCTTATTGCCAGAGGATCATATCCCTGTTCGATTAAGTCCCTGAGTGTATATTGATTGCCCCGTGATTTAGACATTTTTTCACCCTCGACTTGCAAGAATTCAGAATGAATCCAATGCTGGACAAAGGGACGTCCAGTAGACGCTTCACTTTGGGCAATTTCATTTTCATGATGTGGAAATACAAGATCTACCCCTCCACAGTGGAGATCAAAGCTCTCTCCTAGGTACTTCATGCTCATAGCAGAGCATTCTAGATGCCACCCAGGCCGTCCTACCCCTAAGGAAGTTTCCCAGGAGGCTTCTCCTTCCTCCTTCTTGGCTTTCCAAACAACAAAGTCCCGGGGGTTTTCCTTGGTGTATTCGTCGGCATCGGTGGGGTCAGTAATTTGGGATCCAGACAAGTCCACTCGGGACAGTTTTCCGTAGCCAGGAAAGCTACTGATACGATAGTAGGTCGAACCACCACTTTGATAGGTGTGGCCCCCTTTCTTGAGCTTCGCAACCAGTTGGATCATTTCCTCAATGTGATCGGTAGCGAAGGGAGTCAAATCGGGCTTCTCTATTCCCAGCTTTTCCATGTCTTCAAAGAAAGCCTCTACATAAGGTTTGGTAAACTCCTGAATAGATATTCCTGCTTCCAGAGATCCTCTGATAATCTTGTCGTCTACATCGGTAATATTCATGACGTGCTTGAGATGGAAACCTCTGTGCTTAATGTAGCGGCGAAGCAGATCCTGAAAAACAAAAGTTCTAAAATTACCGATGTGACAGTAATCGTAGACCGTGGGTCCGCACGCATACATTCGTACTGTTTCCCCATCTAGGGGTTGCAGTTCTTCAAGTTGGGAAGTGAGCGTGTTAGTGAGTCTTAAAGCCAAAACAACACCGGTATTCTAGCATGCTTTGATCTGCCAGATAGAGGTGAGCACTTTTGTGGTTTTGGAGGACGTGTTAGTCCGTCGGTCAAAGCGTACTTCATCTTGTGTAGGCCGTTTGTAAAGTGGTCACGATAATGTAGGTCTTGAATTTCTCTTTAGTAGTGGGTGGCGACTTCAAAGAGATATAGATTGCCTTGGTGTTTAACTAGCTTAGCTTGAAGATGCTCTAGGTCCTTTTGTCCAGCTTTCTGGGTCAGAATGTAATAGTTGTTTTGCGGATGTTTCCCAAAGTAATTGTTTAGTGCATCTACGCTGTTGAACGCCTCAGGGGTGATTTGATAATTAGTGTAATAGAGGGCGGTATGATGGAAGTAGCGATAGAGAATAAGGGGTTCACGCTCCGAGATTTTGGCAAGGATCAATTTGGACAGATCCTTTGCAGAATGGTAGTCATCCACCACAGGAGCTGCTTTCCAGTAGGCCAGTGAGGCAAACAAAGTCATCGCTGTCACGAGAGATAGGAACGCTGTGGTTGGGCGTTGGAACTGCCATTTCAAAAGAGCCATCACGACTCCCGCTATGATTGGCATGGCTAAAAGAACACCCACTACGGGGGCATAGTAGATAGAATAAAAGCCCCAAATCAGAGCTGCTGAAAAGAGTAGGGCGAAGCCACCCAGGACAAACAGTTGTATGCGCATGAAACGTTGGTTTGCCACATTTCCCTCGATCCAATCATTCCATTCCAGGGCAACGAGTATTGAGAGTGGCGGCAAAACTGGCAAAATATATCCGGCCAACTTGCTTTCACTGATCGAGAAAAATACGAGAGGTACTACCGCCCATAACCAAAGAAATAATTCGGGGTGGAATCGGGGATCTAAAATGTGTTTGCGATACCTCCAACTACGCAGGAGCGCCGAACCCAAGAAGAAAACCCAGGGGAAAAATCCAATTAATAGGACCGGACCGTAATACCAGAAGGGTTGCGAATGATGGTGAAGGTCGGTAAAAAATCGTGCTAAGTGATGATTGATCCAAAACGTTGCAACAAAGTTATATCCATTTTCTCTAAAGACCTGCCAAAACCAGGGCCCCGCAGTTAAGGAAAAGGAACTAGTTAGGAGTAAGATCTGGAGGGTGTTCCAACGCAGTCTTTGTGTTAGAAGGAAATAAAGTCCAAAAACGCCGGCAAATAGGACAATCGCCACTGGGCCTTTTGCCAGTACGGCCAAGCCGAGCGCAATTCCGGCACAAGCTCCCCACAAGTTGGATGTGTTATAAGCTGTCCGATACCCACACACCATCGCTATACTTAGCATGGAGACTAGAATAGTGTCAGTTGAGGCCGCTCGAGAGAAGACAAAGAACAACCCTGAAGTGCATAAGATCAATATTGTCAAAATACCTGTCTGGAGTCCTTTTAGATATATTACAAAAGCACCTATGATTACTGTGGAGATTAGGGCTAAAGCCGCGGCTGGTAATCGGGCGGACCATTCGTGTGTTCCAAATAGACTGAAGCTACCTGCTTCTAACCAAAATAACAAAGGAGGCTTTTCCAGCCAGGGTAGATGATGCAAGGTAGGAGTTACGTAGTTGCCGCTGATGTGCATTTCCTCTCCAATCCGTGCATAGCGAGGTTCATCGGGACCCACGAAAGCCAGGTTTCCCAGCTGGTTAAAAAGTGTCAGATAAATGACCCCTATCGAAAAGAGAATAACCCGCCACATTTGAGCCATAGTCGAATTTTAACGTGCTTTGCCCCGGATATAAAAAGATTAAATGTCCTGGGTGCTACTTAATCTGTGGCAACGAGGCGAACTACCCAAATCTATTTTTTGCGTGTAGTCGTTGAAGATGTCGCGATATGAGCGGAAGGGTGTAAATAGAAAAGGGGGGGGGAACATCCACGCGCCTTACCCCCCCCATTCTCACTGTGTTGTGTTCACAACTTAAAAAAATCCCCCCCAGCCCCCCCAGCCCCC
>JAYZCG010000009.1:0-79555 GCA_036338435.1 Acidobacteriota bacterium
CGTCTCTCTGGACCAAATACTAGTGCCACCTTCTGTTCATTGATACGCTCCCAAATCAGTGGCGCTATCCTTCGCGGAGTATAGATATGTTGGCTCCTTTCTCTCTTCCTGAGTGATGTTGTCCCAACGATAAGATGATCCTGACAAACCGCCTCATCCAAGGTGGCATAAACACCTGCTGAAGTCACCAAATCAATCGCCCGGCCTGCCATCATCCGACATTCTTCAGTCACTCGTTCCCGAGGATCTACCAATTTCAGACGATGTAGTCCCATATTTTTCATAGCACGAGCTACCGCTCCGATATTGCCCCCTTGAAGGGTTTCTACCAATACGACGGAAATATTATCTAAGGGAGAAATCTGTTCCACGACAGTCTGGTATGTAACACTCCTAGTGTAAGCAGATTATCAAAATCACTTTCATGAAAACAGCTGGTGGGGACATTTTGTTTTGAGGTTTGAATAGATTTTCATATTTTGCTTTATCCAAAACAACTCACTGTGAAAGGAATATACCTATGTCTGTCCGTGGATTCGTCCTTGGAACTACCCTTTCCGTCTTGTCCATTACAGCGCTACTTGCTTTTTCGAGTAGTTCCCTTCCACCTCTAACTGGGGGCTTTGATGAAAAGACTTGCCATTCCTGCCATAGTAGTTTTTCTCTCAACGCAGGACGCACCCTCGGCGGAGATTTCCATATAACAGGCGTTCCCGAAAACTACCATGATGGCGCATCTTACCCCATTACCGTTCTCCTCAGCCATCCAGGACAGTCACGCTCGGGATTCCAACTCTCCGCGCGTTCAGCAACTTCAGGTTATCAGGCCGGCCAACTGGTACCATCGGATGATATGACTCAGGTACTGGAGAAAGACAAGATCCAGTACATCCAACACACGCTGAAAAGTACTCACACCAGAACCTCTAACGAGACCGTCAAATTCCAATTCACATGGATAGCTCCCAATCCATCCCTAGGACCTATCCTCTTTAATGGCACCGGCAATGCGGCTGACTCCAGTAACGATCCTACGGGAGACTACATCTACACAGCAGGGGCCTACACTCAACCGTCTGGGATAACCACTGAACTGTTGACGAGTGTAGAATCTAAAACTCAGCCGACGATACGATTGAACACGACCTCCCGTTTTATGCATCTTCCTGCTCCAGTTGATCTGAATAGGGGAGACACCGAGACTCATATCGAACACCGTTTTCTGCAACCACTGTTTGATTCCAGTCCAGGAACAGCTTTTGGCTTTGATTCCAGTGCTAATATCAACCTGGGAATAAATCACGCCTTAACAGATGATCTGACGGTGGGGGCCACTCGAACTCGTTTTGATCAAGTCGTTGCTTTCATGGGAACTTACGACATCTATCTGAAGCGTGGTTCGTTCTTACAGATGTCTGCCGTCGGTGGAGTCGAAGGAGAACGCAATTTCTTGAGCCACTATTCCACTTTTTTACAACTACCTACCTCGATAGATTTTAAGCGACTACGAACACTCTTAGTGCCGACCTTGATCCTCAATTCCAGAGACGATGAAGATCTCCAGTACTTCTCCAGTGGTGTCAACATTGAAAATAATTATACCTTCTCTCTTGGGATCGCCGCAGATATAGCCCTCCACCCCAGAGTTTCCCTTGCCGGTGAATATGTTCCCAGACTCGCTGGATTTGGTGGATTCTCAAATGAACGTTCGACTATCTCGTGGGGAATAAAACTGCGGACCAGGGGTCACGTCTTTACTATACTAGTGACCAACACGAGGGACTTCACCCCCGCCAAATACGGAGTCAACGCTGGAACCACTGACTTTGCTCTGGGATTTGATCTGTACAGGAAGAGTTGGAAGTAAGATAGACTGATCGATTGGGAAAAATGATCTTCCGTTGGTTTACAAACTTTTACGATCGTTGGTCCGGTCCTGTAAAGGAGTGTCTCGATAGTACTAGAGTGCATCGAGTATCACGAATCTGTCGCACTCTATTAACTCCAACAATACAGGTCATGACATCTCTCCTTGTCATGACCTTCCTCGCAATGTTCTTCATTGTGTCCCTCAATGCACGCAGAGATGGGAATGTGATTCCAAACGAAGGTTCGGTGTTTGGTACTACTCCCTGCTTTACTTCAGCATGTCACGCCGTAGGAGGCACTCTCAATATTGCTGAGCTAGCAAGTTTAAATGGCCTATCCCAATCCTTTACCCCCGGCACCACCTACGACATGAGTCTCAGCATAACGGGTGGGACGGTTTATGGGTTCCAACTCACTGCTGTATTTTCTGACAACACGCAAGCAGGAACACTGGTGCCCGTTACAAATGGGGTTGTTAATCGCACGGTGAGTGGGGTCCCGGTCCTCCATCACTCTCCACTTCCCCTAAATTCTGGAACCATTAACTTTCAGTGGACAGCACCCACCAATCCAAAAGAAAACAAAGTAATTTTTAAAATTGCCTCTAATTCGGCTAACAATAATTTTGCCAGTACAGGGGATCACATCAACACCTTGCAGATAACCTCGTCTCAGGAAGTGGAACTCGATGAGAAACTTTTTTTCCCACAGTTTGCGGACGGCTCGGGACTTTCCAGTAAAATTACCCTAGTTAACCTGAGTACCACTGAGATTGTCACCGGCAATATCAAACTCTTCGCAGACACGGGTGACCCTTTGATCGTAGATCTCAATGGCCAAACTGTGATCGGAGAGCAGAGCCTTACAGTCCCCGCTGGAGGGGCAGCGGTATTGACCACTGACGGAGTAGGAACACTCCAAGCGGGAGCCGTCACCGTCAGTTCCGATCGGCTCTTGGCTGGAGTGGTCCTCTTTGCCGGAGATGGAGTGGGTGTAGCCGGCGTCGGCAATAGCCCAGCAGCATCAAGTTTTATAGCTCCTGTGGAAATGGATGTCCCAAATGGAATCCTTACCGGAATAGCCATCATGAACTTGGAAAGTACGGCGCAAACTATCCAGGTGGAATTGAAAGACCTTACCGGTGCCTTAATAACAACAGGAACACTGGGAACCACTCCTCTCGCCGGCAACGGCCACGTAGCTCGTTACCTTAATGATCCGGCGTTTCAATTCTCGGGCTCTCCTGACTTAAGTGTTTTCCAAGGAGTATTGAAGGTGACGGTCTCAGAGGGACAGATTGCTGGCACCGTAATAAGGCAAAGCCCAGGAGAGTTTGCTACCCTACCGGTCACGAAAGTACCGTAAAATATGATTTTACCAGAATTTATTTCAGATGCGTGCCTCGACCGCCTGCTGAATTCGGCTCATAGCTTCCTGTAAATTCTCCATGGAGGTCGCATAGGAAATTCTTATGTATCCTTCCGCTCCGAAAGCTGATCCTGGTACCGTCGCTACCCGCGCTTCCTGAATCAGGAACTTAGCAAATTCTTCAGAAGAATCGATGCTCAGTTTCTGCATGCACTCGGATACGTTGGGAAACATATAGAAAGCCCCGTCTGGTTTGACGCAGGAAAACCCATCAATGTCCTGGAGAACAGGTAGGACAAAGTCACGTCTTTTCTCATACTCCTGCTTCATCTCAATAATCAGTTCACGATCTGTTCCCAGGGCAAAAAGAGCTGCTTTCTGGGAGATAGACGTAGGATTGCTAGTCTGATGACTCTGGAATTCCACTATTTTTTTAACTAATTCGGGATGGGCGATACAGTAGCCAATTCGCCAGCCTGTCATGGAATATTTTTTAGACACAGACCCAAAAATAGCGAAGAAATCATCGGAAGGGTCTAAAAACGAAGCCGCAGATACGTACGGTTTTTCACCGTATACAAAAAAATCATAACACTCATCGAAAAGTGTGAATACTCTATGGCTACGACTCAAGCTCACTAACTTTTCCAGCATTGGCCCAGGTATGACCGCCCCAGTTGGATTGTTAGGTGTAGTGACAATGAGACCTTTGGTATTCGATTCAAATCTTTCCTCAACATCCCTGCATCCAAGAATAAAATCGTTCTCCTCTGAAATCATAAACTCCCGCGGTGATGCCCCGGTCATCTTAATGACCTCGGGAAAAGTGACCCAGTAAGGGGCCGGTAAAAGGACCTCATCTCCTTCCTCAAAAATAGCCATACAGACGTTGAAGATAGAGTGTTTAGCCCCGCAGGAAATCACAACGTTTTCGACAGAAAATTTGCTCCCCCACTGTAGATTGTATTGATCGGCCACAGCTTGGCGCAACTCTTGGATACCGGCAGAAGCCGTGTACTTGGTGAAATCCTCTTGGATCGCCTTAATGCCTTCCTCTTTAATGGATTGAGGAGTTGCAAAGTCTGGTTCACCAGGCCCCAAATCGATAATATCGAGTCCTTGACTCCGGAGTTTTTGTGCCTCCTGCATCACGGCCATTGTGGGTGAGGCGGAGATCTTATCTAATCTCTTGGCAAACTTCATGCTTCCTCTTTCTAACTCTGATTACGTAGTTTGATTACCGTAATTTTTGGTCTCTAAACCTATCACACTGCAGGAATTATAGAACCTACTTGGGAGAGGTGACAACTCTAGCGCTGGGGCTAATCAAAATCGGACAGTTCCCTATGTGCCCCCTTAAATAGCGCCCTTCCCAAAATGCGGTCAAAAGCTGTAAAATCAGAGTCTCCTGAATCCTCACCGAGAATCTTCTTAAACCTATTGATCTTAGCATCCAGATCATCCAAGTAGTGCAAAACCAAAGCTTCTGGAAACTTGGGAGTCTGAGGAGAACCCCACTCAGGTTTCCCTTGGTGACTCAAAATGAGGTGCTCTAACAACGTCAAAAGCATCGGGGGAAATTTTGGAATCTTGGCTGCCTCCTCACGTACCAGTGTACAACCCATCACCACATGACCAATTAACTGACCACGTATGGTATGCACTGGGTTATCGGGTTTTCTTAGTTCATCCAACTTACCGATGTCATGCAAAATAGCACCAGCAATCAACAGATCCTTATCCAAATTTGGATAGTGATCCGCAAAGAAAAGAGCACTATGCAAAACAGACACGATGTGTTCAAGAAGGCCCCCTCGATAGTCGTGGTGAACTTCCATACCAGCAGGATGGCTCTTAATCTTCTCTTCACAAGTATCGAGAACCTGGTCCAACAACTGCCTCATGGGTGGACGCGAGATGTGTTCAACAACTAGCGCACGAAGACTGTCCCACATCTCATCAACATCATATTCGGTCGACGGAACCAAGTCAGCGGGGTCGAGTCCTGATTGCACATCCCTTTCCATAGTTGTACGTATATTATTTACAATCAGTTGTTTGCGCCCCTTATAAGTTTGGACAACACCCCGGTATTTAACGAAGTCACCCTCTTCAATTATCTTTTGAAAGTTCTCCACTTGATCCCATATCTTGCCCTCAATACGGCCGCTTCTATCCTGCAATACCAGATGCAAATAAGGATCCCCGTTGCGCTTCGTTTTTAACTGTTTTATCCTAACTTGAGCGTAAGAAACAACTGAATCGTTGTCTTGTAGGGTACTAACCAACTTCATAACGCAAGATAACACCCTCGACTGACAGAGCTAAGGAGAGAGTTGTCTGGGACGGTACGGTCTCCGAATGTAAGTTAGCCGACCGTGTTTCGAAGGGTGCCGATCTTTTCGATAACCACGTCCACAACGTCTCCTGATTTCAAAAATACGGGTGGATCTTGGAACACTCCGACACCACCAGGAGTTCCTGTGAAAATGAGATCTCCCGTCTCCAAAGTTATGGTCTGGGAAATAAAGGATACTAGAGTATAGCAATCAAATATTAGATTGCTGGTGTTGGAGGACTGCTGGATGTTGCCATTTAGGTACAATTTGATGTCAAGTTGGTGGGGATCTCCAAGCTCCTCTTCTGTCACCAAAAAGGGCCCGCACGGAGCAAAAGTATCACACGATTTTCCACGAACCCACTGTCGATCTGAAAATTGGAGGTCTCTCGCGCTGACATCATTTCCTATGGTGTATCCTGCAATCGCTTCACGAGCTTCTTCACGAGAAAAACTCTTACCACTCTCCAACATCACCACACACAGTTCAGCCTCTGGATCGACTTTTTTGCTTATATCGGGCAATTGTATTGCATCGTCTGGACCAGCTAGACTGCTAGTAAATTTTGCGAAAATCATGGGATTTTGGGGAAGCGGGATGTCCTGCTCTTCAGCATGGTCACGGTAGTTCAGTCCGATTGCAATGATCTTGCCAGGATTAGGGATGGGAGCCAAGAGCCTCACGTCATCCTTTCTATCAATAACTGCGGTATCCATTGTAGATCCTCTTTCGAGGGCCTTTAGAACTTCGTTGGACGATTCAATGGCCACCTTACCGTGAGAAAGCCAGGATTTCAGATCTGAGGCATCAAGCAAAGGTGTATTGCTATCCAGGATTAATTTGCCGGCCTGACCCAAATCGATGATTTTGTCGTCAGGGAGTACAAGCCCAAATCCGGCAACACCTTGATAGGAAAAACTACAAAATTTCATTGGGTACTAGTACCCGTACTGGCAGGCTCTAGACTATCTGATCCGGTCGTGGAAAGAATTCTGATCCGCTGACCGGGATGAATAAGGCTACTGGCATTCAGACTGTTCCAACGGAAAAGATCATCGACCCTCACCCCATACATGGAGGCAATTCTGGAAAGTGAGTCCCCTCTCCTAACCACGTGGTGATCGGGAACCTGACGTGCGGATCCTGACTGCTCCGATTCAGTCGTGGAAAAAATCCTGATCCGTTGACCGGGATGAATAAGGCTACTGGCATTCAGACTGTTCCAACGGAGAAGATCATCGACCCTCACCCCATACATGGAGGCAATTTTGGAAGGATTGTCCCCTCTTCTAACCACGTAATTATCAGGGGCTTGACGTGCAGATCCTGGCCTGCCTGATTCAGTCGTGGAAAGAATCCTGATCCGCTGACCAGGATGAATAAGGCCCCTGGCCGTTAGGCTGTTCCAACGAAGGAGATCATCGACCCTCACGCCATACCTAAAGGCAATTCTGGAGAGCGAATCCCCTCTTCTAACCACGTAATTGTCAGGGCCCTGACGTCTGGCTTGTGGGAAACCGACTGCTGAAAAACTACTGGAGAGAGGAATCATGAGATCCTGACCTTCTCGAATTCTGTGTTTGTTACGGATCCGGTTAACCTGCATGATAGCGTTAGCTGTGGAGGAGTAGCCCTCAGCAATCCCAGATAGAGTCTCTCCACGTCGCACCTTATGATGTTGAAACTGTGCTTTTTTATCAGGAGGGAGAAACGCCAATCGCTCCTTTAAGAGGGCTCCTTTGCCCAGGGGCACCTTCAGCGCGTACTCTACGTCACCAAAGGGAGTGACACCCCGTCTTAACTCAGGATTCAATGCGGCTAGTTCATCTAATGAAACATTGATCTCTTTACTGACTACCTCAAGGGCTACCTGATCGTCTACACGTACACTTTCAAACTCTAATGGATCATCTCGTTTAACATTGAAACCATAAAGCTCTGGATTGTGGTAAATAATCATTGTCGCCAAAATCGAAGGCACATAGTTTCTAGTTTCACGGGGAAGCAATCTTCTCTTAACCATCGTCCAGTAATCTATGGGGCCGTATCGTCTGTGATTCCTTTGAATTCTACCAATCCCAGCATTGTAGGACGCCATTGCCAGATTCCAATCCGCAAGTTCTTCATAGAGGTCTTTGAGATGTCTGGCGGCGGCACGGGTTGATTTCACGATGTCGGCGCGCTCATCAATCCACCAGTCTTGTCTCAAACCATAGTGCCTCCCTGTACCAGGCATAAACTGCCAAACACCCCTCGCTCCAGCTCGCGAATAAACAGCGGGCCTAAAATTGCTTTCAACATGGGCCATGTAAATCAGACTCTCCGGGATATTCTCTTCTTGAAAGATTTTACGGAACAAAGGCATGTATTTTCCCGAACGCCGCATGCCAATTTCCATCACCCTACGGCCTTTATTTTGAAAATAATCTAAGAGTCGCAAAACGTAGTCATTCAGGTCGATAGGAATATCAAAGCGGGCATTCAGAAGATCCTGACTGACCTTCTCTTTAATCTCTTGAAGTTTGTCAGGTTCTACTTGGATGCCGAAAAGATCAAGACCAGCCATTGCTTCCAAAGGAGTGGCTACGAACAAAGAGGATTCTATTTGTGATGGATGCGTCCAGATTTGAAGTTCTAGTTCCTGTGTATTCCTCAACAAGTCATAGTAGGTTTTTTCTAAATCCGGATACAAAAACAGATCGAATTTCGAGTCCTTCAGGTTACTCAATGCCCTCTCGAAGTACTCGCGAGCTTCTTGAAAGAGTTCGTCCTTGAAGAGCTTCTCCCCCTCTTTGAAGAGATCTCTTGACCTTTGAATCAATGGAGCAATGGGATCAGTTTGAGGGATTTCATCAACAGGAGATTTAACAGGAGATTCAGCTACGGGACTAACCTCGGATACCGGTGCAACCACAACCGGATCGGGATTCTTACTGACCACTTGAGGAGAACTAGTCCGTCTGGCACTACAAGCCGAGAAAAAGAGAAGTCCACTAATCGCTAGTGCTACTAATCTACACGTATCCCGGTGCACTCTTACCCCACAACCCCAAATAGGATTCTACAAACTTCACAGTCCTACATCATTGTTCTGCATCAAAGCCATAGCATCGGGCAGAAAATCAATAGCTTTCTGTAATTGATTATCAATTCTCAATGCTACTCTAAAACCCTGCTCATCGCCAAAAAGACTCAATACCACTTCACGTTTTAATCGGTTCGCAATAACTTCACGATCCTCTTCAAAACTCTCATGTGTTAAATCGACTTCTTCCTCTTTCAAAAATTCCTCGAAGAGCTGCAGTGTATGGTCCGTCATTGTCAACGCTTCAATCCGCTGCCTGCGCTCCTCCTCAGTCAGATCAAACTGTTCTTTGCGATCAAATTGATATTGAGTATCGGATTGTATATCTCCGTCAACTAACTTAGCAGCAAACGCAACAAAGAACTGCTTTCGATTGATCATTCTCACCAAACTGCTATAGCTATCTAAAGCAACCTCTTGGTCAGGTCTAATGCCTCCGCCCCCAAAAACAGTACGCCCACTGTCGGTTTGAAAATCTTTACTTTCCGCCCCGGGATTATCGGAACGAGTCAAATAGTATTCATAGAAACTGCTGGAATAGTCACGCTGAATGAGACGATTACTCGGAGTTAAGTACTTTCCAGTCGTCAACGCCAACCCTCGATTGCCTTCCAAGGGAAAAACGGTCTGCACCAGGGCCTTGCCAAAACTAGTCTCACCCACGATCAGTGCTCGATCATGATCCTGAAGAGCACCGGAAACGATCTCACTGGCACTAGCGCTGTTCCTGTTAATCAAGACCACCATCGGATATTTGTACTTACCGCCCTCCTTAGCTCGAAACTCTCGGCCTCGGCCACTACGATTTAAGGTGCTCACAATGACCTGTCCCTTTTTCAAAAATCGATCTGAGACCGCCAAGGCCTGACTCAAGGCGCCTCCAGGATTATCACGCAAATCCAGCACAAGACCAGTGAGGCTTTCTTCATCTAACTTGGCCATGGCCTCATCAAGCTCGTCACCTGTTGTTTCAGAAAACTTGTTGATTCTGACGTAACCAATCCCCTGACCGAGCCGAAAAACATACTTGATCGTATACAGAGAAATCTCGTCACGTATTACTGTGAGCTCTATGGCTTCTCCCTCGCCTGGACGTTCAATGGTTATGTTGACTGGCGTGCCTTTAGGGCCCTTTAAATTAGGGATGACTTCTCCATTAAGATCCCAGTCATCAATGGGAGTCCCCTCAATTTTAGAAATAACATCTCCAGCTCTCAATCCCACTTTGTAGGCTGGAGTCCCGGGGGATGGTGGTTCCATAATGGCCACCCTCCCACTACCCGGTGACTCAGCACGAATAGTAATCCCCAAGCCGTAGTACCGCCCGCGTTGCTCTTCTTGAAGCCGGTTATAGTTAGAGACACTAAAAAAGGAACTATGGGGATCAAATGTTCTCAGTAGGCCGTGAATTGCACTTTCCACCAATTCTTCTGTCGGTACTGGCTCGACATAGTGTTTCTGAGCGGCCGCCAGAGCCACTGCAAAAGTCTTTAGTAAACGAGTGGTATCACTTTCTAGCGGAGGCCCTGCAGTCAACGGCTTGCCAAACCAACCACCTAGCAAGGCGGTGACCATAACGCTACTCAGTAAAAAGACCCCCAGTTTATTTTTCATCGGCTCTCTCACAGGACAGTATATCACTGTAATAAGCATCAAACGAGTCAATATGCAATGGTTCAAACTAGAATTTGGGGGAGCATTGACAATCCTGGCAACCTGCGCCTAACATCCTGTGTTGTCCCTTACACTTTATGTCGAAATTATCCAACATAGGGCCTGGGCTAGTTATTACCGCTGCCTTCATAGGTCCTGGCACTATCACCACATGCACTCTGGCCGGTAGCAACCTAGGCTACACTCTCCTGTGGGTCTTAATTTTTGCCAGTTTAGCAACCTTTGTTCTACAGGAGATGAGTGGTCGATTGAGCCTTGTGGGAGGTATGGGATTAGGAGAAGCCCTCCATGATGAACTGCCCGGTCGAATCGTTCGTCTAATGGGACTCGTCATCGTAATTTGTGCTGTTGGTATCGGCAATGCGGCCTATCAAACGGGAAATTTCCTGGGAGCCTCCCTTGGCCTGTCAGCCTTAACCGGAACAGGAGTCCAGATGTGGCCTCTAATCGTCGGGACTATTGCATTCGTGCTACTGTGGATTGGCTCCTACAAGACACTGGAGCGTGTTTTGTTTGGGTTCGTAATAATGATGAGTGCCTGCTTCGTTCTCACTGCCCTAATCACCCGACCCAACATGAGTCTACTTCTCAAAGGGATGTTTCTTCCTCAACTTTCCGAAGATAGTATTTACATTGCTATTGGACTGGTTGGCACTACAATCGTCCCCTACAATTTGTTTCTCTACTCTTCAATTGTCCGAGAACGTTGGGGCACTGGGACAGATCTCCGAATTGCACGAACAGATCTGATGGTAGCGGTGCTACTGGGAGGGGGAATCTCCATGGCCGTTGTAACAACAGCGGCATACGCCTTTTTCCAGAGGGAAATGGGAATCTCCAATGCAGCTGATATGGCGATCCAGCTAGAACCCCTACTGGGCAGTATGGCAAAAACGGCTATGGCCATAGGACTCTTTGGAGCCGGCATGTCCTCCGCTATAACCGCACCACTGGCCACCGCCTATGCCTTGCAGGGCATGTGCGGCTGGAAAGGGGGCCTCAAACAGGCACGTTTCCGTTTGATCTGGATTTCCACATTATTAACCGGAGTTGTTTTCTCGTCCATGGGCTTCCAGCCCGTTTCGGCTATTCTCTTTGCCCAAGTGGCCAACGGCATCATGCTCCCTTTCGTTGCCGTCTTCCTCCTATATGCCGCAAACAGTCGCCGATTGTTAGGTGATCAGGTAAATTCGTGGAAGGCTAACATGGCAGGAGGGCTGGTCATTGCCATCACTCTAGTGCTAGGGTTCCGTGGAGTAACGAAAATTCTTGATCTCTAGCCGGGTCAATAGGGCTACTCGCAAGAACGGCTAGTGCATGTAGAAGAAACAACTGAAAATAGCAGGAGGCGCGTCCGGCAAAACATGTGAAACCTTTAGTACAACATCACCAAACTCCACCTCTTCAACACGCTCCCCCTCCTTACCAGAGGCCTCTACTCGGTGGGGAAGGACGATATCCTCAGGCGAGATTGAGCCAACATTGAAAGTTATCTCAGCTATGGGACCATTGGGGAGGGCTTTCCCACCCTGGACTGATAAGTGAAGTATGGAGATATCGCCTTCTGAACTATCCTGGATCTCTGCCTTGACCACCGCCCCAGCCAGATCTGCTGCAATCCCCGCTCGTGTGCTTAAGTAGGTAAGTTTGGATGTAGGAAATTCTAACCAATGCTCCAGTTGGGACATAGAAACATCCGGCGCATTCGAAAGTAGGATGGTCACATAAGTCCGTTGTCCAGGCTGTACCGTGGGAGAAGCAAGTACAATGGATGCCCTACCACTTTCCTCTTCTTCCTGACTCAGCTCTGGCACCTCGTCCTGGGCCCGAACCAGCCCAAAACTAAGTAGCAAGATCGCTACACCAGCAGTCTTGTACATGACCTACTCCTCACTCTCAATACTCTCAAAATGCCCAGATCCACTGTCTAAAACTCAAAGTGATTCACGCAGTCGTAAGAGGTTTAAAACCGACCCCTAACTATATCACATTCCCGATCAAGGCCCCTCAGACCCGAATAAGTCTCTTTATATTCTCCTCATAAATCTTCCCCTTGTCCTCTCCAGAGGCTTCCAGATCCTCCATCGTTTTGATGGTGTCACCGACAAAGACGTGGCCTCCTTCGGAGTCAAAAGGCATGTCCGAACCAAATAGGACTCGGTCCACACCGAAAAAATCAATTCCACACTCCAGGGCCGCAACTGAGCCATTGGTAGCTGTATCTGCATAGAACATCTTGAAATAATCATAGGGATGACGTTTGAGTTTACCTAATAGTTCCCGACCGGCATCCGATCTCTTGCCTACCTTGTTGTATCCCTGGAGAATTCTTCCGTGGGTATAGGGAACTAAACCACCAAGATGATGGGTTATGATCTTCAGAGTGGGATATTTGTCAAAAAGACCGGCAAAAACTAGTCGAGTCATGGCGGCCGTACTGTCATAAGTCCATCCGAAAATATGCCAGATATCGTATAACGACTCACTCTCAGCTGGATAATCAGAGAACTTCCCATTCCGCCCTGGATGTAGCCAGATAGGCAAATCACATTCTGCCATTTTTTTAAAAATGGGCATGAATTCAGGGTCGTCTAAAGGACGCCCCTTAACATGGGTAAAAAGCTGGATGCCTTTGAGATCCAAATCGTTAATTGCCCTATCTATTTCAATCAGGGCTGCATCGGGATCGTTCATGGGAATACAGGCCACAGCCCCCACAAAACGATCCGGATATTTGGTAACCAACTCTGCCATTTCATCATTGGCAATGCGAGACATCTCCGCAGCCTCTTCCGGATCGGCTATCACTTCCACAGGAGGATTAGCCATGGTCAAAATCTGGACGTAGTCATCGAACATATCCATGACTCTGAACCTCTCTTCAAGATTGATTATAGCGGGCATTGTCTTAAGCCGTGCCTCTAGACCCATCGAGGGTGGAGCCGCAGCTAAACGTCTTTTGTTAAACTCTGGTGTGAGGATATGGCAGAAAACATCAATTTTCACAACTCTGTACTCCTTTCTGTACTCCTTTAGTAGTCCTGGGTAAACATGGCCAGAGTTTAATTAGAGACTGCGTAGGTGTCAATGGAATGCAACGACAGATTAAGAATACTATTGGACTAGCTAGTGTGTACACACCCCAATCCAGTCTTGACAAACCCATCTTGCGACTTTAGACTACACGCCCAACCACGATAATGAAAACTCAACCGTCGTCCCTTCCCTCCTTCAGCGGAATCATCGGGGCATGTCTGACGCCCTTTCACGAGGATGGTCAGATTAATTATGAGGCGCTGAAACAAGAAATCGACTTTATTGTCGAAGATGCAGACGCAATCTCCATTGCCGCTGTAGAAGCCGCAGAATACACGATGCTTTCCATCCAAGAACGGAAAGAGCTCATGAAGATCGCAACCGAGATGGTTGGGAAACGCATTCCGGTTATTCTCGGTGCATCCCATCCCTCTCCAAAGCGAGCTATCGAGCTATCTGAATACTGCGCTGATGTGGGTGCCGACATGGTTCAAGTCTTAATGCCGCTCCGTCCTTGGGGAAACCAGCCAACCATGAAGGAATTAATTGATTATTTCACGGAAATCGCCATGGCTTGTCCCGTTCCCATCATTGCCTATCACAATCCTGGAGCGGGAGCAGATCCCGATATGGAAACAACCATACGCCTAAGTGATATCTTTAACATCTGTGCCTTCAAGGAAAGCTCTCGCGATATTACTAAAATAACAAGGATGATTGAGGAAATTGAGCTGAGTGGGAACGCCCAGTATTTCACAACCATGCAACCACTTTTGATGACCCTGGTTATGGGGGGATCAGGCGCTACCATGCCACCTCCGGGAACCCGCATTGGCGCGAAGGTAGTAAAGGCATTTCGAGAGGGCGATCAGGAAAAAGCTAAATATTGGCAACGCTTTTACTCCATGTTTCCAGCTAAATGGGGTGCCTATGGACTACCGCCTGTGATGAAATCAGCCTTAAAACACTTCGACATTGACATGGGAGATCCATCTCCACCTTACAAGCCTGTTGATCCCCGAGACCACGCTCAAATCGGAGAGTTTTTCCGTCAAATTGGCCTCTTTGATAAAGGAGAACAAACGGAAGTATCCTTCACGGAAGTAGTCTCCAAAATGGGACGGAAAGATACCTTTCTCCGTTAGACCAGTGAGGTATTAATCCGGATAAATAAATGCTGACAGTATTTTGGAGTATTGGTCTTATTTCGGTGTTCTTTGTCTTCCTGTTTGTGGGCAAAACCAAAGGTCCTTTCGAGCTGATTAAACAATGGACGGACACCTGGATTTCTCGATTCTTGAGGTCAACCTCACACTTTGGCCAGGAACTCACTAAAGAAAGCCTTGCAGATCAAAGATGGTTGCGAAGAATACGTCTGCGGGATTTGCACTATCACGCTCCCACAATTATTACCCACCCTCGCCACAGAATCGTAGTATTAGGAGGGGGAAGCGGTGGCTTGGTCGCTGCTACTCAGCTAGCTCGAACACTCGGAACAGATCATGAGGTCATCCTGATTGATCGGCGTCCTGACCATGTCTTTATGCCAGCTTTTCTCTTCCTAATGGTAGGTCAACGACGTCCTCAGGATATCACTCGCAAACTGAAACGCCTTGAACGACACAACGTCAAAGTTGTCCAAGCTGAGATCGAAGGTATTGATCCACAACGTCAAGAGATTATGCTGGACACAGATTCGCTTCACTACGACCATCTCATCATTTCTCTTGGGATGCAAACTGCCCCCGAGCTACTTACCGGATTCACTGAAGCAGCTGAGCATAGTTGGGAGTTAGATGCCACTGTCAGTCTGCAGAAAACATTGCAATCCTTTGAAAAGGGACGCATTCTTGTTGGAGTCCCATCTGGTCCCTACCGGTGTCCACCTGCCCCCTACGAGGCTCAGTGGATGCTGGATAGTTATTTCAATGAGCGGGGCATTCGAGAAAAGATCAAAATTGAATTTTTTACAACCAGTCCTGAGCCAACAGGAGAAGAACGCACCCCTGCCGTGTGGATGGATGCACAAAGCAAAAAGCGGGGAATCAGGCAACACTACTCATTCACTGCCCAATCGATTGATGCCGAACAACGAACCGTCAAGGGCCTTTATGGAGTTGAACTGCCCTACGACCTCCTGTTTATGGTTCCGCCTCACAACCCAGCTCAAGCACTGGTCGACAGTGGGTTGGCAGAAACAAGAAACGGCATCCGCGTTGACTACGATACCATGGCAACACGCTGGAACAATGTTTACGCAATTGGAGACTGTGCCGATATGCCAGTTTCCAAATCGGGCGGAGTAGCACACCAACAAGCCGAGCTGGTAGCCCATAATCTGATGGTTGAGCTAACCGGAGGAGGAGAACCCAAAACTTTACACTTACATGTTTTGTGACTACTTGCTTATGGCGCGGGCCGCGCCGCTGCTAATCGGACCATCTATCCTGCCAGCTGGCCCCCCTTTGGTTCGCCTGAGAGCCGTACTTGGGGCCCCTCTAGACTAATCTATGGAGCCAAGGTTGGTTTTGAAAAATGGTGGTTGTGGCGTTATTTTTGAGGAAATTAAGTAATGAAAAGTACAAAAAATCAAACTCAGCACAATACTGTTACAGATCCGTCTAATGAGCAGACTATCCAGCTAGATTTGCGGGATTGGATAGAGGAAATCAGAGAGCTAGGGAAATTAAAGGAAATACCAAGAGCCTCATGGGACCTGGAGATAGGCATTTTAACTGATCTCAATGTTAAATCCCATAAATGGACACTCCTGTTTGATGAAATTGAAGATTATCCTGCCGGATATCGACTTCTGACGGGTTGTTGTCTCGACGCAAGTCGGGTTGCCCTGACCCTTGGTTTGTCTCCAAAATTAAATGATCTACAACTGGTCGAGGCATTGCGTCCCAAGCTGGATAAGATTGACTCCAACATCGGTCAGTTTCCTTTCATAGAGGTTTCGGATGCTCCGTTCCTGCAAAACCGCCAAGTAGGATCAGCAATTGACCTCGAGGCATTACCGGCCATGAGGTGGCATGAAAAGGATGGGGGACGCTATCTGGGCACCGTTGATGCGGTCGTCACTCGTGATCCAGATTCCGATTGGATTAATGTCGGAACCTATCGGATGATGATCCACGACAAACAACACCTGGGAACACATATCAATGTGTCTCACCACGCACGCCTGCATGCAGAAAAGTATTGGTCCCGTGGAGAAGACTGTCCAATAGCTATTTCTCTAGGTCAGCATCCTCTCATTTCGCTTCTGGCTGGAATGGAAATACCTGTAGGAGTTTGTGAATATGATTACGCTGGCAGTCTATTATTGAGTCAATATCCGGTTGTGAAAGGACCCATCACCAATCTACCTATCCCAGCAGATAGCGAGATTGTAGTGGAAGGATATCTCACTCAGGAATTAAGGAAAGAAGGGCCCTTCGGGGAATTTATGGGCTACTATGCAGGAGGCACCATTGAAAATCCAGTGATCAGAGTAGAAGCGGTTTATTTTCGGGACAACCCCATCATCCTAGGCACAGCCGGTGGGCGACCTCCATACGATTACTCGTATTATCGCTGCCCTCTCCGGTCAGCAATGCTTTGGAATGCTTTGGAAAAATCTGGAGTATCTGGAATAAAAGGGGTCTGGTGTCACGAAGCTGGCTATTCTCGTGCTCTTAACGTTTTGGCGCTGGAACAAGCCTACATGGGACATGCCGAGCAAGTTGGACATCTCGCTTCCCAGCTTCCGGAAGGTGTTTTCGGAGGCAAGTACGTAGTGGTGGTAGACTCGGACATCGATCCTTCCGACACCGACCAGGTGCTATGGGCGATTTGTTCCAGAACCGACCCAGCTGAAAATATTGAATTCATTCGTAATTCGTGGGGGATGAATCTAGATCCGATGGTCAAGATAGAACATGACAGCCAGCTTGGAGAGCTCCGAATGTCCCGAGCCATCATCAACGCCTGCAAACCCTTCGACCGATTCATACGCGGGGACTTTCCCGAGGTCGTGGATCCTCCTGTCGAAATGAAGGATAAAATCCTGGCTAAATGGGAGGACATCCTCGCTTAATAAAATAAGCCAACCTACTAAACGAGTGCCCCGTCAAGAAAGTGGAAAGTTCGTAGATTTGCACGACGGTTCCGCAGGCTAATGCATGTAGAAGAAACATGCAAACATGGGGAGGGCAACTATGACATTGCCGGCCTTAACTTCAACGTTTTGAATGTTCTCTCCATTAGCGTTTTCCAAAGAAGCCTCCACAATACTGACGAGAAAGTCCTGACTTTCACTCATCTCTTCTGAAGAATCAAAAATAATTTCCAGTAGAGTTCCCTCCACAATGGCTTGAGGTGAGTCTAATTCAATGGATACGGTCCCGATTGAGCCCTGAACTTCACTCAGTGATTCTACAACGGCGTTCAGGATAAGACCTTCCGTTTCCACCACGGGGGATCTTATTTCTGCAAAACTCATAACAGTTAATGGAAACTGAACCTTCAGTCTCATGTGTCGAACATCTTGATCTTCCAGCCCATCCACCTCAATCGGTATGGCCACTGCACGGCCAGCCTCACCAACCGTATCTCGCACCGATATAATAGGATTTTTGGACTCCTGCCCGGACATAGGAACCGAGAATAGTGTAAGGATAACGGCTACTAGGCAGGTCTTCAACCACCTATGAGTAAGAATTTTGGAGAAGGCCATCTTATGTCCATTTGACTGACAGAAGGGGATATACAATCGATACTGTAGAAAAATTCCCACTCCCCAATTATAGCGCCCCTTCACCAAGGCCAGTCTTCCCTACGAATCAGGCTGTAATGTTAAGGAAGGAAGCTTGCTCTCCTTGACATTACCCCTACAACAAAAACAAACAAATGAGCATCTGTACGCAACACCAGCCAAAGTAGGATCTAACCGTAGTTTGGATACTCCACTTTTTGATTGGGATCCTTGTCAGGGTTGATATAAACAAACTTGCCCCCGATCATGGTCATCAAAACTGGAATGTCCCTGATCTTTTCCTTGGGCACCGTCAATATATCTTGCCCTAATACTACTAGGTCGGCTAACTTTCCAGTCTCTATAGAACCTTTAACATCTTCCTCAAAAGATGCATAAGCAGGGACAATAGTGCAAGCGCGGATAGCCTCCTCTAAAGTCATACGCTCCTCTGGCTGAATGACCTTTCCTGATTTTCTAAACCGATTCACAGAAGCCCAAATAGTGTTGAGCGGTCCGATAGGTTTTTGATCCGTTCCCGTCATGACTTTAATTCCGCTATCCAAGTACGTTCTGGTGGGAATTGGTCCGTATCTTCCCGGCTCTACCTGGTTCTCCAAATCGTCGCTGGCGCGTAACAAACTACTCGTTTGAGGTTCCACCAACACATCATACTTCTTAAGAACCTCAATGTTTTCCCTGGAGGGATAACGAGCATGAGTTATAACATGGCGAGCATCCTCACGTGGAAATTCTCGGTATGCCTCCTCCAGCGACTCGGTCACCACATCGAAGGATTCACCTCCACCAAGGTGAATGAACATCTGCCAACCCGATTTGTGAGCAGCCTTGATGATAGCTTTCACCTTGTCCGGAGGAACACGCATTCCAGAACCATCCACGCTAATTTTTAGAGTCCCAACCCGCAAGGAATCATTGCGAAATTCTGGAGCAAATAGAAAGCTGTCCAAAAAGGCCAGGTTCTGTTCTAGGGTTTCCACCCTAATGGGCATACGGATCATCGCATTGATTCGAACCGTCAATTTACCCTGTCGACTGAGACGCTGGTAGGCTTGCAGACCCGGCTGGTTGTCCATGGCCTTACCTATGTTGGTGCAGGGATCATATAAACTGGTAAGTCCCTGCTTTACAACCGCTTTCGATCCTCTCAAGATATTTTCTTCCAGTACCTCAGTAGGATACAAATTAAAGGGTCCACGGGCTAATGTAGTCGCTCCTTTTTCCCTCAAAACCCCAGTTGGCTCACCAGTCTCAGGATCCTTCACAATCTCCCCTGCGAAGCCTCTCTCAGTAGGTTGAGGAGTATCCTTGGTGATGGTACCTACCATGTCTATTAATTTACTGTTTACAATCGTAGTATGATCCGCCCCAAAACCTAGAATAACAGGGTTATCCGGCGATACCGGATCTAAATCATATCGTGTAGGCCATCGCTTTTCAGCGAGTTCGCTGGAACTTCGCACTCCACGAGAAAACCAAACAATCTCTCCGGGGGGTGTTTGTTCCACCTTCATTTGTAGTGCTTTTCTAACTGCCTCAATGGAACGTGCTTCACTAAACATGTCCTCGTAACGATCACTTGTCTTGCCCACCTTGTGGGCAAAGTGAACGTGGGGATCATTAAAGCCTGGGAGCACCGTACGACCCTCTAGATCAATCTCCTCTGTATTAGGTCCGATCAGTGCTTTGATGTCAGCATTGGTCCCAACAGCAATGAACCTGCCATCCTTAATGGCTACTGCTTCAGCAATACTGAATTCTTCATCGACAGTGACAATTTTGCCATTAAACAAAACCTTGTCAGGTTTCAGTGCATCCAGAGGATCAGCCGTAGCACCTATGACCGTGAAAATGCCAGGATGTAAGGCATTCAATCCTAATACGGCCACCAACAACAAACCGAACAACGCCGAATTTCTTGCAGACTTTTTCATGCTTATCTCCTTCCCTCCGTGACAACGTTCCCACATCTTGTGGCGGTGTGCAAGGTAATAGTCTCATCGTCCATTACCTTGTCTCCCCATAGTACTCAGCAATCCGGACACCTATGATATCCATTAAAGCAAAAGTACATTCGCACATCGGGCAGGATGGATTATTCCCCCCGACGGGCACATGCCCTCCAATCCATGTTGTTCATGCATTAGACCAGCAATTTTATTGATATCTAGCCGGTGAAATGCATGTGCGGATCAAAGCTGGATTCAACAAAAATGCGGCCACACACGAGTTAACTGGTGATCACTTCACTGTCCAGTAGATACTGTAAAGGTAGTGCTGTAGTCTCTTTGTGGGTTGATAAGATGAGGTTGCTCCGTGTCGTTCTCACACCGGGCCATGACTGGATCTCTGCCAAAAGTTTCTCGAAGGTGCTCGTATTATGAGTTCTAATTTTCAGAATATGAGACCCCTCGCCTGTAATCGCATGACACTCCAAGATCTCGTCGAAGGCGGCAGTACGTTCAATGATCTTAGGGTAATGTTTGGGAGACTCCGAAGTCAGAACGATGAAAGCCGTGATGTCAAGGTGCACTTTCTCAGCTTCAATCACAGCATTTATGCTGCGGATGAAACCAGCGTCACTGAGTTTACGGATCCGTTCACTCACCGATGGAATGGAAAGTTTAACTTCTTCCGCCATTTCACTACGGCTACTCTGTCCATGGGTCTGCAGAATTTCCAAGATCCTGAGATCTATCTCATCCAGCTTGTGTCCACTCATAAATTCAATTCCTTAAATTCTTCACCGTAGTGCATTGGTCGATCACTCGGAGTACCGTGCCGAAAGATCAAGAGATCTATAAAAAATCACAACAGCTTTTAAAGATCAAAATAAAGCCCAAACTCTGCAGGATGCGGTCTGAGACGAACATGATCCACCTCATTTTCCCGTTTGTAACCAATCCACTTTCTCAACAAATCTTCCGTAAAAACATCGCCCTTCAAGAGGTATTCATGATCTTTTTCTAGAGCATCAAGGACACTTTCTAAGGAGCCTGGCACGGACTTTACCTGCCCCTTTTCTTCCGGAGACAACTCATACAGATCTCTATCAATAGGTGTTGGAGGGCTAATCTGGTTGTCAATCCCATCCAAACCTGCCATCACAATGGCCGCAAAGGCAAGATACGGATTACATGAAGCATCCGGAGTTCGAAATTCGATCCTCTTTGCTTTTTCGCTTGCGTGATACATGGGGATGCGGACACAGGCACTACGATTGCGCTGAGAATAAACAAGATTTATTGGTGCTTCGTAACCGGGAACAAGTCTTCTGAATGAGTTGGTGGTTGGATTCGTAAAGGCCAACAAACTTGAACAATGATGCAGTATTCCCCCTACAAAAAACTCTCCTAATGCACTCAGACCAGCATAACGATCTGGTCCAAAAAAAAGATTCTTTCCCTCCTTCCACAAACTGACGTGAACGTGCATTCCAGAACCGTTGTCCATGAAGATCGGCTTGGGCATAAAGGTGACCGTCTTGTTATGACGACGAGCCTCATTTTTGACAACGTATTTATACTTCATCAGACTATCCGCAGTGTGGATCAAGGTGTTGAATCGAATATCGATTTCAGCCTGTCCAGCGGTTCCTACTTCATGATGATGACATTCAGCCTCCACGCCAATCTCCAACATCGTTTTCACCATGGTGGAACGTAGATCCTGGTAATGATCCATAGGAGGTGTCGGAAAGTAGCCCTCTTTGTACCGAGGCTTGTATCCCAGATTCGGTTCGTCACCATTCCCTGAGTTCCAGAACCCTTCTACGGAGTCGACAGAGTAAAAACCGTGATTGGGGGTCTGGTCAAATCGGACATCATCAAAAATATAAAATTCAGCTTCCGGACCAAAATATGCCTCATCGGCAATCCCCATCCCATTTAGATATTCTTCAGCCTTTCGGGCGACATTACGTGGATCACGGGAGTAGATCTCTAGCGTGATTGGATCTTCAACAGAACAAATGAAGCTCAAAGTCACGTGCTCTGTGAATGGGTCGATGAAGGCTGTCCTTATGTCCGGTTTGAGCAACATGTCACTCTCGTTAATTGACTGAAATCCACGTATCGACGAACCGTCAAACCCTACCCCACTAACAAATAAATCTTCGTCTAACCCTCCAGCAGGTATGGAAAAATGGTGCATGAGGCCAGGAAGATCGGTAAATTTCAAATCTATGAATTCAACTTTTTGTTCTTTTACCAGCTTGGTGACATCTTGAAATGTTTTGGGCTCTGTAATCATAGTTTTCCTCTTTTCCTAGTTTAGATTTAGCCGACAGCTTCTGCACTACAACAATCTAAATGATTTTCCAGTATAAAAACCTTACAAACATTATGAAATGAGAGAAAATTAAATAAAAAACATAAAATAAGCTTATTACCTTTATTTATTAATGGTTACAAGCTTGTTTCATATTAATAAATATGGGTTTATGTCATTTATACCAAAAAAATATTGGTATAAAATTTTGAATTGTCGATATGGACGATAGCATGCTAAACACAAAAATTTGGCTGCCACTATGGCAGAATGCGAACGCATCACGCAGAGTCAGTCATCAGGTCCACCAACAAACGATATGGACGAATGAGAGTAATGAAGGCAAGGTGAAATGGGCGTAGCTATCACAAACCGACCCCCTGCACTGAAGAAAACCCATCAGTCTTTCTCCAGACATGTGCCTGGCTAGCTTGCTTTAAATTTGGCTTCGTACGACCTGATCCAGAAGTAGTGTGGTGACATTTAGCGTCTAGGAATCTAGGGACTCGATCCCTCTCTGGATGCCGTCAACAAACTTTTCTAGATTCTTTTTGGCAACCCTTTCGAGAAGCCCTCCGCCACCGAAGGAGGCCAATTTACCCCCGACGGCGATGTCCCCGGACCAAATCACTTTTGTTTCCCCGGGCCCTGCCTCCTCAAGAGTGAAGTGAGTCGTCATATCCACAACACTGGCAAGACCTGATCCACGACCCACGACTTTTGCACTTACCGGTGATTCCTTGTCGAGGATCTGAAGCTTCATGACCATCGCACCCTTAATATAGGAAACTCCAACCTTAGCCTTCACTGTAAAGTTAGTTTGATCTTGAATGTCAACCTCCTCTACATCAGGCAGATAGTTACTAACCTGTTCGGGATCAATTAAGAATCCGTATGCCTTTTCTCGATCAGCTTTGACTATAAATTCCCCTTCCAATAGCATTAGCGTCTTTCTCCTAACATGTTAGATGTTGTTTTGCATTGAGCCATTTCAATGAATCTATCCCAACGAGTCTATCTTATAGCAAAGCATCCCCTTCAGATCAAAAAGTCGCCTTCTTCTCAAAGAAGTGATCTACGGCTCCTTGTGCTACAACTTGATCCTGTCCAGCTGTGCCGGCACTGATTCCTACACCGCCCACAACATCACCATCAATGACGATTGGAAGACCTCCGCCAATGACAGAAAATCGTCCCTGATTCGTAATGTGGATCCCGAAGGTGGGTTCACCCGGCACACATAATTGATTGTATTCATGGGTTCCCTTGCGGGCTGCGGCACCCGTGAAAGCCTTATCGATCGCAATAGAAATACTTGAAATTTTGGCTCCGTCCATTCTGGTAAAGGCAAGCAAGTTGCCTGACTCATCAGCCACTGCAATACACATCGGCACTTCAATTTCACGGGACTTTTCTTCCGCACCTTCTACTAAAATTCTAGCTTCATCTAATGAGAGCCTTTTTATACTAAGCATCAAGCTACTCCTCCCTAATATTATAAACTTTCCACTCGCGACGATTCATACAATCGCATTTGAGGCATAGAGTCAAGTATCTATGACCTAATCCAACTATGTGCTTAATCCAGCCTTGCCAACATCAAATATTTGAGTTATAAAGACCGGAGAACTGACGTGACCATGCTTAACAATCTTGGCCCTATACTGAAAGTGTTGTGCGGACCGGTTGCCTTTGGCGCCGTCTACGCAGCTCCCATGGAAGGACTTTCCTATGAGGGACAAGTTGCTTTGGCAACCTTCGTCTGGGCAGTATTCTGGTGGATGGCCCGGCCGATACCCTGGGCGATCTCCTCATTGCTCCCTCTATTTGTTTTTCCAGCATTTCAGGTGATGTCGATTCGTGACGCTACAGGTCTCTACGGACAGAGGCTTTTCTTCTGGTTACTCGGTATTTCAATGATGGGCTACGCCTTGGAAAAACATGGAGTGGCTAAACGTATCGCACTGGTTTTTCTGCGACTCAAAGGAGTGGCAAACAGTACAGCGGCCCTTACCTTCATGTACATGCTCGTTGCCGCCGTCCTATCCTGGTTCATTGCCGATGCTGGCGTGATTGCCATGATGATGCCCATCGGGATGTCTCTTTATGCCTATATTGCCAGTGTGGGAGGCATTAATCCTCCGGAAGGGCAAAAGAGCAGACTGGCCTCCTTTCTAGCGCTAGGGACTCTTTACGGGGCCGTTGCAGGAGGTGTAGGTACATTGGCGGGAGGCCCCCACAACGTCATCGCCGTAGCGCTTTCAGAGAGCCTAGCGGGAGAGTATGTTAGCTGGTTCAGATGGATGAAAGTGGGGGTACCCCTTTTCATCGTACTTCTTGTCACCTTCTGGCTTCTACTCCGCTTTTTCTTCCCGCCGGAAATTAGCAAAATTCCCGGAGGGAGAGAATTTATACACGGGGAATTGCAGAAGCTAGGAAAGTTAACCCGAGGGGAAATTAATGTTCTGGTGGCTTTCGCCTGCATGGTTCTGATGTTCACAGGACCCTCAATAGTCTCCCTGGTGCTTGGAGCACAACATCCCCTTGCCCTTTATCTGCGTGGTTCTCTAGCAACCTGGGTCGTTCCTCCGACCATTTTAATCCTCCTTTTCCTCCTGCCTGTCAACTTTAAGAAGGCAGAGGGGACACTAGTCTGGGACGATGTAGCCCAAAGAGCACCATGGAATATTATCTTCCTATGCACCGGTGGTGTGGCAATGGCCGATGCTCTTATGGACTTTGGAGTCCTGGATTATACCCAAGGGGTCATCGGATCATTGGGTATCGGTGCAACAGGATTGCCCTTTTTGGCAGCTGGTTCCGTGGTTGTAGGCACCAACCTCTTCTCAGGAACCGCCGCTGCCACGCTATTTTGTAGCGTCTATATTCCGGCTGCAATGGATGTGGGATTCAACCCTGTCAGCATTGGCATACTCGTGACCAATCTAGCCGTAGGCATTCTGTTCCCCTGGTCGGGCGCTTCAGCTGGAACCGCCTTTGCTTCCGGTTATCTGGACATGCAGGAGATGATTAAGGTAGGGATTGTGGGCACCGTGTTACTGATAGTACTCTCCGTGGGCATACACTTCATATTCGAGCCAATCCTCTAGGTCTGGGTTCAGGAACCGATGCGCTCTCCTCGGATACCGTGTCACGACAGGCTACAGCCAGCGCGCGAACCAAACATTAGCTAGGCTTCTCTTCTCCAAGTCAAAAACCCGTGGTGGTGGCGTGCGAAATCTAAAATGCCCCCTCGACCTCATAAACAACCTTGCCATCCACGACGGTCATCAAGATTCGGAGTCGCTCAAGATCACTTTCTGGAAAAGTCATATAGTCTCCTGCAAGCACGACTAGATCAGCCAATTTACCGGGTTCGATTGAGCCCAGAATGTCCTCCTCCCCGCTATAAGCGGCGGCCCAAAGAGTGTACATATAAAGGGCCTCTTCCCTACTGACTTTCTCTTCCGGATCTAGCTGACGACCCTTTTGGTCAATGCGCCTCACCCAGTTTTGGATATTAAATAAGGGGAAAGCGGTGCGGTGAGTGAATGCATCCGCTTCTGCGGCCGGCCTGATGCCAGCTTCGATCAAAGACTTGACCGGTTGCATCTTGTACACTGCATCCATGCCATACATTGTGACCAAAGCATCATTACCGTACATGGCTTTTGAATAAACGCTCGGAATAATATCCATTTCTTTGAGCTGTGCGTAGTGCTCTGGCTGCAACATTAGACCGTGATCAATGCTAAAATGGCGCCCTACTAAAGATTTTTCTTTGTGTGCTTCCTCAAAGACTTCAAGCATGAGGGTGTTGCTCATATCACCACTACTATGGAGTGAAGAGACCGTCCAACCATAACGATTAGCCAAAATAATGCTTTGCCGGTCACTAGTAGCCAAATCACCGCTTTCTTCCCACTTGTTCATTCCAAAAGGTCCGTAAGGATCCTCCGGCAGGAGCGTAGTCTTGGCCTTAGAAGTGTTAGCAGACCCATTGTTGGAGGTTCCATCGACAACCTGTACTGACGTCCCGATTATTTTGAACCAGTCATTGCCAACATCAGTCAGGTTGCCTAATCTTTTTAAATAGGCCTCCGGATATCCATTTTGGCGCAGAAAATGGTGTGCTACCCGCACCCTCATCGTTAGCTCCCGATGCATCATCAGTTCCCGAAATACTGTAACCTCCAGGCCTCCAGCTCGCCCCATCAAGGTAGTTAATCCCATCTCATTGTGACGACGGAAAGATGCCTTCTGCGGCTCCAGCAAAGACTCGACTTCCGGCCAAGGTTCTAGTTCGAATCCAGGAATTCCAGCGGCCGCGCCCCTGAGGTGTCCCGTCAAATCTCCGTTGTCATCTAGAACAATGCCTGCAACATCCTTGGGAATTCTGTCTAAGACTAGACTATTAGCTACCACCTGGTCATTCATCGCCTCAATATAGAGAGGATTATTTGGAGCAACTTCATCCAAAAGATTCACGTTTAATTCATGGTTAACTACCGGATTGCTAGGCCCAGACAACGCTAAGAACTCTCCTGGCTGAGCTTCCTTGACTAACGTTCGTAGACCCTCTAAAGCACTCTCCAGAGTATCCCAATCAATGTCGTCATCGCTAAATGGAACCGCCATACTTCGATCTCGGGCCGGGCGCGTAACCCACGCTGAGTGCAAATGAGTGTCTATAAACCCCGGCACGACACTGCGCCCCTCTAGGTCTATCCTTTGGGTCTCTGGACCCGCCATGGCCAAAACCCTTTGGGTGGTTCCCACAGCCAGAAACTTGCCGTCTCGGATCGCCACCGCTTGGGCAATGGTAAATTGCTCGTCAGCAGTTATAACCTTGCCGTTATAAAAGACTGCGTCGGCATAAGCGACCACCTCCGCAGGCAGGGTACCGGCGCTTTGCCCCAATCCTGTCTGGGTCATAGACAACAAAACTACTGCCATCCCACAGCAACGAAAATAACTCTTACAAATTCGAATCATACTATCTCCTTATTCGCACAAAGTCGGCACTAGTCCATAAGGGCTGCTTCCCTTTTTCCCTCTACTGTGAAGGCTTCACCAATTTCAGCAATTTCACTGTCTTCAAAGCTGTAGTGGGGACCTACCGGTGCGGTTTCCCATTCACTTGCCAAAGTCTCATTTAACACGATGACCTTTCCCCCCACCATAGTCATGAGCGGTCGAATCTTGAGAAGATCATCAACGGGAACAGTAAAATAGTCTCGATCCATAACCATAAAATCTGCCCATTTCCCCGTCTCAAGGGTGCCAAGCTCATCCTCCTTCATGATGTAGCGAGAGGCCCAAGCGGTCCACATCTTCAAAGCATGTACCCGATCAATCCGTTCCTCGGGTTGCCACACTCTCCCATCATATTTCCGGGTAATAGCTTGCCACAACATAAAGAAAGGTGGCTGGCGCTGCCCACGTCTCACAGTACCTTCGCCTCCTCCTCCTTTGAAAGCACCGCCGCCGTAGTGCTGTCCCACCAGATTTACTCCAGATTCGATCCAAGTCCTAAATGGAATGAAAAAGTCCTCAATGTTATCAGTGTAGGGACCATAATCCTTGATCCATGAACGCATCACACTCACGTAGTCGGGACCGCAACTAAGGATGAGCCCATACCTCTTAATCTTGTCAATTACATCGGGCTGTTTCCCAATCAAATCACAATGCTCTAAGGCAAAGTGCTGATCATGAATGTCCTGCACCGACATACCTGTTAGTTCTCTAGCCTCATCGACCATCTCAATGAATCTTCTCAGACTTTCGCTGCCACAGGTATGTACTCCCTTAATCCTCCAGCCTGCCCTAATTGCATTAACCAAAGTGTCCCAATGCAAATCCCCCTTTTGGGGACATGTCTCACGGGCCTTCAGGTGAGCCGGGGCATTGGTATCTGGTCCCAGACAGGACTCTGGGAAGTGTGAATCCCATCGCTCTGAGGCCACACCATCAAACCAGAAATAGTCATTGCCAATCCCCTGCAAAACGCCGGTACGCCGATACAATTGTCGGGTCTCCTGGGGATCGGTCGGCATCCGGTGCACTTCGTAATGTGCGTTGAACCGGATTGGCATTTGTCCCATCTCGGCTAGTCTGGCATATCCGGTCATCACTTTGGGAAACTGTACTCGACTTGAAAACGTTGTAACTCCTAAGGAGGCCCACGCCTCAGACTCCAGTTTTAGCATCTGAGCCAACGTATTGGGCTCCAGACCCTCCAGAAAGAGTTCCCAGGTGATCACCGACATTTCTTGACTCCCGACCCATCCGATATCCGGGATGTCTTCGCCAATCACATCGCCATGCATTGTCTCTTGGATAGAGGCAGAATAACCGGGCAGGAAATCATTGATAACCTCCAAACCTTTGGAGTTAATAAACCCTCGATTCCCAGGTCGCACCAGGATGGGATTATCAGGAGCCCACTGATCCAATGCACGGCGATTAGTCAAAACCCGTGTAGCTCCCCAAACACCTATCTGTTTAGGATCAGACGGATGACCATCAACCGCAACCATGAGCCATTTACCGGGTTCCATGTTTGCCACGGCTTCTTGAATTCCATCTCGGAGAGCACCTTGAGTTCTCTCCAGATCCAACTCTGCCTCAACTGTCACCTCCTCAGCCGGATACTCGTACCCAAAACGGTCTAACCAACGCAACGACCTTCCATAAATATGCTGGTGGGTCTCAATAATGCCCGGAATCAAGGTGCGTCCATTCAGGTCCAACACCTGGGTTCTGCGGCCAGCCAAAGAACGAATTTCCTCGTTAGTACCTAGCTTCATGATGGAATCACCTTTAACAGCTACAGCCTCATAGACATTGCCCACTTCAGCCGAAGCTGACTTGTCATCCATACTAACAACCTTACCCCCAACAAAGATCGTGTCGGCATAGCCCATGATCTCTACCTCGGGTGGCAGTTGCTGTGAGTACAAGAAAAATCCAGGCAAAAAAACGATGAGCACTGTGGCCCAAAACTTACATTTAGCAGTGTTGATTTTCATGGTAATGGACGTACTGGAATCTCAGGCTATCTTCTACCCGCTTCCAGCCGCACGCTCCTTTCACTTTGGTGGTCAAGATTTACAACATTTCAGGCCAGCTAGTAACGAAAATCGTGCCCAGGTCATTCTCGTTCTTCGACAAGAACTTAGCTTCACCTAGCCTAAGTCTAGAATTGGGAAAACAAACTGTCAAGACAGTCTAGGACGATTCTACACCACCCGCACCCGCCTCAGCGGCCCGTCTATCATCCTAGGCAAGTCAGTCCAGCCAGATTCCTGGGCAAATGGAGGGCTAATCCTTTAGTGCATATAGAAAAAGCACGCAGGTATGAATTCGATGGATGTGATCGATCCACTCAAACCTCGGGCTGCTAAATCATTTCCGTCCAATGATTTAGCACTCTGGATAAGATTCTCTAATTGGATATCATGGTTAGCAGCAATCTCCTGGGAAATCTCAAAACTCAGCGTGACCAGCAACCCCTGGTCAATGGAACTAGTCGAAGAAATCTCCACTCTTAGAATTTTTTGTTCACCATCGCCATCATCTCGTACCTGGGTATTCAACTTAGCGCCTTGCACATCAACGGCACCACCAAGAACGGCATCAGTGAAAGAAAGTGACGTGGCGGGAAACGCCATCTCGAACACTACCAAACCCACCTGGGGATCGTTTCGGGTAACTACAGTGACAGGAATCTCTGCCGTGTCGCCCTGGGTAAAGGTATCGACAAGAACCCCGAAATCAATATTGACACCAGGTACACCCTGGGGACTGACGACTACAATCACAAGCGCAAATAGGAAAGCTAGGGGAATACTCTTCATAAAACTCTACCGATCTCTTGTTCTGAACCGAAGAGAATATCGGTCTGTTAGTTAAAAATCCAGTTAAATTCTTGCCCTCAAAAGACGAACTCACGATTTGACAAAAGTGTAGGATAGCCTTATGTTGACCCTGATCAGGCTAACCTAATCCAACGCATTATAATTACGAAGGAGTATGCCGACATGAACTTAGATGAAATAAAAGAAAAACTGGCCCGGGCTTGCCGTATCATCGAAATGGAGGGAGTGACACAGGACGGTCGGGGTCATATCTCGTACCTGCACCCCGACGGAGACAAAGTTCTAATTCCTGGACACTTACACGACTATGGGAAAGCGATCGCAGATGTTCAAGCCGAAGATATAGTCACTATGGATTTTGATGGAAACGTCATTGAGGGAAAGCACCCTGAGCCGATGGGTGAGTTCTACGTCTATGTGGCCGCGTTTCAAGCCCGCGAAAACATTAAGAGTGTTTCCCATTTTCATCCCCCATACGCCAACATACTGGCTGCTTCCGGAAATAGTATCTTGCCAATCGCCCGTGATGGTTGTGTCTTCTACGATGGAGTTCCTGTTTACGAGGGATACCCTCTATACGTCGGAACCAAAGAGATGGGTGAAGATGTAGTCACCACACTGGGCGACAAAAAAGCCGTCCTCCATAAGGGACATGGTGCCTTTGTGGTAGGGGGAACTGTTGAAGAGACTTTGTTCAGATCAGTAAGTCTCGAAAAAGCTGCCAAAACCCAAGTTTACGCTTCCATCATGGGTGAATTATCTCCCATTCCAATTGGATCCATGACAGAACGAGAAAAACATCCAGATGCTCATATTGTGGATGACTTTTTCGGATACTATACAGGCAAAATGGAGAAACTAGGAAGGTAAGTACAGACCTGAATTTAAGTGTTGCGATGGATCGAAAACTGCCCCAACAAAACTCGACGATTATGCCATCATAGCACCACATAAGGACATGTCTATGCCTGACGCTAAGGTCATCTTCCTTCACGGCTTAAACCAGAAAATTCTCGATTTAATAACCTCCTATGCACCCGCTGGGTTCGATGTTGTCGTGATCAATGGAGAGCAGTCCGAACAGAAACAAATTAAAGCCATCAAAGACGTCGATTTCCTGATGGTTTATCGGGCTCATTTGAGCGATCCAGTGCTTAGAGCGGCTACTCAACTACGTCTAATTCAACTACTGGCCGCAGGACATAATCACATGAATCTCAAACTAATGGGAGAGCTTGGCATTCCCTGTGCTTCAAATGGAGGAGCTAATGCTTGGGCCGTGGCAGATCATACTGTGTTGCTAATTTTGGCAATCTATAGGCGTCTAATACCGGCTGATCGAGCTGTCCGTGAGAGCCGTTGGAGATCCCCCATTGACGGATTTAATACCTTCGAGTTGGCCAAGAAAACAGTCGGCATACTAGGTATGGGCAATATCGGACAAAAGGTAGTCATGCGTCTCCAGGGTTTCGGTGTTACGATTCAATACTCCGACAAATATCCCCTGACACAGGAGAAAGAACAGTCACTCGGAGTAAAACAAGTTACACTGGAGGAACTCTTTCAAAGTTCGGACATCATCACCTGCCATGCGCCCTTGACCCCCGAGACCCATCACATAATCAACAAAAAAAGCCTCTCTCTCATGAAGCCCACCGCCATTTTGATTAATACTAGCCGAGGATCGATAGTTGATGAACTTGCCTTGGTTGCGGCACTTCAAGACAGACAGATCGCTGGCGCAGGCCTCGATGTTTTTGAAATGGAACCACCTGTCAAAAATAATGTTCTTTTGGGAATGGAGAACGTGGTTTTAACCGCTCACAATGCCGGCACCACTTTCGACACTTGGCAACGCCGCGCTGAATTTGCCTATCAAAACATGCAAAGGGTACTGGACGGACAACCTCCCCAGGCAATAGCCCAAAACTATTGATACCACTTCAAACCAATGTCCCATCACCGCACCATCGCTAGCCCATTCTCGATTCAAATACATGAAAGGATCTACCCTTATGAAACAGACTAAAACCCTTACTCCAACACTACTAGGCGTGTACCTTTTGTTGATTGCCAGTATTTCAGATCTGGCCGCTGTCGCCCCCCTACCCATGGACTGTAGTGCTCACATTGGATCAACCCGCATTCTGCAGGGACGCACAATTGGCCCCGAAACCTGTAATATCATTGAAGAACCAGAACTAATCAACTCTTCAGGTGCTCCCTACCGCCGCCGCCGCATTGAAATTAGTGGGTCGATAGAGGGCTACACGGTGCAAGAACGTCCTCGTTTAGAAATGCTGACTGATCTCCCCGAATTTGCATTAGCTCAGCGGGGAAATCTAGGGCCCTACTACCATGTGATTGGCGACTATCATGCAGAGAAAGGAAGTAGTGTGACGCTGTTCCTGCCTAAGTCTAATGTTGACTGGAATGGAAAGCTTTTCGTCCTGGTTCATGGCATGTCCTCCTACGGTTCTGTGGGCGAGCTTCAACCTAGAAAGCCGGATCAGTACAACCCTTTGATGGGCGACAATGCATTTGCCGGACTTATGATTGATAAAGGCTATGCTGTTGCTTACACAAGCCGACCGGCAGCCCGTCATGAAAACGGCGCTAGCGAGAAGGCTACTATGATCGACGGCACGATACTAGATGGGAAAAGTTTTGGGTATCACGCGGGTTTAATTCGCGACTGGACTAAAATTTCTGAAAATCTTGTTCAAGCAGAGTTGGGTCGTGCACCGGAACAAACCTATTTCTATGGGAAATCAGCTGGAGCCAGTCTGGGAAGACTTTTCAACTATGCCCCTGAAGCCAACTATTTCACTGATGGGGAAAGAGTTTTCGATGGCTTTCTGGCTGACGATGCGGGTGGAGGATGGTATATGCCAACGATTGAGTTCGTGCGACGAGATGCTCCCGATGGTACCTTTCGACTAGAGAAAGATGTTCGAGATCACCTAGTATTTGATGAGGCCCACAGAAACTCCTTTTCTCCTCAAATAGATGTTGTACATCAGGCCTATGTCGGCGCTGATTTTGTGGCAGGCGACTATCTTTCAAACAAACGCAAAAATGTTCGCCTATTAAATAAGAAAGGTTTGGGAAACAAGAGTAGAACTTATGAGATCGTGGGTCTGAGTCACGGTGACGCTGGCACCGTTTGGCCGGATAAACGGTGGGTTGAGAATCTCGATTTAAGTGGAATTTTCGACTCATTGATTGACGTCTTGGACAATTGGTCAGAAAAAGGAATACAACCAGTCCCCACCCGATCCGACGACTACAATCTCGGTGACATTGACCGTGATGGAATATTAGAGAACCCAGCTATCAGACTTCCTGAGATCGCCTGCCCCACCGGAGTTTACTATGAATTTCCACTTGGCATCTCAAGACCCGGTAGCACCGGCTTCTCTCCTTACCTGGATGTAGAGCGTTTCCCTATCAACGCCGACACAACTCCTCTCCTCGCCAAGGATCGAATTCGAAATAGCCTGGGCCGGCCTGATTTCAGGGAAGATTGGTTAGAGCCGCTGGACAACAGAGGTAGACCTCTGGACATGAATCACAATCATGTCCGGGATACCCGTGAAACGGTCGAGCAAGCCTGGAAAAGACGAGCTGTGGAAGGTAAGAGACACGGCACCCTAAATCCCGATGAAGTACTGACACACGCCCGGTATGTGGCCTGTGTGGCCTCAGTGGCTTCGGAGTTATTCACACAGAAATTTCTAAGCGGCAACGCCATGGTGCACTATACCAAAAAGGCAGTCGAGTCAGCTGTTGGTCGGTGAAGATAGACTTTTTCCTGGGGGGGGTAGGATACACGACCGTACCAACAGTACCCCTAAAGTGCAGAATTATTCAGATCTGCCGGAGTGAGTAGCCCCCCACTGGGCTCTTAGGGATTTCAATGTGTCCTTTTCCCCGACAGTAACCCTGGTATTCTTTAACTTCTCCTCCAGCCGACCATACTCACTAGCAGCAGCAAGCTGTGCTTCTTCATCCAAATCGTCCGGCCACAACCCCATCGTATAACCATACCAAGGCTCTCGAGGTGTCAGCTCAGGAAGCCCCAATTCTTCCCAAATTGTCCTAGCCTGCTCCATGTATTCTTTTTTTGGAAGGGAGAGGGGAGGAAAGTCCGCCTTACGAGTTGCATCGATCAGGAGGGAAGACTCCTGATGATCGTAGTAACTGGTAGGATGATTTGCCACCATGCCAATCGGAGTTGCTCCAAAGGGCCTATCTCCTACGATTTCGGTATCCTTGTGGGGCTGGGAACGATGAGTAATAGACCAAATAACCGCCAAAGGGTCGGCCGGATTAACATCTTCGTCCACGGCAACGATAAGTTTTCCCACTCTATCTCCATACTCCAACACTGCATGCATGGCTTCCCTTGGATCTTGTCGGGTCTTCTTCTTCATTCGTAGAACCACATAGGGACGCAGATTGACCAGTGGTTCCGTCAGGGAAACTTCTAAAACACTAGAGAAACCACGATTATGAAGGTAGCGGTGTATGAGAGTCGACATACCCATGGCCTTTATCTTGGAACTCTCACTCGGAGTGACCTGACTTATAATCGAAACCCAGATGGGGTTCTTTCTATGGGTCACACAGCTGAGCTCGAAGACTGGACTAAGAGTTCGCGGATCGACTACCCCCATCGATTCTCCAAAAGGGCCCTCCTCTTCTAAGTAAGTAGTGGGAATAACCCCCTCGAAAACGATTTCGGAGGTGGCTGGAACCTCCAAATCAACAGTCTGACACTTAACCAACTGAACGGGTTCACCCACTAATCCACCCGCTAGACTCATTTCATCCATGGAATGAGGTACCTTTTGGCAAGCTGCATAGGAGACCGAAGGGACGGTTCCGACGGCCACTGCAACTTCAAGAGGCTTGCCCATTTTCCGACACTTTTCCCAGTGCTGGGAGAGATCTTGGGGCGTACCGATCATGAGCCCACTCAGACCGGGACCACGGATTAAACCTCGGTAATTGCCCATGTTTCTTGCTCCTGTTTCGGGATCCTTGGTAATCCAATGTCCAGCGGTGATGTAAGGTCCATTATCAAAACCAGGAGTGGAAATAGGGATGGGAAACTCGTTGAAACCGCCGTGACTGAGGAGATCTGGGCCACTATGAATCTCTTCCGTGGCCGGACCATCCCTAACGATCTCAGGCTCTATGGGGCTGTCCAAAGCACTCTTCCATCGATCAGCCATTTCTTCAGGCTTACATTGGACTCCTAAACAGTAGATGTCAGCTGATCCTGCCAGTCCACCCACCAAAACAGAACCCTTGTACTTTCTTTTTTGGGAATCTGTGACATTCTCAAAAAGAAAAGCCTTCCGATCCTCCTCCTCTAACCCTCTAAACTGCCATCGGACCAGGGGTTGAAGTTCTGTGTCTTTGTTAATCTCTCGATCAATACGGAAAAGTTTGTCCTTGTCTTCGAGTGCCTGAACAAATTCCCGTAGATCTTGGTAATAAGTCTTATTTGATTTCATAATAGTCAGGATGTTTTCACCCACCTCAGTTGGCAAGTAGAACGTTTTCACGCCACCCGACGGTTTGCACGTTCCACATTGGGTTTAGGAAACATGGGAATTGAGTTTCTGCCGCTTGCGACACCTTCCTTTATGTTGTGTTTACTATTTTTCCACCTTAACCGTGGAACAGCCCACATGGATAGGTGTAACTTAAAATGCACCAACAGCTTCATGGACCACTTCTCCACCTACTATGGTCATAAGAACACGGAGCTTGTCTAAATCCTCCTCAGGAAAAGTCAAATAATCACCTCCTAGGACCACAAGATCGGCTAGCTTGCCCGGCTCGATGGAACCCAGAATGTCCTCCTCCCCGCTGTAAGCGGCGGCCCAAAGAGTGTACATGTAAAGGGCCTCTTCCCGACTGGCTTTCTCATCAGGATCCATCTGGCGGCCTTTGTCATCCTTCCGGGTTATCCACCTTTGCATGTTGTAAAGAGGTGCTGCGTAACGACCACGGGTGTCGGCTTCTGCCGCTGGCCTGAGGCCTGCCTCTATCAGGGACTTGACCGGCTGCATCTTGTAGACCGCATCCATTCCATACATATGAATTAACTTGTCGTTGTTAAAGAGAGCTTTAGAGTAGAGACTAGGAATGACGTCCATCGCTTTGATTTTTTCGTAGTGTTCAGGCTTCAGCATCATACCGTGATCGATTCCAAAATGGCGACCGACCAAAGACCTCTCTCTATGTGCTTCTTCAAAGACCTCCAGCAATAGAGTGTTGCTCAAATCACCGCTACTGTGTAGCGAGGAAACCGACCACCCATAACGATTAGCCAATAGGATGCTTTGGCGGTCACTAGTAGCTAAATCACCGCTTTCTTCCCACTTGTTCATGCCGAAAGGTCCATAAGGATCTCCTGGAACCATGTTAATTTTGGCTTGAGAAGTTGCAGCTGAACCGTTCCCGGCAGTGCCATCCACCACTTGAACTGAGGTCCCAATGATTTTGAACATGTCATTCCCGACGTCAGTTAGGTTGCCTAGCCTCTTCAGGTAGGCCTCAGCGAATCCATTCTGGCGCAAAAAGTGGTGAGCCACACGGACTCTCATGGTTAGTTCATCCCGCGTCATCAGGTCCCTAAAGACCGACACCGACAAACCGCCCGATCGCCCCATTAAAGTGGTCAATCCCATCTCATTGTGGAGTAGAAAGGTATTTTTTTGAGCTTCCAACAAAGATTCTACTTCCGGCCACGGCGCTAGTTCGAATGTTGGAACCCCAGCAGCAGCTCCTCTTAGTTGGCCTGTCATCTGACCTCTAGCGTCTCTTTCAATGCCGGGGGTATCGACTGGAACTCGTTTTAAAACAAGGCTGTTTGCTGCAATCTGATCATTTGAAGCTTCGATCCAAAGCATATTCTTGGGAGCAATTTCATCGAGGAGAGTAACGTTTAACTCTTGTGTCACTACGTCGTTGCTTGGGCCGCTGAGGGCAATGACCTCACCAGGTTGGGCGGCTTGCACACGGGTCCGTAATCCCTCAAGGGCTCCCTCAAGAGTTTCGTAATTGATCTCCGGTCCATCATTAGCCCTAGCCCCTGGGGGGCGAACCACCCAGGCAGAATGTAGATGGGTATCTATAAATCCGGGCACCACGCTTCGTCCCTCGAGATCAATGCTCCGAGTCTTGGGACCTGCCATAGCTCTAATCCTGGTACTACCTCCCGAAGCCAAAATTTTTCCGTCTCTAATAGCGACGGCCTCGACAATCGTGAACTGCTCGTCGGCTGTCAAAATCATGCCATTGTAAAAGACTATATCGGCATACGCGATGACCTCGTCAGGAAGGTCTTGGACATTCTGAGCCTGTAGAGTACACACACACAATATGGACAACAGTGAGAGCAAAAAAAGACGATTCATTCTCATAACGAATTCCTCCAAATCAATTTTAAAATATTTATCATATCGGTGAAAATAAATGGAAGACCCTGGCGAACCACAAACACAAAATACAAAATGGACTTGCGGACTGAACCCCGGAATTTGAAGTTCTAAATTGTTGCTGCAAACCTCTAGCGCTCATATACAACCTTGCCCCCTACAATCGTCAAATCTACTTCCAATTCGGATATTTGATCTTCTGATACGCTCATATAATCGCCATCCAACACTGCTAGATCGGCTAACTTGCCAACCTCGATGCTGCCCAGCTTTTTCTCATCTCCTACATAGGCCGCTGCCCAGATTGTTTTCATGCGTAGAGCATCCTGTCGGGAAACTTTTTGCTCCTTTCCCCAAATCCGATCAGATCCGTCAACACAACGACAGACAGCTTTCCCAACAGTCCATATGGGACGTCCCAGAGCTTCATCACCCATGTCAGCTTCCACGGTGGGGCGAATACCAAAGTCTAAGTACTTCTTGAGAGGTAACATCTCATTGACATAGTCCGCACCAAAAACCTCCCGATAGACTGAAGAGCCTTCCCCGTGCAAGTCACTAAAAACGTTTTTGAGGCTACTACTGGGAATTACTCCCAGTTGCCGGATGCGGGAGATATCCGCATCGTCAAGTTCCATCATGTGATCCATAGTAAATCGCTGATTCGAGCTCTTCACTATTTGATTCTCTTGTGCTTCTTCAATCAGATCTAGTATGGCTCGAACTGCGATATTGCCCTTTATATGGCTATTTGGAGTACTCCACCCGTAACGTAATGCTTCCAATATATCTCGACGTCTTTGTGGCCAGCCCGCAAGCGTATCTGTGGTAGCCGGTATTTTAGTTGTCCAGTGACCCATGGCTTCTTCCGATCCAGGAACTGCCATGCCACCGCCCGCCCCTGCAATACGGAACCAATCATCACCAATGTCACTTAGATTCCCGGTATTGGGGAAATTCACAGGACCCGGAAACCCCACTCGCCAACGGACCGTCAAGCCACCTTGAAGCCAGATCTCACGCAACGAATTAAATTGGTCGACAGTGATGCGAGTTACTGCCATAGTTAGGCCCCAGCTGTTAACCAAGCCCATTATTTTCTTGTGCCAAAAAATCTTCTTTTCAACTGGCATCGTATTGATGATATGTTTGCCCAGTTCTATAGCAGCACGATCAGAGATTAGAGTTGAGCCATCCGCAGGCATCCCTGGCATATCAGGGGAAATCGTGGCCCATTCCAAGGCTTTTGTGTTGACGATCACTGGCCTTAATTGGGCAGCTGCCACAACTACCACCGGGTTTCGTGGAGCCACCGAATCGAGCTTATGACGGGTTACACTTCTAAGAATTCCAGCATTGCGAGCAGGAACTCGAACCAGGTCACCTGAACTTACAGCCTCTACAGCACGTTGTATATCCCGCAATGCCTCGTCGGGATCCTCCCAGAGTAAACCTAACAGTTCTACCTTCCCCTCCCACTGTACCCCGTTTTCCTCTAGCAACATGTGACGGAACACATAATCACCCAGGTGGTAATGAGTGTCTAGAAACCCAGGTACAACTGTTTTCCCCTTGAGATCAATGATCTGAGTATTAGGACCCGACATTCTCAAGATCATAGAATCCTTGCCTACAGCTAGGAAGTGGCTATCTCGGATAGCCACTGCCTGCACTATCGAAAAATCGTCGTCTACGGTTAGGATCTTGCCATTCAACAATATGATTTCAGGATAGGACAAAATCTCAGGAGGAAGGTCCTCTAGAGATGTCCCAGGCAGAGAACTCTGGGCGTATCCAGCACAAAAAACGAGTGTAAAAACCCATGCCCCAAAAAGTTGAAATGCTATTCGGATCATGTATCACCTCCAACACTTAAACACCGAGGGAGCAGACAGTTTAGATCTAACCACTACGTAGGTTGACTGCTTTTATGGATTTAAAAGCCCCCAGATGGCTTCCGATGAAAAAGGCAAGTCCCTAGGCTTGACCCCGAATGGATGTAGGGCATCTTCGATGGCACTAGCAAGAGCTGCAGGAGATGGGATAGCCGCTCCTTCTCCCGCAGCTTTTTGCCCCAAAGCACTAAATGGAGAAGGCACCTGGTAGTGCTCAATTTCGACCTCAGGAATTTCCATGGTAGAAGCCTTCGAGCAATCGGTTAAAGTGAGCGTTAACAACTGCCCTTCGGAGTCATATACGAATCCTTCCCCTAGAGCAACTGAAATTCCATGGGCAACGGATCCGTAGATCTGCCCATCCACTACCCCTGGATTGATGATAGTGCCATTGTCGCTCACAATAACATAACGGACAACCTGAGTACGGCCGGTCTCAATATCAACTTCCACCACAGCTGCATGGGCCGCTGCCGAAAAAGTGAATTGTGCACGTACGCGACCCTGTTTATCTGGCAACATAAAAGGCTCAGCGTGGGGGAACTTGTAGTAGTAAGTAGTTTCCAAACCTCCCTCTACATCTTCCGGTATATAAGATTGGTTCCCGTAGGCAAGTTTCCCCAACCTCTTTAAGGTTACATTCTGGTCAGCTGACTCTTTAGAGGAAACGAGGTCCCCCTCAATGGTCAACTCTTCGGGAACAGTCGAGAGTATATGAGAAGCGAGTTTTAAAATTTTTTCACGTAGTTGCAGAGAAGCACCATGAACCGCCCCGATGTCATAAAGGTGGAAATTGTTCCCAGTGTTGGACGAGCCAACGCCCCAGGGCGATAGCCGACTATCCCAACTACTCACCACATTAATCTGTTCTGGAGAAACTCCTAAGGCTTCCGCCACTACTTGAGATGTAGTGGTTTCATGAAACTGGCCGCAACTAGGCGCACCCAAAACAACGGTTATAGTTCCATTCCTCTCAAGTTTGAGGGTAGCGCCCTCCACTCCTCCTGCTCCCGGCATTTCCTTAGCATCCGGAAAGATAGCCATATCACGTGCCGCGTTTCTACCTCCTGGCTCTAACCCAACTACCACCCCAACACCTATGTATCGGCCTTCCTTTCTCGCCTTTGTCTGCCCAGCCTTCACTTTTTCAAACTCAACGTTCTTCAGGGCTCTCTTGAGCAATTCGGGATAATCACCACTATCGTATACATTCCCATTGGGCGCCTGATAGGGAAACTCGTCCGGCTGAACTAGGTTGACCAGTCGCACATCGGCAGGACTCATCCCTAGTTCCTCCGCTATACGATCCATTATGCGTTCCCAAATGAAACACATACTCGGCTTACCAATACCTCGATTAGGCACGACTGGACACTTGTTGGTTACAACCGCTTGGCCTTCGAGACGCAAGCTTTTTACTTTGTATGTACTAAACAAATTATTCAGTTTGTTGGTGAAATGGATGGTCAACGTGCTAACCGAGCCACCCACATCGTCTATTTCCTGAATGCTCAACCCCAGCACAGTCCCGTCCTCTTTGATAGCTGCTTCCACATCGAATTCCATCCCACATGACTGTCCTGCAGCTAGCATGTGCTCGCTACGATCTTCGATCCACTTAACAGGCCTACCGGTTTGCAGTGCCATCAGACTGGTTAATACGATGTACTTACGAATGAGATGGATCTTCTGACCAAAACCACCTCCAATATCTGGGATAACTACCCGATAGTCTTCCAAACTGAGTGCCTCTGACAGAGCGTCATAGACAACCTCAGGATTTTGCCCATTACACCAAACATCCAACTGGTGACTGACGGCGTCAAAAGAAGCAAGGCAACCTAGAGGCTCCAGAGGAGTCGAACTATAGCGATGAGTCTTCAGACTTTCCCGAACAAGCCGATCTGCTGATTGAAAAGCCTCCTCCACATCTCCATAAGAAACCCCTCCCTTCCAGGCAACATTAGAACCCAATTCCTCAAAAAGGAGAGGGGCCGAAGACTCCATTGCCTCGCGGGAATCCATCACTGTGGGGAGCGGTTCATACTCAACAGAAATGAGCTCCAGGGCATCCTCTGCGATGGAGCGACTTTGGGCAGCCAGCATCGCTATTGGCTCACCTAGGTAGCGGACTTTATCAATGGCTGTGGCATATTCAGTAACAGGCTTTCGCAGCCCTGCGGCATAGCGTCCCGGTTTAAATGGGCGAGTCTTCTGCTTAACTACATCAGGAGTAACAACGGCAACCACACCAGGTACTTCCAACGCTTCCTGGGCATCTACTTTAAGAATGCGAGCATGGGGATATGTGCTACGAAGCACTATCCCGTGTAACATCCCCGGAAGAGTAAAATCGTCGGTAAATTGCCCGCGGCCACTGACGTGGCGAGGACCCTCTTTACTACGAATGGTTTTACCCAGATATTTGGTTTCAGTCACCCTTGCTCCCACATGTCAGCCTTTTTTGTACTCCTTACCCGCAGCTGTCACAGCCTTGATTATTTGAGTATAACCCGTACACATACATAGGTTTCCTGCGAGTCCTTGCCTAATTTCCTTCTCGCTGGCATTAGGATTTTTGGTTAACAGATGGTGTCCGGCCAAAACCATTCCCGATGTGCAATAGCCGCATTGAAGAGCATAGTGCTCAACAAAGGCCTCCTGAATCGGATGAAGTGTCCCCTCAGTTGCTAAGCCCTCAACAGTAACAATTTCTTTCTCGTGAACCCGCACAGCCAGAACCAGACATGACTTCACCAACTGCCCCTCAAGAAGTACAGAACAAGCACCACATTCTCCGACAATACACCCGATATGCGTTCCGGTAAGGCCCACCTGCTCACGAAGGAAAAAAGACAACAACATTCTTGGATCAACTTCTTCACGGTAGCGTTGTCCATTGATTGTCACACAAACTAGTTGCTTCATTCGGGGAGACTGTAGCTCCACTTGCCCCCAGTGTCAATGCACCACAATTCATAGGCTTAAATAGCACGCCTCCAACAAGCTCCGTTACGTTGACTTGTCAAGCACTCGTGTCATACACTTGCCCGCTAGCGATGTGGAATCTAGGCTTTCCAGAGTTAATTGTTATTTTTGTTGTGGCCCTGGTTATTTTTGGCCCCCGAAAATTGCCTGAATTAGGCCGTTCTCTGGGCAAAAGTCTATCTGAATTCAAAAGAGCCTCCAATGAGCTCAAACGGACCTGGGAGAGCGAAGTAGACGCCTTAGAACATGAAGTAAACACTCACAAAGAAGAGCTGACTAAGATCGAGGCAGACCTCGATTAGACCGTGACCCCAGATATCTCTACTACAGGTTAGTCCAAACCCGTTTCCGATGACTGCTTATGACAGACGGCACCAGCAAACCTCCTTCAACCGAACCGCCGGACACCGACACCCATTCGGTTAAAGATTCTCCCCCCGATCCCACGCCTTCGAATACCCCTCCACCTCACCCCCCCAGCAATATTGATCATGAAGACAACCTTGACGATGGGGAGAAAGAAATTGGAGGCACCATGACCTTCCTAGAACATCTGGACGAATTGCGCAAACGGGTCGTCCATAGCGCTTCGGCGGTTGCCATCGCTTTCATAGCGTGCTGGATCTTCAGAGAGGAAATTTTCAGAATTCTGGCAGTACCCATTGCCGATGTGATAGCTCCTGGTCAAGGAATTGAGGCAGGGATGAAAGAGCTGGTATTCCTGAGGCCTACGGAGCCCTTTTCCATCTGGATGAAAGTGTCTTTTGTCGGAGCAATTTTTGCAGCTTCCCCCTACATACTCCTCCAGGTTTGGTTCTTCATCGCACCCGGCTTGTACAGAAAAGAGAAGTCCTATGCTATTCCATTTCTAGTCTCCTCTACCGGACTCTTCATGGCGGGTGGAATTTTTGCCTACTATGTCATCCTGCCCACAGCTCTCTCATTCCTCATCAATCAGTTTGGTAGACTCTTCCGACCGATGGTAAGTGCCATCGAATTTTTTAACTTTGAAATGGTCATCCTGGTGGGTATGGGAGTGATTTTCCAACTGCCCGTCCTCATTGCTTTTCTCTCCCTTTTTGGGCTGGTGACACCAGGTTTCTTGTGGAGAAATTTCCGCTATGCTTTCCTAATAATACTCATAGTAGCTGCCGTGGCGTCACCGACGGCTGACATCCTCAATCTATTTATGTGGTGCGGCCCAATGGTGGTGCTATATCTTATGAGCATCGTCGTCTCGTGGTTCTTCCAACGAAGGAGATCACGGGAAAAACCCTAATGCAAAACCCAAAACAAATGTTTCCGAGACTTCCTTCTGCGCATCGAATACACACTGGGCAGTTTTCTGTGTGTGAAGGATTATGGCTTGCCTTACCCCTACCATGGAAGCTTGTTACAGCCCGTTGACATCGTACTCTTTACGGTACTCTGGAGCCACGTAAATATAGCTTTGTTCGCGTATTCCATCTACGAATTCTTTTACCTGCGGCCCTGCTTTAACTTGGTATAGTTCCTGGGAAATCTCGGATCTTACCTCCTCTAACGGCCTCTGATAGGGTTCTTTCTTGCTAACGACCCTGAGAATCTGTAGTCCATATTCGGTTTCAATGATCCCGCTAACTCCACCCACCTCCATCTTGAAAACAACATCCTCGATGGGTGCAGCCATAGAGCCCTGCTGGAAGCTGCCAATATTGCCCCCTCTGGAAGCACTGGGTCCTTCCGAATACTCTCTCGCCGTGTCTTCAAACGAACCTGGAGAGCTGAGTTTGGCGAGAGCCTCCTCGGCTCTCCTACGAAGCGCTGAAATCTCCCGGCCCTCTTTCAGAAACAAAATTTCCTGCAACTCAATTTCAGCTCTCTCGGTAAAGCGACTAATATGCTCGTTGTAGTAGGCCTGGATTTCAGGGGTCAGAAGAATGATCTTCGAATATACGAATTGATTCAGTAAAGAGTCAATTATCATCCTCTCCGTCAGCGTCTCCCTGTATCTATCCAGTGAAGAACCTTGTTGACGAAGATATTGGTCTAAAACCTCCATATCGGGAATACCTGATGACTTTCTCATCTCTTCCAGCGTGGTACTCACCCTCACATCAATGTCAGATGTCATTCCAAATTCTTCAGCTCGTTGCACTAGCATCTTGTTCTGGATCATAACTCTCAATACGCCAGACTTCTGTTCTTGGAATTGATCTTCCAGGTCCTGCAGACTTGGATTGTCTTGCCGAAGAGTGGCTTTAAGCTCTTCAAGTTCACGATTTAACTCAATCATGGTTATGATTTCGTCGTTGACCTTGGCAACAATCTCATCCAGGAGAACGACCTCTTGGGCCCAGAGCGCCCCGCCCCATTGAGCCGTAACCGTAGTCAGGGCTAGGAGATTCACTGTCAAAAATCTACTGAATTTTTCCACTACTTTCGTCCCATTTGATGTCCAAATTATCATCATGCACTTCGACGGAAACAGTCTCTAAGAGTTGCTCCATATACTGATCAAGGGCAATGCGTTCCTTGTCAGTGATTAGTTTGTCAAAGATTACTTCCTGAACTTCATAAAATTTTTGAGCATGGCGCTGAACCCATTCCTCCATCATAAAAATATGAAAACCCTCTACAGAACGGAATACCGGACTGATTTCCCCAGGTGTGAGCGTAAATATTGTTTTCTCAAAATCCTCAGGAAGCTCTCCGCGCTCAAACATTCCCAAATCTCCACCCGATTCGGCTGTCAAGCCTTTGGAATATTCCTGTGCCAAATTCTTAAAGGTTTTGACATCACCAAAAATTAACTGGCTGCGGATTTCTTCCGCTTGATTCCGTTCGTCAAGTAACAACTCCAACACATGCGCTTGATCATTGATAATAAAATCTTTTTCATGGGCCCGGTAATAATTGTACATTTCCTGGTTGCTAATCGTGATCTTGTCCCCAACTTCCTGTTTGATAAACTTTTGAATTTTCAAAAGAGCTCTGACGCGTTCCTGTAAAGCTGGGGTTACCGACTGCCCTCCGGAAAACCAGTCGGCAAGTTGTTGCTGAACTTCTTCGTCGAGAACACTAACTCCTGCTTTATCTGCTTCCCTAAGTACAAGCTGCTCGGCCACCATTTCTCGAAATAGTATATTCTTTCGAGAAATGGAGGAATCACTTTCCGGTTCGTCTGGATCCAGGGAAACAAAGTCCTCGAATTGTCGCTCACGAATAGGTTCTCCATTAATAACAGCGATCGTGGAGGACGTAGGCCCGACGGTCTGAGCCACGTCCTCCTGTTGACACGCTAACGCAGCAACAGCAATACATGCAAAAACAATAGTACGTATAATAATCATGTTTTCGAAGTTGCTCATTCTAGCACAGCGATCTCATCCAGGAGTGTGTGAATCTGTTTCACTAGTTCGTGGGAATCTCCCGAAGTTAATTCTGCAACCATAATGCCTTCTGGAGTCAAGGACAGTAATCGATCCCGTTGTACCAACTCGATAACATTACGTCGAGATACAGGGGTGTCCTCACGAAACTTCAAAAAGATTCTAGATCCCTTTTTCTCTAAAGAAGTGATACTTAGATCCTGGGTTCTTAGGCGTAGCTTCGCGCACTCAAACAAATTGTTGACAGAGCGTGGATATTTTCCAAAACGATCGACGATCTCTTCCTCGAGACCTATTAACCCAGCTTTGTGTTTCGTAGATGATATCCGTTTGTACAACCAAAGACGCATACTGGCATCCATGATGTAGTCCTCAGGAATTTGTACATCTAGTCGAAGATCAATCGTGGTTTGGACTTCTTCTTGAACCTGTTCACCCTTCAATTCTCCCATGGCTTCATCTAGCAATTTTATGTACAACTCAAAACCTACAGCGTCAATTTGCCCATGTTGTTCCGCGCCCAAAAGATTTCCAGCGCCCCGAATCTCCAGGTCACGTGCGGCTATCCTAAACCCAGCTCCCAACTCACTAAATTCCTTGAGTGTAGCTAATCGGCGGTTTGCATCTCGAGTTAGTGTCTCCTCCGACGGTACCAGAAAATATGCATAAGCCCGACGATGTGACCGTCCCACCCGTCCCCTTAACTGATAAAGCTGTGCCAAACCAAAACGATCGGCTCTATTGACTATTAGCGTATTGGCACGAGGAATATCTAACCCATTTTCAATGATAGTGGTTGAGACGAGAAGGTCATATTGGTAATTCAGAAATCCAACCATAACCTCCTCAAGCTGTTTTTCTCTCATTTGCCCATGGGCAACAGCCACTCGCACTCCTGGAACAATTTTCCTAATCTTGTTAGCAATCGAATCAATAGTCTCCACCGTATTGTGAAGAAAAAATACTTGCCCCTCCCGTTTTAGTTCTAGTTCAATGGCACTACGTATGATGTTTTCGCTGAATCTGATCACGACGGTTTGTATAGATAGGCGATCTCTGGGCGGGGTCTCAATGATAGAAATATCACGCAAACCCACAAGTGACATATTTAAGGTTCGAGGAATAGGAGTAGCGGAAAGAGACAATACATCGACTGATGGTTTCATTTGTTTAAACCGTTCCTTCTGGGCTACTCCAAAGCGCTGTTCTTCATCAACTACAATCAGCCCCAAATCACGAAATTCGACATCCTTTGATAGAAGTCGATGAGTTCCGATGAGCACATCCACTATCCCAGATTTTGCCCTTCGGAGTGTCTTTGACTGTTCCCTTAGGCTCTGAAAACGGCTGACCATTTCAATATTTACCGGAAAACCCTGAAAACGCTCTTTGAAAGTGCTGAGATGCTGAAAGACGAGAACCGTAGTAGGGGCCAACACGGCCACTTGTTTGTTGCCATTAACGGCCTTGAAAGCCGCTCTCATCGCAATCTCAGTTTTCCCGTAGCCGACATCCCCACAAATGAGACGATCCATTGGTGACGTTGCTTCCATATCCGATTTCACATCCTGGATAGCTGCTAATTGATCGAATGTTTCATCATGTTCAAACACTTCATCAAACTCACAGCTCAAGATGTCATCGGGAGAAAAGGAATGTCCCTGGGCAAGTTCCCGGCGAGCATAGAGTTTGAGCAAGTCCCCAGCCAAATCACGCATTGATCTCCTAATGCGTTTTTTTGTTTTACTCCAAGAAGCGCCTCCTAACCTGTCGACACGCGGCGATGCATCACCCGCTCCGCTGTACTTGTGTACGAGATCCAGTCGATCGATAGGGAGATATAGCTTAGCTCCATTCTGATATATAAGAACTACAAATTCTTTTTTCTCCCTGCCCACTCCAAGTTGCTTCAGCCCGCCGAATCTCCCAATACCATGATCCAGATGAACGACGTAGCTGCCCTCCTTAAGATCCCGAAAATCGGACAGAAATTTTGAGGTTATCTCACTGTGGGTAGTCCTCCTGGTAACTGACTTGAGCTGGCTTTCTTCAAAAATATTGTCTTGAGTTAGAACGTGAAGCCCTAATTCAGCGGAGTAGAATCCCTCCGAAAGATTTCCTTGCAGAACCGAGATATTATGTGACAGTGCCTGATCGATTCCACTCTTCACAAGATGTACCTGGACCTCATACTCACCCAAAAGATCAATGATGCGTTCGGCTATTCCCAAAGAATTGGTGACAAAAACAACTCTTTCTTGAGCCACCCGCCACTTCTCTACATCAGCCATAAAATCCTGAATTCTACCTTGATACTTGCGTTCTAACTGGAAATCAAAACGGGAGATATCCTCATTGGAATCAATAATTTGAGCGACAGAAAACATCTTGTGTGTTGATAGTTCTTGACACAATGACGGAGCATCAAAAAATAGCTTATCTGGAGGTAGGACAAGTCCTCCACTCGCATGTCTTTCCTGAAAAATCCCTCTTTGACGGATATGAAATAATTCAAGTTCTTCCAGAAAACTATCCAAGTGAGGTGCAATAACCGTACAATTCTGTACATCTGGGAAAAATTCTAAAAGACAATGAGTGTGATCTTTCACCAAGGGGAAGGCATATTCAAAACCATTGAACAGTTCTCGGCTTCCGGTGAATTGCATCTTTTCCTGCAAAGCTGCAGCAAAACGGACCTCATTCCAGTACTCAGGAGCTTCCTCATGCCAGCGTAACACCTCGGAGTCGGTCAAAACCATCTCGCGCATAGGTACCACTTCACAAAAATCAATTCGTTTGATTGAACGCTGGGTGACCGGATCAAATTCTCGAATGGACTCAATTTCATCTCCAAAAAACTCAACTCGCACGGGATTACTTTGAGCGGGGGAAAAAATATCTAGGATTCCTCCCCTAACTGAATAGTCACCGACCTCACTGACTGGATCTTGCAACAAATAACCAGCCTGCACAATTTTATTGATCAAGTGATCCAGAGGCAAAAAGCTGCCCGATTCTAGATGAACGCAATGGCTCATAAAGTCCACAGGCGATGGCATCTTGGTTGCCATGGATGTCATAGGAACTACAACGAATCCCTTATATCCATTTAAAAGCTTCCAAAGAGCAGTGGACCGTTTTGATGCAATTGCCGGATGCGGGGAAAGATCTCGGTACGGATCTGTCTCGACACCGGGGAGGATGAGAATCTTGTCGCGCCTCCCCGGGGCCATGAAAACGCTCAAATTAGCTGCTATCGTCTCAGCTTCTCGATTGTTGAGGCACAGCCAGAGATAAAGGCCGGGAGCTCGCCGAAAAAGTGAAGAAAAAACTAGGGTAGAATCAGGCCCGTGAAGACCCTCTAGAAGAGTAAACCCTTCCAGCTTGTCGGCCAACTGCTGGAAGATTGTCAAACTATCGTCCGCAAATCGATAAGTACTTTTATCCTCGGACCTTTTGTATGATGCGTGATGTTGAGAATTCTTCTTCAAAATCGACTGAGACAACCCTTCCCTGATTTGCTTCCACCACTTGTCTCCCTAGGATCTCATCCACAGGCCAATCACCTCCCTTTACTAAAACTGTAGGCAATAGCTCCTCAATCAGATTTTCAGGGGTCTCCTCCTCAAATACAGTAACAAAATCAACACAACTCAAAGCACCCATAATTTCCATTCTCTCCTTTTCAGAGAGAATGGGTCGAGCTTCTCCTTTAATGTGCCTGACCGACCTATCACTATTAAGAGCTACGATCAGTACATCCCCTTGAATTCGGGCTTTCTCCAGATACCGTACATGCCCAGGATGGAGCAAATCAAAACATCCGTTGGTGAAAACGACAGTTTTCCCGTCAGATTTGAGTCCCTCTACAATTTTCCGCAATGCCTGACGTGATTTGATCTTTGATTGAGCACTTCTCATTTTTAAAACAGAAAAAACAAAATATAAGAAAAATACAAATACCGGAAATCAGATTCTACAACCAACATGCAAAGTTTGGCCTCCATGTTAGTTGTCAACTGGGAAAGATCTACTTCACAAGTTGGCGTCACTGAAAATAGATGCCTCATTAATTAAGCTCTTTATCACCCAGTTTTTCCTCAAACTGAAACGCAATGGCTTCTGCATGATGTCTAATTTCCTTTTCTCTTTCCCCCTCCACCATAACCCGTACTAATCGTTCCGTTCCCGAGTAACGAACCAACACCCTTCCCGTTTTACCCAATCTCTTCTCAGCCATCTTAATCTCATGCTGGATCCCCGGAATCTGTGAGAAGTCTTTCTTTTCCTTGATTGGGACATTAAGAATGATCTGCGGCAGTTTCCAGAAACCGTCTACTAACTCTCCTAACGATCTTCCTTCCCGAATCATGATGTCAGCCATTTTCAACGCCGTAATGATTCCATCACCGGCTAAAGAGTGTGCTCTCATAATGATGTGCCCAGAAGGCTCTCCTCCTAATACATGATTTTCCCGGAGCATCGTAGCCAACACATGCCGGTCCCCAACTTGGGTACGCACAATCCTCAAGTTTTCTCTTTCAAGAGCTATTTCTAAACCCTGATTTGCCATAACCGTTGTCACTACACATTGACTTGGTAACTCATTCATCTTTTGGAAAAACCGAGCTAGAACGTATAGAATCTGATCACCGTCCAGTACATTGCCTTCCCCGTCACAAAAGACAGATCGATCGGAGTCTCCATCAAGTGCTACCCCCAGGGAGGCTTTGGTATCAATGACTTTACGGATCATTTCGGTAGGACAAACTGCCCCACAATCTTCGTTAATATTGTGTCCATTCGGATTGACATTGAGAGGCACAACCTCAACTCCTAAATCCTCGAAAACATGAGCGGCAATGTGAAATGCCGCTCCATGAGCACAATCAATCACTATCTTCAAATGACTCAACGAGTCTACCGATGGCACAGACTTGAGAAATGAAATGTAACTATTGACCAATTCCTGGTCGAATGAACAGATTTCCGGTGGCTCAGTCTGTTCGGTAATTAGCGGCAAAGTGTCTAGATCAGAATCAGCAACTACTGCCTGTTCAATCCATTTTTCTTCTTCATCAGTTAGCTTTAGTCCTTCATTGGAGAAAATCTTAATACCATTGTCCCCGAAGGGATTGTGTGAAGCAGAGATCATAATTCCGGCATCAAAATCTCTCTGACTGCAAAGAATTGCTATAGCTGGAGTGGTAATCACATTAGCCAAGGTAACCTCCCCACCCACACCCACGATAGCCTCTTCGAGAACTCGAGTGATCCAAGGTCCACTAATACGGGTATCACGGCCAATCAGGACCTTGCGTCTTCCCGAACGGACGATAGCCTTACCTAGTTTATAAATGGTAGCCACATCTATGGGCTCTTGACCGGCAACTCCGCGAATGCCATCTGTCCCAAACATCCTGCGCATATTACCTGCTAGGCATTCTTTGTTCTGGGGTAGAATCGGGTACGTTAATCGTTTTGTCTTCTTGCTCTTCTTCAATAGTTATGACTATGACGGTTGAAGGAGGATCAATCCGAACGCCACTACCGTAAGTGTCCATGGATACCTCCCGGACTATGGAAGAAGACAGGCCCTCTATATTTATCGGTTCGGCTTGAACTTCATTGACATTTACCACACGGGACTCGGGCCCTCGTACTGTTACCACCTGAGTTTCAACACTGGTCACTTCGAAGCCATCAGCCGGATCTCCTAGAAGTTGTGGCGTCACCTTAATCGTCTTTCCAATAGTCCTGTCTAATTGCAACCTAATGCGAGCTGGTGTGAAACCCAGCACATCTACATCATAGGGTCTATTGAGAATTCTCTCGGAATTCAGGGGGAAAGACCGTTCAACACCTGGCTCAATTCCTCTCAAATCAACCACAACAGCTAGTTCCCTCTCATCGAAACTAGCTGTACTTCTAGCGCGGATGACGACTTCAACTTCTCTTTCGTAGTCGTTTGTGATCTCCATTTCTGAAGGTATATTCACAAATTCGACTGGAAGCAGGAGGGTTCTCTGAACCGGTTGACCAGCAATCTGAAACCAAAGCAGGATTGCTAACAACAAGGAACCTACCTTGAGTTCTATATTACTGACCAACAGATCCTTTAAAATACTCATACAGCCTCTTGTTGTTCCGTCTTTTCGTCCCCCCCTGCCTTAACTTTCACAACTCGTGTATCAGAATGAGTCATCTTTTGGAAAATCGTGAGTAGCCGATCCCTATCCAGACCTTGCATAATTTCTCCATCAACGACTGCTGAAATATCACCAGTTTCCTCGGAGACGACTACTACCAAAGCGTCACTCTCTTCAGTAATGCCGATAGCTGCTCGGTGCCGAGTTCCCAATTCCTTGCTCAGATAAGGATCCAAAGTCAGTGGCAAAAAGCAGGAGGCTGCGCTAATGCGATTCCCTTGAATGATCACTGCTCCATCATGCAGCCGACTCTTGGGGCTAAAGATGGTCAGTAGGAGATCGTAAGTGAGAAATGCATCCAACTTAACCCCCCCCTCAATATGATTTCTGAGTCCAATTTCTCGCTCAATGACAATCAGGGCCCCGATCTTTTTGCTGGATAGGGTCGTGGCAGTTAGAATGATCTCGTCAAATCGTTCTGATGTTTTTCTCCCGGTCAACTTTTTAAAAAATAGAGGAGAAAAACGTCCTCTACCTATTTGTGCGAGCCCTCGACGAATTTCTGACTGAAAAATTACTATCAACGCAAAAATGACGTAGGTTAAAAAATTTGCGAATAACCACTCAATGGTTCTCAGACCCAGGAGCCTAATCACGACGTAAAATAAAGACAACGAGATGATGCCCAATGTCATCTGCCAACCCCGGGTGCCCTTGATAAGCAGTAAGGTGTGATAGACGATAAAGGAAATCACCAGGATGTCAATGACATCCCTCAGTTGTAATTGCGTCAAGGTGGCAAAAAAATCGATCATCATTGTAGTGATCCCTCTGTCGCAACAGCATCGGTGATCTGTGCCACTTGGCACATTTCTTCGACATCGTGTACTCTCACTATGTGTGCACCACGCATGATCGAGACAACAACCGAGGCTGCACTACCCAAAAGCCTATCCTGAACCGGAAGATCTAGGAGATCACCAATAAAACTCTTCCGAGAAGTACCGACCACAATCGGCAAATTAAAGGAGTCCAAACGGGAGAGCTGATTCAAAATCTTGCAGTTATTCTCAAGTGTTTTCCCGAAACCAATACCTGGATCAATCATAATCTTTCCCTTCGAGATTCCACTTTTCATTGCCTTGTCAACGGCTATCTGTAGATCGGCTATAACCTCTTCTAGTATGTCCTTACTAGGAGCGATACGATGCATAGTTTGGGAAGTACCTCGCATATGCATCAGAATCACTCCGGCGTCCCACCTTCTAACAATTCCAGGTAGCTCGGAGTCAAATCGGAAAGCACTAATGTCATTAATGATGTCCGCTCCCTCTCTAAGAGCTTCTTCTGCCACTACCGCCCTGTATGTATCAATTGAGATCGGCAGCGAAACTACCTTACGTACTACTTCGAGTACTGGCAAAATACGGTCCAATTCTTCTTCCCCAGAAATTGGCTTGGCTCCGGGTCGGGAAGATGCACCACCCAAATCCAGGATGTCTGCTCCGCTTTCAACTAACTCCAAACAGCGATCAATTGCCTGCGATGGTTCTAAGAATCGACCCCCGTCAAAGAAAGAATCCGGCGTCGCGTTCACCACACCCATAATGTGTGTGCGGCTTCCTAGCGACAGTTGCTTGTCCCGGGCCCGCATGGTACAGGCTCTTCTCATATACGGTGGGTTTTCTTGAGTTAGAGCCGTTTGCACCACTTTCGCTCACTTTGATTAGGCAGGAGCTGGACTGTCGTCAGGATGTGCCAGCGGAGAAATCACTTGCTTCTTTTCTTTCTGTTCTTTGTCCTTCCGTTTCGGCTCGAGCTGATCGGAATTGTCCGACCCGAGGTCTCTCTGGATTTTTTCTCCCTTAATAGTGGCTACGATTTCTTCGGAGTCGAGGGTTTCGTATTCCAAAAGGGCTTCCGCTAGACGAATTAAAGCCTCCCGTTGATCTTCCAGAATGGATTTGGCCTTGGTGCGACCCTCCAGAACCAGCCTTTTTACTTCCTGGTCAATCTTAATGGCAGTCTCTTCACTGTAGTCTTGGTGCTGGGCAATCTCTCTACCTAGAAAGATCTGCTCCTCCTTCTTACCAAAGGTTAAGGGACCCATCTCCTCGCTCATACCCCACTCGCAAACCATTTTTCGGGCACGATCCGTTACCCGCTCCAAATCGTTGGAAGCGCCCGTAGTACAACTCCCTAAAAAGATCTCTTCGGCACTCCTCCCGGCTAGCAAGATGGCGATCGAAGCTTCCATGTATTCTTTAGTGTAATTGTAAGTATCCTCTGCGGGGAGTTGCATGGTAACACCCAGAGCCCGCCCTCGTGGAATGATCGTAACTTTGTGTAACGGGTCCGCGTCCGGAAGTATATAAGCCACCAACGCATGTCCCGCCTCATGATAGGCGGTATTACGTTTCTCCTTGTCGCTCATAATCATGGACTTACGCTCTTTGCCCATCAACACCTTATCTTTGGCTTCCTCGAAGTCCACCATGGTAACTGATTGCCGGCTATACCGAGCTGCTATCAAAGCGGCCTCATTGACCAGATTGGCCAACTGAGCCCCCGAAAACCCAGGAGTACCTCTGGCTAAAATGGAGATGTCAACATCCTCCCCCAGCGTAACCTTTCGACTGTGCACTCTGATGATTCCTTCTCTTCCCTTAATGTCTGGCAAACTCACTACAACTTCCCTATCGAAACGGCCGGGACGCAAAAGCGCAGGATCTAAAACATCCGGACGGTTGGTGGCGGCGATTAGAATAACTCCCTCGTTGGACTCAAACCCATCCATTTCCACCAGAAGCTGATTGAGCGTCTGCTCCCTCTCATCATGTCCCCCTCCCAGGCCAGCACCACGATGCCTTCCCACAGCATCTATTTCGTCAATAAAGATAATACATGGAGCATTCTTTTTTCCTTGTTCGAAAAGATCTCTTACGCGGCTTGCTCCTACACCCACGAACATCTCCACAAAATCAGATCCACTTATGCTGAAGAAGGGGACATTGGCTTCTCCGGCGATAGCTCTAGCCAACAAAGTCTTTCCGGTCCCTGGAGGCCCCATCACTAGAACTCCCTTGGGTATTCTCCCACCCAACTTCTGAAATTTCTGTGGCTCCTTCAAAAATTCAACGATCTCCTCAAGCTCTTCCTTGGCTTCCTCTACACCAGCTACGTCCTCAAATGTCACTTTTTCCTGTTGATTAGTGGAAAGCTTGGCACGGCTTTTACCAAATGAAAGCGCCTTATTACCACCACTTTGCATCTGTCGCATCAGGAAAATCCAGAAACCCACGAACAGAATGATAGGGAACCAGGAAGTAAGGAGCATATAAAATATAGAGCCTCCATCATCATCACTTACTTTAACGATGATCTCCTTTTCATTAAGGGTGTTGGCAATAGTCTCTTCAGATCCCTTTGGTATTACCGCTCTGAAACGCTGTTCTCTATCATTGGCGTCAATGTATTTACCTTCGACTTCATTGTTGGTTAATATAACTGGATCACTGGGATAGCTCCGGATCTTGTTATCCTTTACCATGGAGGTAAACTCGGAATAATTGACCTCCTCAACATTTTCACTACGCACCGTGTTGAGAAAATTCCAGAGAACTGCGACGGCGACAATAATGACAATCCAGAAGAAGACGTTTTTGGCAGTGGCGTTCAACTTTCGCTAGACCTCCAGGCAAATTGATAATCCATACTCTCTAATTATAGGCTAAACTAGCCGGCCAGAACCAGATGAACTGACAGAACCCTCAACTTTTTCACGCTTTGGACCTATTTTCGTTTCAATTTTAACTCAATTACCTCGACTGAATATCTCGCTAGAAAGACCGTACTTCACCCCACATGGTCGATTGTGTCACTTTGAACTACAATCTCTATCGCAACTGAATCATCACTTGAAATCCGATGATCTGGGTGAGGGGGAAAGCCCTCTACCCACATAATCTGGTTGTTTCCTTCCAGTATCAACAACTTGTCGCGTCTGCTCTTGGAAATCCGCTTACTCTGAAGTAATTCTTTGAGTTTCTTGGACCCAGATCTGGAGGAAGTACGATATTCATCCCCAGGACGACGATTTCGGACAATCAGACTGTCCGTTTCCCACCTAACAAAGATCCCCTTATCCTCTACTTTGTCCACCTTTCGAACCATGATGGATTTTTCCGCCTCCTTTATACGAACCTTTCCCGGCACACTGAGCTGATACCAAAAAGCACTGGAAAAGGATTCTTGTGTGAAACGCAGTTCTTCAAACTCTCTTTGTACCCTAAGACCCCCAGGAAGATGGACTTCTCTACCACTGCCCGATGTGCACAACTCAGCCACTGCGGCAATGTGCTTAAAAGTGATACCACGCAGATCTCCCTTCGTGCTCATCACACCTTGCCTCAACACCTGCTTCTGAATGATTGAAGGAAATGTCTCCAACTCTTCTATCTGGATCCGAATCTCCCCCTCTTGCTGGACAAGACATTGCTCAAACGCTTTCCTACCATGTAGCACCAGATAGTCATCGATTTCCTTAAAAAGTTGGCTGGATCGGTGTAATGTCTCCACAATCGCTGGATTTAATTTGTTTTGTAGAAGGGGGAGTAGTTCATGACGAACCCAGTTCCGGTCGTAACTTAAATCTCGGTTAGAACGATCCTCTCGATAATCTTGCTTATTCTCTTTAAGGTAAGCAAGAATATCCACCCGTGAGACTTCTAAAAGTGGTCTCACTATCATAGTAGTGCCTGTCTGGGAACCAGTGTTCAAGTTACTGGACCTCACCAGAGTCGAAATACCGGAAAGACCTGTAGATCCTGCTCCCCGTACTAGCCTCATCAAGAAAGTCTCCACTTGGTCATTTAGAGTGTGTCCGGTCGTGACCTTATGTTTTGGGGAAAGTGCAAGCTGGCCGAAAAAATCATAGCGAAGTCTTCGTGCACAACTCTGGAGATTCTCTCCACTAGATCTAACTTCCCGTCGCGTATCAACCCTTTGCACTTCAATAGGTATTCCAATCTCTTGGCACAAATCGCACACAAATCGCTCATCCTCATCCGACTCTTCTCCCCTCAACAAGTGGTTTACATGAGCTGCAGACACGTGTAGAGAGAGACTCTTTGTTAATTCTTTTAAAACCAATAACAGGGCCACGGAATCAGAACCACCCGAGAGCGCGACAATTATCCGGTCTCCTGCCTCGAAAAGTTGGTGTCGACGAACAGTCTCTAAAACTTTGTTAATCATACCTTTGCTTACTTGACAGAATAACTTAACTGGTCGTATTATCACACTCGGAACTTATCAAGAGTGGCGAAGGGAACGGGCCCGTAGATGCCACAGCAACCAGCCTAAAAGAGCGTGGTGCTAATTCCCGCAGGGTGTTCTGGGAGATAAGTTCGATGTCGAAAAACATCGAAGCCCTTTCTTACCAGGAAGGGCTTTTGTTTTTATGGGCTCACGTTCTATCGAGTTCTGGCTTCGGCCAGAGGGACGTTTTGCCGGAAAGAATACGGAGTATGAGCTATTTAAAAAGCTTGCAGTGTAAACATTGCGGGAAAGAATATCCGCCTGATCGAAGCTTTGTTTGCCTAGAATGTTTTGGTCCTCTGGAAGTCACCTATGATTACGCAGCGATTCAGACCGATATTAGTCCAATAGTTTTTAGCCAGCGGGCACAGAATTTATGGCGATATCGGGAGTTACTCCCGTTGGAAGGAGACCCCATTCAGGGGTTTAACTCAGGCTACACCCCATTGGTAAAAGCAAAACGACTAGCCAAATATTTAAATGTCAAAGAACTCTACCTCAAAGATGATTCGGTCAACCATCCTACTCTCTCTTACAAGGATAGAGTCGTCCCAATTGCTTTGAGCCGGGGTGCTGAGTTGGGTTACACGGTTTTTTCCTGTGCCTCCACGGGCAACTTAGCTAGTTCCGTAGCCGCCCACTGTGCCCGGGCTGGCTTCCCCTGCCTCCTTTTTATTCCCCACGATATCGAATCGGCTAAGATCACTGGCTCCCTGCTTTATAAACCTCACATAATTGCGCTGGAAGGCAATTATGACGATGTCAATCGCCTATGTGCAGAGATCGGCGATCACTATGGTTGGGGTTTCGTCAATGTTAATCTGAGGCCGTACTATACTGAAGGGGCAAAAACCATGGGCTATGAAATAGCCGAACAATTGGGTTGGAAACTCCCTGATCACATGGTCTTACCCACTGCTGGCGGAACTCTTCTCCCCAAAGTGGCCAAAGCCTTCCGAGAGCTAATTGACTTGGACTGGGTTGAGGGTCAGTGCCGCATCCACTCTGCGCAAGCAGCAGGGTGTGCGCCGATTATCCGCGCCCTTCATGATGGGCATGATGCCATCGAACCGGTGAAACCGGATACGCTGGCCAAATCGATCGCCATCGGCAATCCCGCTGATGGGCCTTACGTTCTCCAGGCAGTGCGCGACTCCGGGGGTTGGGGTGAATCTGCAACCGACCCAGAAATCTTAGAGGCGGTTGAGCTGCTAGCTAAGATGGAGGGGATTTTTACAGAACCTGCTGGGGGAACTACTCTTGCAGCAACCATAAAGCTGATCCACCAAAAACGGATTGACCCGAACGACACGATCGTAGTAGCTATTACCGGAAACGGCTACAAAACTCTCGATGTCTTTGAGTCTCAAAGACATGTGGACGTGACCTTGAGACCAAATTTACGGGTCTTTCGTGAATGGTACGAGGAACACCAATTAGTCTCCAAAACCCAGGTGGAAATGCCTGCCTAATGATCCATCCCACCAAAATCAAGAAATATGGCGGCAGTTCAGTTGCCTCTGTGGAACACATATGCAGAGTGGCCCAGGATCTCGTATCTGAACATCAGAAAGACATCTCCCAAGTAGTCGTTGTTTCGGCAATGTCCAAGACCACCGACCAGCTAATGAACATGGCCCTGCAGGTGAATGCCAACCCTCGGGCCAGAGAACTCGATATGCTCTTGACTACGGGAGAGCAAGTGTCCGTTTCCTTGCTCACCATGGCCCTCCATAATCTTGGAGCTAAGGCCATAGCGCTTACCGGGGCACAATGTGGCATTCTGACGGACGGCAAGTTCGCTCAAGCTCGTATTCAGAACATCGAAATCGAGAAGATAAAACGTCTACTAGATGACAACAACATAGTAGTCGTGACTGGGTTTCAGGGCATCACCACAGACCACGAGATTACAACTTTAGGTAGAGGGGGATCCGACACTACTGCGACTGCACTGGCTGCAGCTGTGCAATCGTCTGTGTGCGAGATCTATACTGATGTGGACGGCGTCTTCACGGCCGACCCTCGCCTTGTTCCTGAAGCTCGACTACTAAAGTTCATCGGCTATGATGAGATGCTGGAATATGCCGCATCCGGCTCCAGAGTATTGCATCCCAGATGTGTGGAGTTGGCAAAAAAGTTCGATGTTCCCCTAGTGGTACGATCCAGCTTACACCACCGACCTGGCACTACTATCGTTAAGGAGGAAACCTTGGAAAAAATAGAAATCACAGGGGTAACAGGTGACGCTGGAATCGCCCGCATCGCACTGACACAAGTAAAGAACATTCCAGGCACAGCAGCCAAGATTTCAGCATGTCTGTCCGAAGCAGATATCTCTATCCGTCTCATTATTCAGGGTATCCGTCATGATGCGACTAACGACTTTTCACTGATCATCTCCGAGGAAGATGCTGAACACGCCAAAACCATTTTGGAAAAGGCGGCCCAGACAGTTGGAGCCGAAAAAGTCAAAGTTAATACCAACGTCGCCAAAGTCTCAGTAATTGGATCAGGTGTGGCCAGCAATCCTCGGGTTGCAACGGGTATGTTTCGGGCTCTGGCAGATCAAGATATTAACATCGAGCTTATCAGTTCATCTGAAGTGAGAATCGCATGCATTATTAAACAGGATCAACTAGATTCAGCTATTCTGGCGATCCACAAAAAATTCGATTTGGCAAATTTTGAACGGCACGAGATATAATCCTTCCCTCCGCTCAAAATATCTAACACATCCCCCCAATCCAATACACCAACATGCTCACTAGACCTAACAACCCGGTGGGTTAACTCGGGTCGCTATGGGCCGTTCAAGCTACCCTTTCGTGTCCATAAATTGATCACTTCGTCACTTTGACAAAGTGACAACTATCGCTTAAAATGAACCCAACTCATCATGTGAGATTCAGGAGGCTTCATGAACTATAAAATCGGCGAAAAAGTTATCTACCCCAACCAAGGAGTGGGGGTGATTGAGGAAATTTGCACAAAAAATATCGCTGGACAAAAGGGCGAATTCTACATGCTCCGGATAGTCTCCAACAACTCTACGGTGATGATCCCAAAAAACAACATGGAGAACGTGGGCATCCGAAGACTTTGCGGTCGACGAGATGTTAAAACTCTTCTCGAGATCCTCAGGGACGGACTCAGCGAACATCATTCTGATTGGAAGAACCGGTATAAGATAAATGTCGAAAGGATGAATTCAGGATCAATTCTGGAGGTCGCCCAAGTCCTCAAAAACCTTTTTTTCCTAAATTTTCAGAAGAGTCTCTCCTTCCGTGAGAAGAAAATGTTCGACCGTGCCCGACAGCTAGTGGTCTCAGAAATTGCTACGGTTCAAGACCAAAGCCTGGACGAGGTTGAAGAAATGGTCAATAACTTGCTCACCGAAACCTACGAGCAAGTTCAAACTCCGATGCCCAACTAGACTGTTACTTCTATTCCTTCTCGCTGCTACAAGTCGTCTTGGAATCCGGTCAGCGAAGAATGTCAGGATCTCAGGCTGTAAACGCGCGGGCCACCCCGCAAATTATAGATCCCCTTTACGGATCATTAGAGCTGCTTCCTTAGCAAAATAGGTGAGAATCAAATCAGCTCCGGCACGACGGATAGCTAACAAACTCTCCGCTATCACCTCTTCTCTTTTTAGCCACCCTTGGTTGGAAGCTGCGCACAGAGACGAGTACTCACCACTAACTTGGTAAGCAGCAACCGGAACTGTTGTCAATTGACTCACCTGATAAATCACATCGAGACAAGGCAATGCCGGTTTGACCATGACAATATCAGCTCCCTCATCCAAATCTAGCTGCACCTCCTTGAGAGCTTCGCGAGAGTTGGCCGGATCCATTTGGTAGCTTCTACGATCGCCTAGCTGGGGTGTAGATCTAGCAGCATCTCGGAAAGGGCCATAGAAACTGGAAGCGTACTTGACAGCATAAGAGAGAATCGGCACATCTTCCCTACGCTCCTGATCGAGAGCGATTCGAATAGCGGCTACCCGGCCATCCATCATGTCAGAAGGGGCAACAACGTGGGCTCCTGCGTCGGCATAGGCCACCGCGGCTTGGGCTAATAGTACTAAAGTCTCATCATTCTGGACGGTTACCTGATCGGTTTCCGAATTGCGGTCTACAATTCCACAATGTCCATGATCAGTGTACTCACATAGGCATACGTCAGCAAAAAGCAGTAGATTGGGAACTTCTTTTCGAGCCGTTTCTAGTGCCCGACAGATTACTCCGTCCCGTGCATAACCGGCACTCCCTTTTGCATCTTTTTTGTCATCGCCAGGAATCCCAAAAAGCATTACAGCCGGTATAGAAAGTTCCCTAACCCGTTGTAATTCCTCAATTAGAGTGTCTTGAGAAAACCGGTATTGACCTGGCATGGATACAATTTCCTCTCTAATCCCTTTCCCTTCCACTACAAATACCGGATAGATTAATTGAGTAGTTGAGAGGCGGGTCTCACGTACCATTCGTCTCAGAATAGGGTTCTCACGCAAGCGACGGGGTCTCAATACTGGCTTCATAACATTCTTCTTGAGGACGGAGTTTCTATGGCGGTGGAGGGATTCGAACCCCCGACGCAGCGGATATGAGCCGCTTGCTCTAACCACTGAGCTACACCGCCGTTGAACTGATAATGATAACAAACAGGAGTAGGGCTTGGAAACCGTCCGCCTTCACTCCGTAATAATCGGGATCACAAAAGGGTCAACGCAGTTGAAGTCTAAAGACTTCATTTCCTCCACGGCTTCCTGCATGGGGGAGAACCCAGTGGGTTCGACTGTAATGACAAAAGGGAAGTTAGAGCGATCTGACCAACTCTCCTGAAGAACCAAATCTATATTGATGTTTCGATCTGCTAAAATCTGGGTCAAGGTAGCGATGATACCAGGCTGATCCTTCACGAAAAACCTCATGTAAAAAGGATATAAATCCTCATCTCCGCCGCCTATGGCCATTTCTCCCAAAGAGAATTGTGTGCCAACTGTCTGCTGCTCTTGCTGGGCAGCACGTAGAATATCCGCCACAACTGAGACCGCAGTGGGGCCTTCTCCCGCACCACTTCCACTCAACAATACTGGACCCAGCGTCGCTCCCGTGACTTCAATGGCATTAAGAACTCCGGAAATCTTGGACAATGGAAGGCTGTTGCCCACCAAAAAGGGTCCTACGCGGAGGTGTAACTGGTCTGATTGTGTGGTCGTAACACCCAGCAACTTAATTGTGGAATCGATCTTCCGAGCATACAAAAAATCCACTGCATTTACTTCTTCGATCCCCTGTGTGGGGATTTCTTGTGAATCAACATTGGTATGAAAACAAAGCGTGCTCAAAATGGCCAACTTGTCACGGGCATCTACTCCGGAGACATCTAGTGTGGGATCGCTCTCAGCATACCCAAGAGATTGGGCTTTGGTGAGAGCATCTTGGTAGTTAGTTTTCCCATCACTCATGGCCGAAAGAACGAAGTTGCACGTTCCATTCAAGATACCCCGAATCCGCAGGATTTGATCCGAAGAAAGAGAATTATTGACCACCTGAATTATGGGAATACCCCCAGCCACTGATGCTTCGAATCCGAGATGAACGGCAGCTTTAGTAGCCTGTTGCCTGTAATCCGTACCGTGGAGGGCCATCAACGCCTTATTCGCTGTTACTACACTCTTTCTATCTCCCAGAGCCGAACGAATGATCTGATCAGCAGGATCAATCCCACCGATTAGTTCGACTACTATGTCCGCAGGAACCTTTAGGAATTCATCCAGCGAATTAGTGAAGATTGGTTCCGATAATATCCACGAGGTATCTTTCTTCTGGTAGCTACGATCCAAAATCATTACCAGTTCAAGATCAATGCCGAATCTCTCACTATAACGAGAGGCTTCTCGTTGTAGGAGTCGAACCACACCACGCCCCACCGTACCGAACCCGGCCATAGCTACACAGACTTTACCGGAAGTTGATGCCATCGCCCCATCCTCACTTTCTGGATCTACCAAGAAGAGTATATCTCACGACCTATCCAGTATTATGCATAAATTATCTCCTGAGATGCCGAAATCATTCGTCCTAATTCTGGAGACCTATGTTCGGTCTATACGACACGCTCTTAAAACACCCCTCTCCAGTCCATATTGACATCGCAAACTCATGCCCTTCACAACAAAACCAGGTTCGGAATCCATGCCTTAATTTGTATGGCAAAGTACTCCTGAAAATTAACATCATTCTTTAATTGATTTTTTAAGAAAGATAAATATTTTATGAGGTCTCGTATGTCCTCACCCTGATATGATTGACCACCTCTAATTGGAAAGCGATTTTATTGAACGATGGAAACTCTATTTACTTTCCTGTTTAAGTATGAGCCGTTCGTCTTTGATAGAGGGCAACTCACATTCCAATGGAGTCTGGACGCATGGGTGACAACTCTGATTCTACTAATCCTGGCGATCTTCCTCTTTCTTGTCCACCGCCGTTCTTTCCCTCGTTCTCAAGGGTTAGACGGATGGATCTTACTAACCCTACGTAGCAGTTTCTTCTTTCTACTCTTCCTGCTGGCTATGAGACCCAGTCTAATCATTCCCCAACTGGTTCCCAAAGAGAACCTACTGGCCATATTGGTGGACAATTCGCGAAGTATGGGCATTGACGCTAACAACAAAAAACCTCGTGGAGTGCATGTACAGGAATTAGTTGAGAAGGACTCCGATTTTCTAAAAGACTTAGATGAAAAATTTTCCCTTCGGCTCTTCCAATTTGACTCAAAGGTAAGCGAACCTAACCGTTCCTTAGAATTAGACTGGCTTGGAGATCAAACTAATATTGTCTTGGGACTGAAAGAGGTATTGGCAAGCACCAAGAATATGCCCCTTGCTGGCATTCTGCTTTTCTCAGATGGCTCAGACAACAGCTATCGTGATCTACAAGAGGTACTGTCCGAGCTAAAGACTCGGCAAATCCCAGTCCACACCATTGGAATGGGCCCAGAATCGCCGACTCGAGACATCGAAATTACCCAAGTCAGTGCTCCACGTGTCTTGATTCCAGAAACCATCTCAGAAGTTCGTGTCACCTTCCGACACCATGGTTTTGGAGGTAGCCTAGGCCATCTTGAAGTGCGTGAAAGTAATTCGCTGATCATGACCCAGGAAATCCACTTTCCACGTGACTCCAACACTCTTACAACAACAGTCAAAATAGCTCCCAAGTCAGCGGGAATTAAAAGCTATCATTTCACTCTCCAGCCACTTGTAGGTGAAGAAATCCAGAAAAACAATTCCCGTACTGCGATTGTCCAAGTCCGTAATCTGCCGGCTCGAATCCTCTATGTCGAAGGCCATCCACGATGGGAATACAAGTTTATACGACGTGCCCTCGTTGGAGACGACCATCTCCGTCTGGTCACACTGCTACGTACTGCGCTTAACAAATTCTATCGTCAGGGCATCGAAGAAGAAACAACTCTGGCAACTGGCTTTCCTTCAAAACGAGACGAACTATTTAACTACCAAGGTGTTCTCTTTGGCAATGTTGAGTCCTCATTTTTCAGTTATCAGCAGATGGAAATGGTTCGTGATTTTGTAGGACAACGGGGCGGTGGATTTCTCATGCTGGGAGGCAGTAGCGCCTTTGCCGCAGGCAAATATCAAAACACGCCAATTGAAGAAATCCTCCCGGTCTGGCTCTATGAAGAGGAAGATCGACCCCGATCACTTTACATCCAGGAAGAAAGTAAGATTCAACTTACCAATCAAGGCCTCCGGCATCCTGCTTTCCAGCTTTCTGGTGAAGATGCACAAAACTTGTCTCAGTGGGATTCTATCCCGGCACTGCTAGACTGGAATGTTGTCAAAGGTATTAAGTCAGGAGCAACCATTCTGGCAAGGCTCAACACCTCGATGGGAAACACCCCCGAAAATGACAATCCTCCACTTTTTGTTTCCCAGCGCTATGGCCGCGGCCACACACTGGCCATGCTTACGGGAAGTAGCTGGCAGTGGCAAATGCTTCGTGATCACGAGGATCAAACCCACGAGATATTTTGGAGGCAAATCATGAGATGGCTGGTCAGTTCAGCCAGGGATCACATAACCATTGAAACCGACCGCGAAGTCTATTCTCAGAACGAACCCGTCCATCTGCGAGCTGAGATTAGAGACAAGTCTTTTAGTCTTATCAACGACGCACAGGTTGAGGCCTCCATCACCTCTCCAGGAGGAGAAGTCGAGGCTGTGGCACTACAGTGGGACGCGCATGAAGATGGAGTTTATCGAGCTCAATGGACTACCCATGAGGATGGCCTCCACACCGTTGGGTTAACAGCCAAAACCAAGACCCAAGAAAACATCAAAACTTTTGAAACGGACACTGCCTTTCTGACCTCGACTGGGTCGCAGGAATATTTTGAGGCCTTTCAAAAAAAGGACTTCCTCGAAAAACTCGCCCTGGAAACAGGGGGATCCTACTACACCGTATCTGAAACGGACCAGATTCCTGAGCAAATCATGTACACCAAGTCTCACACATCCGTAATCAAAATACTCGATATATGGGATATGCCCTTTAATTTATTTGTGATGATATCGCTTCTTTCTGCAGAGTGGATCCTTCGAAGAAGATATGGACTGATATAAAGGACACTAAAGTGAACGCGCGTGGAAGAAAGGAAGTTATGATCCACAATTTGACGTGTGCAGACACAAGGACACTCATCTTGTCCCTTTTGTCTACTCTTGCTCTATTCTCCTCGTTGGCAGCCACACAGGCCACCGACAATCGCGTCTGCCTCGTTGTCACCGGATTGGGGGGACTGCCTCAATACGAAGAGAACTTTCTGAACTGGGGGAATGACACTCAAACGATCTTTGAGGACCGACTGGGCAGCAAAGTTTACTACCTAGATGGCCGAGTACAAAAAAAAGCTGACATACTCAACGTATTCAATGAAATCTCGTCATCTGGCGCCCTCGATGAACTTTGGTTTTTTGTAATTGGACATGCCAGCTACGACAATCTACAGTACAAGTTCAACATTTCTGGACCTGACCTGACAGACACGGAGATCAAAGACTTCCTGGACTCTCTGGGCGATACCAGAGTGTTCCTAATTGCCGCCACTAGCGCTAGCGGAGTGCTGACTTCCAAGTTAACCCAGGAAAACCGTGTCATCATCACGGCTACAAAGAATCAAAATGAAAAACAGCCGCCTTTGTTTATGTCTTTTTTTCTAGAGGCTATTGACTCTGCCACAGCCGACATCGACAAGAACGGGCGCGTTTCGTTGTTGGAGGCATACCTTTTCAGCCATCACAAGATTGCAACCTGGTTCAAGGATAAAGGCCGCATCCAAACCGAACATGCCCTTCTGGAAGACAACGGACAAGTTCGTCTAGGAGACAAAGACGATACCCTTCTTGAAAAAAACCCAGGAATCGCAGCTACTCTGCTTGCCTCGATGGCATATCTATCTCCTCCGCTTGGATCAATCTATACCTCCCAGCACGCTCAAGAACTAGCATTGGAACGAGTTCGAATCGAGAGAGAAATTGAAGACCTCAAATTTCGTAAAACTCAGCTTTCAGAATCCTCATACTACCACCTCCTTGAAGAACTTTTGATTAAACTGGCCACTCTCAACCAACGCATGAAAGAGGCGGAATAACAACCATGAAACCGCTCCTACTAATTTTCCTGGCTTTCTCTCTAACTCCTGGATATTCGCAGGAAAATGAGACTGATCGTGCCCCCAAGGCATTGCTTACCGAAATTAAACAGCTGATGCACCATGGACATTATGAGAGAGCACAAGAACTCCTTCGGAACGGTCCTAGAAACGACCCGTTCATTTTACGACTCCTGCTTGAATTGGCTCAGCGACAAGGCCGGGACGATGAAGTTAATGACTACGCCCATAGTCTTCTGGACCTATATGCCTCCGAACAACTCATAGACTCTGATGAGATCGTTCAGGCGGCTTATGGGGCATGGAAATTGGGCCAGTTCCAGAATTCTAACCAGATTTTTATCGCCGCAGGAAAGACCAAGCCCACCACAGTATCCATGTTCATCGACTGGGGACACTTGTATCTTACAAAATACAATGCCGCTGAAGCTGAGGCCATTTTCCGAGACGCCATCATGGTTGAGTATCCGTCTTTGGCATATACCCGTTGGGACATGGATGCAGCATATGTTGGACTTGCTCAGGCTCTCGACGCTCAGTTCAAGACGGGCGCCGATGAAGCTCTCAACAAAGCACTTGAACTCAATCCTGAGAATCTAGAGGCCCGGGTTCTTAAAGCTCAGCGAGCTCTCAAAAAAACTCGTTGGCAGGAAGCCAAAAAGTGGCTAGAGGAGGGCTTAGAGATTAACCCCAACTACCTTCCCCTTCTAGAAGTAAAAGGCTCGTCCCAATTCCTCCAAGGGAAAGACAGTGCCTTTGAAAAAACCCGTTCCAAAATTCTGAAAATCAATCCTAACAACGGTGATTTTTTCGAGATGCTGGGCGATTTTTCTGTTTTCCAAAGACACTTCGACCAAGCAATTGATTTTTTCCGTCAGGCACTAAAACACAATCCTCGACAAGCGTCTGCCAGGGCTTCCTTGGGAATAAATCTGCTCCGAATGGGCCACGAAGAGGAAGGCGCAAAAATTTTAGAAGTGGCCTATACACAGGATCCTTTTAACATCTGGACTGTCAATACACTGCGCCTGCTAGACAGTTTTGATCACTTCGTCCGGGTTGAAACACCGAACCTGCAGATCAAACTACATGAAAGCGAGGCTGACGTTTTAAAACCCTACGCAGAAGAACTGGCACAACGAAGTTTGAAAACGCTACAGGATAAATACAACCATCAGATTTCCGACAAATATATCTTTGAAATGTACCCTGACCATGCAGACTTTGCAGTCCGCACATTAGGCCTTCCCGGTCTCGGGGCCCTTGGTGCCACCTTTGGAAGAATTGTGGCGATGGATTCTCCCTCAGCGCGACCCAAGGGAGAATTCCACTGGGGATCCACCCTGTGGCACGAAATGGCCCATGTAGTAACTCTTTCTTTGAGTAACGACAGAGTTCCCCGATGGCTGACCGAAGGAATCTCGATGATGGAAGAACGTCAGGCAGGTGCCGGATGGGGAGAACCTCTCACCGTTGGATTCGTGAAAGCCTACGAACAAAATGCCTTGCTTCCCCTCGCCGATCTTAACTTAGGATTTGAACAACCTAAAAACCGGCAACAACTGACCTTAAGTTATTTCCAGGCAGGCTGGGTCTGTGAGTTTCTGTTCCGGCGATATGGACTTGAAAAAATCAGATCAATGCTGGTGGCCTTTGGACAAGAAACCACTGCTGAAAAAGTATTCCAAAAAGTACTGCAATCCTCCATCGAAGAGGTAGATGAACAGTTTCACAAGGAGTTGAGTGCAACCCTTACGCCTCTAATCAAACGCTTGAGTCAACTCCCCAGTATGCCGTTGCGTAACATCCCCATGGAAGGGCCGCAGAACACCGGAGAAGATAGCATGTACAATTTGGAGAGCTTGGAGAAGTCTTGGCAGATCAATCCCGACAATTATTTCCTGAATCTACAACTAGGTTCCATGCTTAAAGCTCTGGGCCGACCCCAGGAAGCACTCCTCTATTTGGAAACGGCCCTCGACTTGTTCCCCGCTCATGCGGATAGATCAAGTCCGTACGCCCTACTCTCTGCGATATACGAAGAATTGAGCCAGAAAGACAACGCCATTGAAATGAGACGACGCTGGTGGCAGGCTCGCCCCCTCTACGTCGAAAATGCATACAAGCTGTCCAGCCTACTTATCGAAACGAATCAACACCAAGAAGCGGCACAATATTTAGAAGAAGTAATGTATCTAGATCCGTTTCACTCAGAAACCCATGAACGTCTTGGAGAAATCTATTTAGAGTCTGGGCAATTCAAGAAAGCGATCCGTGAATTTGAAGTTTTCTTAAGCCTTTCCCCTATTGATATAGCAACTGCTCATTATAAAATGGCCCAAGCATTTTCCCAGTTGGGCAATGTTGAAAGTTCGCGCAAACATGTTTTGCTCTCACTAGAAATTGCACCGGGACACGAGGAAGCCCAAGAACTCTTATTGAAACTGGTTCGAAAATGAAACACGGTTTGTGCTTAACATTAGCTTTTCTAATACTTTGGGGAACCTCTATCTTCGTTTTTAGCCTCGATGAAATCACTATCCAGACAAACGCCCATAGTCCAACTTTATTCCAATTTGTCCGTGTTCGATATAACGGATATGTGGCGTTTCTGAGCTCACAGCGATGGGGTCCCCCTCCCTGGGCGCATGACTATCCCAGAGCTGAGCGCAACCTCTTACAGATTCTACAAGAGCTCACAACCATTCAGACCACACCCGATTCCTATCTCGTTCTGGATCTCCACGATCCTGAAATAATGAACTATCCGTTTCTCTATATGAGCGAACCAGGCTATTGGAATATCACTGAAAAAGAGGCCAACAACTTTCGACAGTATCTATTGAGGGGAGGCTTTGTTGTTTTTGATGATTTCCGCGGTGAAAGTGAATGGGCAAATCTCACCAACGCCATGAAAAAGGTCCTACCAGAATCAAGCTTCCAATTACTGGAGGCTGACCAGCCAATCTTTCATTGCTATTACGACATCGACACCTTGGATATGATCCCCCCCTATAATGTCCCCGGACCACCACAATTCTACGGCCTATTTGATCTGCACAACCGTCTCGTGGCTGTAGCTAATTACAACAATGATATCGGAGACTATTGGGAATGGGCGGATGATTCATTAAGCCCCCTCGATCTATCCAACGAAGCTTTCAAATTTGGAGTCAACTACGCTATTTATGGAATAACTCATTGAACGCCTTACCGACACTTGCTTTCGAAATAAGGCGAAGTGGAGCGACGCACATGAAAAAATTGAGACAAACTAGCCAAGCTTTGGCAAGAAGTTCTCTAAATTGGACAATAGCAGAAGATAATAAAGAGATTACCCAACAGTGGAGGGGGAAGCTATGAAAGACGTGACTCCAACTGGACACGCCAGCATACAAAAATCAGTGGATGCCATGCTAGGTTCTCAGAAGAGAATTGTGCAGGAACTGCGAAAAGTGATAGTCGGACAGGACAATGTAATAGAACAAGTATTGATTGCACTGTACGTAGGAGGACACTGCCTTATCACAGGGTTTCCGGGACTGGCAAAAACCCTTCTGGTCAGAAGCATCTCCCAAACACTGGGGTTAACTTTCAAGCGTATTCAGTTTACTCCTGATCTCATGCCTACCGATATCACAGGCACAGAAATCATTGAGGAAGATCCGACCACGGGCCGACGGGAACTGGAATTCGTAAAAGGACCGATTTTTGCCAACGTCATTCTAGCAGATGAAATTAATCGTACCCCGCCTAAAACACAAGCAGCTTTGCTGGAGGCAATGCAAGAAAGAAAGGTAACAGTGCGGGGCGTCACATATGACCTGGATGCACCATTCTTTGTTCTCGCCACTCAAAATCCGATTGAACTAGAAGGGACCTATCTTCTGCCGGAAGCGCAGTTGGATCGATTTATGTTCAATATTTTCATTGACTATCTGCCTGAAGATCAAGAGGTTCAAGTTGTCCAGAAAACTACGGGAGAAACACCAGATAAGATCGAGCAGGCGGTTTCGGGCGAGGCGATCCTGGACTATCAGAAATTACTGAAAAAAATCCCTGCTAACGAAGAAATAGTGAACTATGCCGTTCGAATCGTGGGAGCCAGCCGTCCTGGTGACAACTCGACATCTGATTTTGTTAAAGACTGGGTCCGGTATGGTGCTAGCCTGCGAGCCTCCCAATTCATGGTACTGGGAGGAAAAGTACGGGCTCTTCTACATGGACGCTTCACTGTATCAGTGCAAGACATTCAAGCCCTCGCCAAACCAGTACTTCGCCACCGCATTTTAACTAATTTTAATGCTGAATCCGAGGGAATAACCCCAGACGACATAATTGAGAAACTTCTAGAGCTTGTTCCCGCTCCCCAGTCTGGACTTTAGTCTTATGAGAACTGCCACCATCGATCGTTTCATTGATCCGTATACCCTGTCTCGTATTCGGAATTTGAAACTCGTCGCCAAAACTGTGGTGGAAGGTTTTCTCTCCGGCTTAAATAATTCGCTCTATCATGGCTTTAGTCTGGACTTCATCGAATATCGAGAGTACGCACCCGGAGACGACCTTCGGCGAGTGGATTGGAACGTTTACGGAAGAACCGATCGGTTCTATATTAAAAAGTACGAAGGTGATACCAACACTCAACTTCATCTTTTACTAGATGTTAGTAAGAGTATGGGTTTCGGAAGCCATGAGGTTTCCAAACTTGATTACGCTCGTTTTTTAGCTGCATCTCTAGCCTACCTTTCCATGCGGCAGAAAGATGCTACAGGAATGATCTCCTTTAATGTTGATATGGTTAGCCACATTCCTCCCCATACACAACGAGGGCATTTTTTTACGCTCCTGAAGCATCTGGAACAATTACAGACAGCAGGAGCAACGGATATCAGTAGATCTATAGAAAAAATCTCTCATCTAGTTCGGAGGAGAGCCCTGGTAGTTTTAATTAGCGATTTTTACCAAGATATCGATAAAATTTCTAAGGTTCTTCGCTTCTTTCACTTTCGGGGAAATGATGTGATTTTGTTCCACCTGCTAGATCCTGCCGAACTTGAGATGCCCTTTACAGATATTTCAAGCCTAGAGGATATGGAAACCCAGGAACATCTTTCCTATGCTCCAGAACAGTCCCGCACTGAGTATCTCAAGCTTCTTGAAGAACACATCATAGCACTGCGCAAGGAATGCCACAGAATCCACATCGACTATGAAATCCTGAACACCGAAAAACCCCTAGATCAGGCACTACACAAATATCTATGGGCAAGGGAGAAAAGACATTAAATGTTGAGGGAGATACGCTAACACGAGAAAAAACACCGCGTAGTATTACGTTTTATGCGTAGCACTAGCTAACCGTACTTCTCCACGTACAGTGAACTAAATTACGATGCAATTCCTAACACCTCTATTCCTACTGGGTAGCATTTTGATTGCCGTCCCTATATATCTGCACCTAGTCCAGCGGGAGAAAACTAAAAAAATCCCATTTTCTTCACTGATGTTTGTGCGGAAAATCCCTGTGAAAGAAGTCCGGAAACGACGCCTAACTCATCTATTGCTGCTTTTCTTGCGTTGTCTTGGGCTCATTCTCATCGCTATAGCCTTCGGACGCCCGGTTGTCACGGCATTGTGGATTGATCCGGTCAATCCACTCGCGGGCACCTCCGTTGTTATTTTACTCGACCACTCCTTTAGCATGTCCTCCGAACCTAATTGGAACCTCGCTGTTAAGGCCGTCAACAAAAAAATTGATTCTCTAAATCGTGCCGATGAAGCGCTGATTATTCAGTTTGGCGAAACAGTCGACATTATTTCTCTTTGGGATGACTCTCCAGAACGATTAAGGCGGGCTCTAGATCAATACGTTGCCCCCTCCTGGGAATCAACTTCATATGTTCAAGCTCTCAGGATTGCCGTAGATCAGCTAGAAGACGCTCGCAATAGCAGAAAAGAAATCTATCTAATCACAGATCTGCAGCGTACGGGAATAGGGACGGAAATAGGGTGGCGGGTTCCCCCGGGAATTCTGGTTGAAGTTGAAGCTATAACTAACAAGCAAGCCAACCTCTTCATTGATGAAGTCCGGGTAGAGCGTGATATCTTTACCGATCAATATCCACATACCATCCTGACTCGCGTCAGGAACAGTTCAGACCAGCCTGTCCAAGGAGAAGCTCAACTCTTCTTGGACGGACAACTTATCAGCCGAGCCGAATTTACCCTGGACCCTGAAGGTACGTCTGCCCTGCCCTTCAAACCTTTTACATTGGAAAAAGGTATAGCTCAAGGGAAAATCGTCCTTGAACCCTCTGATGCCATGGCAGGTGACAACATCTACTATTTTGTTATTGAACGACAAGATCCACGTAAAATTATGGTCATCCAGGAGGAGAATACACCTGTCTCATTCTATCTGGAAAGTGCTTTAACTTCAGGAGATAACCTTCCCTATACCATTGAAATATCCTCTCAGAAACCCTCTACTGCTATTGACCCTACGAGCACCTCCCTGGTGATCTTCAATGATCTCAGCAACTTACCCGCGCCCGCTATTTTTGAATCATATCTGGAGGCAGGTGGAGGACTCATTGTCACCCTCAGTAATAGCGTCCAGGCTGAGACCTACAACCGCGAATGGGGGAACCTGCTACCGGTGGAACTACATGGCCGTAATTTCGTCAGAAATCAGGAAAAACTCTTTACATCAATCACTGAAGTCAACTGGGCACATCCCATCTTCTCCATTTTCCAGAATTCACACAAAGCGGCTATTTCTGGCACCCAGTTTTACAGCTACTGGCGCATGTCTCCACGAGAAAATGCTACGGTCCTGGCTCTCTTCGGTGAGAATGATCCAGCTCTAGTCGAAAAAGCCGTGGGGAAAGGTAAAATAATCGTGTTCGCCTCCTCGCTGGATCCAGTGTGGACAGACTTCCCTTTACGTAGTGCCTACGTTCCCTTCTGGTCTCGTGTTGCCCATTATGCCGCGAACTGGCAAAACACTCCCGCAGCTCTCAAGATCAATCATGTTCTACCTGTAGAGGCGTATGGAAGTAGTGATTCTAGATCCTGGAATATTATTGACCCAGAGGGTCGGAGGGTACGTGGATTGACTAGGGACGACCCCGACTCCGTTCAGTTAAAATTGCCGGGCTATTATGAAATACGCCACAACAAGAAAAGTGACTGGGTAGCCGTCAATACCACTCCTGAGGAATCTTCTCTGGCAAAAGTGTCACTCGAAGATTTTTATGCCCTTTTTGTCCCTCTTTCATCACGTGTCGAGGAGTCCGCTCTGGAGGGGACCCCCCCGAAAAAATCATCCCCAATCGAGAAGGATAGGCAACAATCTCTATGGTGGCTACTACTAGTCATATCAGGGCTAGTGTTTATGACTGAATGGTGGGTTGCTAGTCGTTCCCCTAGACGACAAACTCTTGAAAAAATTCCGGTTTATGACAGATAACCACATCATAGTATGATGGGATAAGCGTGAATCCAAAAATAATTTCAACTATCAAGCGTGTTAGACGAAGACTCCAATTTGAGCGTATCGCTAGAGGAGTATCCGCCCTGGTTGTTGTCCTCCTGCTGGGTTCTTTCCTTGCAACCTACCTTTTGGCCCAGAACAACTTTTCGGATGTGTCCATCCTATGGATTCGTGTTCTTGGGATCCTGATATCGTTAGGGATCTTTGCCTATTATATCTTTCTCCCACTCTGGTCACATCCCTCGATAAAACAGGTTGCCCGCTTCATGGAAGAGCGTTACCCACAACTCGAAGAGAGGATTTCTACGACCGTTATGTTCGAGAACCACCGATCTTCAATACCGACTGAGCTTCGACAAATGATTTCCAGGGATGCCAACAAACATCTACAGAAGATATCTCCACCTCGTTTTTACTACCCCCGAAGAAGCCTCACCTCCCTTGCGTCTCTTGCGGTTTCGCTGGTGACCTTTGCTTTTCTATTCCTAGTGGGGCCAGAAGTCTACCCATACAGCATCGATAAACTTCTAGGTTTATACGACAACGCGACCCTGCCACTCTACTTCATCGAGGTCACCCCAGGAGATATCACAGTCGGAAAGCACGCGGATCAGGAAATTCGTGCTACTCTACACGGCTTTGATGCCGAAAGAGTGCGTCTCGCAGTGCGTTATGCAAATCAGCCTCAATGGGAGGAGACCACCTTGCGGCCCGATCCTCGGGGTAGAGACTTTGTCTTTATTTTCTTCGACATCAGGGATCCCATTGAATATTACGTCACAGCCGATGGAATTCAGTCGGGGCTTCACACAATCAATGTCTCCAAAATCCCGCGTGTCGAAAATCTTACCATCACTCTCAATTTTCCGGACTATACGGGACTCCAGGACGTTACTTTAGACAACGGGAATATCCGCGCACTGACCGGAACCGAGGCCCACATCACAATACAAACGGATCAGCCGATTCAAAACGGAATCATCCAACTAGAAACTGGTACTTCAGTAGATCTCAATTATATTGGGCCCCGGGAACTGAATGGCAAACTTAGCATTGCGGCAGACGACTACTACCGCATCCACCTTCAAGATCAAGAAAATTCTTGGAATCCAGCTTCCGACGAATACATGATTGAAGCCCTAGAAGACCAGCCTCCTATCATAAGCTTTAGCCGCCCAGGACGAGATCGAAAAGTGAGTAACATTGAAGAAGTATTTACAGAAATTAGGGTTGAAGATGACTATGGAGTAGAAAAGCTGTCCCTGCATTTTTCTCCAAATGGAGAACAGGAACGTGAAATAGCTCTGGGCCATCCCAAGGAATCCAGTTCCTTCTCCACCTCCCACACATTCTACCTGGAAGAGTTCGATCTGGAGCCCGGAGACTTTCTGTCCTATTGGGCCGAGGCCCACGATGCAGTAACCGCTGGAATCACCGACATCTACTTTTTGGAAGTGGAACCGTTTGATCGCAGATATTACCAATCACAACAGAGTGGGACACCTGGTGGGGGCAACGGCAACGACATGATGCTCTCTAGAAGACAAAAAGATATCGTTGCCGCTACTTTCAAACTGGAACGCGACAAAAATCATCAAACTCTAGATGAACTTGAAGAAAATGGGCAAACTCTAGCATTGATCCAACAGCGACTTCAGTCCGAGGCTCAGACCATCGTAGATCGAATGGGACGCCGTGTTGAAGCTGTCCCAAATCCGCATTTTAAAGAGATGATTCAACATTTAAAGCAGGCCATAAGCTACATGGAACCGGCCCAATTGTACCTGAGTGAACTGAAAACCCAACATGCTCTCCCCGAGGCGCAAAAGGCTCTCCAACAGCTGCTACGCGCTGAATCACTTTTTAAGGATATGCAGGTTTCCTTTGCCCAAAATCGAGGAGGGGGAGGGGCCTCGGCAGAGGATCTAGCCGATCTGGTAGATCTGGAATTAGATCGCACTAAGAATCAGTATGAAACCCTCCAACAAAACCGAGAGATCCATCGTGAACAGGCCTTAGACGAGGCTTTGGAAAAGTTAAAGGAGTTGGCTAGACGTCAAAACCAAATGGTGGAACGTCATCGCCAGCAATCCACTCAAGGACCCTCACAATCGAACATATCGCGCCAGGAATTAATCGAAGAGGTCGAGCAGATGGCGCGAGAGTTGGAGCGCCTTTCCCGGGAACAACAGAAACCAGCACTTCACGACATCAGTCGTAGTCTTCAGCGAGCCGTCCAGGATATGCGCCAATCTCAATCCGGCGGTCAGAAAAGCCTAGAAACTCAAAGACGTGCTCAACAGGCTCTGACACGTCTACGTGAGGCGGAAGCTAGTCTAGGTCAACAACGCCAACAACAAGTGATGAAAGATCTCCATCAACTGAAGACGCAGTCCCAAAATCTAGTTCAGGAACAAAAGGAGGTGCTGAACAAGATCAGTGGACTGGATCCCAGTGTGCAAAATGGTCGATTAACTCCTAGTTCACTTCAACAACTCCGAAACACTCTGATTCAAAAAGCTGACTTGCAGGAAAATTTGCACCAATTAGAAGGGAAATTACATCAAAGTGCCCGTCAGATAGAATCCAACCAAGAAAAGGCCGCGCGCATTCTGAAGCAATCTGCCCTGGATATACGAGATCAACGCATACCTGAGAAAATGATGGATGGATCCGATCTGTTGGCTCGCCGTTGGGTAGATTTAGCTGAGGAACGTGAGGAAGGCGTTTTGAAAAATCTGGAAAAACTAGCGGAGGGAATCCAAAACGCCGAGAACGCCATAGGGCTAGGTAATGAACCCTCCCCACAAGAAAAACTGCAACAAGCTTTCGATAAGGTCGGCCCCCTAGTGGGAAATTTGGAATCACTCCATGATCGCGCCACTGGCCAGCAAGATAATCCACAAAATCCTCAGAGGGCTGGACGAAACCAACTCCCACCGTTCGACCGCTCCCCCCAAGACCAATCAGGTCCCCAGGGAACAAAACGGAATAATCCCCGGCAACTAGGACAAGAATGGCGCGAACGCATGGAAGACGCTATTGAACTCCAGAATATTCTGGACAATATTCCCGATCTTGGCGACGACGCAACCAGTTTAATTAAGAAAATGAGGCAGCTAGATGCAGGACGCATATTTTCTGATCAGGAAGAACTAGCACAACTTAAGTTGCAGATAATCGACGGATTTCGACAATTGGAACTAGAAATTAACCGCTTGGTGCAAAGAGGAATGGAGCAGTTGCTACACCTAGTGGGATCGGATGAAATTCCTCCAGAGTTTCGTGAGCAAGTCGAACAATACTATCGAAATCTTGCCAACCGAGACGCTCCTTAAAAGTACAACCCGTTACCCTGTCCGGCAATCAAGGATTGAAACGACTAACCTTAATTTCCTTACCGACTTCAATGGTCATTAGGTCTTCCCCAACTTCTAAAGGCCCATCATAAGTCTTTCGGGTAGCAGCAATGAGTTCTGCACTCTTTGCTACGGGAGTAGCGGTATGGGAGTAAACTGCCATTCGAGGTTTCACACGTGTGAAAATTTCACCCGCTTGCTCCGGTGTGGTATGAATGCGAGTGGGTTTGTTTAGAACTACCTCGTGAATCAACAGATCCACTCCAGTAGAAAAATCAACGAGATTTTCAGAAGGGCGCGTATCGCCTGACAGAACGACCGAGTACCCTCCATAATCAATCCTGTACCCAAATGCTGGTTTGACATGACCATGATCAACATTGAAAGCCGTCACTCTCACCCCATTTTCATCGTATACTTGCCCTTCGGCAATATCTTGCGCTATCAGGACCACACCCTCCGGTGAACGACGGGGATACGTGGACGTTAAAGGAGAAAGTCGTAGCTGAATATCAGCCTTGTATGCTTGGCTGAGATGATTCATCATGTCAGCAGTTCCCGTAGGACCCCAAACGCGAATAGGAACTTTCCTTTGACCTGCCGTCCATCCCCTCAACCAGAAATCGGGGAAACCCACCGTATGATCAGAATGTAAATGCGTAAAAAAAAGAGTATTTATGTTGCCTAATTCCGATCTAGGAATTCCGCTTTGAAGGAGGCGCTGCATGGCTCCTCGGCCACAGTCAAATAGAATCCAATCAGTTCCTGCCTTCACGACAATGCTAGCACCAAAACGTTCTGTGCTCGGACTTGGAGTGCCTGTGCCGAGTAAAGTCACTTCCAGATTTTGTGCTTCTACAAAGAATGTAGAACATAAAAATAGGACTACAACAATGGTCTTGAAAACTGCGGACATAAAATGCATAGCCAACCCCCTGGCAGGCAACCTTGGTAAGAGATTCTTAAGCTACCCAGCGGATACCAACAATAAAGGCCAGGCCCGCATTATACACGTGCTGAAGCAAGCGTGAAATGCCGCTGGACAATCCGATCAGAGATGGAGAAATATGACATGTGAACACCTTGCGCTTAGGGTAAGTGGCGTGGTTCAGCCCAGGAAGTCACAAAGCCTTTTCTGAATCGAACAGTACCTGGGTATCCGATAGGCGTTCCAACGAAGTACTCCCAGTACTCCAAAAGGGTCACCCGTATCCTATCCGGCTCTCCTAGAATCGATCTGACTCTAGACGTACTCATGCCTTTTTCCAAACTCCTCCATGCATCTCGCGAGTCCTTCAAATCCTGTGTGGTGGATGTTTGTACGGAGTTCTGTTCAGAAACACTTTTGAGGAGATGTTTCTCTAGGGCGTCTATTCTTCCTTCAAGTCTTGAGAGTCTCACTCGCAAATCGGAAACATTAGTGTTTTGAGCTGATTCCGCCGTGTTTTGAGCTGATTCCGCCGTGTTTTGAGCTGATTCCGCCGTGTTTTGAGCTGATTCCGCCGTGTTTTGAGCTGATTCCGCCGTGGAAG
>JAYZCG010000010.1:0-40416 GCA_036338435.1 Acidobacteriota bacterium
AATAGGAATATTTGTTGGCGGTTTGATTGGTGGGCTGCTTGGCCCGGGGTGTGGGCTCGCACAGCAGATTCCGAGTTTGGTTGCCCAACAAGGCTATGCGGATCTGATTCTGGTCAACGGTAAAATCGTTACTATGGATGAGCGTAGGTACATGCCTGACATTCCAGGACTCATCGTTGAGGCCATGGCCATCAAAGGGAAGAAAATCATGGCCTTGGGAACGAACACCGAAATACGCACTCTGGCCGGGCCCGAGACCCGATCGATGGATATGGGAGGCAAAACCATCATTCCGGGTCTCATCTTGACTCACTATCATCTCTTCAGTGACGCGGTAGAAAACTATGGGCCGAGCCAGGGTTTGTTAGATAACAGTGTGAAGCTAACTGTCGTATCGGGGCAAACACCTGAGGAGACAGCAAAAAGAATTCGAGACCAAGTGGTGAACGCTATTCGTGTGCAGAAAATACCGGAAGGTAAATGGATTTCAGTGGGACTTGAGGAGAACAAGAACAACCCTACGCGCATTGCCGGTACTTGGCTTTACCTAGGGGATGTCAACCGGAGGCAGATAGATCCGGGGACTGAGAAGAATCCCGTCATCGTCAAGATGGGCATTTACGGTCTGTTTAATACCGCTGCCGTTGAAGCCTTCAAGGGGGAGTTTCCGGACTGGGAGGAGAGCGTCGACTGGGAGAATCGCCCAGGAGCAGCTAAAGATGGTTATGCACCCGTTCCCGAACAGCAGGGGATTACATTCGAGTTTTGGTGGAAGGATGAACCTCTCAGGAAACTGGCGGAAGCTCTACGCCTACATGGTCTCGACATCCGTAAGGCTGGAATAACAACCGTGTCCACGCGGATGCTCTTTCCCAGTGTGGCAGCCGCTTATCAGAAGTTGAACCGCGAAGATCAAATGCCCCATAGGCTCACCTTCTATGTGGAATCCCAACGAGGCAATTATTTCAATCTCAAATCTACACAGGAGTTCTATCGGGCCGCCGGGGCCGGATGGACCAACCATCGAAACGGCGGCGAAATGCTCTGGATAGGGGGAATGGCCAATGAGATTTGGGACTCCCTGGGCCGTGAAGCATGTCTTGGTCCCGACTTGCCGGCGTCCTCTGATATTAAGGCCCGAGAACGTTGTCCCGTACCTGGGACCAAACCGTACGATTCCTACAAGGCAGCGGTAATCAATGGCTGGCGTCCGGTTCAAGCTCACTCTGTGGGTAGTCATGGAGCACGACTCTATATTCAAATGTTGGAAGAGGCCATGACGGAAAAGGGCTTTTCGATAGAATACATTCGCAATCTTAGAAGCACGATTGAGCACAACACGGTGCTGGGGAACGTTCCCGATGTGATGGAAGGTATCAAGAAGTACGGGATAATAATCAATTGCTGGCCAGTGGACTTAGGCTCAGTAGCAATTACCACCATCGCGGACTATGGTGAGCAGGCCAGATCCTTCGCGATGCCGGTCTAAACATGGCGCGACCATGGAATTCGAGTGACCTTCGAGGCGGGAGGAACCGGTGAGTATGGGCCAGTTGGAGGTGGAGGTTTGGATGTTTGGACACCCATATACATTTTGATGACCAGGCGCGCGCCGATATCCTACAGTGATTCTCAGTGGTTAGATGCACCCATACTGCCTGAGGAGGCCATTGATCGCGTTACGGCTCTCAAGATGGCCACGACCTGGGCTGCTGAATATGTTTTAGCAGAGGACACTTTGGGGACGCTGGAACCGGGGAAATATGCAGATTTTGCAGTATTGGATAAAGATTTCTTCACGATTCCGGTAGAAGAAATTCGGGGACTCAAGATTGTCATGACAGGCCTCAATGGCCACATTGTCTACGACATGGAGAACATTGCCGGATCCAACTGAAACCGCTTGGACAGTAACCCTTTTGGATCAAGTTTTGGAAAAAAGTCACACACAGATTCACACACAAGCCGAAAGTGATATCCTTAAACCATTGATAATAAAGTAGTTAAACTAAATAAAGCCCCAGACACTAAGACCGTATTCTCACACCCGCTTGTTAACATGATACGTCTATGAAACGATTTTTTTTTAGGATACTAATCCTCGGAGCAATCTTATTTGTGTCTTATGCTCTGTGGGATTGGGACTCTTCAGTTCCCACAGTGCACTGGCGGGAAGCACCTGCTGTGGTGGGAGAAACCAGTAAAATTGTTCTTGAAATGGAAGATCTAGGGAAGGGCTTTCAATTCATCGAAGTCCTTCTATCATCTCCCGGAACCAGTCAAATTCTACTATCGGAAACGTACAAGGCTCCATGGCCATGGCAGCCAACCGACAATTACCACTCCCTCGCTCTTTCACCGGAAATCTCGTTTAGCACAAAACTACTCTCTGAGGGAGAGTTTTTCCTGGAAATAACCATGCGCGATCACCCCAATCTCTGGTTTTGGTCACGTGAAATTTCCACACGTCGTTCCTTTAAACTAGATCTCACGCCTCCCGAAATTCAGGTACTCACAGACCAGCATTACATCCGCCAAGGCGGCTCAGAGGCAATCATCTATTCGGTTTCAGAAGATATAAGCTCCTCGGGTGTCCAAGTAGGAACACATAGCTTCCAAGGCTATCAACTAATCGACGGCGAACAAGACTACTATGTTTGTCTTTTCGCCCTGGCCCATGACCAAGAACTCGATGTTGACATAGCGCTCTGGGCAGAAGACATTGCAGGAAATCGCAAACAACGTGCTTTCTGGAAGAAAACATTTCCGATCAGCTCTCGAGACCGTGACATTCATCTATCCGACTCGCTAATCAACTCATTGCTACCGGAGATTTTAGAAAACCAGACTGAAGTGACTTTGCAGGAAACCCCTCTCGAAACATTTCTAAAAATTAATGGACATCTGCGGCAACTCAATCATCAAAAAATTCAGGAGATCAGCCGTAACTCTGCAGACACACTACTATGGAGTGCCCCCTTCATTCAGCTTAGTCGATCCCAGGTGGAATCCCTGTTTGCCGATCATCGTACCTATTATTACCAGGGTCAACCAGTAGACAAACAAACTCACTTGGGATTTGACTTGGCTTCGGTACGCCACGGTCCGGTGGAAAGTGCCAACGCTGGGATCGTTGCCTTTGCTGACTATCTTGGAATCTACGGGAATACGGTTCTGGTAGATCACGGTCTTGGACTTTTTAGTCTCTACGGGCACTTGAGTTCATTAGAAGTGCAACATGGTCAAAAGGTAGAATTAGGACAAATTCTGGGTCGTACAGGCCAAACCGGCTTAGCTGCTGGCGACCACCTTCATTTCAGCATGATATTACAAGGGGTGCAAGTTACCCCAGTTGAGTGGTGGGACGCCCGATGGGTGAAACAGCATGTTCTGGATCGAGTTTTGCGCAGCTGGGGGCCATAATTTTCGTGTTATCACGCTTTCTTAAATATGCTGGCTGGCTAGCCGGCCCACCGCGTGGACAACATCCCTACACACCATACGTTGAGATACAGAGGGATTTACTTAACCCTTCGCAGGATGTTTTTTTTCTTGGTAAGAGCAAGAAGAACCTGGCAACGATCTATTTCTTCCATGAGTTCAGATTTCAACTCATCTAACCGACAGAGATCGGACTCAATTATCTCCAGTTGTGTTCGAAGAACACGCAGTTGCAGTTGGATTGGCAGGGCGTCATGTGAACCCAATCCTCTTTCCTTCTCACTCATGGACTCACCACTTTTGGGGCGTAATAGCCCTGACGATGAGTCACTCTTAAACGGGAGCGCTTTACTTTCACCTTTATTTTTCGGAATGAACCATCTCGGCGTCGATTGGTCGAAACATATCCGAGACTGTATTGGTTCTTAATACCTAAGTTTATTTTTGAAAAGGCTTCTCGAAGTCTATCTAAGTCCGCCATCGAATCAACAAACAAACCTCCTGTGGCCTTAGCAAACTTTTCCAATTTCCCAAAATCAGAATCGAATCCTCGGCTCCTTACACCGATCCCATAGATAACAACATCTTCTTCCTGGGCCATTCTGATTGCCTCTTCATCCTTAACTCGACTATTTGTGTCGGCTCCATCCGACAGAATGACCATTACCTTCCTGCCTACTTCGTGCCGAAGAAGTTCATCTACAGAAACCCAAATGGCATCGTACAGTTTTGTGCCTCCACCTGCTCTGAGACTGTTGATGGCCGTCTCCAGCAAAGAATAGTCGTAGGTAAAGTCCTGAACCAATGCCAGATCACTGTCGAACTGAACAACTGCGGCCATATCTTGATACTTTCTCAAAGTCTGCTGAAGAAACTCGGTAGAGGCCAACTGTTGAAATTCAAGTTTGTCTTTAACACTTCCACTAGTGTCGACAAGCAGGGCAATGGTTAACGGCTGAGCATCTTTGACCGTCTCATTACTGAAGAAAGTTATTGTCTGATGACGCCCGTCCTCTATAACTTCAAACTCATGATGTCCCAGGTCTTGGACATATCCTCCACGTCGATCCTGAATCGTACATAAGATATTGACGACATCCACGCTGGCACGCATGACAGGGGATCTTTGGTTCTGCGATGCGTACAAAACTCCGCAGACAACAAAAATCGATAATACGGGGATCGCTTTTCTCATCCTGGAAGTAGCTTACCTGGAAACATTTAGACTTGTCTATTGTACACAGTTCTGAGTAGCCAAATAGTTATAGATCCCGGCTGTGCTTACAAAGAAAAAGGTGAAATAACCACTTCCCAGCCCCGTTAAAGCCACAGCGAGAGCGATTGTGATCGCAGGCGTCAAACTGTATAGAGATATATTTAAGTACTGTACAAACCGCAGTCGGACACCATGGGTGACGCTGGCCAACATTCCAACACTTACCAGCAGGCTGGCCAAAAGCACTTTAATGCAAAGGGTATAAACAAAAATAGATGAGTAGGCAAATGGAAAGTAAGCCCACCGGACCATCTGGACAACCTGTTCTAATCTCTGAAAAGGCAAATCCCTCCACAAGTAGGTCTGGCTTTGACCCAAATAGCGGAAATAAACTTTTTCCTCAGTCAAAACAACCGTGGGCTCTCCTAGTCGTTCCAGATCCGTATACGTCCCGGTGGTATCAAATACGAATGTTATGGCTTGTTCTCCCGGAAAAGTCTTCGTTAGTGGCTGCTCACCACCGACTCGGAGTTTTCCTTCCTGGATTTCAAGCGGCGGGAAATTCTGCTGTGCCCAATGCACGATTTCCGTGAACGTCGGTCCATAGTGCCATGCTGTAATGAGGGTGAACAGCATTGCCACGTGAGCGGTCAGGATCAGAAGATAAAGAACAGTACGACGGATTGATTGCTCCAAGATCGTCCGATAAAAAGTGAAGTCGGTTATAGATAAATAAGCCTGATAGTAGGAATCTAGAACACGAGTTAACATGAACAGACCCACTATTCTTCGGACGATCCTGCCCAATAAAGAAAGCGACTACAATTCTCGCATTGGATAATCTCATTGGTTGTCCTGATTTCGGCAAACAGTTGGGGCCGTAACCTCACGTGACAGGCTTGGCAAGATTGTTCCTTTGCTTCCGTAAGGGCTATTCCATTGCGCGCAATAGCGATCCTCTCATACTGCTCTATCAGTTCACTGGGGATCTGATTCTGTAGCTGGCTCTTTTGTTGTTGTAGAGCATCGATTTGATCCTGGGCCTCAGAAGCAGACTTTTCCAGCTTGCTACATGTTTGCAATATTTCCTGCTCTTGCTTCTGGAATTCCCTCTGTGCCACACTCACGACCTGTTCCTTCTCCTCAATAACAATCATCCCCTCAAGAATCTGGTTTTCCTTCTTAGCAATTCCTCGTTCGGCAACAGATATCTCCTTGAGCATGGCGTCATACTCTTTGTTTGTCTGAACCTCCATCAACTGAGATTGGTACTTCGCTAATGTTTCTTTTAAAGATTCGACCTCCAATTCCAACTCTCGCCCCGATGACTTTGCATTATCTAAAATCGTTTCAGATCGTCCGACCTCTTTGCGGTGTTCATCAAGTGTCTCACTAAGTTCTTTGATAGCCTTGGGCGTTTCATGAGCGCACTCCTTTAATTTAATAATGTCCAAATCAAATTGCTGGAATTCAATCAGTTTCTGGAGTTGGGAATTCACGACAGATTCATCCTAAAATGTTCCACTCAAGTATGGCCTCTGATTCGTGGGCCCAGTAGGACTCGAACCTACGACCGTCTGATTATGAGTCAGATGCTCTAACCAGCTGAGCTATGGGCCCATGCAACAGGAGAAACAAAACAAACTGGGATACGATCCCAGGGCCTCCTGACTTAATATATCTACAAAAAAAGGGCGGAACCCGCCCTTTTTTATTCAGATAACTTTCTTGCCGACACTTTCAAGGAAGGCTTTTAATTTCCGGCTACGTGAAGGATGCCTCAACTTACGAAGCGCTTTAGCCTCAATCTGACGAATGCGCTCACGAGTAACTGCAAATCTCTGTCCAACCTCTTCCAAAGTATGTTCACTTCCATCCCCGATGCCAAAGCGCATGCGAATGACTTGCTCTTCTCGTGGAGTCAGGCTCTGCAAAACAGATGCTGTTTGGTCTTTAAGATTAATATTAATCACGGCTTCAGCAGGAGACACTATCCCCTCGTCTTCAATAAAATCTCCCAAATGACTGTCGTCCTCTTCGCCAATGGGAGTCTCCAAGGAGATAGGCTCTTGAGCAATCTTTAGGATCTTTCTCACTTTACTGACCCCGATGTCCATTTTCTCAGCAATCTCTTCGGAACTGGGTTCTCTCCCGTATTCCTGCACCAACGCACGTGAAGTCCTAATTAGCTTGTTGATTGTTTCAATCATGTGAACTGGAATACGTATAGTGCGTGCTTGATCGGCAATGGCTCGCGTTATGGCTTGACGAATCCACCACGTTGCATAGGTGGAGAACTTATAACCCCTTTGATATTCAAATTTGTCCACTGCTTTCATCAAACCGATGTTTCCTTCTTGGATCAAATCCAAAAACTGAAGTCCTCTATTGGTATATTTTTTGGCAATAGAAACTACTAATCGAAGGTTCGCCTCCACCAATTCTTTCTTCGCAATCTCTGCTTCCAGTTCTCCTTGCTTGATGGCAGCAAGGGTCCGCTTAATCCCAGCTGGTGAAACAAGAGCCTCGTCTTCAATCTCTTTCTTTTCCCTGTCAATTGCCCGCAAACGCAATTTTACCTTTTTGGCTTCATCCAACTTCAGGGAAGATTCCTGTAACTTCTTAAGCTTTTTAGACTCTCGCTCCAACGCAAAAAGCCGATACACTGTAGCCTTAACGACATCAATGAGTTCTTTATAAATCTCAGGACGCAATTCTAGATCACGCACAATTCGGGCAATGGGAATCCGATATCGAGCCAATTGAGAAAGTAGCCGCTTATACGTTTTGCCATCTTTTTTGGATCTGCGCAGTCTTTTTCTTACCTTAGTAGCCTCTTTCTCTAAGGCGACAATCTTATTCACACGCCTCAGGACCAATTGTCGGCGCTTGGTAAGTATTTCGGGAGTTAACTCTTCCTCTGGTTTTTCTGGATCCTTAGGGAACTTTACTAAATGCTTGATGTTGATAGTATGCTTTCGAAGTCTATCTCCGTACTTTGCGATTTCCACTATTACTAAAGGTGAGCGAGAAAGAGCTTTGAGTACACTCTTTTGCCCTTTTTCGATTCGTTTGGCAATGACCACTTCGCCCTGCCGGGTCAAAAGGGGCACCGTCCCCATCTCCCGCAAATACATCCGGACGGGATCGTTGGTTTTCTCTAGATTTTCTGGAGTCGATTCTGACTCTTGTCCCTCTCCACTAGCAGCTTTAGAGCGGATTTTTAATTTAACAGCTTCCAGTTGTTCTTCAGAATCAATTACTTCGATTCCAGCATTTCCAAATAGGTAGAAAATACTATCGAGATCCTTGGATGATGTTATATCTTCTGGCAAGGCATCATTGACTTCGTCGTAAAGAAGATAACCCTTTTCTTTTCCAAGATTGATTAGCTCTCTGATGCCCTCATATTTTTCTTCGATACGATCTAACTTGTCTTGTGTCGGCAAAACCTCTTAACCTCCACTATCCGTGGGAAGAATAAGCCCTCACTATACCAAAATCAAGCACAACACTGCTCAGTGACTATCAGCATCCCCAAAAGGTGAACAGCATAACATATGCCCCCCCATTGGATTAAGTTCTCCCTCGTCAGGCAAACTTCGATATGCGATTTGAGACTCCTCGTGCTCTTTTTGACAGGGCGCTTAATTTCCCAGTATAATCCCAGCCTTCCAGGGGTTTATATATTAAGGGAGGACAACCTTGTACGCGGTCATCGAAAGCGGAGGAAAACAATATCGAGTAAGTGAAGGCGATCTCATTAACTTAGAACGTTTCAAAGGTGAAGTTGGTGAACAGGTTAGGTTTGATCGTGTGCTCCTAATTGCCGATGGAAAATCCTCCCATCTTGGGAATCCATTTGTCCCGGGAGGTGTAGTTTCGGGTACGATTGCAGAACAAGGCAAGCAAGATAAGGTCGTTGTTTTTAAATTCAAACGCCGTAAAGGGTATCGAAGGAAAAAAGGACACCGCCAGCTGGTTACCACGATCCAAGTCGAGAAGATCACTCTTAGCAAAAGCACAAAATCTCAAGCAGATCCTAAGCAAACTGCAGAGGAATCTCCCATGGCTGGGAAAGAGGTCAGACTAGGGCCAACTTCCGAAATACCAACTCAGGAAAAGAAGGTGGCGACCAAAAAGAAGGTGGCGGCTAAAAAGAAGGTTGCGGCTAAAAAAGCTGACTTGAAATAGCAACAAGAAATACTGAAATAATACTGGGGCGTATGTCTTATGGCACATAAAAAAGGACTAGGAAGTTCTAAAAACGGTCGTGATAGTCAGTCACAACGGCTAGGAGTAAAACGATTCGACGGGCAATTTGTCACGGGAGGGTCTATCTTGGTACGGCAACGTGGCACACCCATCAAGCCGGGCACCAATGTAGGACGGGGAAAGGATGACACCCTTTTCGCCATGATAGCCGGGACAGTCAAGTTTCAGAATCGGGGACATAAAGGCCATTTTGTTAATGTGGTTGCCACGGACTGACAATCTGATAAACCTTCCGAGTAATCTTCACAACTGTCTGTTGCACGTCCTCATCAGTTGCAGATATGTTCGTTGATCACGCTAAAGTCTATATAAAAGCCGGGGATGGAGGGGATGGCTGTTTAGCCTTCCGCAGGGAAAAGCATGTTCCAAAAGGCGGACCCAGTGGCGGTGACGGTGGCAACGGTGGGAATCTGTACTTCCGCAGTACCACCCATCTCAACACTCTACTCCCCTTCAAATACCGACAACATCTTAAGGCAGGTCATGGAAAACATGGCTCGGGTCAGAAACGTCACGGGAAAGATGGGGAAGACCTCGTAGTCGAAGTTCCTGTAGGGACACAAGTTTACAATGAATCTCACGGTCAACTCCTTTTTGACCTGGATGAAGAAGGACAAGTGGAGTTAATAGCTAAAGGAGGGTATGGCGGTCGGGGCAATGCGGCCTTTACCACGTCAACAAATCAGGCGCCACGAACATTTGAACGTGGCAAATTGGGAGAAGAAATTACCCTCATACTAGAATTAAAAATACTGGCTGATGTTGGTCTAATTGGCTGTCCAAATGCAGGAAAATCAACCTTAATTTCGGTAATGTCGTCTGCTAAACCAAAAATTGCAGATTATCCATTCACCACATTATCTCCAAACTTAGGAGTAGTCTCTTATGACCAATATCATAGTTTTCTGGTCACGGATATCCCGGGTCTGATCGAAGGTGCCCACCAGGGAATCGGGCTGGGTCACCAGTTCTTGAGACATGTAGAAAGGACTCGTCTCCTGGTTCACCTTGTTGATGTAAGCAGCGGCGGAGGTGATCCAATCCATGCAGTCAAAAGCATATTTAAAGAATTGGAACTCTATAATGAACTCCTCCTCAATAAACCCAACATCATCGCAGCATCCAAGATGGATATTGCCGACTCCGACAAAGTCAGTCAATTGCGCTCATATTGCCAAAAACAACAACTCCCATTTCAAAGTATCTCGGCAGTTACTGGAGCCGGGATTCAAGATCTCAAGGATCAAATTGTTAAACATATGGAGTTCGCAATAGCGTGAAAATAGGTATTCTAGGGGGCACTTTCGACCCAATACATAAAGGACACACGCACATGGCTCGCGCGGTTCTTAAAGCCTTTGGTTTGAATCGGGTAGATCTAATGGTTTCTAGCGTCCCTCCCCACAAATCAACTCAGCCGATTACACAACCTTGTCACCGACTCACTATGCTGGACCTTGCACTGAGTAAAGAGGAAACGTTGTTCCCGTCGCACTGGGAACTGGACCAGACTCCTCCCGTTTACACGATTGAGACTCTTGATTATTTCCAATCCACGTACCCTGACAACACATACTGTTTTCTTGCCGGAAGCGATACTCTGCAAGAGCTTCATTCATGGAAAGCGTGTGATAGACTCTTGGAAAATCATTGTTTTATATTCGTACAACGGCCGGGGTTTACTGTCGACCCAGTTCAGATACAAATCCCAGAATATCTAAGGCAAAGAATTCAAAGTGTAAGCGAAATGGACAGACCTAATATTCAAGCAGGAGTGTCTTTCCTGATTTCCCTCCAAGCTACATCGGTCAGTGCCTCTTCAATCCGTCACATGTTTGCTTCTGAAAAGCATGTACCCTCGGATATCCTATGTCCATCGGTACTAAAATATATAATGGAACATCGACTCTATGAGACATAAGCTGTCCTTTAAATCTACTCTTGAGGAAGGCTTCCTAAATGAAAAGATACATGACGGAACTGCTAACAGGCTACATTGAGGAATCTAATCGAGTACAACTAAATCAGGTTGTTACTCTGATTTCGTGAAAAGGTATGACAAATGGGCACGAGTAACCAGACTATTTTGTTTAAAGTCTGTGAAGCTATCCAGGGCAAAAAAGGTGACGATATAACGATCGTAGACGTATCCAAAATTTCCACGTTTGCCGATTTTTTTGTTATCTGCCATGGACATAATGATAAACAAAATCAGGCTATATGTGATGAAATTTTGTCTAGGCTCAAGGAAGATGTTCATCAGACCCCCACTCATGTAGAGGGATACCAACATGCCGAATGGATCCTAATGGACTATCTCGATATTGTGATACACATCTTTTCCGATCAAACCCGATCCCTGTACAACCTGGAATCGCTTTGGAGCGATGGTTTGGTAGTAAATCTTGCGGTTCCCACAACCTAAGCACGCTTTCGACTGGCTCAGTATACATTTTGAATTTCAAGCCCAAAGACTTAAGCCGGTGGGGTAATCGGACTAGTAAGTTATTAGTTTGAGTTGCTGTGAATAGGGAAATCCTGTATAAAATGGGGTCTTTTTCAGGTGAAACTGACATTTTTGTGGGTTGGAGAAACTAAGGATCCGCTACTCTCAAAGATAGAAGAACGGTACTTCAAGCGGCTTACACAGTACTTTCCGGTCGAGAAAACCATGGTTCCTGACTTGAAGAAAAGTGATACGCACCAACAAAGTATCCAGTTGGTTCGAGAAGCTAAGCAAATCAAAAAAAAGTTGCCGAAGAAAACCTATCTGGCCGTTCTCGATAGTAGTGGTAAGGAATTTAGCAGTCTGGCTCTCGCCTCTTTTCTACAGAATGTGATGAACCAAGGGCTCCCAAAAATAACATTTGTAATGGGTGGACACCTGGGTGTCCACAAAACGATCAAGGAAGCGGCCGACCAAAAAATATCTCTAACAAAGCTCACTCTTCCTCACGAACTTGCTCGAGTACTGTTACTTGAGCAAATCTATAGATCTATCACTATTATAAAGGGTTTGCCTTACCATAAATGACGGAGGTTTCCTGATGCGAGCGAGGGATCTGAAATATTTCAAAGAGAAACTTTTGGAAAAAAAAACACAATTAATCAGTATTGTCCACAGGACAGAAGCCTATGGTCGTGAACTCGACAGCAAGGATGAAGCTATGGACATGGCAGACAAGGCTTCTAGTTCCTATACTAAAGAACTCATGTTTAGCAAAAGCGATGGTGACCGTCAACTCCTCCAAGAAGTCATTGACGCCCTGGCTAGAATTGAGAATAAAGACTACGGCAAATGTTCCAACTGTGCTGAACCGGTTGAGCAAAAGCGATTAGAGGCTGTTCCCTGGGCGTCCCTATGCCTGTCATGTCAGGAAGCCGCAGAGCAGGCAAACTAGAAGAGAAGAAAACTTAGGAATATAAATGCGTCTTACGGTGATGACGGATATCACTTCTCATGCTCGTGCAGAATCAAAGTATCAAAAGGTCAGCACTTCGCGATCCAATGTACTTCACATTATGCCGACATCGTGATCAGCTAACTACGTCCTCGTTGCTACGGCCCTCAACATCATTCTCTCCGAAAAATTCCGAACAGTGTATTACCCAATGTCATGGGATGTATATTGCTAATCGGAGCAAACTTTGAATTGCGAATGCACTCCTTTCAAATAAGCTCAATCATCGAGATAACTTGTGTGCTATAAATTCCACCATGGAAATATCAAGTCAGCTAACCCTCATCCTGTTGGGATTCTTTCTCGTTTTTCTTAATGGATTCTTTGTCGCCTCCGAGTTTTCAATTGTAAAAGTACGAGAAAGCCGGATCCAAGAGTTAATCCAAGAAGGGAAATGGCAAGCCCACAGAGCTCATTCACTTGTTAAAAGTATGGATGAGTATCTCTCTGCCACACAACTTGGAATCACTATTGCTAGCTTGGCCTTAGGTTGGGTGGGCGAACCCGCCTTCGCTTCACTTTTTGAGCCACTTTTTAGTAACTTCGGGGGGTTGAGTACAATCGCCACTCACAGCCTAGCAGCCACCTCGGCATTCTTGATGATTACCCTCTTACACATCGTGCTGGGTGAACTAGCACCTAAATCACTGGCAATCTGGAGGGCCGACAGTGTTGTCCGTTGGATCGCCGCACCTCTGATATGGTTTCATAGAGTCTCCTATCCACTCATCTGGATTCTCAATGGCACTGCAAATGCCTTTTTACGATTCTTGGGAATTGCACCAATGTCAGCCTCAGCACGAGCCCACTCAGAGGGGGAGTTGCGTCTTATTCTGGCTGACTCGCAGGCCCAAGGAGTCCTCGATCTAGATGAAAGAAAGATGTTAGAACGGGTTTTTAATTTTGCAGATCGATCTGTTCGACAGGTTATGGTTCCTTCAATGGAGGTCATTTTCCTTGATGTGCAAAAAAGCTTGGAAGATAACCTGAAAATCGCCCGACAGCATCGACATACTCGTTATCCACTCTGCGACGGAATTCTTGACCGCATGACAGGGATTATCCACGTCAAGGACCTATTTAGGCATAAACACATAACAGAAAACTTCCATCTAGAATCGGTGAAAAGACCGGTGCAGTGTGTTCCAGAGAGCAAAGACATTAAATCCCTTCTGACGGAATTTCGCCAAACCAAAACCCATCTAGCAATGGTTGTCGACGAATATGGTGCCACAACCGGGATTGTAACCTTCGAAGATATTCTGGAAGAACTAGTGGGAGAAATACAAGATGAATTTGACATCAATGCGCCTCCACCGATGATCCGCAAATTGAGCGACAACAAGCACATCATCCATGGGCGAACACTACTAACAGATATGGAATACGAACTCGGCATAAAAGTTAACGATGAGGAAAATGACACTGTCGGAGGCCATGTAATGATGGTCTTGGGACGTACAGCAGAAGTGGGAGACGAAGTCCTGGTCGCCGGTCAACTACGGGTTCGTGTGGTTGGGATGAAGGGTCTCCAGATCACTGACCTCCTTTGTGAAAGTATTAGTTAACGAAATATATACTTAGTCTGATTTCACGAAGACTGTTAAGGAGGCCATCGGGCCTATGCAAGAGATTATAGCGTGTGTAATGAATATCAGTGAGGGCAGAGATATATCTACCCTGGATGCTATAGCGGCTAATATCGAAAAAATCGACAAATCATTCCTCCTCCATTTTTGTTCCGATCCCGCCCATCACCGGGCGGTATTTTCATTTATTGGGACACCTTATTCTATTGCCAGCGCGGCCTTTGCCGCCACAACAACAGCAGTCGAACTCATTGACCTAACGAAACATCGAGGCGTTCACCCGCGTGTTGGAGCAGTTGATGTCATTCCTTTCGTACCCATTCAAGGACTTTCAATGAAAAAGTGTGTTCAGGTTGCTTATCAACTGGCAGAAAGAATTGGCCAGGAACTGGAGATCCCTGTATATCTTTACGGTGAAGCAGCTACCCGTCCCAGTTCCAAGAATCTTTCGACTATTCGAGCAGGAGAATTTGAACGACTGGGAGAACAACTTGATAAAGATCCAAATAGAAAACCAGATTTTGGGCCACCCTGCATTCACCCGACAGCAGGAGCTGTCGTGGTCGGAGCGCGCCAACTGATGATTGCTTTTAATATCTACTTAGAAAGCTCTGACCCAACCATTGCTCGCTCAATTGCTTCTAGAGTTCGCGAGAGTGGGGGTGGTCTTCCTGGAATTAAGGCACTTGGCTTTTACATTACACATCTGGATCGAGCACAAGTGTCCATAAATGTCATGGATTACCGGAAAACTTCTCTGCTTAAAATATTTGATAGAGTCTGTGTCGAGGCACACCAACTCGGAACCGGGGTTGAATCCAGCGAAATCATAGGACTAGTTCCCCAAGATGCACTCAAGGAAGATGTAGCCAGCGCCATACAACTAAAGGGCTTCACTCCAAGCCAAGTACTAGAGAACAACATACGTAGCACTCCTCTAGGGTCAGATATAGGGCGTATAGAACAATAGATCGACAGTCATACTCTACATTATTCTGTCAATTATGGATGTAGTACTGGTTGAACCCCAAATCCCTCCCAACACTGGCAACATTGTGCGCCTCTGTGCTGCAACCTGTCTACCGTTACATTTAGTCGGAAAACTCGGATTTGAGATAACAAATCGACATTTGAAACGGGCCGGGCTTGACTATTGGAGTTATGCACAAATCCAGTCCCATCCCTACCCAAGAAAATTCTTTCAGGCATACTCAGATAACCAGCTGTTTTTTTTCTCCAAAAAGGGGAGACAATCCTATATCCATGCGAACTACCAAGCAGACAGTCTACTTGTTTTTGGTAGTGAAACACGAGGGCTTCCCGAGTGGATTTTTAAGCGATATGAAGCAAGAATTTGGAGAATTCCTATCTTTCATCCACATGTTCGGAGTCTTAATCTTTCCGGGGCAGTCTCGATAGTTGTATATGAAGCACTCAAACAGATCGGAAAACTAGAATAGTACAGCTTACACCCCTCGTACTCCCTCACCCCACAAGACCTTGTGCAGTTGCACCTGCAGTGTTACCTGTAGGCCATCCTGCAAGACCCACTCCGCCAATTCTCGTGGGTTGAGTTTGTTCCAGACCGGTGAAAACAAAACAGTATGTCTGCCTACAAGATCAAACTGATCAAGTTGTCCCTTGGCCCACTCGTAGTCGCGACGGGATCCCAGGACAAATTTAACTTCATCGTTGGGCTTTAGATGAGCCAAGTTTCCCCACAGGTTTCTGTCCATCATGTCACTATCAGGGCACTTAATGTCATAAATCAAAATTGCTCGTGGATCAACTGGACGTACATCGATGCTTCCCCCAGTTTCGATTAGGACATTTTTCCCATCGTCGAGAAAATGTTTGATAAGTGGGAAAACAGCTGACTGTAGTAACGGCTCTCCCCCTGTTATCTCTACCAGATTTGTGGGGTACTCATCCACCTGACGAATTATGTCATTCAGGGACATAGCCTTACCTTCGTGAAAAGCGTATTCCGTATCACAATAGCTACATCGTAGATTGCACTGGGCAAGTCGCACGAAAGCACATGGACATCCTGCTCGGGTTGATTCCCCCTGGATACTAAAGAAAATCTCGTTGACAGTTAGGGAGTCTTTATAATTAATCACCAGATGGTATTATATCGGATAATGTGTGCATTAAGACCCAGTTATTCGCAATCCAACACAAATCTGTGGAACCTCCTACATGTGCTAAAATTGATGCACACTGAAGGAAGTGCTCGGGATCCTTCAAAGTGGTGATCTGGGCCAAAAGATTATGAAGTGCTACAAAACAATAGGGCTACTTACAGTGTCTCTGGCTATGCACGTCTGGCTGCATGCGGGCGTACGGGGTGACATCCAAGATCTTTATATTCAGAATTATGAAAATAAGGCCATGTTCCTAAAAGTCCCGATTCGTGGAACGCGCCAGATAATCCACGTGCGAGTCAGTCAACCCCGCCTCGATTCTGCATCCATCACAAATCCTTTATATTTCAAAGTTGGGGATCAAGTACGTATCACTGACGTCAATTTCAGGGGTGATTCTGTTCGTTTTAAGATCTCATCTCTAGACCTTACACAGGAAAGTGAACTGGAATTTCGCTTCAGACAGGATCTCCAAGATCACTTTCCACAACGAGGGGCATTTGACATAACCTTGAGAGGCACCCTCACAGAAGGACTTTCCTACACTGACATTGAATCTGCCAGACAGGAGTTCATCGATATAGAATTTCAACAATTCGTCCAGCAATTATCTCTCTCCAGCAATATCCCTTCTGAATCTGTAGCCACAGTCCTACGAGATAAGATTACAGATTATCAAGCTCTGAAACTCGAAACTGAGAAAACCCAAAAAACCCTTCAAAACACAGAAGCCCATCTCCAACAAGAAATAAAGACTCGACTCCAAATAGAAGCAGAAGTCTCCCGTCTTGAGAATAGCCTCAATCAAGTCCAGTCAGACCTAGCACAACTGGAGAATGAGCGGGAGATACTGGTAGCTGAGACGGAGAGACTCAATGAGGATTATGAAAAGAAAATCAAGGGACTAATAGAAACTCTCGATATCAATACATCCTCTTCAGCAAGTATGGAAGCTCAAGTTGAAACTCTGAGTGAATCGATTGGTGTACTCCGAACAGAACGCCTCACACGTACTCGGGAGATCCAGGATCTCAAAGAACAACTCAGCGAATTAAAGGAAACCACTCGTGTGCTGTCAGAAGATCTAGGGCAAGCACAAACGGAAAAAGAAAAACTGAGAGACAACTTCAGCATCTTAACATCCGACCGCCGAAGCCTTGAAGGTCGATATGCGTCATTAGTCCAGGAGAACGAACACTTTCAAAACGCTGCGCTTTTGGACAATGCCTTCAGTTTAGAGTGGAAAATTCAATATCGTGAGGAGAAAGAGTTGAAAGTGGCCGATCTCTATCTACTGACACAACAGATAGGGACAATGGAAATGGCGCCCATGCCAATTGAAGGGATTGTTCATCCGGTACGATTCACAGCTGCCTCACCTAACACAGTCAAGTTTTCATTAAACGAACGAAGAATCCTCGAACTACTAGGAGAGCCTTTTAAGATCGAGACAACATGGGAAACCAGGTCCGACAATCTCGAAATTGTCTTACTAGACAAGAACTCTATTCAATCGGTCAGCCCCAGAGAGACCATTGAATGGCCATGGATGTTCCAAGGAAAAGTCACTCAGCCCGAGCCGGCCTCGCTTTCTATACATTTGATTAGTTCCAATGGCACCAAAATTTTTCTGGATTCGCAAGACACAACTGTTAGCTCAGCACAAATGATAACTCGCCTGCGATATTCGATGTCACCGATGTCATTACTTGTAGGGATAATTGTGGGTATCCTAGTCTGTGGAATCGTTTTGCGCTTCCGAAAACATTCTAAACTCCCCTCCAAAACAAGTGGCCAAGCTCCTCTCGTTATTCATAAAAAACTTTAAGACCCGTAAGGATATCTTACCTTTTAAAACCCTGACACAGAATAAAATTATCCATCACTTTAGTTTCTGGATGAACTGTTTTCATTCCGGAAGCTCTAGCAACAACTAAATAGCTCACTCGGTGCCACCACATCAAAATACCTTGTCAAGAACTATGCCGCGTTGACGCCTAGTTCTTTCACTACATCAATTTTAATATCTAGATCCATCACGCCGTCTTCATCGGTCTCTCCTTTCCCAAGATGGTAAGATAGGTGCCACGTATGCAGACCACCCAAAAATCAAAGCTAAGTAAAAAAGTAAGAGAAAATCAACGTATTGGAGAAATTTGTCACCGACTAGATGAGGAATACCCAGATGTGCACTGTGCTCTTCACCACAAAAATCCATATGAACTCTTAGTGGCAACTATTCTTTCTGCTCAATGTACCGATGTGCGTGTCAACACCGTTACGCCAGCTTTGTTCGAACGCTATCCATCCCCAAAAGAACTTGCCGAGGCTGAGGTCGGAGAACTTCAAAACCTAATACACAGCACTGGTTTTTTCAGAAACAAGGCCAAAAATCTTATTGGAGCGGCTAATGAGATCATGTTCTCATTCAAAGGCAAGGTTCCCGAAAGTATGGAAGAATTGCTAACTCTTCCCGGTGTTGCTCGAAAGACTGCCAACGTTGTGCTCGGCACGGCCTTTGATATTGCTGACGGCGTGGTTGTAGACACGCACGTCAAACGTCTTAGTAACCGTCTTGGATTAACGCACCATCAAGATCCTAACAAAATTGAAAAAGATCTGATGTGTAAGATTTCGAAAAAACGTTGGATCTATTTTTCACACCAGCTAATCCACCATGGACGAGGGATATGCAAAGCTCGCAGTCCGAAATGTGGGGAATGTACCCTCACCAATCTATGCCCCTATGCTCACGAGGTGCATAATTAGATGGCACTAGTATCTGGACACCGAAAGATCTTGTCCAGCCGGATCCTCTCTTCCGCTTTGTGTCCATTCCATAGAGTAATCTTCTTATTTTTGGCCAGCATCATACTCTACTTGACACTAACTCCTTTCTTTCAAAACCCATATCCAGAAACAATTGGGTCATGAATTATTCTATGCAAACACCACTTAAAGCCCTCACTATAGCCGGATCTGATAGTGGTGGCTGTGCGGGTATTCAGGCAGATCTAAAAACCTTCGCAGCTCTTGGAATCCATGGGATGAGCGTCATTACTACCGTTACTGCTCAAGACACAAACCGTGTTTACATGTCTTCGGACCTACCGTTGGACAACATCCGAAGACAAATCGAAGCTGTCCTCGAAGATATTGGAGTGGATGCCATTAAAACGGGCATACTGCCCTCGGCTGAAGTGATCCGGGTGGTCGCTGAACAGATCAAAAAATTTGGTATTGAACGTGTCGTGGTAGATCCAGTCATAGCAAGTACAGGAGGTGATCTACTGGTTGGGGAAGAAACATTGGAAATCCTCAAAACTGAACTCTTTCCGCTGGCAACTGTTGTCACCCCTAACCTCCCGGAGGCAGAATTATTGATTGGCCATGAGATCACCGGGCAACAAGGCCTTCAAGACGTAGCCCAGGAAATATTTGAGCTGGTCCAACAGGCAGTCATCGTAAAGGGTGGCCACATGGAAGATCCGAAACATTCGACAGATTATCTCTACGATGGCAGAGAGTTGGTTCCACTAGTTGGACCACGATTAGACTCGATCAACACCCATGGCAGTGGATGCACATTTGCCTCAGCTGTGGCCTCTTACCTAGCACAAGGATTCAATCTCAAGGATGCAGCCCTCCAAGCAAAACAGTTCGTCACCGAGGCAATTCGTCATGCCCTTGTCCTGGGACATGGGCATGGACCGTTAGGACACTTCTGGAAATTCTGGGGCAATTAAATTTTATATCGCAAGGCAAAACCAGCATGCAGCAAACACTTTGAGCGCTTCTGTCAATCATCCTCTCCCCAACACGTGATGAATTGCTGTCGAGTTGTTCAGAAAGTCATTTATGTGGTAATCTGAACGGCAGTGCGTCATGCGTTAAATGCATGAAAGGAGAAGGATTATGGCCTCTGGGGGAGACAAATTTATTTACTTGTTGGTGGGTGGAGTTGTTGGTGCATCCGTGGCCCTTCTGTTTGCTCCCCAAACCGGAGAGCAGACACGAGCATTTTTGGACAAGAAGTACGGAGAAAGTACTGGCCGGTTAAGCGAAACAGCAAAGAAGGGGAAGGAACAGATTAAGGGCAAGTCGGCTGAAATGGCTGGAAAAGTAACACAAAACATCCACAAAGGGAAAGAAATCCTACAACAACAGAAGGATCAGCTTTCTGCCGCTATCGAAGCCAGCAAGGATGCCTACAAGACAGAACGTGACAACCTGAAAGATCTATCGCCCAGAGAGCAAGAGTAAACTGCACCAAAACCCTTCGAGGTACTAGAGGTACTAACTAGAGGAGTATATGACGTGAGTCCTGAAAGCCTTTTAATTGTTTTTGTCGGTGTCAGCGCCGTTGCCCTGGTGTGTCAAAGCCTCTCAATATGGCAGACCTCCAGATCCATTACACAGATGATTCAGAAATTGGAACATCAGTCGGACAAAATAGGAGAAAGTGCTCAAGACGTGTTACTCCGAGTTCAAGGAGTAGTTGATCAAATAGCCCCCCTGGGTGAGATTGCCGAAACCCTAAAAACCCGTATTGATTCTGTCTCAGAGATGGTTGCCGAAAGAGCACAGGATATCGATCAGTTCGTACAGGAAATCACTGAGGTCAGTCGCGGGCAGGTATCCAAGGTCAATAGTATAGTGGACGACACGGTTCAAAAATTTGAGCAGACAGCAGAGATGGTTCAGGAAGATGTTCTCAAGCCAACCATGGAAATTTCTTCATTGCTCAAGGGACTAAAAACAGGCATCTCTTACCTACTTAACAAGAAAACCCCGGTGCCACCTACTGCAAGCCATCCGGAAGAAGAGCTATTTATCTAGCCCGTTCAGATATCGGTCCACCTCAGAAGCACACTGCCCCAGGTGAATCCGGCTCCAAAACTGGCTAAGAGGACCAGATCTCCACCGTTGATTCGCCCCTGACGATGGGCCTCAACCAATCCGATGGGAATAGTTGCTGCTGTAGTGTTAGCGTATCGGTCGATTGTAATCGCTACCTGATCAGGACGGAGTTTCAGACGCTCCAAGGCTGATTGGATAATTCTCAGATTGGCTTGATGAGGTATGTACAACCCCACATCTTCAGCCGTGTAACCATTTCTCTCCAAAATTTGATTGGATACTTCCGTGATGAGCTTAACGGCAAATTTAAAGACATTCCTTCCATCTTGGTGTACATAATGCATCTTCTTGTCCACCGTTTCATGGCTCGGAGGATGGAGACTCCCACCACCCGGCATATACAAATACTTCCCACCAGAACCGTCGCTGTGAAGCATAAGATCGAGAATCCCCACGTCTTCTTCCTCCGTAGGTTCCAGCAAAACAGCACCTGCCCCATCTCCAAAAAGAACACAGGTTGTACGATCTTCAAAATTCAGAATTGAGCTCATTACATCTGTTCCGATAATCAAAACCTTCTTGCATATCCCTGTCTCCACGAACTGAGCACCCGTTGCCAAAGCATAGATAAACCCAGAGCACGCACCCGATAGATCAAAGCTCCAGGCATTCTTTGCACCAATTTTATCCTGGACAATACAGGCGGTTGATGGAAACATCATATCTGGAGTAACAGTGGCCACCACAATGAGATCTATTTCTTCAGGACGAAAATCTCGACCTTCGAATGCATTTTCAACTGCTTTTACCGACAAATCACTATTTGCCTGACCCTCAGCAATGATGCGACGCTCTTTGATGCCACTTCGATCACGAATCCACTCATCGGATGTGTCTACTATTTCTGCCAAATCATCATTTGTCATGCATCGTTCAGGCACATACATTCCGAGAGCCGTAATTTTAGCTTTTCGCTTCGTCAATTAGTTCTCTCCTTATCTTGTGGGCCAATTCGTTAATAAAGCCCTAATGTGATATCAACTCAGTCCCTGCAGGCACTTCAAAATCAAACTGTTCATCAGGAATTTGAATATTGATTTGGACATTGCTGAGAATATACTCATTGCGGTTTCCAATGGGCTCAACCACAATGAGCCGACGAATCAGATAGTCTGACAAATTAACCTCCAGGATAAGAAAAGAAAATTCGCCTTGCGGTTCCTTGGGTATCAACTTGATCAATTTGTTGGCTGGCTCGAGTGCTTCTTCCCGTTCATTGAATTCGGCATTAAACGCCTCTTGGATGTTCCCTTCACCCAGTAGAAAAAGTAGGGGTGATTGAATCTCTCGTAGATGTTGCTCTGAAACAATCACTTGCTTGTCACGCGGTACGTAAAAGTAGCTTCTATATCCGTCCGAGACAAAAAATTTTGGGGTAGGACTCTCGTATTCCCAATACATCTTATCCGGCCTCCGCATCATCACAACACCCGATTCCCTCAAATGGTGGGTACGACCTTGGAACAACTGGTCAAACTCCGCAGAAAAGCTGTCCAAGTCATCATACCTATCCTGGAATCTACTCATTATTTGATCAACCGTTTCAGCTTGCACCAATGGACCCATGAGCAGAAAAAACAAAAATCCTAACATCAACCATACACTGCACTTACCGGTTTTCAGCTGCATTTCTAGCTCCTTTAAGTGCATCAGTATGTTGCCCAAAAAAAGTTTGGAATAGGAGGACCATTACTCCACAAGTGATCGCGCTGTCAGCCACATTGAACGTAGGCCAACTATACAAGTCCTTCCAGTGCAACTCTATGAAGTCGGTTACATGTCCTCGCATCATCCGCTCAATACAGTTTCCCAGAACCCCTCCCAAAAGTAGCCCCAGGCACAACAACATGATTCTTTCATGCAATGGGGTACTCCAAATATAGTAGAGTACAAATACAAGCGCGACGATGGCAAAAGAATTGATAATAATAGGCTTCAGCTGCGATTCAACACCATGAAACAAACCAAAAGCAATGCCTTCATTACGAACATAATGAATTTTGAAGAAGCCCTCAATTATCGTGTAGCTGTATAGCCAATCACTGCTTCGCACTATCCACTTGGTCATCAGATCAAGCGCCGTGATTGCACACCCCAGGGAAATAGCTACGTACCGCATCCTACTAGCAAAGTTCACTCCCATATCTCATCACACGTGGCCCATGTCCTCCAAAACAGCATAGCATCGCTTACAAACTGTTGCCGTTTCACCAACCGTTTGCATTGATAACGAGTATGTCCAACACCGGTCACATTTATCTCCCTCTGCCTGCAAAACCGTAATCTCTACGGCTTGGGCATCTATTTTCGGATCTTCTAGTAATTTCACGTCGGAAACGATGAATAGGAAGCGGAGATCCTCCTCAAAGGGCGTTAGATAATTTAAAGTCTCCGTTCCACATCGCAAACTTACCTGCGCCTGTAACGAATTTCCGATATCTTTGCGCTGACGACTTTCCTCCAGATTTTTACTAACCTGACCACGTATTTCCTGGAGACGCTCCCAGTGATTTAACAGCTCATCATCTCGGTGATTTTGAATATCTTTTGTGAATTCGGCAAGATGAACCGAGTCAAATGGTTTCTCGTCAACATGGAGATGGCTCCAAATTTCCTCACAGGTAAATGGCAAGATAGGCGCAAATAGCCGGACTAGAGTGTCCGAGATATGAAATAGTGTAGTCTGAGCAGCTCTTCTCTGAGTTGAGTGAGGAGCAAACGTGTACAAGCGATCTTTTAAAATATCCAGGTAGAAGCTGGACAAATCGACAACACAGAAATTATAAAGAGCATGGTAAGCCACGTGAAATTCAAAACATTCATAAGCTTCCTCAACACGTTTTGCTACTTGGGCCATACGCGCCAAAGCCCAACGATCGATTTCAGACAAATCTTTCTGTGACACCTCCATGTCAGGAGTGAAGTCGAATAGATTCCCCAAGATAAATCTGTGTGTATTGCGAATCTTGCGGTACGCTTCGCGCAATCTCAAGAGAATCTCATCACCCAGACGAACATCCTCAGTATAAGTGATAGAAGAAACCCACAAACGAAGGAGCTCTGCCCCACTAGTTTCCATAATATTCACTGGTGAAATAACGTTTCCACGACTCTTAGACATAGCGTGTCCCTCGTCATCTAACGTCCACCCACTACAAATAACGGTGCGAAAGGGTGCCTTTCCACGCACTCTGAGAGACGTCAACAACGATGTATGGAACCATCCACGAAACTGATCGCCCCCCTCTAAGTAGACATCCGCTGGCCAACTCAAACCATTTCTGGTTTCTAATACAGCTTGGTGACTAACCCCAGAATCGAACCACACATCCAGAATATCGCTCTCTTTCTCAAACTCTGAGTGACCACAGAGGCAACGAGTGTTACCTGGAAGGAGTGTAGAGGCATCGCGATCAAACCAGGCCTCCACTCCTTCCTGTTGAAAAATTTTAACAACATGCTTCACAACCTCACCACACAGCAAGGGCTCGCTACACTTTTGACAATAAAAGGCAATGATAGGGACACCCCAGATTCTTTGCCGGCTGATGCACCAGTCCGGTCGGTTAGCTATCATGTTGCTAATTCTCTCTTTTCCCCAGGAAGGGATCCATTCCACCTGCTCTATCGACTCCAGAGCTTTCTGTCGCAAGTCATCATGATCCATGCTAATGAACCACTGAGATGTGGCTCGGAAAATAATTGGATCATGACAGCGCCAGCAATGAGGATAGCTGTGCTCAATCTCTCCCGCTGCCAGCAGATTACCCCTATCCAACATCAGTGCGTTTATCAATTTGTTCGCATCAAATATCTGCAAACCCGAAAAGTGATTAACATCGGAGGTAAATTTGCCCAGGGAGTCAACTGGACTATAAATCTCCAGGTTATTTTGAAGCCCTACAAGATAGTCTTCATGCCCATGTCCTGGAGCTGTATGAACCACTCCTGTCCCCTGCTCAAGCGTTACATGATCAGCAAAGATAGTCTTAGAATCCTGATCTAGCCAAGGATGGCAACATACCAGATCTTTTAAAACTTCCCCTTTTACTGTGTCGACAACCTTATAGGGTTCCAAACGACATTCCCGAACGACTTGTTCAAGTAGTTCGCTGGCTACAATATAAACTTCATTTTTAACCTCGACGAATGAGTATTCGAAAAGTGGGTGAAAACAGATGGCAAGATTAGCAGGTAAAGTCCAAGGGGTGGTCGTCCAAACGAGTGCGGAAACCTTGTGTGAAGAGGTGTCTACATTCCACTTCTCTAGGCCCCTACTGACAGGGAATTTGACATAAATAGAAGGGCTTACATGATCTCTGTATTCCACCTCAGCTTCAGCTAAAGCTGTCTCACATGCGATACACCAATGAACAGGCCTCAATCCTTTGTAGACACTCCCCTTTTCTACAAATTGTCCGAAAAGCCTCACAATTTCTGCTACGTAATCTTTATCCATTGTGAGATAAGGATCAGACCACTCTCCAAACACTCCCAGCCGTTTGAACTCTTCCTTCTGAATGTTGACAAATTTTTCAGCATATTCTCGACATTGGCGACGGATTTGAAGCAAATCCATACCCTTTTGCTTCTTGGCCATTACCTTGATTTCAATGGGGAGTCCATGACAATCCCAGCCCGGTACATAGGGAGAATCAAAACCCTGCATTGTTTTTGACTTGACAATAAAGTCCTTGAGCGTTTTGTTAAGAACATGTCCTAGATGAATGTGCCCATTGGCATAGGGAGGACCATCATGCAAGATAAAAGCCTCCCTTCCTTTTCGCGAGGCACGGATTTTCTTATAAAGCTCTAGCTTCTCCCACTCTGCCATTATCTGTGTCTCGAGAACCGGCAGGTTTGCCTTCATGGGGAATTTGGTATTCGGAAGATTAATTGTTTGTTTCAGATCCAGTTGATCTACCAATCGATTGAATCCCTTCTATGGCCCATACTATTTACTAACTGACTACAAAAGCTGAAGACTATATTGTTGCTGATATTTTAGCTGCTTCAGGTAGCTCCTATGCAATCCGACCAGCACTTTAACAAAAGACAATGATCTTTGTTCACTGATCCTTCCCAAACTACTAATGTGGGTCTTCTGAGGTAAGTTTTGAGAACTCACTCTAGCGGAGATTGAACTGAACCTCAATGGTGGCTAGCACATCAACTGGTCTCCCCTGCAACGTTCCTGGTCTGAATCTCCATTTAGAGGCGATGTCCTGGATGGCTTTCTCCTCCAGGCCATAGCCAAGACCTCTCAACACCTTGAAACTGTCAGCTCTCCCATTCTTCCGAATAACCGCTTGAAGGATAACAATACCTTGGACTTTAGCCTTGATCGCATCATCTGTATAGCTGGGAGTGGTCTGTTGTAGAATCTGTGGCATCGTCACACCATTACCAATCGTGTAGGCTCCAGAACTCCCAGTGCCAGGCCCTACCCCCGACAGTGGACCTCTTCCAGGGCCTCCAGTTCTGCCCTGACCCTGACCTCCACGAGCAGCAACACCTGGAGGGGCGGTGATATCACCGATGTTCAAATCGAGAGCTATCTCTTCCTGAATGCGAGGGATTTCTTCAATTTTCTTCTTGAGAATCGGTTCAGGTGCATTGGGAGTAGGATCTGGAATGGGAACCAGAACTGGTTTAGGTTCTGGGATGGTTGGTTCAGGCTTGGGCGGAGCCGCCTCGGGCAAATCTCCCCCGCCAGCTAGAGCGGCCGGGCGGGCTAATTGTTTCAAGACCAAAACATCCTGGGTAACTATTAACACACGATCCCCAAAAGATGGGAAAACAATGACAAAAAGTAAAATGTGGAACAAGATGGCTAACACCACAGCAACACGCAACGGTTTTCCCGCAAAAACATCTCGTTGAAAAGGACTGTAGGGATCGCCAGCCCATACGATCCGTTCCGCTTCAGTCATTTTCAGAGCAAATAATTCTTCCAGAAAATTCTTCAGATTAGACATGACACTAAGCCGCTCCACCATCATCAATTTGTTAGAATCCTCTCTCACATCCTAGATAACTGCAGGTCGTTCCGTCAAACTCGTCCACTGATATTTAAGCAGCCATCAGCTAGAAAAGTGTAACTCACGGCTCAAATTACGCAGGGAAGTAGAAGTGCGCCTGGGAAATCCTTCAAAATTTTTGTTTAAGTCTTCCTTCAAGCGACACAAATCAGACTCCTTATCAACGTCATACCAAGGAGGCAACAAACAGTACTCCTCAACATCAAGTTTGGAGAGAGTCTGTTCTAATACTAGGCTAGTTCCCCACATAATGTTGTAGAAGAGTTCTCTTCTGGGCTCAGACAGTCCTAGAAGATAATAGCCACCATCCTCCGCGGGACCCGCAACTACCGGAAAATCATCCAGTCGACCCAGTGCTTCTTCAATCCATGCCAGAGGTAGTGAAGGACTGTCAACACCAACAAAGAGGACTCGATCACATGGCACATAAATTTTTTGATATGCATTCCACATCCGTTCGCCTAGATCCCTGCCCTCTTGGAGATGGGCACAAAGTGTTGAAGGGAAACTATGGAACCGGGAAAATTCCCGAACCTCTGCATCTGAACAATCCGACAAAAACAAATGGGGGACAACCTTGAGAGTAGCGATCCTGTCTAAGGTATCGAGAAGAAAGGCTTGATGAAGTTCCAAGCAAGCAGCGTGACTCAATGTCTTGGAAAGGCGGGTCTTGACCTTTCCCAAGCGTGGATATCGGGACAACACCAGGAGCGCATCACTCAATGAATTTCTACTGACCCCAAAAGATATAACTCTTCCAATTGTCAGGAGCCTTAGACTTCCACAGAAAGAAAGTGAGGCGGTGCGGAAATCCGTAAGGAGCTTTGGGCCCTTTCAAAGGCTTTAGCCCAGCTTCTTCTGGTGTCCTATTTCCCTTCTTTCGGTTGCAGCCTATACAACAGGTGACGATATTTTCCCAGGTCTTTTTACCTCCCCTAGCCACCGGAATAACGTGATCATAGGTGAGTTGGTTAGGTACAAACTTGTGCCCACAGTACTGGCATCTATGACGATCCCTAGCATAGATATTAGTCCGATTAAATCTCACCTGATTGTAGTTTCGCCTAACTTTGATGTATCGAAGTAATCGCAAAACCGAGGGGAGACGAATCGATAGCGAAACACTCCGAATCTCGCAATCATATTCCTCAACGACTTCAACCTTTTGCTGAAACAGCATACGCACAGCACGCTGCCAGGAAATAACCTGCAGTGGCTCATAGGTTGAATTTAATACTAATACCTGTTCCATCCCTATGGAGAATATCTCCCGCTCTGTTGATGTTGTCAATACTTTACATAATTTCTGGTTTTACATGTCACAAAATCTCAGTTTTTGTACTTTTCCATCCTAGATTGTTCTAAAATTACTTTCCTGGATGTCTGTGTAACCAATGACACAAGAAAATCGACCCCGTCAAAGCATTCCGAGAAAATCACAGAAGGAAAACCAAAAGATGAACAATGCGAGCACTTTTTTACCTGATTTGCTACGCCGCATCAGTTCTGACGATCATGTCACAATTATCTTCCTCAAAGAACTATGGCCGCAAATTGTAGGCGAAAAAATGGCAATTAATAGTCGTCCACTGAGTCTACAGAAGAAAGAACTTCTTGTGGCAGTACACAGCGAAGCATGGAAGAAGGAACTCACAGGATTCGAAGCCACCCTCGTGAGTAATATTAATAACTATTGGAGGTTTCCTCTAGTCAAAAGAGTCCAGTTCACCGTAGGATCTTCTGACCGGAGTTGAGAGGTGAGTTGTCGAGTCGCATCGACCACTCTATAATCAACGGCCTGATGTTGTATCGATTTTTGGTCATCGTAGTCAGTTGTGTTGGCCTGTGCTCCCCACTTTGGGGACAACGCGTCTCCGCGACCATAGACCTCAAGGTGCTAGACGCCAATCTGACGTTTGACACCAATAATATCCACCTCCCGAACTCTGTGGGCATTCCCACCAACGATCTCAATTTTTCCCCAAACGTGGTATTTTCCTTCGATTCGAGCAAGGCGTTCGTGAGCATACCTGGTTCAAACAAGATCCTGGTAGTGGATCCAGCAAATGGGACTCCCCTTAACCCACAACCCCTACTGGAAGTAGGTGCCAACCCAGCACTGATGTCGTTGACTCCGGATGGGAGCAAGATATGTGTAGTGAGCCTATTGCTAGATGACAACATTCCAACGGCTGGAGATGTCTTCAAGGGAAAAGAGATCGGCTCTATTGCCATCATAGATATCGACACACTCAAGATTCAAACACTCAATCTTACGAAAGTCTTCTTTTCCGTTGGGAATAACATTGTGTTTTCCAAGAATGGAAAGACTGGCTATATAGCCTCATCCGGAACCGACCAAATTATCCGCTTCGATGTCGAGTCGGCAACGGAGATTACTCCCCGGCTAGATTTGACCAACGGCACTCGTCCCTCTTCTATAACGATGGCTCCCGACCACAGCTTTTTCACCGTGGTTTTGGTCGGATCCACGGCTCTCCCCCAGCTGGAGACACCCGATTCTATATTGATCATCGATCCCGATTCATTCACGGTGACCAAGACAATTGTGCCCACCGTTAAAGGTGAGATTGTGCTCCCTCACAACTTTGCCGTTTCGAACACCTTGGCCATCTCTTCCGATGGACAGTTTGGTCTCATCGGTGATCGAGAAGTGAGTCACATTACTAGCTCTAGCGAACTTGATGATCATGCCCTTTTTCTTGATCTGCAGACCGGTGAAGTCCTAGCAACCATAGATATTGGAGGTATCTCCAGAGGTGCCTTTACTACACCAGATGGGGAAAATTTCGTGATCTTAAGTGACCGAGAGATCGCTCTTGTAAACATCAGCTCTCGTCAGACAACCCGAATAATACCTCCTTTTACGGGTTTTAAGGACAGTACGCGACCAGCCTTTTCACATGATCTCCCCCGCATGTTTATAGCCTCAGCCGTTCGTGACCTTGTGATGGAATTTGATCTGAAATCGGAACAATTCACACGCTACGTTGATGTTGGTCCCAGTCTCATCGTTGACGACAATGGGATTGAAATTGCAATTCCTGCAGGACCTCTGGATATCTCTTTATCTCCCAACGGGGCATTTCTGACGGCCGTCAAATTTAACGCTAACACGATTGCTGTCATGAAAAATAGTGCCCGACTATTTTTCCCAAAAGTGGTTTCAAATAAGAATTTTTTTACGAGTATTACAGCAACTAACACCTCTTCTAAAGATACAACGATCACCTTTCAAATGCGGGACACCTCTGGGAGACCCTCTTTGGATGATCCTCAAACCGATGAGGTTCCCGATTTCAAACAACCTAAAAACGCTGATCTCAAAAGTGGTCACCAGATTTCTTTCACAGCCCGAGGGTTAGTCGAGGCCACTGAAGGTTCCAATCTAGTAGGATGGCTTGATCTCGCAAGTGATCAACATGGGCTAGCCGGATTTGCTCTGATAGGTGACTCTCAGATCCAAAGCTTAGATGGAACCCCAGGGATCACTGTCACTTCTAATGAATGGATTTTGCCCGAAGTTCGTGTAAATAAAGGATTCAGAACCTCAATCACGATCGTGAATCCTACCGCTGAGACCGCCTCCTCTGTTGGTATTGCTTTGATTAACAGTAACGGATCCACCGTCGAGGAAGTTTCGCGTTCAATAGCCAGCAATGGTGTTTTTACGGCCTTCTTACGACAGGCCGATCCGGGAGATGATTCCATTCCCGCAATCTTCAGTGAAACATCTTTTGCCAACTTTGGAAGTGGCTACATAAAGATTTCAAGTGAGGGCCAACGGGTAATTGCGTTCGAGCACTACTTTGACAACAAACGTATCTCAGTTCTGAATGGAATTCCGGTTGGAGGTGAAGTCCAATTACCCACACGACTGTATCTACCCCAATTTTCTGTGTTCGGGGGATCGGAAACCTTTCTCAACCTCGTCCACAGTGGCACTAGTAATGCCAGGGTGTCTCTGTCCATCAAGAATGACCAAGGGGAAAATCTTGCTAGCAGATCAACCCTCGTATTGGCTCCTTCCGAGTCCATTAGAATAAATCTAGTTGATCTCTTTGGCTTAATCGATCGGGGTAAGGCTATAACCGGATGGTTGCTTCTTGAAAGTGATACTTCCGGAGTGATCGGCGATGGTGAAATACATACTTTCTCGGGACGTGCCATGACGACGATTGCCCTGGACAACTCTGCATCGCGGGATTTTATCTTTCCCTATGTCACGCAAGGAGCAGACATTTCTACGGGCATAACCCTTCTAAATCCGGAGTCACAACCCGCTAACATACTAATGGAAATCTCCACTGCCCAAGGGACCCTATTAGACACCACCTCCTTAATGGTAGGCGGTTCTGAGCGGGTGATTGGTCTTCTTGATACCTTTTTCTCAGTTCTACCCGATCTTCCAGGAGGCTATATCAAGGTCTCGTCAGATCAAGCTCTCATTGGTCTCGAAATTTTCTTTGCGAACAATCTTGACTTTATAACGGCGGTGTTGACCAAGCCACTTAACTGATTTACTACGACGATAGCTCAAGAGATTTTCATCAGTAAAGAATGTGCAATAATGGGCTCTACTTTATGAAGCGTTGTGTACCACTAGTTTGTCTTGTAGTCATGAGCGGAGGACTGATATCGGCTCAAACTGTCGATTTGCCAGGATCGTATTACCACTTCAGTGTGGCACGCATGCACGAATTGAACGGCGAGTACCGGGATGCGATCTCAGAATTTGAACAGGCCATTACGCTAAACCCAGAAAGTGCGTCCTTGAGAGTAGAATTTGCCGAAACCTTATGGAAGGCAGGCCGAACCCGGCGTGCTGTGGAAACTTGTCAATTAGCCTCAGAGTTGGATCCTCAAAGTAGCGCACCTCACTTCTTACTTGGTCGGATCTATTCTAATTTTGGGACCGATGGACAAAACACTATGACCACCCAGGCTATTGAGGAATTCCGTCAGGCTATAGCATTGGATCCAGATCATTTTGCAGCCCTATACGATCTTGGTCGACTCCTATTGACCCAGGAACAATACCGAGAAACTCTTCAGGTCACCGACCGTTTTATAAACCTGCGCCCGTGGATCGTGCAGGGTTATGAGTTAAAAGCTAAGGCCCACACTCAACTTGGTGAAACCCAATTAGCAATTGAAACACTCGAAAAATCCCTAGACTACGACAACACTTATGTTGAGAACATTAGATTCCTCGGCGAACTCTATGAACGCACAAACCAGTATGTAAAAGCACAAGAACTCTACAGTCGGGCACTTACCGACATCACGGATCCAGACATGCAGTACCGGTTAGCTATTCTTCTTATAGACCAAAACCGCCCTAGTGAAGCAGCATCACTTCTTCGAGAGCTGTCTCAACAATATCCGAGCAATATGCAAATTTATATGGCGCTTGGTCGAGCCCTCAAAAATCATAAGCACTACGCTGAAGCCGCTGAAATATTCTTAGAAGTTTTGGAGAATGACCCGAAAAATTATGGAATCAACTACCAATTAGCTGAGGTAGAAAACCTTCTGGGCAAACGCCAAGAGGCCATTGACCGCTTCCTACGTTTGCGTGAGTTGAGTGATTCACATGCACAAATCAACTCCATAGATACAAGCTTGGCGCTCATCTATCAAAGAGCGCGTCAGTTTGACGAGGCCATTGAGATTTTCCGGAGAATCATGGCGGAAAATCCGGACGATCTTTTCACTACTATCCGACTTGTTTATGCTCTAAAAGATGCAAATCAACTTGCGGAGGCTTTGAGATTGAGCGAAAAACTGTTCGAACAGAATGCTTCCCAATCTTACGAAGAAGAACCCAACAAAATTTATCTTTTGATTGCACGAGCACAAGTACTATCTGCCGCTGATCAATTAGAACAGTCTGCTCACTTACTCAATGAAGGCATCCAAAAGCATCACGACCCTCAAGAATTATACTTAGCATCAAGCCAACTGTATGTTGACCACAAAAGGTATCTGGAAGCAGAAGATATCATCAAGGAAGCTATTGTTCACTACCCAGAGAACGAGAGGATGCAATTTCAACTAGGAGCCATATACGAACGTCAGAAAGAATGGGTAGAGGTTGAATCCGTATTTGAGAGAATCCTAGAAAATAATCCCCAACATCCGGGAGTTCTTAACTACCTGGGCTACATGCTGGCCGATCGAGGAATTCGCTTATCACAGGCTCTCACTTACATTATCGAGGCTGTGAAGATCGAACCACACAATGGCGCTTATCTGGACAGTCTGGGGTGGGTGTACTTCAAGCTAAAGAACTATGATCAAGCCGAGGTTAACCTCCTGGAAGCGAGCCGATTGGTCGATTCAGATGCCACTATTTTTGGTCACCTTGGGGATCTCTATGATGTCCTGGGACAACATGAAAAAGCCCAAGACTACTATGAGAAATCAATCTTGTTTGCTGAAGACCCCGACGAGCGTGAGAAAGTTCAGAAAAAGCTCTCTGACGTGGAACATCGTATTGCCAGAAAAAAGTCCTTAGAAAAGTCCGTAAGAGTAACCCCGAAGTAGATTACGTTGACAAGACTTGCTATCCCTTCGTTTGCCAAAATCAATTGGATTTTAAAAATCCTTGGAAAACGTCACGACGGTTACCATCAAATCAGAACAATCTATCAAACTATCAATTTGCACGACGAAGTCGTCTTTGAGACAACGCGCAATAAAAATATCCAGCTAGAAATTCGGGGCAGAGACGTTGCCCAAAGCGTAGACAATCTGCTGTATAGGGCAGCCAAACTGCTACAAAACTATTCCGGACATCAAGCCGGTGTACGAATTAGTCTCCACAAGAAGATTCCCATTGGTGCCGGTCTGGGAGGAGGGTCCAGTAATGCTGCAATGGCACTTTTAGCTCTCAACCAACTTTGGCAGTGTCAACTTTGTAAGGACACTCTAGCCACTTTAGCTGCTCAGTTAGGCTCAGATGTGCCCTTTTTCCTGATGGGAGGACAAGTCGCTGCAGGGGGACGAGGAGAACAATTATTGCCTCTGTCAGACATAGCAGAAAAACAGACTCTGTTACTTCTATATCCGCATTTTGAACTAGCGAGTCACACCGCATACTCCCTTGGGCAGTGGGACGATCATGCCGAATCCGACCTGTCGACAAGCGCTATATTGGATACCACAATGCACCGTCTTGTCAGGATGCTAGACTCAAAAAAATATAATTGGTCTTTGCTGGAAAATGATTTCGAGAGAACTCTCTTCCAACACTACCCTATTCTAGTTGAAGCTAAATCAATACTTGAAAATATGGGTTGCAAAAGGGTAATGTTGTGCGGTAGTGGGTCAACTTTGTTAGGATTCGGAAACATCAAAACGTTGAAAGAAATAGCAGATAGCCTCTCACATCAAGAGATAGGAGAGGCCTTCACCTGTCAGACTCTCTCGAGAGGTCAATATCGACAGTTTCTTACCGATTCGGGTTTAGACGATGTCTAACATCAAGATTTTTGCCGGCAATGCTAATCTTCCTCTGGCAAACCAGATCTGTGACCATCTAAGTGTTCCACTGGGAAAAGTAAAATTGAACCGCTTTAGTGACGGTGAAGTGAATTTCCAGATCCTAGAAAATGTTCGAGGTACGGATGTATTCATTGTCCAGCCGACTTCTCCACCAGTGAATGAAAATATGATGGAGCTCTTAATCATGATTGATGCCTTTAAGAGGGCATCGGCCCAGCGCATCACGGCGGTGATCCCCTATTATGGATATGCTCGACAAGATCGGAAGGATCGACCGCGGGTTCCTCTATCTTCTAAGCTCGTTGGAGATCTACTAACCTCGGCAGGAGCTCAACGCCTGTTGACAATGGACCTGCATGCAGGTCAAATCCAGGGCTTCTTCAATATTCCGGTGGATCATCTGTTTGCCAGTGCTGTTCTTATGGATCAAATCTCCGAAATGGGGGTAGAGGACCTGATGGTCATCTCGCCGGATGCAGGAGGGGTAGAACGGGCCAGGGCTTATGCAAAACGCCTGGGCACCAGTCTGGCCATTATTGACAAGCGGAGGGTATCTGAAAATGAAGCCGAGGTGATGAACATCGTGGGAAATGTCACCGATAGAAACGTTATTATTGTAGATGATTTAATTGACACTGCCGGGACACTGATCAAAGCGACCGAGGCACTCGTAAGAGAAGGGGCCCGTCGAGTTTTCACTGCGGCAACCCACCCAGTCCTCTCAGGCCCTGCAGTAGACCGTCTCACTGGCTCGAACTTTGAAAACATTCTGGTTACCAACACTATCCACCTGTCAGAGGAAAAATCTATTCCACAAATCAAGGTTGTTAGTGTCGCAGGATTATTGGGTGAAGCCATCAAATCAATCCACGAAGAAACCTCTGTCAGCAAACTATTTATCTAAATACACAAGGCCGAGATCCCCACTTCACCAAACACACCAAAACATTGTGCAAATTGAGGATAAAAGGTTAGAATGCAACTTTTGGTTTCCTAGGTTGGAGTGTGAGATATGGCCCAAATAACAGTTCATGCTGAGGCGAGGAAAGAACTAGGGAAAGGTGCGAACCGCCGTTTGCGTGCGCAAGGCAAACTTCCAGCAGTGGTCTATGGCCATGGGATAGAGTCTTCAGCAATAAGTCTAACAATTCGGGACGTCGATCTCATTCTTCGTTCTGAAACTGGGCACAACACCATTTTTGAGCTCCACTTTGGCAAGCAGTCTGACAACGTGATCATCAAAGATTACCAATTGGATCCCATTAAAGGCACCCTTGTGCATGCTGACTTACAAACCGTTGCCATGGATAAACGGATGACCTTTGCTGTTCCGGTTCACATTGAAGGAACCCCAGCAGGGGTGATAGCCGGGGGCGTACTGGATTTGGTTTTACGGGAGATTGAGCTAGAATGCCTCCCAGCCGACCTACCTGACAACATAGTAATTGATGTAACTGACCTTGAGATTGGTGATGCTGTCAGAGTAAATATCCTAGATATTGACAGCTCGAAAATCGACCTTGTGTCTGATCCAGAACTTGTCATTCTTACTGTTGTGCCACCTCATGTAGAGAAGGAACCTGAAGAGGTCGTACTCGAAGATGATGAAGATATAGAAGAGGGCGAGGGCACCGACGAAACACCTCAAGACAAGGACGAAGAGGACGCGACCAAGGAAGAAGAGGAGTAAAACTCACGTGTACTTGGTCACCGGGCTCGGCAATCCAGGCCGCTCTTACACAAGAACTCGGCATAATGTCGGCTTTATGTTAGTCGACTGGATGGCAAAAGAAGCGGGGAAAAAATTTGAGCCACTCGGAAATTATGCTCTCACCTGCACGACGGAACGGATCAATAAGACAGTTATTCTAGCCAAGCCTCAGACTTATATGAATGCCAGTGGTTCTGCCACCCGCCAACTTGTCGATCATTACAGAGTGGATCTGTCAAAAACTCTAATCATCTATGATGATATGGCTCTTCCTCTGGGTACTATTCGAATCAGGCGCTCAGGGGGATCGAGCGGACAAAAGGGTATGCAATCGATTATTGAAGCTCTTGGCACTAAAGATCTGACTCGCTTACGAATTGGTATTCTGCCAGATGAAGAACTGCTTGGTGATTTTTCTGAATATGTTTTGGCCCGTTTCGATAGAAAAGAACGTTCTGTTCTCACGGAAGTAATAGACCGTTCAATTTCCGCAATCGATACTGTCTTGTCCGATGGGATTGATCGCGCAATGTCTTTGTACAACTGAGCTAGCCAAAATTATGTAACATTATTTCCAGGAACATAGCCACTATCAGGATATACACACAACGATAGTTAAAGCCTGGAGAACTACCCAAAATAAAAAAAGGTGAACAAGTATGAGTTCTTACTTTAATTTTTTCCCAGCAGTTGGATTACTTGGGCTCGTTTGTGCCGGCCTCATATATCTTGGCATCAAAAAAATTGTCGTGACTGACCACAAAATGGCAGAACTCGCGGATGCCATTCACGACGGAGCAATGGTTTTTCTGCGCCGTGAGTACAGCATCTTATTTGCCTTTATTCTTCTCGTTTTTGTCTTTCTGAATCTAGCTATCTCTACCTGGACGGGCATTGCCTTTTTATGCGGCGCCCTGAGTTCTATGGTAGCTGGGTTTTTTGGATTAAAAGCAGCGACGCGCTCCAACGTCCGCACCACACAGGCCGCACGGGACTCTGGCATTGAACTTGCCCTGCATATTGCGTTTTCGGGAGGAGCTGTTATGGGGCTTTCAGTTGCCAGTCTTGGGTTGATAGGACTCACAGGAACCTACCTGCTCTACCAATACGACATCATCTCCGTCAGTGACATAAGCGGATTCGCCATGGGAGCTAGTTCGATTGCCCTTTTCGCTAGAGTCGGAGGGGGCATCTTCACAAAAACTGCTGACATGGGAGCTGACTTGGTTGGAAAAGTGGAAGCGGGTATCCCAGAAGATGATCCAAGAAATCCAGCGGTTATTGCCGACAACGTTGGAGATTGTGTCGGCGACACTGCCGGTATGGGAGCTGATATTTTCGAAAGTTATGTGGGTTCCGTTATTGCTACAATCGCTATCGCTGCGACAGGGGCTTCCAAAGTCTTGAACATCAATCTGGAAAATCGAGAACTGTATATGCTACTTCCCTTGGGCATCATCGTCATTGGTCTTCTATCCTCTTTGATTGGCGTTGCATCCATAAGATTATTGAGAAACCTTGGCCCTGCATCAGCTCTACGCTACTCCACCTATATTAGTGCTATTCTTCTACTGATAGGGAGTTTCCTGATTATCAACGCAATAGAGCTGGAAATAGGAATATTCTTTGCTATTCTGATGGGCACTATTGCCGGTGTCATTATTGGACTTTTGACAGAATGGTACACATCCGGTAGCCCCATCAAACGCATTGCAGAAAATTCCAAAACAGGGGTAGCCACAAATATCATTGCTGGATTAGCAGTCGGGATGCAATCAACGGTTTTGCCCATCCTAACTCTATGTGGAGCCATTCTCATCTCCTATAACTATGCCGGCCTGTACGGAATTGGGATCGCGGCTGTTAGCATGCTAGCAACTGTGGGAATTACCATGTCCGTCGACGCCTACGGACCCATTGCCGACAACGCTGGCGGTATTTCAGAGATGAGTGGACTAGGACCTGAAGTTCGCAAAATCACGGACAGTCTAGATTCACTTGGCAATACCACAGCTGCCATGGGAAAAGGCTTTGCCATCGGCTCAGCTGCACTAACGGCACTAGCACTTTTTTCCGCTTATACTCGAACAGTGGGACTCTCCTCACTAGACCTACTGAATCCGACCGTAGTAGTTGGGTTTTTCATAGGAGGTGCCCTACCTTTTTTCATCGCGGATCTAACAATGTCATCGGTGGGGAGAGCAGCTTTCCAGATGGTGGAGGAAGTACGTCGACAGTTCCGTGAAATTCCAGGCTTGATGGAGGGAACAGCGAAACCCGACAGTGCCCGATGTGTTGATATTTCTACCCGAGCAGCTCTCAAAGAAATGATCCTGCCAGGCTTGGTAGCGATCGTATCCCCAGTCGCTATGGGGGCTCTACTGGGCGCTTCGGCCCTAGGTGGAATGCTTGCTGGAGCAACCCTCTCAGGGGTTCTACTGGCATTGTTCATGTCCAATGCTGGAGGTGCCTGGGACAATGCTAAAAAATACATTGAAGCTGGGTTTCTGGGTGGAAAAGGATCAGATCCCCACAAGGCTTCAGTCGTAGGTGATACCGTTGGTGATCCGTTTAAGGACACGAGCGGCCCATCCATGAATATTCTGATCAAATTGATGTCTATCGTTTCCTTGGTAATTGCCCCCCTGCTCAAGTAGGAGATAGACGAAAGAACTCGTTCCTATAAGGAGTAGTATGCTAGAATGCATTCTCTTTGCAGTAGCGGGGTGATGCTTTCGTAGTTAGGTTCCATGGCATTGTTTACGTGAGTAAAGGACAACATGAGCATGAGAAAATATGAGGTTGCAGTAGTGCTGGCCCCTACCCTAACAGAGGAGGAAGTGGATCAGTCTATTGAAACATTTCAGGAAATTGCTAAAGAAAAAGAAGCACAGGTAGCCAATGTGGACAATTGGGGGAAGCGCAATCTCGCCTATCCAATCAACAAACATACTGAAGGGATTTACGTCATTCTCACTCTGGAAGAATCCAATGCTGAATCTGTGGCGGAACTAGAGAGAAGGTTTAAGATGACAGAATCAGTTATTCGCTTCTTAACCATACGAGTAGATTTGAATCTAAAACGAGCAGAGAAAATTAAATCTAGACGCGATAGCAAAAAAAGGCTCAACACTTTATCTGAAGATAACAATGAGACTCAGACTGTGTCAGTGGCAGTAGAGGACTAGGGCATGGCAAAACGCAGGCGGTACTGTAAATTTTGTTCGGACAAGGTTGATTACATAGACTACAAAGACGTAAGGACCTTGTCTACCTACGTGCCCGAAGGTTCTAAGATGACTCCCCGCCGGATTTCCGGCGTGTGTAGTATCCATCAGAAAAAATTGTCGCGGGCTATTAAGCAAGCTAGGCATTTGGCACTGCTCTCTTACATACCAAGTTAGCCTGCCTTTAACTATCTGAGTCTTAGTTTCAATGAGGTCGATATTATGGAAGTCATTTTGGTCGATGACGTCTTTGAATTGGGCAAGCGCGGCGAAGTCGTTCGGGTTGCCGATGGTTACGGACGTAACTATTTAATTCCTAAGAAACTCGCCATACCATCAACGCCAGGAAATCTCAAAACCATTGAAGCACAACGCCTGTCCATGGCTAAAAAAGAGGCAATTTACCAGGAAGAAGCTGAATTGCTAGCCCAAGAGCTAAATAAACTGCATGTGGTTGTTAGTCGTAAGTCTGGAGATGCAGGGACCCTATTTGGGTCGGTTACCACCAAGGATATTGCCAGCCTTCTTGCAAGCACTGGCATCCAGCTGGATCGAAGAAAAATTATTCTGGCGCAGCCACTCAAAAGTATTGGTAATTATAGAATTCAGATACGTCCTCATAGTACCGTTTCCGCTGAACTTTTACTTTCCGTCTTAATTGAAAGTGGTAAGCCCGTTGCACGCGTCAAGACAAAAGATGCAGAAAGTGATTCAATCATCGCTGATTTGGATGCACTGTTGCGTGAAGCAGAGCAGGAAGCTGCAGCCGAGACCGAAGAACCCCCAGTACCTGCTGAGACAGCAGAGCAGGAAGCTGCAGCCGAGACCGATGAACCCCCAGTACCTGCTGAGACAGCA
>JAYZCG010000011.1:0-16217 GCA_036338435.1 Acidobacteriota bacterium
AGATATCTAGCCAACGGCTAGATCGTGGAATCCTTTACGCCTCAGGGCTGATTGCAGGTGAATCCCTTGGCGGAATAGCCCTGGCATTTTTGGCAAGCCGTGGAATCGGCCCTTTTGGCACAAACATATCTGGTTCCCTGACCACAGCACTAACCATAGTTGGAGCTGTGGGTCTAATGATTTCCTTTTATCTCTTCTCTCGACCCAGGAACAATTGATCTATTGCCTCTGCCTCCCGACTTGCAATTGATGATATTGGAACGAAGCCTCCGTCCCTGCTGCCAGTGATTGGTTCTGAGAGAAGCCTTTAGAAATCAAATGAGTGAGTAAATTTCATAGATATAGAACGGTTCATCTCCGAAGGCGAAGTCGCGTGTTGGCGAAAGTCATTGTAAACAATAAAAAAATCATCACCTGGACGGTAAATGTAATTGAGCCGGAAGTTCATACCAATCACATCGGAAGCGCTATTATACTGGACACTAGCACTGGTGAGCCATTTGCGACTGAATGCAAAATTAATGCGATTATTGACTTGGTGAAAATTGACGGGAGCTCCCGTTTCCAGCTGAATCTGGTTGAAAGAGTAGCTGATTTCCGTTGAGAAGCGACTGCTCAATTTGATGACCGGCGCAATCTCCAAAAGGTTCCGGGTTCCTCCATAGTAACCCGGCTCATGTCGGTAGGATACTTGTCCACTCAGGCGTTTAGCTGGGTTCAGGACATAGAGAATGGGGAAATACCACCAACTGTATCGACCTGGTGGAACCCGAAGCCCTCCCGGTAGCCTCAGAGGTTCAATCAAGTTTTCCGTCGCATGATGTGGATTGATGCGAATCCAGCTACCATTTTGGAAGAAAATAGAGTAGTTAAAGTGGTGCATGCGAGTCTCGAGCTGGCCATCTTCTATTCTTTGAAAATCTTCCATACGGTAGGAAAAAAGCATTTTTCGAATCGTGTCGCTGACAGGTCGAGGAGAATAGGAAAACCGAGGTTCCAACTTACGGGTTCCCGGACGCCCAAGGAATCCGAGATCGGTTGCGAAATTCTCATCCAGATACCAATAGGCTAAGCCTACATCGAGTAAATCATCGGTCCACCTGCCGGAGACAGCTCCCATCAGCTGATTGTCATGAACTCCATCAGTGAGAGAACGTCCGAGCATTCCCACCACCTCCAGGTGTTCAAAGAAAACCAGATTCTGGTCGATGCCTATTACCCTATTAAAGTCCCCACCTTCTGCTTGCCGGTTGGTAGCAAACATCCCCAAAAAGGATCGGGACAGAATATCCCGTTTCAGACGGAAGACAGAAAAATTGTTGCTGGGTTCCCCGCTAAAATCACCCATTTGAGCTTCAAGAAATCCAAGCGTAAACTTGTCCCCAACTTTGCCCGTTACCTTGACACCACCTCTCATGGGGATTTCTTCTCCCTGTGCCGAGAGACCTATGCGTCGGCTGTGGTAAAGCTTAATTTGAGGACGATCACCCTCCCCCATCCAAACACCAAACTCGAAGATCCCAGCTCCCTCCAAAAAAAATTCTCTTTTTTCAGGAAAGAAAACTGGAACCCGGTCAAAATTAATAATCTGGTCATCCACTTCGGTCTGGGCAAAATCTGTGTTGAGCGTGAGATCAAGAGTCAGACCCGAGGTCAGAGGAAGTTTCAAGTCTTCCAGTCCAATGTCTCCGAGGTACTTAACATCTCGATTGCTCCCTCCACGGGCTACGATTTGGGAGCTCACGTAGGGTTTGATGCGCATTGTAAGACTTTTCCCTATGTTCTCTAATCCACTCAGATGTCCCGCCTGAGAAACCTGTTCGAACTGAAAATCTCGACTAAAGTTATTCCAGTAAGTGAACTCGTTTCTACGCCGTATGACGCGCTCGAAATCAACTCCAAAGCTCACTTCATCATCACTGCTACTATAACGAAGTGATTGCAAAGGAATACGAATCTCCGCATACCAACCGTATTCGTCAATTTGAGTTTCTACCTCCCATTTTTCATCCCAACTCACATTTCGGTCACGCCCTTCGTCCGTAATCAGGGCATCGTACTGAGTCCCTAGTGGATTGATCCGGAACAAAAAGGCGTTGCGGTGATCATGGAAAGTGTCCAAAATGATGGCGAAACTATCATCATTTTCAAAGGGATTGTCACGGCGCAGTTCCGTTGCCAGAACATTCTCTGCCTCAGAGTCCAGACAACGCACACCAAAATAGAGATTTTTATCATCGAAAAGGGCACGCACTTCGGTCTGTTCAGTAGCATCCATCCCTTCATTGGGATCCTTTTGGATGAAATACCCTATGCTTTTAGCATTCTGCCACACATCATCGTCCAATCGCCCATCCAGGACTGGAGCATCTCCGGTCCTTGTTAAAACAAGTGAGCGTCTTCCATGCCAATGAGTATCGCTTGGTCCCTGACCCGCTAGCAACGGTGACAAGAAGAACGTCAAAAGCCAGTAAATCTTGAGCAAATGCCAGTTCATTCTCATAATTAGCGAATCCGAAATACGTACTTGTCAGAAGCTAAAAATCAAGGGCATACGTTACCTTGACAATCAAAGCCCGTTCCAAAACATTGCCCCTGAATGTCCGCCTATCATTGTAGACCAGAAAAAAATTGCTTAGCGGTTTGTAAATAAAGTTAAAGCGGATGTTACTGGAAACCTCTTGTAAAGTGCCATTGTACTGAACCAGTGCATTTAAAAACATCCGGGTGTTAAATACATAATTCAGTTTGGTTGAGATCAGATCGGTGGAGAACTTGCCAGAGGCAAGATCTAGATCGTCATGTGTCCAGGAAATGTGGGTTGCAAACCGGAAGCTAGGTTGGAACTGTAATTTGGTGATGTAAGATGTCTTATGACCATCGAAAAAGTCCCCGACTTCCAACTCGACGCCACCGCTGAACATCCGGGTCCGATCAGTGAAGAAATAGGGATTGAGCTCCCAGAAAGTATAATCTCCTTCTGGGACAACCCCACCAGAACGGATGACAAAAGGCCTGTCCAAACGCTCAAAACGAGCCCGGTGGGTCAGCCCCATTGAGCCCCCGTCCTCCAGCATAATGGAGAGGGTCTGGTCGAGACTCTTACTTTCAACACGATTGGCCTGATCGGTAATGTACTCGATTCCGGCTGAAGGTGTGATCTGTCTAATCCATGAAATCCTCTCTTTGGGTTGAAATTTGCGGTTAAATTCACCGCGGCTTTTCTTAATCCCAGTACGCCGGACAAAGCCTACCTCCGGATTAAAGTTTTCTCCGATGGAAAGATGATCTACCTCTATCTTGTAGCGATTGTCCTCCCAACTAACGAGGGTATCAAAGGACACATTACCCCTCCTAAGCCCAGGGGTATCAGTCTTTAACACGAAAGATGCAATCTCCAAGTATTTAAAAAATTGAAAATGACCATCAACGCCGTAGGTGCGATTATAATCTCCGCCAACGGCCTGCTTGTTGATGAAAATTCCACCAACATCGGAACTCTTTAAAATATCTCGACGTACACGTGCCACTAAAAAATTAGTAGAAGAAAGCTCCTCAAAATTGTCGGTCTGGACGGAGAGAAATCCAAGTCGGTACTTGTCCATCCGTCCTGTGAGTCGGACACCACCCAAAATCGGTGTTGCACGCCCCTGGTCGAGGCCAATGCGACGACTGAAAAATGCAATCAAATCACGGCTTCGACTCCGAAAAGAACGGCCTTGTCTTCTGACCTGAAACATGGTGGTGTTCTCCAAAAAGAAATCTCTTTTCTCCGGGAAAAATAGTGGGAATCGACTCAGATTAACTTGCTGTTGATCAGCCTCTACCTGAGAAAAATCAGTGTTCATTGTTATGTCAAGGGTCAGCCCAGGAGTGATTCCATATTTGAGGTCTAGACCGCCATCTGCAAAAAAATCAACATCGTCCTCTTTCCGACGAAGAATAGATGAGGACACATAGGGTTTGACATAGAAGTTCCTACCCTGGCGAATTCCAGAAAGACCGTCCAGCGTCCCGGCGTAGGAAACCTTGCTCAAACGATAGGGCTGGGGAACGGGAGACCAGTGAATAGATTCGTTCTTACGGCGAATCCTGCGAGTAAAGTTAAGTCCCCAAACCTGTTCCTCAGCATCTCTAAAGCGAAGTGTTCGAAAGGGAATAGAAAATTCTGCTTGCCATCCCTCATCTGTGATTTTACTCTTCACGTACCATATTGCATCCCAGTCATAAGTTCTTCGCTCACCATCTCCTCCCATCTGACCTTCTCTTTTAGCACCTCTGGGATTGGTGCTGAACACATAGCCATTACGTTTGTCATTAAAGGTGTCAAAAATCATCGAGAAGTGGTCACCATCCCCAGGACTAAAATCTCTAACACCCTGCGTTACCGTTAGTCCCTCTCCTCCGGCCGAGTCATAACAGTACACACCTACATATAGGTTGTCATTATCGTAGAGCACTCGAACTTCGGTACGTTCAGTGGACGGTTTTCCATCGTCTGGGTCGGTCTGAATAAAGTTTGTAGCAACCTCAGAAAGGGTCCACTCCGGCTCGTTTAGGTTCCCATCGATAGTTATCTTATTAGACGTGATAAAAACGGCCGTCATTTTCAGATCATTCTCCTGGGCAAACGAACTAGCGGTGAAAAAACAGAGTATTGTGGCCATCGTTCGAACGTACCTGCCCTGAATGAACTGAAGACTTTTCATCGAACTGCACATTGTAATCGATGCAACAAAATGGGGTGTAAGATAACCAAAAACCTAGCAACAAGTAATCACTGCTGAGTCGACTGCATTTATTATTCCTTGAAATGTTAAACGTAAAAAGTGAAACTTGAGCTATAGAACATTGCAATGTCAGGAGGAACAATGATCACTACGCTCGTCCAGTTTCATATCGGCAATTCTGATCGGCTCGAAGCAATCAAAAAAGTATTCACCGATTCCATGTCGCGCTATCAACAGGTTCCTGGTTTACTACGCAAATATTATTTAATTTCAGAAGACCAGACCAAGGCGGGAGGGGTCTATTTATGGGCGTCTCGGGAAGATGCAGACGGACTATACACCGATGAATGGAAACAAATGATCCGTGACAAGTATGGATCCGACCCTGTTATTACATACTTTGAGACTCCGATAATCGTTGATAATCAGTACGACACAACCCAAGTTGAATAGGCTATTTGTACTCTTAGAAACTGCACAGTGATACGCTCGATGTCCTTTACTCAAGCAGATAAAGCATCGTCGCGGACCATCAATACCCAGTCAAGTTTGTAAAATCAATTTGGAAACACTTCGGGGATGAGACTCAAATTCTGTAATAGTGTATGATTTCCTGACGGAAACGTGCCAATCTTATGACCAAAAATCTGTTAACTAAACCCCCTGATAGTCCGGCATCAATTAACCATACAAGCCACCTTACGCTATATATTTTCGGAGCTGTTATAGCGGCTGTAGTGGTGGCACTGGTATCTCCGAATGTTGCGATCGCTTTTGGAGTTGGGGGCGAAATATTCCTGCAACTGCTCTTCATGATCGTCGTCCCATTGGTAATGTCCAGTGTCATGAGTGGAATTATCGGCCTAGGTGACATCCGTAAGCTCGGTCGTCCAGGTGGCACTGCCATTCTCTACTACGTAACAACTACCATTTTCGCAGTCATCTTGGGGCTTATTTTGGTGAACCTCATTCGCCCAGGGATAGGCACTGTCGACCAACAAGTACTAGATGAAATCTCAGCAAATGAAATAGCAGTTTCTACGGAACAGGGAGCAAATTTGGGAACTATTCTGAATAATCTTGTTCTCATGCTTTTCACCCACAATTTAATCGCTGCTGCCGGAGAAGCCAAACTGCTACCTCTCATCGTATTTTCCATTATCTTTGCCGGCATGCTAACTACAATAGCTCCAAGAGTACGTGCCATTACAGAGATGATCGTCCAGGTCAACGATGCCCTCTTGTCGTTCATTCTTCTACTCATGCGGGTTGCGCCAGTGGGTATATTTTGTTTAGTGGCAGCGCGCTTTGGTGAGGCACAGGCCAAAGGGGAATTTGCCCAGGTTCTCGCCCAAATGGGGTGGTATTTCTTCACAGTACTGCTGGGCCTAGTGCTCCACGCCGCCATTACCCTGCCATTGATCCTCTGGATCTTTACTCGGAAGAATCCCTACCGGTTTATGTACCAGATGTCACAAGCACTCCTGACGGCCTTTTCCACCGCTAGTTCGACGGCCACAATTCCAGTAACCATGGAATGTGCCGTTGAAAAGGCTGGGATTTCTAAGCAGGCCACCAATTTTGTAGTGCCTCTAGGGGCTACCATCAACATGGATGGGACAGCTCTTTACGAAGCAACAGCGGCTATTTTCATTGCCCAGGCCCTGGGATATGAATTGGGTCTACTCGGCTTGCTAATAGTGGCTGTTACAGCCACACTTGCCGCCATCGGAGCTGCGGGCATCCCGGAAGCCGGATTAGTCACCATGGTGATAGTCCTCAACGCTGTGGGACTCCCCATAGAATACATTGGACTCATCCTATCTGTAGATTGGCTGCTGGATCGCTTTCGTACTGCAGTCAACATCTTTGGCGATTCAATTGGAGCAGCCGTTGTGGACCGATCCTTCCCAGTTAGTCACTGATAAAAATAGACCCAAAGGTCAATGAGCAAATGAGGGCTGGCTATCGCCGGATGTCCGTTCCAGATGTATACACTCTATCTTAGTAATGTTATACGATTTCAGCTACTTTTCAATCCACGGCACCAGTCGTAGAGTTGGCATCGAAAACAATCTCACCACTAAGACCCGTCATCACGTTTGAAATATTGAGAATGTCATCCACTGGAATTGTGAAATAATCTCGATCTAGCACTGCAAAATCAGCATATTTACCAGGTTCAAGTGTCCCAACTGTATCCTCAGCCATCATATACTCAGAAGCCCAGGTCGTCGCCATTTTCATGGCAGTCACCCGATCGATGGCCTCCTCGGGAAGTATTACATGAGACTCTTTATAGACTCTTCCGACAGGTGTCTTGCGAGTAACGAGAATATGGATTGGCTTCCAAAAATCGATGCCAGAGGCTTCAAAGGTCACTCGGATGCCTTGGTTTATCCAGGTCTTCACTGGCATGGCAAATTTCCTTAACTCTTCGCCATAGTCATCGATCAACTTAGGTATTTCAGGAAGTAAGGTGGGCTGAGCGTTAAGCATTATCCCATATTTTTTGATCCCCTCCATCACATCAGGAACATTTCCCAAAACCTGATTGTGTTCCAACGTTAGCCTCAAATTCCTAACGTACTCGACTGAGAGATTGGCCTCTTCCATTGCTTCTTCTAGCATCTGAATATAGAGACGCACACCGTGAGAAGAGGTCCCATGAACCTGTGCTGCACGCCATCCATTTACTAGCCCTGTTTTGAGGGATATCCATGCCTTGTGGCCTGGATTTGGACACCGCTCTCGATTCTTGATGTCAGGAGAAGCCGCAATGTCAGGCCCAGTACAAATATTGTTTTGGGTGGAATCCCATATTTCATGACACATGCCGTTAAGCCACAGCATCTCTCCACCGTTCTTGTGGTTGGTCCAAGGAGCTCCATAGCCCCGATAGAACTGTTCAATAGACTTCCGGTTGAAGAGGTTTCCCCGTTGGGATTCAATATAGTAGGCTAGGCGGTGGGGCAACCTACCTTCGCGGTTTAATAAGCTAAATGCAGCAACCGTACGAGGATATAGTAAGCGTGTAGCCACCGTGGTTACGCCAGCACGAATAACATCTAATCCCTGAAGACGCATCACTTCCGCCAAATCTGATAGGGGCTTGTCTTTCCACCAGTACTCAAAGGTCACTGCTCCCTGCTCGGGAACTGCGAGATAGCCGTTCATCGCCGCTCCCGGGCCAGTTTCTAGATCCGTACTCTCCTCCCAATCGGAAAACATATGCTTAAACAACTCGATCGCCTTCTCATTGAAGTAGCCTCCTATAGTCCCAGTCACAATGACCGGGTGGTCGGGAGTCGCAGCGTCCAACTGCCTTCGGTTAAGACTGCCAACATAAAACCAGGTACGATTGGTTCCAGGGAGGTTATCCGGTCCTTCACCGACACGAACACTAATCCATTCTCCCGCGGGGATTTTCTGCACCTGAATTGCGTTGAGGACTACATCTCTAACTTTTCTAGCCGTTCCTTCAGCAGTTGCATCAGCCACTACGTTCAGCTTAATACTGGGGTCAGTCAGTCCATACTGGGGGCCATAGGTTCGTGCCGCAGAAGAAAACAGGTGATAGTGTGTCTGAATCAAACCTGGGATGACTGTTTTCTGATCCAGACGGATTGTCCGGGTATTAGATCCCGACAAAGCCTGCATTTCGACATTGCTCCCCAACGCCATGATTTTTTTCCCTTTGATGGCCATAGCCTGAACAATGTTTCCCGGTGTGTTGGGAACAATGCTTCTATCATCCATGGTTACAATCTTCCCATCCAGCAGAACAATGTCTGCATAGCCCATCCTATCCACCAGATCAGATGCTGCCTGAGAGAATCCGAATCCTGTGGCCACTGCGACAGACAATATTAAACAAACAAGAATTTTGTAATTCACAAACCTTCTATTCATTGTGTAACTCCCTAATTAAACTTGTATTCCCTTTGTTCCTTTTGTTGTACTTAAAACGTACCCCAGTCACCATATTATCTCTTTTCTTAGTGTGATTTAACAAGGAACTTGTTCAGCAGTCCACAACAAACACAACAGACTGTAATGGCACTACCCATCCTCTCTAGTCTTTTCATGCAACTTGCAACTTGCAACTTGCAACTAAAACCATAAGACTTTTCGCATGGCTTACATGATTAGTGAAGCAAATCTAGAACGTCAGAAACTTCTACAACGGATCATGGAACCCGTCACAGACAGGTTGCTGAATCAGTTCCAATTCTCAACAGATGTGCGCTGTCTGGATCTTGGATGCGGTCTTGGCGAAACAACACGCCAGTTAGCAACCAAACTTGAGAAGCTAAGTGAGGTAGTTGGGATCGATCAGGATAGAGAACTAGTAACCATGGCCTCATCGATCACTCCTGTAAATAATTGCCCTATTACTTTCCATCAGGGTGATGCAACATGCCTAAACTTTGAGGATGCGTCCTTCAACTTTGTTTTTGCCCGTTACTTGCTACACCATCTGCGTGATCCTAAGGCAGTTCTGAGGGAGATGTTGCGCGTCTGTAAACCAGGTGGGATCGTGGCAGTACAAGAACCTGATTGTGCTAAACAATATTGCTATCCAGATAGTTGGGCTTATGAGAGGCTCCCGAACATCTACGGTCGCCTGTTCGCAAATGCCTTCATCGGTCGAGAGCTGTACTCCTTATTCCGTCAGGTGGGCTTCTACGACCTCCATCTAAATGTAGAAACAATCGCTGGGATCAACGCTGATCTCCGTCGCTCCTATCGGATGACCATTGAGGCTGTGGGGCCCGCATTGATCAAAAAGGCGATTCTGCAACCAAAAGAGTTGCAGGAACTACTGGGAGAATTAAAAAATGTTGAAGAGCAGAAAAATACGTTATGCGTGTGGTCACCTGTCTTTTCCGTTTGGGGATACGCGCCTGCTAGCCAGAAAGCTGGCACCATGGACTGAAAATTTCCTAAATATTCTCTTGAAACTTCTGACTAAAAATATAACACTCAACAAATGGCACAAGAAAAACATTACGACTTGATCATCGTAGGAGCAGGAATGGCGGGTTGCATCCTGGCTGCTCGCATCGCCGAAAATGGGATAAATCCAAGAAATGGAGAACCCCTGAGAATAGCTCTTTTAGACTGGGGGCCATACCTCAAGGGAACCCCAAAATCAGGCTACGGCCATCCTGTAAGGCGACAAGCGTTTACCAATGTGATAGGTGATTTTCTCGAGGGAGACCGTTACAAAACTAAGTGGGGCAAAGCTAAGATTGTTGGTGGTAGCGGACTTCACTATGGAGCACAGGCTTTCCACCCTTTTGATGTGGATTATCGTCACTGGCAAAATGAAACGGGAGTCGATTGGACCGAAGAGAACTTCAAGGAAGCAGTTGAGGAAGTCCACACGATGTTCAATGTCCACGCACTACCGAGACAACTCCTCACGGAAGGACAGTCCTTGTTTGAGGGAGCTGCCACCAAGTTAGGACACAAACTTGAGAGGATGAACCATGCCCGCAAAAACTGTATCTACTGCATTCTCGGCTGTCAGAACGGCAACATGTGCAAATACGACTCGAAGATGAACAGTTTTATCTCTCATCTCCCCATTGCCGAGAAACACGGGGTCGAGATCATCCCCAATACCCATGTCAAAAAGCTTATTTTGGAGAAGAAAGGTGCCGATTTTGTGGCGACAGGAGTGTGGGCCGAGCAGGAAGCACACGGACAAATCAAATTGACAGCTGACAAGGTATTACTTTCTGCGTGTGAGAATGGGACTCCACTGATTCTTTACAACTCAGGCTATGGACCGCGCGATCTTTTAGGGAAGGATCTGATTGTAGAAAATCCAAATGTGGGAAGACACCTGGACGGTAAGCTGAGGATGCGTTCCTTCCCAGCCTACTTCCCAATGCCCATAAAGAATCCCAGTGATGGGATGCCTCCCTCAGCCTTTTACTTTTTTCGCGGAGGATCTCCCGACGGGTACAACCGTACACTCTTCAAGGAAGGAACCCCAAAACTTGAATGGGCTGAACGACTAGCGTTGCACGAATTCGCTCCGGAATTTGGACAAGAGCATAAGCGGTTTATGGCAACTGGTGGCTTGCACATCGCCAGTCAGGTTTCTATCCAATACAAGCGACGTGAGAGTCTTGAAGGATTAATTCGCAGAGACGGGAGTCATGAGTTCCCCACCAACGTCACCCGTGATGTTCGGGCAGCTAGGGATCTAAAGGAAGCCATGATAATCCTGCGGGACATTTATCGTGAAATGGGCAGTAGCGAAATCCGTGACATCCAACCGGTACTCAAACGACTAGATGCAGTGATAGCTTCTAACGCACAGGTTCGGTCCCCAGTTGGAGCAACCCATCAAAGTTGTTCATGTCGTGCTGGTGTGGATCGTAGCAATTCAGTAGTTAATGAACGGTTTGAATGTCACGATATTAGGAACCTCTTCATCTGTGATCTGAGTGTGCTCCCGCGAGTTAACTATGGGAATCCTGGTATAGCAATGGTGGCCCATATAGCCTGCTTTGCCTGGAGACGTTTGGTTCAAGATCATTTTTCTAGATCTGCCTGAAAGAACTCTTATTCCCGATCGAAGATGAACTACTTGTGACATCGCCTAATTATGACCGATCGGAGCGTGGAACTATCCACATCGGAAAGTAAATTTGACATAGCCTATAGTGGCATGGCCCAGGCCAGGGCACAAGTGTTGTCATTCATCGAGGGTGTCTCACAGGCTGATTCTGAGATTCGCCCCGGTGCTGATGAATGGTCAATTGGGGAAATCTCCCATCATCTACTTCTAGTAGAAAAGCGCCATGTCCAAGGAATGTTGGAACAGATTGCAGAGGGTCAAACGGAGGACTTCGATCGAAAGCTCGTCCTGACGAAGCGCTTGATCCCTCTAGAACACACAGCAGATATTTCAAAATCTGGAAAAGGAAAGGCCCCAGAAGGCACACACCCTACCCATGGTCTGTTGCTGAAAGAACTCACGGAATCATTACGTCAGATCCGCCGAGAAACCCGGGCGAAACTTTTACCCTACAGATCTCGTAATCTGAGCAACTTGTGGTGGGAACATAGACGTTTTGGTAGCATGACGCTGTACGAGCGGATTTGTCTTATTGGCTACCATGACCTAAAACACCTAGCCCAGATGGCCAGAGTACTCAAAAATTAACTTTATTTCACAATGCACAAAATACAGTTTGTAAAAGAATTTATCCGTCATCCTTCCACAATGTGGTCCATCGCGGAAAGTTCCAAGGACTTAGCTGAGTTGATCACTGACAGGGCGGACCTGTCACACGCATCTGTGGTGGTAGAGTTTGGATCGGGAACAGGTGTCTTCACTGAGATGATCCTCAAAAAAATTTCTGTGGATGCCACTGTCATCGCCCTTGAAATAAACCCTGTATTCGTCGAAGAAACAAGGAGGCGCTGTTCGCAAGCAACAGTTTTTCAAGATTCCGCGGTCAACACAGCACAGTATCTCCGAAGTGTGGGAGTAGAAAAGTGTGACCGGATCATCTCTGGATTACCCTGGTCGTGCTTCAGCCATCCATTGCAAGATCAGTTGCTTGACACCATCATCGACGTCCTTGCCCCAGGGGGAAGATTTTTAACTTTTGCCTATATACAAGGACTCCTTCTACCCTCGGGAAGAAGGTTTAGAAGGTGCCTATCTTCACGATTCAAAGAAATCGAAGAAACGCACATTGTCTGGAAGAATATGCCACCTGCATTCGTCTACTGTGCAAAACTGTAACCTCCACTTTCACCACCACACTACTACATGATCGGACTCAGGTAGATTCACAAATTGTAAGCCCTACGAAGAAGCGAAAAGTGAATTCATCGACTTTGTTTGTTCATGGCCCGTTTTATCAGTAGCTTCATCCATCTTGGGGCAATGACCCTGAGCCAAGGCAAAGCTTTAAGTTTAGAGGGGATGTAGATCTCCCTACGTCGTTTGCGCATTGCAGAGATGATTTTGTCCGAACACTCTTGCAAACTAACGGCTTGATTATCATGCTTTGGAGTTGCCCTTGAGGATGTTCCACCCCCTACGAAAGCATTCATCCTAAGATTGGTGTCACGAATCCATCCTGGCATAACGTTCAAGATATTGATCTCATCTCCAACTTCAAATTCCAAAGCTTCTAAAAACCCTTTGAGAGCGTGTTTGGAGGCTGAATATCCTGTGTGGTGAGAAACGCCAATCACTGCCTGGGCTGATGAAATAGCCACAATGGCCCCTCGATTTTCTCTGAGATAGGGCAGAGCCGGGAAAATACAATTGACTGCACCGAAATAGTTAGTGTCCATCACCTTCTGTAGAATGGCAATGTCAACAATTTCATCAAATCGGATCCACATACTGATGCCGGCGTTAAGAATCAAGTAATCGATCTGCCCAAATTCTCCTATAGCCCTATCTATCATCACCTTGCACTGGGCACAATCGGTCACATCGGTGGGTTGTACCAGAACATTTGACCCCGAGTTCTCCAACTGACTCACGATCTCATGCAGAGCTCCTGTGTTTCGGGAAGCCAGCACTAAATTCATCGACTTCCTGGCCAAATCAAGAGCGAGCATTTTGCCAAGACCAGACGATGCCCCGGTTATAACAGCGGTTTTACCTCTCAGAATATCTCCCATATATAGACCTCAGGTGGGGTCTTTGGGCGAGTCCGCAAAAATGTTGTTGCGGATTCCAAAAATATTGTGAGGATCATTGCATTTTTTGACTCTTTTGATCAGTTTGATACTCAGACTGGAAAGAATCTCCTTAAGAAAGTCCTTGCGGATCTTTCCTACTCCATGATGATGTGAGATAGAACCCCCATTTTCAATAATTGTTTCGCGCAAAGAATGTTCAATAGCCTCGAAAACCTCATCTGGGTTTTCGACTCCCTTAGTATAGAAACCAAACATAAAATATATGCATACACCCGTGTGATATACCTGGGTAATTCGGTAGGACATATAGGGCTTTCCTGGCAAATCAAATTCCTGATGTTGGGCTTTCAATCTCTCCTCAGTTGCCTTACAGACCTCATGGATCTTGCTCCAAGGGGCTGAGGTTTCAAAGGTCTCCCCAATCACATGAAAATCACCTAAAAAATCACGGATGTAGGCAATGGCATAAGTGAGCATATAACCTCGCTGGCCATTTTCTGATCCGGCGGCCATCCCCTGGTACCGCTTGGCTAGCTTGTAGACATTGGCCTCCTGGTAGTTCACTTCCTTTTCGGAACCTTCCATCACAATAGTCGCTGCAACCATTTTCCGGGGATCGAAGCCACGAATCTTGATCACAAAAAATTTTTTTATTTTGTCTATCAAAGCTCGCAATCCTGTTGTAGCTGGCTTCAGTGCCTGTCCAAAGCGAAACTGGACATTGTCCACGAGACGAATACTAGCCGGCACATAACTAGTACGAGCCAGTCGGTGCAGAAATGCAACACCCAACTCAAAATCTGGAAAAATCAATGACCCATACCTCTTAATTTCCGGAATAGGGTAAACCTTGATTACCGCTTTGGTGATCAGACCTACATTGCCTTCGCTTCCGAATAAAAGATGCTGGGGTTGCATACCCATAGAAGCCCTTGGCATTGGTTGGCTCTGCTCCAATGTTCCTTCAGGCGTAATCATGGTAATGTTTTCTACTATCTGTTCTATGTTGCCGTACCGATTTTTCTTCATCCCGCTGGCATTGGTAGCAATCCATCCACCCAAAGTCGAAAGTTCAATGCTGTCAGGTTCGTGACCGGAAGTGAACCCGCGGTCATTTAACTCCTCTTCAAGTCGCTTTCCGGTAATACCGGCTTGAACACAGGCACGCAGATCTTCCTTATTCAACCACTCGATGACGTTCATTCGCCTCATATCTACCGATACAACCATGCGTGTTTCCGATGAAGGAAGTTGAAGAGCACAACTGACGCTTGTCCCACCTCCATAAGGTACCAGACACACATCATATTTCTTGGCTAGCTCAATAATCTTCCTAGCATCTTCCTCCGACTCGCAGTAGAACACCAAGTCCACCACCCTCTCCAATTGTGAATAGAGCACCTTGTAAACCTCTTCAGATGTCGTCTGTCCATGGCTATGCAAAAGACGTTGTCTATCATCAAAAGTGTGTTGACTATCTTTAAAGTATTTTTCGACATCAACGCAAAAACCCTCATTCTTGTTGGGACGCGGTACGGACTTCGGATGAACCTCCTGCTTAGGATTCTCTAAATCAAGTTGAATATCCAGCATCTCTTCCACATAGGGCAAGAAATCATACATCTTGTAACCGGATAGGGTATATCGCGAGCCGCTCAAGCTAACAGAACGGTCATCATGAATGGCAAATCGAGTGTCTGCAAAGCCCCACCGATGCCCCCAAATTTTGGAGTCCTGCTTCTCCATCTTTGTACTCTCCTTCTCCATCGTCCTAGCGATAAGTGCGCACAACCTGACTAGATTCTACAACAGTCAAGTGGATGATGTGAAAGATCCTCCGGCAACTGGACAAGGTAGATTACTGACTTGTTGCTCATCAATCTGCTGAAGTGGCGGGGCCGACGAGACTCGAACTCGCGACCTCCGGCGTGACAGGCCGGCGTTCTAACCAACTGAACTACGACCCCGCTTATGGGCACTCAATGATCAGTCGACAAAGCTCATTATAAAGAAACATCGGGATGGGGACAATGTCCTATGACTTTAATCCTTTCCGTCACAACCTTACGCTGAAACTTGTCCAAGAGATCGCACTCACTAATGTTATAGTTGCCCCTCCAAAAGTTGTCCTAAATATTCATCTGATCATTCTTTATAGATTACATACTCCGACGGGTTACTTTCCGTTCCTCTATATCTCTTCCGAGAGTAGTGGTTTTACATCTAGACATGATAAATTACTCTAGAAGGGTCGTAATAAGCTGATAAGATGAAGGCGAAGGAGTTTATATATGGATAAGCCCATTGCACTCGAGATTGTTTACTGTGACGATTGACACTATACATCTAGAGCTGCCTGGATGGCACTCGAACTATTGACTCACTATCGAAAAGATATCTCTGGTCTGAAGCTTGTACCCTCTGGAGGGGGGGCCTTCGAGGTCAGTGTTAACGGACAGCTGATTTTTTCAAAGTTGAAGGAAGGTCGATTTCCAGAGCCCAAAGAGTTAGAACAAGCAATAGAAGAAGCCTAAACCTCCCGCTGGTGCTCCAGCGTAGATCCTAGCTGTTTGCGAATCGCGCCGTGATCTACGTCAGCCAACTTACACCAGTAGGGGAACCCCTCTTCATCACTGCTGATCCACTCAATTGCCTTACGTTTTAAAAGACAATAGTCCGCACGGGAAGTTTCTTTGACGCTAAAGGGATCGAGGACAGCCTCATTCCACGCCTGACGCAGAATAGCAACCGCCAAGTTCTTCTCAGACTGAGAGTCTAGCTGACTAGACCTATCAT
>JAYZCG010000012.1:0-59785 GCA_036338435.1 Acidobacteriota bacterium
ATCATCGTGACAATGACGAGCGAATGAACGGCAAAAGAAACCAGCATTGTCTTCTTACTACGGCCAGCAACTTCGTCGGTAGATTCAATCAGATTTTCAAACATTAGTTCCCTTCCTCATCCTAGAATCCCTTCAGTAACCACTTAGGAACAGCCCAAACAGGGACTTTCCTGAGATGGGCAATATTACTACTGGCCTGTAAGTTGAGTCAAGACTCTTTTTCTCTCGAAAACACAATCTGAATACACGCATTAAAGAAGCGCTACAAATGCATCTTAGCTATAGCAGTCACTAACATCTATCGTCTGACCTCAATGTACTGAATGCTTTTCTCTCCCACTTATTTTTTCCACCAAAAAACAATCGGACTGGCAATAGCAATTGATGAATAGGTTCCCACAAGTATCCCGATCACAAGAGCAAAGGAGAATCCACTGAGTACCTGCCCACCAAAAAGATATAGGGAAAAAACCGCCAAGAAAGTCATCCCAGAAGTCATAATCGTTCGATTCAGGGTCTGGTTAATGCTAGTATTTATAACCGTAGCTAAATCGTCTCGACGCATCAATCTCAAGTTCTCCCGGACCCTATCAAACACCACAATAGTGTCGTTAATAGAATATCCAACTAAAGTTAACAGAGCAGCTACCACGGTCAAGGATATCTCCTGTTGAGTTATAGAGAATGCTCCCAACGTAATGAACACATCATGAAATAGTGCCATTAGTGCAGCTAGTCCATAAATAGGCCAAAAACGGATCGCTATATAAACGAGCATGAATCCGAGGGAGATGAGGATGGCTGTCCGTGCACGACTACTCAACTCTTCACCAACTTTGGGCCCTACACTTTCGACACTAATGACAGTAAAATTACCTGGATAAGCTTCTGCATTGAGAACAGCTACTAGTCCCGGAGTAAGCTCTAGTTCGTCTAGCTCTGCAAATCGGTGAATCATCCCACTGTGTTCTGTCCGGTAACTGATGATCTTTTCACTAATCCCATCATAGTAATCCACAAATTCGGCAACCGGTTTTGCCGTTCCAAAACCTTCAGGATCTAATTCTTGCAAACGGATTGAAAGATCACTCTTTGAAACGTTGTTGAGATTAAGCTTTCCCGTATCTACATACTCAAAGTCGTATGCCGGATGCAGGGCCTCAGATACCTTATTGCTTTCCAAAGTCAGTTCCAGCGTTTCGGATGGGTCATGACCAATCCTAATCTGAACTTCATTTTGATCAAGTTCATCAAATCTCACTACCTCTTCTGCCCGTAAACCAGTGTCCTCCAAAGTCTGGCGAATACGGGACAGGTCAGGAGTCTCCTTAAATTTCACATAGACCAGAGTTCCTCCGGTAAAATCTACACCAAAGTTAAGTCCTACAAGAGCTATAGAGGCAACGCCAATGCCCAGCATAACTAGTGAGAGCACGATAAAAACCCACTTTAACCCTAGCCAATTAATCTTTGGATTTTTAACTATATCCATGTCTGTTAAAACCTATTTGTTCACTTTAAACTTGGTCGGCACAAGGCCAATTTTGGAGTTTTCTAAATTGATAGTTTTTTTACTTCAAACCGCTGTAAAACAAGTGCAAAAAGTGCCCGGGAAACAAAAACTGCAGAAAAAATGTTGGCCACCAATCCAACCCCCAGTGTTACTGCAAAACCACGCACAGGGCCCGTCCCGAGCTGGTAGAGAACAAGTGCTCCAATCAAAGTCGTAATATTGGTATCAATAATCGTGGTAAATACACGATCAAATCCAGCACTCACAGCGCTCCGTACTGTCTTACCCGAGGACAACTCTTCCTTGATCCTCTCGAAAATTAAAATGTTTGCATCTACCGCCATGCCGATGGTCAAAATAACGCCTGCAATGCCCGGAAGAGTCAAAGTGGCATGAAGGCCAGAAAGTACAGCCAACAGAACAATCAGGTTCAGGAAAAGACACAGAATAGCATTGATCCCCGAGAGCTTGTAAACCACTAGCATTCCCAAAACTACCAGAATCAAACCAACAAGAGAGGCTAAAACTCCCCTGCGGATGGAATCCAACCCTAGCGAGGGACCAATAATCCGATTCTCCAAGACTTGAATGGAAGCCGGAAGGGCTCCTGACCGTAGCACTAGAGCCAAATCCTCAGCATCCTCTGGAGTAAAATCACCCGTGATGCGAGCTGATTCAGAAGTGATTCGCTCATCAATCCTGGGGGCAGAGTAGATCTGATCATCCAAAACTACCGCCAACTGATTTCCAACGTTCTGTTCCGTAGTTCGGGTAAATAACCTCACTCCCTCTGAATCCAGGAAAAATGAAACTTCTGCACGTCCCGTGAAAGAGTCCTGTGCGCGATTCGCGGTCTTAAGATTCTTCCCAGTCAACGATGGAGCCTTGTGGACCACCATGTAGGTAGTCTGTCCTGGAGAGGATCCCGGATAGGGTAAAATTTCATAGTCTGCCGGAAAACGATTGTTGAAACGCTCTAGGACGGCCTCACGGGTACCAAAGGGGCCCCCATTGGTTGGATGTACAAGCTTAAGCTCAAGCATTGCCGTACTTTTGATTAAATTGAGTACTCGATCGAAATCTTCCACTCCCGGCAATTCTACAATGATTTGATCCTGTAGATCCCCACTTCCATAGATCTGGATTGTGGGTTCAGCTACCCCATACTGATCCACACGCTTCTGAATGGTTTCCTTGGCATCATGAACCGTGCGATCGGCCAATCCCTTACGCTCGGCTGCGCTCATGACTATCTCCATATCCATTTCATCTTCTCGATAGCGTGCCCGATAAGTCCAAGCAGGAGCAAATTGATCCAGGTAGATTTCAAGTTGTCGCTCCTGATCCTGTAATGCTCCGATGACCTCAATTGTGAAATTGTCGGCGACTTTGGTTCGAGTAAAAACAATCCCCTGCTCTTTAAGATCCGCCTCGATCATCTCTCTTCGCTGACTCACCTCTACTTCAAAGGCTTCGTCCGTCTTAACCTGCACCACCAGATGGAGGCCCCCTTTGAGATCTAGACCTAAATTAATTTTTTCAGAGGGTGGATAGGACAAGAAAATGCTAACAACAAGCACCAATAAAACAAGAATGATCCGGTAGTGTAAATTCCGTTTCATTAAATATTTTTAGGAACTGCCCTGCTCGTGCGTTGCCTGAAGTGAGGCTACGGCATTTTTGGCAACTTTCATCTTAACCTGGTCAGCGATCTTGAGTACAAACACATTCTCTTCAACTCCTGATATGGTTCCGTAGATTCCCCCTGTCGTAATCACCTTATCACCATTTTTTAAACCAGTAATCAAAGACTCAAGCTTCTTCTGCCGGGTTCTCATGGGGCGAATAATCAAAAGATAGAAGATCCCCACCACGAGAATAAAAGGGAAAAACAATTGCACCAATCCGCCTTGGGGTGGAGAACTTTGTTGTGCTAGAAAAAATGAAATCATAACTACTCCGACAACCAAATCGTAGATCTCACCATTACCACCTGGTCTCCCCGCAAAGTATGACTTGACACTCGACTATCGGACGCTCAGATACCATCAAGGCCCCGATGTTTTTACAGCAAAGTCAGCCAGTATAGCACATATCCTTAAGTAGACTCAGCATATCGCTTCCGGAAATCTGTTTCCAATTGTAGCAACGAATTAAGTGCGATGCTCTGTCTAATCTTGCTCATGAGGTTAAGGTAAAAATGAACATTGTGGCAGGTGTTCAGTATATGGGAGGTTATTTCTCCCGAAACATACAAATGTCTCAAGTAACTCCGAGTATATCGCTGACATACAAAGCACTTGCAGTTGGGGTCAAGAGCTTGCTGATCATCACGATAGCGGGAGTTCTTGATGCGAATGGGCCCCCTGGAGGTAAATAGCATCCCATTCCGGGCATTGCGCGTCGGCAAAACACAGTCAAACATGTCAATACCCTGTCGGACACAATAGAAGAGATCTAGTGGAGTTCCGATTCCCATAAGATAACGTGGCTTTTCTTCTGGCATTCGTTTGTTCAACTGCTCGATGAGTTGGTACATTAGGGATTGTGGCTCTCCCACTCCAAACCCCCCAAGTGCCAGTCCAGAAAACCCGATCTCAACAAGACGAGCAAGACTCTCCTCGCGTAGATTAAGGAAACCCCCTCCCTGGACAATACCAAACAGCGCAGACTTCTGATTGCAATGTTCTTCTTTGCAGCGCTTCGCCCAACGCATTGAGCGGTGCATTGATTCCTTGGCTTCTGATTCACTTGCTGGATAAGGAGTGCAGTCATCTAGCACCATGATTACATCAGCTCCAAAGGCCTGTTGAAACTGGATTGCTTTCTCGGGGGTAAGAAAATGAGAGGATCCATCCAGATGGGATTTAAACTCAACACCCTCCTCGTTAATCTTGCAGAGATCACGTTGACTATAGACCTGATAACCTCCACTATCCGTCAAAATCGTCCTATCCCAGGACATAAACTGGTGGAGACCACCATGACTCTTAATGACCTCTAATCCGGGGCGCAGATACAAATGGTAGGTGTTAGCTAGGATTACATTGGCCTTAAGATCTTCCAAAAACTGGTGAGGCATGGCCTTAACCGCACCAGCTGTACCAACTGGCATGAATACAGGTGTTTCAAACTGTCCATGGTCAGTCGTAACAATACCTTGACGAGCATCAGTGCTTTTATCCCGAGCCTGGATTTGAAAGAACTTTGCCGACATAACAGGTTCTGCTGACCACCTTTCCACTGGATGGTCGATCCACAGCATCCCGTAGAGCCAGAACCAGCCCAGCAAAAGATGAATCTAGGATCCTTTTTCCAGATTCTCAACGCTTATTTATAGCAAGACTACATAATGCTATTGCGCCATTACAACTGAAGGTGATAAAGCTTCGAACTGTCCACTAGGTAAAGGGCATCGCCTTCCTGAGTGTAAGCAAAGCCGATCAACATCGGCCCTGAAACTGTCAGTTCAGGAACACCATTAGAAAGAGTATACAGCCCCTTCCGTCCTTTCCAGGATGCCACAACCTGCAGATTGTCATGACTATCAAATCCTATACCCTGAGGACGTCCGAACCCCTTAAATAAAACCTCATCCTGTCCTTCTGGAGAGATTCGATGAATACAGTCTTGTGTGGCCAATGTGGGACCGGTTACAAAAAGTGTGTCATCCCCACTAACGGCTAAGTGGTAAGCAGAAATACTCGGTTCCAAATTGCACAGTACAGAAATCTCTCGGTCTGGGCTAATCCTGTAGATCTTGCCACTACGATCTCCCACCACAAGATTCTGCTTGGAGTCAAAAACTAGCCCAGTTGCCAAGCCTAATCCATCTACATATTCCTCAATCTGTTTGTCAAACGTAGTGCGATACACAGTCCCTGTATGCCTACTGGTGATGTAAAGACAATTGTCAGGACCAGTCGCTAACCCAGTGGGATTGACGACATCGGCCAGGAAAGTATCTTTAGTTCCCTCAGGAGAAATGACATAGATGCTGAAGGGAACCTTCTGTCCCCGCGCCCCACTGACCGTTACATAAATATTGCCTGCCGAATCTACGACCGGGTTAGCCACCGAATGCAGTTCTGAAGCCACGACCTGCCCTACATTAAGATTACATTGGTCTTGCCCCTCATCACTACATAGGGATAATCCACTACCACATCCATCTGGAACCTTTACAGTGAGATGATGAGAGGAAGCAACCACTATGTCAGCCCTTACTCCACCCACCTCAACTGAAGCTTTCGCAGGGTCTCCAAGCTGCTCAACAGCCACACGCACCATCCCGCCTGGAAGTGCCATAGAAGGTTCGATCGTCTTTATCCTGACCATAAAACCAACTATATAACATGTCGAGCTCTCCAGCATTAAAACTGTTAAAATGGTTGCTGCTACATGCCTAATAATCGTGACAAGAACGGATTCATTCGTCTGCTGGGAGTCCAACAAAATAATCTGAAGGGTATTGATGTTGAGATTCCAATCAACCAACTCACGGTCCTGACGGGAGTCAGTGGATCTGGTAAATCTAGCCTAGCATTTGACACGCTTTATGCGGAGGGACAAAGGCGCTATGTGGAATCGCTGTCTGCCTACGCACGCCAGTTTCTAGAGAGAATCAACAAACCCCGTATTGGCGAAATAGAAGGGATCAGCCCTGCAATAGCCATTCGCCAAAAGAGCGCCTCCCGTAATCCTCGATCTACTGTAGGGACGGGCACAGAGATCCACGACTACCTGCGGCTATTATACGCACGAATAGGAACTACCAAATGTCGTGAATGTGACCGGGAGGTTCGTCGTAATACGATCGATGAAATTGTAGATTGCCTGCTGTCTCTTCCCCAAGGAACACGTATCTATATAACTTTCCCTTTCAAAAATAGTCGCTTAGATCTGAACTCAAATTCAGAGGACAAAGCCGATGAGATTTCTGTGAATCCTCTCCTGGACAATCTATTAAGACATGGATACCGCCGCTTTGTCTCTACTGGAAAATCTAAACCCCCATCGATATACGAACTCCCCGAACATCAATTCTGTTCCCTCACAGAGCTGAACAAAAGCATAATCCTAGCAGATCGCTTGGTGATTGGCCCCAACATGCGAGAACGTCTGGTCGACTCTCTGGAACTCTGCTATCGAGATGGTAATGGTGTGACTCTAATCTACCCCATGGGGAAGAAAGATCTGGAGAAAACTTCCGAACCACTACTCTTCACGAACCGGTTTGAATGCCCATACTGTGAGATTCCTTACCGTTCTCCAGAACCCAGACTGTTTTCGTTCAACAATCCTTATGGAGCCTGTCCCACCTGTCATGGATTTGGCAACACCACTATCCTTGATCCAACACTAATCATCCCAGACCCTAGCAAAACTATCGACAATTACCCCATCGAACCCTTTACAAAACCGCGCTTTCGTCGCTTTCACAAAAAACTTAAGGATTATGCTCAACAGGAGAAAATTCCACTAGATATACCCTTTGAAAAACTCCCGGAAAAAGTCCGCCAAACAATCTGGGATGGAAAAGGAAAGTTTCCTGGAATCAAGGGGTTTTTTCGCTATTTAGAAAAAAGAAAATATAAGATGCATATTCGTGTTTTTATTAGCAGATATCGCGGGTACACACTCTGTCCTGACTGCAGAGGTGAACGTCTCTGTATAGAAGCGAGGAATGTTTATGTGGGCGGACAGAGACTTGGCCAATTAGCTACTCTACCAATATGCGAGATTCAATTATTTTTCTCTCAACTCGATCTCAATCCCGGACAGGTTGAAGTTGCTGAAAAAATTTTTTCCGAAATTCTTCAGCGTCTGAAATTCTTGATCGAAGTCGGCCTGGGATATCTTACTCTGGACCGTTTAACTTCAAATCTCAGTAGTGGTGAAATGCAGCGCATTCACCTCGCAGCCTCACTCAGTTCTTCTCTTACCGGAACACTCTACGTATTGGATGAACCTTCCATCGGACTTCATGCCAGAGATACAGCGCGCCTTGTTAACATCCTGAGACAATTAAGAGATCTTGGAAATACAATCGTGGTGGTGGAGCACGAAAAGGAAGTTATTGAAGCTGCAGATCACATTATCGACATAGGTCCAGGAGCGGGTGAACAGGGTGGAGAAATCGTCCACAGCGGCGACTTATTATCCTTGAGAACTAACACAAAATCTCTGACAGGAAGATATCTTGCGGGCAAACAAAAGATACCGACGCCCACTTTTCGTCGCTCTAGTAATGGCAGTCTTTTAACTATCCGAGGAGCCCACCAACACAATCTTAAAAACCTGACAGTGGAAATACCTCTGAGGGTCCTGGTCTGTGTAACAGGAGTATCTGGGTCGGGAAAATCTACTCTAGTTCAGGACTGCCTATATGCAGGAATCAAGCAAATTAGAGGGGAGTGGAACCACAAGGTTGGGGCATTTGATAGTATTGATGGATCCGATCAATTCACTGATATTTTGCTGGTCGATCAATCCCCGATTGGACGCACTCCACGATCAAATCCAATCACGTACATCAAAGCCTTCGACGATGTGAGAAAAACGTTCTCTTCCCAGCGTAAAGCTCTTTCTCTAAATCTCTCCAAGGGGCATTTTTCGTTTAACATTCCTGGGGGGAGGTGCCAGACTTGTCACGGTGCAGGCACCATTACCATCGAAATGCAATTTCTGGCGGATGTAGAATTGCAATGTGAGGACTGCAAAGGCACACGTTACTCCAGTAAAGTACTCGAAGTTACCTACAAAGGTAAAAATATTACAGAGGTTCTATCCCTCAGCGTTCTGGAGGCAATAGAGTTTTTCAAGGCTGTCCCTCAGTTGGTCCGAAAACTAAAGGTCCTCGATGAGGTTGGCTTGGGTTATCTCCGATTAGGGCAATCAGCCACCACCCTTTCAGGGGGAGAAGCTCAGCGCATCAAACTTGCTTCATACCTATCCAAATCCACCTCTAAACGTCCATTATTTATCTTCGATGAACCCACTACAGGGCTACACTTTGATGATATCAGTAAATTGTTGAGGGCATTTGATTGCCTAATATCTCGAGGAGCTACAGTTCTAGTGATTGAACACAATCTAGACGTCATAAAGTGCGCTGATTGGATTATCGATTTGGGTCCAGAGGGCGGAGTAAGTGGCGGTAATATCGTCATCCAAGGACCTCCAGAGGTCATAGCAGCAACACAGAACTCTTATACTGGACAGTTCTTAAAAAGCTACCTGTCAAATGATCACTAGATCAACCATCCTCAACAAACATTCGAGATATTAAACTGCACACATGAAGGCTAGTTTTTAACTCTACACTTCTGATTCTCTTCTAGTAGGATCAGATAATAGATTAGTCGCTTACCTGTAGATGTTCCACGGATCGAGCCTGCCCATTGGACTCATCAATGTCTAAAACCACTGCGCAAAGCACCGGATCTTCAACGGCTGGTTGGAAACGCGATGGCAATCCAGTCAGAAATCTGGAAAGAGCGGACTCCCTTTCCATTCCGATAACCGAACGATAGGGTCCAGTCATACCCACGTCAGAGATATAGGCTGTTCCTTTGGAGAGTACTTTTGCATCTGCAGTTGGAATGTGAGTATGGGTGCCCACAACAGCTGAGACCTTGCCATCCATAAACCATCCAAATGCCACTTTCTCCGAAGTTGCTTCAGCGTGAAAATCAATTACGATTGCCGTGACTTCCCCGGACAATTTAGCGACCTCACGCTCTGCCAATCGGAACGGACAATCAATATTCGGCATAAAAACCCGTCCCTGTAAATTTATAACCGCTACCGGAAAACCATTCAAACTCTCGGCAATGTAGAGATAATTACCGGGAGTCCCTGGAGGATAATTGCCAGGACGAAGTAGGCGAGGTTGCTCAGAGAAATACTCGTAGACCTCCTTTTTGTCCCATATGTGATTGCCGGAAGTCATAACGTCAACACCATATCTCAATATTTTTTCCCCCAAAGCTTTGGTAATGCCAAAACCACCTGCAGCATTTTCGACATTGACGATCGTCAATTCGACTTGGTGCTCGACTTTGATACGCGAAAGGTGTTTTTTCAGTAATCCGCGGCCGGCACGCCCAACCACATCACCTACAAAAAGAATCTTCATGAAGTTAGTCGTCCACGTTTACACAATGCTCTCAAAAAGTGAGAACACATCACTTTGCGTAATCAACAACACGCATTTCCCGAATCAGTGTTACCTTGATCTGTCCAGGATACTGGAGTTCACTTTCAATTTTCTTGGTGATATCCTTGCTTAACCAGAATGCCTCTTCATCAGAAATTTTACTACTCTCAACCATGACCCTAATTTCTCTGCCGGCCTGAAGGGCAAAAGCTTTTGAGACTCCTTCAAAAGCACCCGCCATTTCCTCTAATTGTTCCAATCTCTTAACATAGCTTTCCAGAACCTCACGGCGGGCCCCTGGCCGTGCAGATGAGGTAGCGTCCGCAGCTTGAACCAAGACCGCTTCAATAGTCTCAAATTCCACGTCAAAATGGTGAGCTTCAATCGCATGAACAACCTCAGGGCTTTCACCATGCTTCTGAGCTAACTTCACTCCCAATTGCAAATGCGTTCCCTCCATGTCTCGATCCACAGCCTTTCCAACATCATGTAACAAGCCAGCGCGCTTACTGACAGAAACGTTTGCTCCAATTTCTCGGGCCATAATTCCGGCCAAATATGCCACTTCTCTGCTGTGGTAAAGAACATTTTGACCGTAGCTTGTCCGATATCTAAGCTTAGCAATCAATCGTAGAAGTTCTGGGTGAAGATCGTGAATACCCAAATCCAGAGCGACCTGCTCTCCATCTTCCAGGACACTCACCTCCATGTCCTTCTTTACCTTAGCTACCACCTCTTCAATCCGAGTGGGATGAATCCGTCCATCCTTAATTAGTTGCTCAATCGACAACCGAGCGATTTCTCTTCGCAACGGATCAAAGCCAGACAAGATAACCGCTTCAGGCGTGTCGTCTACAATTAAATTTACTCCGGTTGCCTGCTCCAAAGCACGGATGTTCCTCCCCTCTCGTCCAATGATACGCCCTTTCATATCGTCAGAAGGCAAATCTACGACCGAGACAGAGGACTCTACCACGTGCTCTGCTGCACAACGCTGGATGGCCTGAGCTAAAACCTTTCTGGCCTCCCTTTTGGACTTCTCTCGGGCCTCATCCTCAACTCTCTTGGCCAGCATTGCTGCATCATGATGGGCACTTTCCTCAATAGCATCGAGTAATTTTTTCTTCGCCTCTTCTGCAGTCATACCTGCAACAGATTCCAACTGCCGGACCTGCTCCTCAATCAGCCCATTAAGTTTCTGCTGTTTTGACTCAGCGCTTTTTTCACGATCCTCAACCTGGTTGAGACGCTGATCATGTTGCTCTTGGTCACGGGCAAGATTCTGCTCTAATGTTTGTAGGCTGTCCTCTTTTCTGCGAAGGCGTTGTTCCGAATCAGTCAGTTCCCGACGACGCTCCTGAACTTCTTTTTCCGTCTCGGACCGCAAGTTAAATATTTCGTCTTTTGCTTCTACCAGTTTCTCCTTTTTAATTCTTTCAGCTTCCCGTCGGGCCAATTGCTCAATTTCTTCCACCTGTTTTTTAGCAATGGCTATCCGGCGATCCGCATACCCAACCTTGACCACGAAGCCAAGGGCAACTACCCCAACTACCACTACCATGAGAACGACAAGCATGGACACTTCCATAACATACTCCCAGATCTACATTGAAGTGCCGTCTAAAAGGAAGGCCAGACAGTAAGAATCTCCCCCCACTGTGCCGTGTGATTCGCAAAATTGAACCTGCTTCTTAGGTGGGTATTCTACCTCTCACATTAGGTAATTCCCGAGATGGGAATTTCACACAATGAAAGGACACGAATTCCCGCAGGTTTGAGTGTTGGCTCAAATTCCACGCATCATCACAAACATTGCAGGGGACAAACATAACCGCAGATATACACCATCAAGATGATTTTGTTCCAGTTAGAGGATCCAGCACAGCAATAAGTTTTTCACTTTTTTCGGACATAGCTTTTTCCAGAGTATCCAGCTCATTCTTCGCTGAAAAATAAGCATCAGTAATGTTCAAGGCTGCTAAAATAGCTACCTTAATACTGTCCACTGAAGAGGTGCTTTCGAATACTTCTGTCATGGTCTTGTCAACATGCTGCGCTATGCGCTTAACGTATTCTGGATTGCCCCCACTACGTAACTGGTAAGTCTGATTGTAAATCTTGACTGTTGTCACTTGATCAGAATCTTCATCCACGGTCTTCTCCGCCTACGACTGGCTTGTTTTTTCCAGGGCAACTACCTTCTCCATAACTTTCTTTGCCCTCGACTGAATTTCCAGACGGTCATCATTCAATTGTTTTATCAATTTACTCTTATAATTGTTCTCTCCCTTAGCTTTTTCAAGACTATTCTTCAATTGTTCAATCTCCTCCTTTAGATCACTGTTTGTACTTTGAAGACTGCTCAGCAAACGGGCCGCATCCATAACACGACTTTCCAAATCTTCAAGAGCTTTAGTCGACATAGCTACTGCGAACGAGCCTCCACGGAGAAGATCTCTTGCAACGCCGACAAAACATCATCGGTATGGCTATTTACCTCCCCCTGCGTTAACATTTTATCCGGATTGGCAAAGGTCAAGCGTATCGCTAGACTAACCTTGCCCTTAGGAAGCCTCTGGCCCTGGTAGAGATCAAGGAGCTGCACGCCGCAAAGATCCGGTACGTCCATGTTCTCAACGGCTTCGACCATTCTAGAGTATTCTACTTTTTTGTCAACGACAAAAGAAAGATCTCTCTCTACCGAAGGCAATTTACCAAGGCTTTGATACTCAGTCCGACAAAGTGGAGTTTCATACAACGGTTCCAAAAATAGTTCAGCAACCAATACTGGATCCGCAAATTTGTAGGCCTCTTGAAGCTCGGGATGAAGTTGTCCAAGAACCCCAAGAGCTTGCCCATCCAACGCAACCTGGGCAGCAACACCAGGATGAAGAAAGGAAGGATTGGAAGTCTTTTGAAACTGGGATTTCAAGCCCAGATTTGACATTAAGCATTCCACAATTCCTTTAAGATGATGAAAATGAAACTCATCCTGAGAACTATCCCAGAAAGGCTGACAAAATGCTCCACTGGCTACCAGACCGAGTCTGGAGATTTCCTGAAGGGTTTTTCCATTAGTCGATTGATCAGGAATAAAGACTTTTCCAAATTCAAAGAGACGAATATTCTTGTTTCCATGATTAAGGTTGTGCCTCAACGCCTCAACTAGTCCGGGAACAAGACTCGTACGTAGATGAGTTTCCTCTTCCGTTAGTGGATTAGAAATAGCCGCCATATGGGGAGTTTCCCCCCAAAAAAGTTGCTCCCGTGGAATATTTGTAAAAACGTAGTTAAAGGCTTCTACAAATCCGACCCCGCCCAAAACGCCAAGTAAGACCTGATCATGACTGCGGGTAGAATCAAATCTTCCGGCCTGGGGGGCCTCCGGATAAGTACTTTTAATTCGATCATATCCATAATGCCGGGTTACCTCTTCCACAAGATCATCTTCTATCTCCACATCGACACGAAAGCTAGGCACCTGGATCTGCCAACTATGTTGTTCACTATCGGAAACAACAAAATTTAAATGCGTTAGCGTGTTGGTTACGAACTCAGCATCCATCGAAACTCCGACAACCTTTTCAATGCGATCCTGACGCAAGGAAATTGGTTCCTTGAGCTGAGGATTGGGATATTCGTCTACAGTCACACCTTCCATAACTCCACCTGCTATTTCCTGAATCAAGTAACAAGTACGGTTTAAGGCCTTAACTGGAATCTCAGGGTCGGCACCCCGTTCAAACCGAAATGAAGCTTCTGAGCGAATCCCCAGTGCTTTTGCAGCACTCCGCACCACATCTCTATCAAAGTACGCACTCTCTAGAAGGACTATCTCGGTTGATTCAGATATTTCAGTTTCCGCTCCTCCCATCACTCCAGCTAGAGCTACCGGCTGTTTAGCATCACAGACTACTAGCATAGACGAATCAAGTTGCCGCTCAATCCCATCCAGGGTAGTGAGTACTTCCCCTGATCTAGCTTGGCGAACTACGATACGGTTCTCTGCTAGCTTTTTATAATCAAAGGCATGTAGAGGATGTCCCATTTCCATAAGCACATAATTAGTAATATCCACAATGTTGTTGATGGGTCTTTGTCCTATGGCATCCAAACGATTTCTAAGCCACTCCGGAGATTCCTCTACCTTGACTCCAGAGATAACCCTGGCAGCATAGCGCGGACATAGATTTATGTTCTCGATGTCCACCTGAGTAGATAGAGGAGATGACTCATTAACTCTATCGGGCGAGGAAAAATTGGGGGAATTGAGTGGCCTCAAAAACTGTGCAGCAATCTCCCGAGCTACTCCAAGATGATTCAAGCAATCGGGACGATTGGTGGTTACATCAAGATCCAATACAGAATCGTTCTCAAGCTCGACCACTTCCTCAACAGCTAAACCCACTCGGGTAAGTGCTTCTGCAAGGCCTTGGACATCAATACCTAGTTCCCCAATGTCGACAAATTCTTGAAGCCATTGACAACTTACCTTCATCTTACCAACTCACAGAGCTAAAACTGACTGAGAAAACGAATATCATTTTCAAAAAACAAACGTAAATCATCTACCTTGTATTTCAGAATCGCGATCCGATCAATACCCATTCCCCAAGCAAATCCTGTATATTGTTCACTGTCATATCCCACCATTTTAAACACTTTAGGGTGTACCATGCCAGCGCCCATTATTTCGATCCAACCACTGCTTTTACACACTTTACAACTCCCGCCGGCACAGAAAATACAGCTTATATCAACCTCTGCTCCAGGCTCCACAAACGGGAAATAGCTTGGTCTAAATCGCACCTGGATATCAGTAGAAAATAATTCCTTTAAAAAGATCTCTAAGGTCCCCTTAAGATCCGCCAAGGTAATCCCTTTGTCGACTACCAAGCCCTCCATCTGGTGAAACATTGGACTGTGAGTCGCATCAACCGCATCACGTCGAAAAACACGCCCAGGAACTACGATGCGAATAGGTGGATCTTGCTTTTCCATAGTTCGGATCTGTACTGGAGAAGTATGGGTGCGAAGCAATAGAGTATCGGAAAGGTACAAGGTGTCTTGGTCGTCACGGGCAGGATGACCCTGAGGAATGTTGAGAGCTTCAAAATTGTAGTAATCAGATTCTAACTCTGGCCCAGTCAGGATAGTAAAACCCATCCGAACAGAGATGTCTTCCATCTCTTGACGCACCTTCCTCAAAGGATGAATGCCACCGATCGCGAAGGGATAACCAGGTAAAGTGACATCAATGTTCTCCTGACTCAGCTTAACTTCACGCTCTTTTCCTTTAAATTTATTCTGTTGTTCGGACAGAGCTGACTGCACCTGGCTTTTGAGATCATTGAGTTGTTGGCCCACCACTGATCTATCTTCGGAAGAAAGATCTCCAAGTGTTTTCAACTCTAAGCTGATAAGCCCATTTTTTCTGCTTAAGTACTTATCTTTGAGACGGGATAGAGCATCCAAGCTGGAGATATGCTCCAGATCGTGACAAAACCTATCCCATAAAGGGTGCGTGCTATCTCGAGCGGATTCCATGATCGTTAAGGGCCGAGTTAGTGAGTTCGGTAGCCATCCAGGATCCAGTGTACCTAACTATCGGCGCACAAGTTAGTCAGAGATTGCCTCTTTAGCCGTCTGGACAATCTGTTTGAATGCCCCTCGGTCGCTCACCGCTAAATCCGCAAGCACCTTCCTATTCAACTCGATACCCGCCTTCTTCAGACCATAGATAAACTGACTGTAGGAAAACCCATGTTGCCTAGCAGCTGCCCCAATGCGAATAATCCAAAGTCTACGGAAGGACCTCTTTTTCTGTCTTCGATCCCTATAAGCATACGAACCCGATTTCAAGAGTTGCTCCTTGGCGGATCGTCTTAACTTACTTTTTGTTCCCCAATACCCCTTTGCCTCTTTGAGTATTTTCTTTCGGCGCTGGAGTCGTTTGGTCCCACGTTTTACTCGAGCCATAACTATAAACCTATTGTAATTTCAACATCATTTTGACACGCTTTTCATCGGCACCACTTACTCCTGCCGACTTCTTCAAACCACGTTTCCGCTTTGAGGACTTCTTCGTCAAGATGTGACTATGATGACTGTGCTGCCTCTTTATCTTTCCAGATCCGGTCAATTTAAACCGTTTAGCCGCTGCTCTTTTTGTGCGCTGTTTCATCTCTAAGCCTGTTTTTTGGGGTTGAGAATCATTGTCATCATGTGTCCCTCTAACTTAGGAGCTCTTTCTACATCTGCAATACCTTCTAATTCTTCCATCAAACGCCGTAAAATCTGCTCTCCAATCTCTGCATGAGTAACTTCCCGCCCCCGAAACATAACCGTGGCTTTCACTTTATTCTCGTCTTTCATAAACCTGACTATATGCTTTTTCTTGAACTGAAAATCATGCTCGTCAATTTTGGGTCGAAACTTAACTTCTTTAACCTGAATTATTTTTTGATTCTTTTTTGCTTCTTGGGCTCGCTTACGCTGTTCATAACGGTACTTTCCAATATCCATGATACGACACACTGGAGGCTGTGCCGTTGGTGCGACTTCAACCAAGTCCAGCACCCTTTCTTCTGCAAGACCGAGGGCTTCCCCGGTTTTCATAACACCTAATTGACTCCCATCCTCATCAATCACTCGGACTTCACGAGCTCTTATCTGATGATTTACCCGAGTTCTACTGATGCCTTTCCTCCTCTAATTTAATACCCTAACTCATCGAGCCACATCGGCCCATCCTGCACGCTTGAGCTATTGTCTCAAATCATCTTGCAAGATTGTATCCTTTTTATTGATCAAATCATGCACCATATCGGCAAACTCTTCAATACCCATGGATCCCTGTTCACCTTCCGCACGACTTCGAACAGCTACTGTACCATCTTCGGCCTCTCGCTCACCAACTACAAGCATGTACGGAAGCTTTTGCATTTGGGCTGCACGAATCTTGTAACCTAACTTTTCATTTCTCACATCAGCCTCGACCCTGAGCCCTGCATGCCGCTCTTTAAGTTGTGCAATCACTTGATCCACATAGGAATGAACTTTCTCGCTAACCGGAATGATCATAACCTGAATCGGTGCTAACCAAAGTGGGAAGGCACCCCCATAGTGTTCTATCAGAACACCTACAAACCGCTCTAGGGAACCCAATAGAGCACGATGAATCATAATGACAGGATAGTCCTTGGAGTCTTTTCCCACATATGTAACGTTAAAACGTTCAGGCAAACTGAAATCGAACTGGAAGGTACTCAGCTGCCAAGAACGACCCAAAGCGTCAATTAATTCGACATCAATTTTAGGACCATAAAACGCCGCTTCTCCTTCACACTTTTCATAGGCCCATTTCTTTTGTTTCAATGCCTCAATCAGAACCGCTTCGGCACTTTCCCAATTCTCCGTCTGGCCTGCGTAATCCCCTGGCTTGTTCGGATCCCAAACTGAAAGTGTTACCTTGTAGGAATCAAATCCAAAACTCTCCAGAATATGTTGAGCCAAATCGAGAGTCTGTACAACTTCATCCAACACCTGATCGGGACGACAAAAGATATGGGCATCGTCTTGAGTAAACCCACGTACTCTGAGCATCCCATGAAGAGTCCCTGATTTTTCATTACGGTACACCGTTCCAAACTCGGCAAGCCTGACTGGCAGTTCACGATAACTCCGCTTGTTCGATTTGTAGATCAGAATGTGCCCTGGACAATTCATGGGCTTCAGAACATATTCTTCCTCCCCTAGGGGTAGCGTATACATATTCTCCAGAAAATACTCATAATGCCCAGAAATCTTCCACAAATCACTCTTAGCAATATGAGGTGTGTAGACGAATTGATATCCTTTGCTCTGTAACTCTTGTCGTAAAAAATCTTCTATCAGTTGTCTAACAGTTGCACCTTTAGGGTGCCAAAAAATTAACCCAGGAGCCACCTGATCCTGAATCCTGTACAGGTCAAGCTCTTTTCCAAGCTTACGATGATCGCGCTTGAGTGCTTCTTCAAGTCTGTCCAGGTGGCTGGCGAGTTCTGCTTCTTCAAAAAAAGCAGTACCATAGACCCGTTGCAATTGCTCTCGATGTTCATCTCCTTTCCAGTAAGACCCAGCTACAGATAGGAGTTTAAATACACCGAGATGTGATGTGGATAACACATGGGGGCCGGTACAAAAATCGACGAGATTCCCCAATTTATAACATGACAGAACCTGCCCTGTACGTTCTTCAATCAACTCCGTCTTTAAGCATTCTCCTTGACCATGAAAAAAACTCACAGCCTCTTCTCTGTCTACAATCGACGGTTCGAAAGATAAATCCTGCCCCTTTAACTCCACCATCTTCTCCTCAATTTTTACCAAATCATCTTCAGTCAAACGGTGGGGGGTCTGAAAATCGTAGTAAAAGCCCTCGCTCGTGGCAGGACCTATCCCCAGATGCACGTCCGGAAATAAGTCCATTACGGCCAGAGCCATTAAATGAGAAGTGGAGTGACGAAGGATTTCTAATGTTTCCTGAGAATCCTCCACCACGGCAATCTTGCCGTCCTTATCAATCGTCTGCAGCGATATCATCTATTCTTTTCTATTTCCTGCTCAAAACAAAAAAATGGTAGGTGCGAGCGGATTTGAACCGCTGGCCCCTTCCGTGTCAAGGAAGTGCTCTTCCCCTGAGCTACGCACCTACGAACCTAACTATCAGTGGTCGACAAATGGAAATAGGCAGACAATACAGCTGCACAACAGAACACGTCAAACTGCACACACAGGCAGTCATCCATTCTCTCTTGCATGTACTCTAAATTTAACTTTCCACATCACGGCTAAGACCATCCAAATATCGCTCGGGCGAAGTCCACCTGTTTACAGCGAACCCCGCCTAAGCTAGAACGGATAAAGATCTCAACCACGCACGATGCCCTAGCATCTCAATGAACATACGGCCAGGAGGCTAGAGAATGTGAGTTGGAATCAACCGACTTTAAAGGGCGTCTTTGAGCGCCTTACCAGCCGAAAACTTCGGCACTGTTCTTGCTGGAATATGAATCGGCTGACCGGTTTGAGGATTCCTGCCCATGCGCGCTCCTCGGTGAGAGGCCGAAAAAGTACCAAACCCGACGATCGTGACTTTGTCGTTACCCTGCAAAGAACTCGTAACACTGCTCACAAAAGCATCCAGAGCTTGCTGAGCCTGGGCCTTTGTAATACCCGCCGTATTTGCCATTGCATCAACCAATTGAGCTTTGTTCATCTCTCCTCCTTAAGTTGTTAGATGTGTTTAGTAGGAACTCATGCGGCCTTCATTAGCAACTGTCCACGCACTTGCTTAAGACCATCTTCAAATTGTGCATCCCTGATTGCTTTGTTTAACTTCTTATAAAAATCATCACCGAAAGTCGTTTCAAAATCATCGTTAGCGTTATCAAAATAGAAGTTCGTGACCAACTCGGGACTAGGAGATTGGATTTCTGGAGAAATTCCCGAATCTCTCTGTTTCCTATCCTGAACCGGTTTGCCTGAGGAGCGGTAAAAAAGCTCCGTTAACACTTCGAACACTGAACCATCCTCTAGATAGAATAATGTCTGTACAGACCCTTGTCCATCAGTTCTCTCACCTACAGTATCACCAATGCCGTGATCTTTCACAGATGCCGCAACAACTTCGGCAGGTCCACTAGTTCCACCATCAATCAAAAGTGCTATCCGAACGCCCGCAAGTAGGGGCTCTGTCGTAGAGATAAATTCGGTTCTCTCACCATCACGCCCACCCACTGACACAATGACGACATTCAGGGGTAAAAACAGATCACTGATCTGGACTGCTTCCTCTAAAGTTCCGCTTGCCGCCCCTCTTAAATCCACTACCAATCCACCAATACCGGAAGATCTCAACATCTTCAACTTGGCAGAAACTGTTTCGGCAACACCTTTCTGCAGGTGTGGAATGGTTAACACGCCGATTCCATCTTCAATAATCCGGGCTGAAACCTCGGGTAAAGTCAGTTCCTCTCTCATCAGTTCCATCGGAGCCGGCACTGACCTACGAGCTCGGATCACGCGAAGATTAACCGAACTTCCCTCGTCTCCGATTAATAATTTCCTGGCTTCCCAAAGACTTATTTCGGTAGTTCGCTGACCATCAATGGTCTCCAACAAATCTCCAGTCCTCAAACCCCTTTGATAGGCTGGACTACCAGGCAATGTAGAGACGATATATGCATAACCATAGCGGTGGGAAAGAATAATGCCGGGATTTGCTGTTTTGCCAGCTTTGTCTTTTTCCATCGCCTTATAAATCTCACCATCCACGAAACTCGAATATGGATCCAACGCCTCCATCATTCCGTGCAGCCCTCCCCACATCGCACGTTTCAAATCAGGTTGCTCCACATAGTTCTGCTTGACTTTGTCGAGAACATCAGTAAACACCCTCAAAGCCTTGTATGTATCATCTCTGGCCGACACCCGATCCAACAGTCCCCCCACTAAAGCGTAGGCAACAAAAAGCGAAGAGAGTAAAATGACACTGATCTTTGTTCTACTAAGCATTAATTTACCTGAACATTGAGACGTATCCGAGCTATGATTATAACGTAGGGTATTTCCGGCAACAATACAAAAGATACGTCAAACGGCCATTTTAAGCTTTTTGTATGACTAGATGGATGTCCTTAGATGTCGGATCGAAAAAAATTGGCATTGCCATAACCGATCCCTCGAAAATAATCGCACGGCCCCTGACGACCTTGTTCCGAACAACAAGGAAAGCTGATGTTCAGACAATTTCCCAGCTTATGAATACCCACCAAGTAGACAAGCTCATCGTCGGCATGCCCAAACACCTAGGAGGTGAACATAGCGCCACGCTTGAGGTCATTAGACCCCTCGTCGAGGATTTAAAAACAGTGGTTAAAGTGCCTATTGAGTGGGCGGAAGAACGCCTGTCTACCAAATGTGCTGAAGAATTAATGGCAGAGGTGGGCTTAAGTTTAGATGAGCGACACAACAAGCGTGACGAATACGCAGCGGCGGTAATCCTACAGTGGTACCTAGAAGAATCTCAGTAAAGAAACGGATCAAATCTCTGCAGACTTTTGCAATGGCATTAGGTCTAATAGCTTTGCCCATAGCGGTCCTCCTTCTATGGTTTGTTAGCCAGGTCACTCTTTCCTACAAAGGCTATCCTGGACCTTCACGCATCGTCCTTATTGAACGAGGCTGGACGCTTCAAAAAATCGCCGACACTCTCAACTCTCAAGGTATCATCCATTCCTCTCATGTCTTCCGTTGGTATATCCAACTGGCTTTTGACCCTTCTTCACTGAAAGCTGGTGAATATCAATTCGAGGGACCACAAAATTTGTCTGCAGTATTCAAAAAAATACGCTCTGGAAAAGTCCATCATCGCCGAATCACAATTCCCGAAGGATTGACTCAAAAGGAAATCGCCAAACGTCTTGAAGCAAAAGGGTTTGGAGATGAAGACAAATTTCTTCAGGCCATGAAAAAAACTGATCTGATCAATGACTGGGATCCACTGGCCAAGCAAAACTTGGAAGGCTATCTCTTTCCTGAAACATATTTCTTCAACCGTGAAGCAGACGAACAAAAAATAGTCCAATCAATGGTCGATTACTTTCGTCAACACTGGACTACAGCGCATTCTATCCGATCTGAAGAACTAAATCTTTCAATTCGTGAGGTTGTCATACTAGCCTCATTGATTGAGAAGGAAACAGGCTTAGACAGAGAACGTTCACTGATTTCTGCAGTGTTCCAGAACCGCTTGAAACAAAATCTGAGACTTGCTTCTGACCCAACGGTTATCTATGCAGTTGCACTGATCAAAGAGTTTGACGGCATTATCCATCAAAGCGACCTCAATCTAGATTCACCTTACAATACCTATATATACCCCGGACTACCACCTGGACCAATTTCTAATCCAGGACTTCGATCCATCGAAGCCGTACTTTACCCTGCTGATGTCGATTATCTCTATTTTGTTGCCACCAACGATGGCGCTCACTTTTTTTCAGACAACTACCAGGATCACAGCCGTGCGGTCGAAAAGTATCAACGTTAGTCCTTAATTGCCTAAACAATTAGTCGATAATGATAGACTAGCCCCGTGATCCTTTACCGACACCTTTCATTGATTATTCCCATTTCCATCGCTCTATCCACAACAGGAGTCTTGCAGAGTCAGAAGCAACTCACCCCTTCTCCTCTGAGAATGGATATCCCCTTCGATGCTGCCTGGGATGGAATGCTTCTGACACTCACAGAAAACAATTTTGCAATTCTTCGCCAAAACCGCAGCCAAGGGTCGATACTGAGTGACTTTCGAGAATACAGTTCAGGGCCCCTAACAGAACGTCACATCGGAAAGATCGGAACAACTCCAAAGCTGGTAGATGGAGAATGGCTCCGAGTGCAGTATCAGTACGAAGTTGTAGTGGAGTTAATTACAGAACGGGAAACAGTTCTCACTGTATACACCAACATTTCTGCTCTCAAGCGCACGTTCCTAGGCGTAGAGGATTGGATAACAATCGAGCCCACAGGCAAGCTGGAGACAGAGTTGCTAATGAAGTTTGGAAAACTCTTATTTGGAGGGGCATTTAGCCTGCCAGAAACTAAAAAATCCTACCAAGATAGAGAACCGGTCTATGTTCCCAACCCAGTGGAACGAATACCCAAAGTTATCGGACCTGAACGCATTCCCTGATTACGTCAAACATTAAAACCTGACACGGGTTGCACCGATTCGTTGTATGGAAAGATAATTCGCATTTGATGAACGATCAAATTCTTCAAGTTCTGGATCAATCACTGAAACTATCCCTGTGGGCATTCATAGCAAGCTTTGTTACCTGTCTTGCTTTCATCATCTTCCGGCTAAAAGCCCGACGAGATACATTGGAACGTTACAAGAAACGGGAATTCGATGAAGTCTATGAACGTGAGATGACGGATACAGAGGCTGAGAATCAACCTCATCGACCTCTTCACCTATTCAATCAATTGCCGATGGTAATGCGAGCCATAGGGTTTTCTTTTCTCCTCGCCACAGTATGCTTCTTGATAGTTGGCTTCACTCCATTTTCTCCATGGGTTAATTTCTCTAACTTAGCCGTTGATGAAAGTACTCCGCTAAGATTGACGTTTCTTAACTATGAACGCTTTCATGACGGATTCTCACTCCAGGGTGAGGTCTGGAATCAAAGTCAGACACCCATTGAAGGGGTGCAGGCCATCGTCCAGATATGGAAATCTGAACAAGAACTTTTAGAACAATTCCCCGTGATCGTTGAACCCGATCCATTACCCGCTGAAGCTCCCGGTTCTTTTGTCTTTCGGTATACCAAGAGCTCTCCATTTCGGTACGGCTACCAAGTCATCTTCCAGTCCAGCAAAGGGATTGAAATTCCTCACGCCAAAGGGTTTGATGTTGAGTAGTACGCACTCCAAGAACAGTACTCTTTGGGCAAACTACTCTGGGCACCACCTGTTAAGCCTGCTCCCCTACCTCCAAAAATACCGCAAAACAATGATCATCGGCGCTATGATGGTATTCATAACCAACGTAGCTGCGGTTATCTCTCCCTGGATACTGCGCAATGCCATCGACCATCTTTTTCAAGAATTAACCAGAGACATTCTCCTCTTTTACAGCGCCCTAATAATCGGAGTAAGTCTAGTGGAAGGAATGTTCCGATTCTTAATGAGACGAATCCTAATTGGTGCCTCCCGCGATATCGAATACGATCTTCGTAACGACTTATTTGCACACTTACAAACGCTCTCACCAAGTTATTACCATCGTCATCCTACTGGCGACATTATGTCTCGAGCAACAAACGATCTAAATGCCGTCCGTATGGTTCTTGGCCCTGGCATTATGTACTCCATCAACACGCTCTTCAAAGCCGCGTTGACCATCGGTATCTTGATCACAATCAATCTCCCACTGGCTTTCTTAACTCTACTCCCACTACTAGCAGTTAGTTTCTCAGCCAAATATTTCGGTAAACAAATACACAAAAGATTTGAAAAGATACAAGAACAATTTTCAGCACTAACCAACTTGGCCCAGGAGAATGTTTCTGGAATTCGTGTGGTCAAAGCGTATAGTCAGGAAAAGGCCTTTATTGAACGCTTCCGGAAAACCAATGATGATTACATGAATCGAAGTCTTTCGTTGGTAAAAGTTTGGGGCATATTCAACCCTCTACTGACTTTCCTGCTGGGGCTCTCTGCAGCGTCCCTGCTCTGGTACGGTGGACGTCAAGTTATCGAGGGCTCCATCTCAGTTGGAGACTTTGTTGCTTTCATGGCTTATCTGGCAATGCTGACCTGGCCTACCATTGCCCTAGGATGGGTTCTCAATATTTTTGAACGTGGTTCTGCCTCAATGGGACGGATTAACACAATCTTCCAGTCCCAATCCGACATCAGAGATGAACAACCTCATCATATCTCCACTCTTGAGGGACACATTCAAATTAAGAATCTAACTTTCTCCTACAACGGAACTCCTGCCCTCAAGGATATTAATGTGAACATACGTGCCGGTCATATCCTAGCCATTGTGGGAAAAACTGGAAGTGGTAAGTCGACCTTCGTCAATCTAATTTCGCGTCTCTATTTAGTGCCACGAGAAACGATCTTTATTGATGGTCTTGATATCAACGATATTCCCCTGGAAACCTTGAGGAAAAATATAGGTTACGTTCCCCAAGAAACCTTCCTTTTTTCTGAGACGGTAGAGGAGAATATCGCTTTTGGCTGTCCGAATACGAACTTTGAATCAATCGAATCAATCTCTAGAACAAGTAATATCTGGCCTGATATTCAAGATTTCCCGAAAAAATTCAAGACCTTTGTGGGAGAGCGCGGCATCACCTTATCGGGAGGACAAAGACAGCGGATTGCAATTAGCCGTGCACTTTTGGTCGATCCACAAATCTTGATACTAGATGATGCTCTCTCCAGCGTTGACACATATACGGAAGAGAGCATCCTTGAAAATTTGACGGGAGAATTGAACAAACGCACGGTCATTTTAATTTCTCACAGAATCTCAACGGTCAAAATTGCAGATCAAATCCTCGTACTTGACGACGGTTCAATCGTAGAAAGAGGGACACATAAAGAGCTTCTCAGCGCAAGAGGACATTATGCAGATCTCTACGAGAAACAGCTACTCAAGGACGCGTTGGAAGTAGAATGAACGAATATCACACAGAGGAAATCCTGGGCAAGGCTTACGATGCCCGACTCATCCGAAGATTATTAAAGTATCTTTCTCCGTATCGGCGTGTAGTCGCAATCTCTATCGTTCTTCTAGTGATTGTATCGGGCCTTCGACTAGCTGGCCCTTATCTAACTTTGGTAGCAATCGATAGGTATATCAGCACCGGTGACCCCATGGGCCTCACTTCAATTGCTCTGTTGTACCTGCTGGTCCTGATCATGCAGTTCGTCTTTTCATTTCTGCACACTTACTTGATGCATTGGACTGGACAAAAGATTATGTATGATCTTCGTATGGAGATCTTTGCTCATGTCCAAAGACTTCATATGCAGTATTTCGACCAAAATCCAGTAGGCCGTCTGATTACGCGCATGACCACAGACGTGGATGTCCTGAATGAACTATTCACCGCAGGTGTTGTCAGCATTTTTGGAGATGTTTTTTCATTGGGCGGCATTGTTTTGGTAATGCTTTGGCTGAATTGGAAACTAGCCTTGGTCTGCTTCTCTGTAATCCCTCTTTTGTTCATTGCCACTGTGATATTCAAAATGAAGATCAGAGGATCCTATCGAAAAGTCCGACAAAGTGTGGCCAGAATCAATGCCTTTTTGCAAGAGAACATAACTGGGATGTCCGTGGTTCAACTATTTGTTCAAAGTAGGAGAAAACATCAACAGTTTGACGCACACAATCAAGAATATCGCCTAGCCAACCTCCAATCTATCCTGTACCACGGAGTGTTTTATCCGGTGGTCAACTTAATTGGAGTGATCGCCATTGCCCTAATTATTTGGTACGGCGGGAACCAGGTCTTAGCTGGGATGTTGACTCTGGGAGCACTGGTAGCATTCATACAGTATTCCGAACAATTTTATAAACCCATCAGTGATCTTAGCGAAAAGATCAATATCTTACAAAATGCTATGGCTAGTTCAGAACGTATTTTTAAGCTCCTTGATACTGAACCCAAAATTGTCCCACCGGTGAAACCGCAGAACCCTGGGACAATACAGGGAAAAATCGAATTTAATCGTGTTTGGTTTGGATACCATCCTGACACACCAATTCTCAAAAATATTTCTCTGACGATAGAACCAGGAGAAAAAGTAGCGATCGTAGGCTCAACTGGATCCGGTAAGTCCACCTTAATTAATCTGCTTTGCCGATTCTACGACATTCAGACAGGAGAAATACGCATCGATAATGTCCCAATACAAAATCTAGATCTAGAACTACTTCACCAGTCCATTGCGGTTGTCCTTCAGGATGTTTTTCTCTTTAGAGGAACCGTTCGTGAGAACATTAGCCTTTGGGGAAAATCTAACCAGGAGGATCAGGTAGAGAAAGCCGCTCGGCAGGTCAACATCCACCCATACATTGAAGCTTCTCCTGAAGGCTACAACTCTCTTGTGGCTGAAAGAGGAGCTGGTTTTTCCGTAGGGCAAAGGCAACTTCTCGCCTTTGCCCGAGCCCTTGCTCACAATCCCAAGATACTGATCCTGGATGAAGCCACCTCCTCCGTTGACACTGAAACAGAGTATTTAATTCAGGATGCACTTCATCAATTGATGGAAAATCGTAGCTCATTAATCATTGCCCATCGCCTCTCCACAATACAGGATTGCGACCGCATCATTGTCCTGCACAAAGGAGAAATCCAAGAAGAGGGATCTCACTTCGAGCTTCTGAAAAAACAAGGTATTTACTACAAACTCTACCAATTGCAATACAAAGATCAACTCATGAACCCGCCAGCTACAGGACAAGCACCCGACAGTTCTTAGAGACTGTCCATTGCTATTAGGAAAACGGATAACATAACGAATGTTGCTGGGTAACAGAAATCAGATGACTAGCTTTTTCAGCGAGCTCCGCGGCCCGTAAAAACAGCTGGGATAGTCCTCAAAATGATGTGAATGTCCAACCAAAAAGACCAGTTGTCAATATACTTAAGATCCAGTTCCATCCATTTGTTGAAGTCAATATCACTTCTACCCGATATCTGCCAAAGACACGTGATACCAGGCTTCACACTGAGACGTCTCCTCTGCTTCGTTGTATAATTTTCGACTTCCTCTGGGAGTGGTGCACGAGGACCAACAATACTCATTTCCCCCTTGATAACATTCCAAACCTGCGGCAATTCATCAATACTAAACTTTCGTAGAAATCGACCGACTGGTGTCACACGCGGATCGTTTCTCATTTTAAAGACAGGTCCCTCCATCTCATTTAAATGCTTGATTTCCCACAATTTATCTTCCGCACCATGTACCATGGTGCGGAACTTGATAAGCTGAAATTGCCGTCCATAGAGACCACACCTCATCTGTCTATACAAGACTGGACCCGGAGAAGTAAATTTGACCAGGATCGCTGTAAACAACATCAATGGGAGAAGGCCTATTGCCATAACAGCAGCCACTAGAAAATCGACAACCCGTTTGGCAATAATGGCAACATTGTGTTCCGGCACAGTTGAAAGAGTGATGAGTGGCAGATTGTCAAGGAATTCCAGGGAAACTCTAGAAATTGAAATGGGGAAAAATTCAGCGGCTACACGAGTTCGGATGCCCAATTCTTCACACAGCCTGACCACAGTTTCGAATCCTTGCAAATTACTACAATGAACCCCTACGAAAATAATTTCATCAGCGATGATCTGAGTCTGTAGCAACTCCGGCAATTCTTCGAGCGAACCCAGGATTGGCAATCCTGAGACACTATTTCCATCCTCCTGAGTAGTCAAATAACCAACGACCTCATATCCCCACATTTGATAACTTTCTAGCAAGTCTCCGACAGCTTTAGCTTGCCTGTCAGTACCAGCAATCAAAATCTTGATTTGGTTGTGTTCACTGACATTCCTGCTACGCAAAACCCAGTGTAGAATTACCCGCATGAGGACCATCATAGCCACAGTAACACCCAAAAAAACAAACAACACAGGCCGGCTAATAACAAGTTTAAAGCTATAGGTTAAAGAGGCAATCAGAACGCCTGTTACTGCTGCAAACTGCACAACACGAAGTGCCTGCCGTCTCAACGAGAAACGCATGACTTCAGAATACCGCTGTGTCAATCCTAAGAGAATGATCCAGAAAGGAATAAAAACCAGATAGTAAAAAAAATATTCACGAAATGCTAGGAGCTCTGGGTTGAAATAGTGACTTATGTTTGAAGGGGCTAATTTGACCAGATAGTAACGAATATAATAGGCGCACTGTAGCCCTATCAATCCGGATAAGACATCGAATGCCAGAAGGAAATTGGAATAAACCCGATACTGCCTATAAAACATAGCTGTTTTAGTACATGTTGTGCATAGATACCATACACCCCACCCTTCTACGGTAAATAGTCTACCTTCAAGTTTCGCTTCTTGCCTTGTTCTTTGAAGACAATGTCATGCTTATATTTCCACAGAGTGATTGTCTTATAGGTAAATCAGATGGTGACCTAGATGAAACGGAGAAATAGTCTCCATAAGTGTCTTAATAAGGGAGGCCCCCTCTTCACTCATAAACTGATTGAAATTCACAATGCGTTCTTGATACTTGCCTTCGGGATAAAGGTGGGAGTGCAGATAGTCCATGTGCTGCCCGAAATGATCAGTACGCGTCCGGTGATTCGCGACACATCGCTTCTCCATCTTTTCAATTTGATAAATGATCTTTTTTTGACTCCCCACTAGCATTTCTGCAACCGTGGGGTCTGCCTGCTGGAGATCAGTTCGAAGAGATTCCAGTTGAGTTATGACGTCTTTTTGGAGACTGCTGAGTTTGCCCATAATCTTGCCCAAATCCCCACCTTGGACAGCCTTATGTGCAATCTCTTCAGGAGTGAGTTGCAAAAAATCAGAGGCATGAACGCCGTATTTTTTGAGCAGACGTTGGGACTTACGATCCACGATGGTTATTCCAACACGAGGGAATATCGCCATCTCCTGATTCCAAAACTGACTGATGGCCCCGACCTGGGCAAAGTATGCTACCTCTGAAGGACCACCGACGTACGCCACGGTAGGAAATAGGTGGTCTTGCACAATGGGTCGCAAAAGCACGTTAGGTGACAAATGTTCGTCGTCCAATGCATTACAGAGCTCTTCCCCACTCAACTCAACCGACGGTACGGTTTTTTTCTCATATACACCTTTCCCTTCAAATCTCAATTTGTATCGTTTCTTACCTTCCGTCCAGAAAATTAAACTCTCTGACTCCAAGACCTTGACCTGTGGGCTCAATCCTTTTTCCCTGAGAAGTTCTGCCCTTTTCATTAAGGTTGGCACGATCTCACGACGTTGATTGATGGCAACGTTAAACGAAGACTTTAGTCCACATTTGTATCCAGGCATGAGAGGGTCAAAAAGCACCAAGCCATACGGTTCAAAACGACGACTCAACCACGAACCCAGCGCTTCACCAAAGTTCTTGGTAGGGTGGTAGGTTTCGCGAAGGATAGCAAGCACCTCCTCTTTAAATTCTCCCTTGGGTCCACAAGCCTGAAGATCGCTCATGCACTTCTCAACATGTTTTAGAGAAATTGTTCCGACCATTTGTGCGCGATCCCTCTCAGGGTCACCATACTTCACAGGAAACAGTTCCCCGTTGTTGTCAAAAAACGATGTAGAATCGACCTCCTGAAAATCAGAGTCATCAGAAGCTACCCAAAAAATGGGAACTGCACAATAGTCTTCTTCATTGAGAATCTGGGCCAAGCGAACGGCAGTAAGGGCTTTGTATATAGTTAAAGCAGGCCCACCCAAAAATCCAGTCTGCTGTCCCGTGACGACTGCTATGGCCCGACTTGACCGTAGCTTTTTCAAATTACGGAAGGTCTCTTCCCCCGCTCCCACCTTCTGATTGAATGTTGTTGTCATTTCAACAAGTTGATCCCTAGGAAACGGAGGGGGACTGCTGATCACTAAATCGGCTCTCTGCTTCAGAATATCAAGATTTAAATGAACGGGATCATGATACAGACAATCCACACTGTCATAATCGTATAAATAACGTGAAAAAAGAGGATTCTGTCCAGATAGTTCTCGATAGTCTAGGTACTTAACCTTCATAATTCCTAGCCCACTACTCTAGAATTGCCCGAGATAAGCGCTAATAATCTGCGTCCCACACAAAGTACTTATGATGGCGGCTACAGCCAAAAAACTTCCAAAAGGGAGTTCATATTTGATCCCCTTCTCTTGGAAGTAAATATAAAACGATCCAATCAGCGCCCCAAACAATGACCCTAACACAATGGTTAACCAAGTATGTTGCCACCCAAGAAAAGCACCCACCATGGCCATCATCTTAATGTCTCCAAATCCTATTCCCTGAACTTTTTTCACCCTTAGATAGATTTCTCCTACCAGCCAAAGAATCCCAGCACCCATCAGGATCCCTAACAAAGAATAGCAGTATCGCATCAATACACCTTGCAAATTAATCAGACTCACATCTGAAAAAAACTCACCTGACTGCAAGGGAGCCATCACGAACCCAAAGGCAACACCGCCCAGAGTGCAAATATCTGGCAAAAGTCGCTCAGAAAGATCAATGAAAATTAAAATCACAAGGATACTGAAAAAGATGGCATTGAGAAAGAAGGGAAAAAGCAATGCATATTTTATGAATAGAAGGCAGAAGAGAATGGCTGTAAGGCCCTCCACCAGAGGATATATCCAGGAAATTTTGGTGCCACACTGACGGCATTTACCCCTTAATACCAGATAGCTGAGAATAGGTATGTTCTCCAAGATCCTAATGGGACTATTGCAGTTTGGACAGGACGAACGAGGATAAACTACTGATTGGCCCCTTGGTATGCGATAGATACAGACATTAAGGAAACTTCCAACAACTAGCCCCACTAAGATGACAAGTCCATACAGTGAAAACATAGATGGGGATTATAACAACGACGACCGAAAGGAGACCACCACTGGGCTAAGGTCCGTCTAACTATTGCCAGAATTGTTGCCGTGAGGCAATCGATATCCTAATCGCTAGAAGCCCTCTGTTTTGCTAGAACAATGTCACTGTCATCTACGATTGTGTACATGGCCTTACGCAATGCAGTTAAAGACTGTTGGTAGTCCACTCTAGCCCTCAACTCTTGGCTTATCGTCTGCGCCAGATCTCTTTGGAACCTCACCACTTCAAAGTTGGTTGACAAACCTGCATCAAACCTCTTGTTTTCACCATCCAGTTGCTCCTCGGACAATTGCCTTGCAACCCGGGCCGCATCCAGACGTTTCTTTTGAATGGACAAACTTTCATAAGCATTGCGTACATCAACAATGATAATTTGCTGCTGATGCTTCATCTGATTCATCAGCCTAGTTTGATTGATCCTAGCTTGAGCCAGTTGCCCCTCGCTGCTGTTGTTAAAAAGAGGAATTTCAATATCAGCAAAAATCCCCCAATTGATAAAGTCGTGGCCAACAGTTTGCCACATTGCTCCCAGTAGATTTCCGAAAGAAGGATTGGACGGATCTCGCATACTCTGTTGCATGTCCGGGATGCTATCTCCGTCGAGATCAACGCGAACAGTTTTAAAAACAACACCAGATCGTCCTGTGGACCCAAAGTTAGCACGCAGATTCACCACAGGTTTACCTTCCTGAATTAAGTACTCTCTGTCGATTTTATTTTTATCGAGTTCTAGTCGTATCTGCTCAAGTTCGGGCCGCTGGGAAAGAGCTGTCCGGATAGCTTCCTCCATGTCTATCTGGATATCTTGAGGCTCGGGAGAATCAATTGGAATGAGGCCCATATACCAGATGCTGTGGTTGGGATCAGGAGACAATAATTGTTTAAGGGAATTTTGGGCGCTGACGATCTGAACTTCTGCCTGAATCATCTCCTGTTCTCGGATAGATACCTCGGCCAAAGCTGAAGTAATCTCAATGGGAGCTAACACCCCGACTTGGACTCTTTGCCGGTTATTTTCGTATTGGGAAATGGCCAATTCCATGGACCTACGACGTGTCTCATGATCTTCAAGAGCATAGACTAACTCCCAGTACTGATTCTGGACTTGTTGGATGATCTCCGACACACGTTGCTTAAACTGGCTTTCCGTGATCTCGGAATCCAGATTGACCAATTTTAGCTCGTACTCTGTTGGAGTCTGCCTAAACCCTCGCCAAAGTGGCTGAACAAAACTAACAGTGAAGTCAGACCCAAATTGGGGATTGATGGTGCTAAAGGTATTATTGGACTCACTCCTGGAATTATTGAAAGCCAAGTTGAGCCTCCCACCACCTTTTATGTTCTGTTGGAGAGCGTTGCTCCACATAAAGCCCTCCCGAGTGAACGTTTCTACCCCACTACCCGCTGTCAGAACACTAGTGCTAGGCGTGTTCCAAGACTCTAATCCCAAGGTAAAACTAAGAACAGGATCATAGAACCCCCTGGCGATGGTTTTGCGTTCCTGGTTGTGGTCTCCATTGAACTCCTCAATAGTGATCTCCAAATTATTTGTGAGAGCTAAACGCATAACGTCTCTCAAAGCCAACGTTAGGAACTCACCTTCTCGTCTGGTTCGGTTCACGTAGGACTCCGAGCCCTGCAAACTAGCCTGCACCAAATCATCTTCAGGCAGAGTTGGCTCTTCCTGGCCTAGAAGTTGGGAACATATCAAGGTGAACAGAACAATACATCGAATATTTTTTTTGGTCATTTGTTCATCTCCATCTAAATACCCTATGAAAATTGACAACTAACAGTTTCGACTATCCCAATCCATTGCAGAACACATTTTAAAGACAAACTACAACCAGGATGGAATGGAGATAGAAAATAAGAAAATAAATCTACTCCACCGCAATACCAATGTGCTCCAGAATCAAGAATCTTGCAAACAATGTTGGAAAGGAATTATAGAAGTGACTCACTGCCCCGTTTGAGAGTGGGGCGATCTTTTTTCAGAGTTGGTTGTTCCTTGTCTTTGCTCCGCTTATTAGTTCTCCGCTTTAGAGTAGGCCTTTTAGAACCTCCCTCGGCTCCAGCAACACCGGAAGTCAAAATATTATTATCGATCTGGATAAGGCGATTCTTAACACGTTCGTATTCAGAACTGCTGATCATATATTCATCCTTAACGGCAAGAAAAGTGATTTCCTCTTGTACCTTTGCAATACGATCATCCGTGGCAGGGTGGGTCCGCCAAAACCCAGCAAACTTACCCGGTTTATCCTTTTCCTTGGCTTGCAGTTTTTCGAAAAAGGAAATAAAAGCCTGTGGGTCATACCCGCTGTTCCAGAGATACTGGGTACCAAGTTGATCAGCTTCGTCCTCCGACCCTCGAGTTATGCCTAACACTGCCAATGACATTCCCAGCCCTAACCCCTGATAGATCCCCTCCTGCACCCAGTAACCACCCGGAATAAATATTGCCGCAGGAATTGATGCAAACTGCAATAACTGGGACTTAGTCATTCTCTCAGTGGCATGACGAGCCGTCACATGTGCAATTTCATGTGCCATAACCCCAGCTAACTCGGATTCATTGTCAGTTTCCAGGATAAGTCCCTTATTGATGTAAAAATATCCTCCCGGTAAAGCGAAAGCATTAACTTCTTCAGAATCCACCACCTTAATGATAAAGGGGACCCGTGCATCAGAATATTTCACCAGTTGCTGACCCAAATTGTCTATATACTGAACGACTAGGGGATCCTCAAGAAGACGTGCTGTCTGCTCAAACTCCCGAGCAAATTGAGCCCCCATTTGAATCTCCTTTTCCAGAGAGGTGAAATTGGGGAACACCCAAGCAACCCGACCGTTAATATTGCGGTTGCCAATACTATCCACGTTAGAGTGTTTGCGGGCGTAGCCTCGAAGTGGAAACAATACTAGAACAACCAGTAGAAATAAAATTTGCCTCTTTGCGCGAGTATGTATCACTGAGCTTCTCCTGTATGACTCTGATCTAATAGCCTATCCCAATCTCTCCCTGGCGTCCATTTTCGTATAATATAATCACTCCCATTAGTTATCTGACGACAAACTTGGTTGAAATGTTTCACTTTTAATTGAATTTTATCAATATTCATTATCTGCATCATTCAGTTGAAGTGTCTTATGAAAATTCTAAATGCCCGCCAAATGAACAAGGTCGATAGCCTGACAGAGGCCGAGTTTGGAATACCGACTTTGAAACTAATGGAGACTGCAGGGGGCAGTCTTTTTGGTTACCTCGCTGATAATTGTGATCTTGAATCCTATCGGCTACCGAACCAGGATAAGTTGATCGCCATCGTATGTGGGAAAGGTAATAATGGTGGAGATGGCGCCGTCCTCGCACGCTGGCTTGCCGAAACGTCTGTTCTACCCGATGTCTACCTGATCGGTAAAATAGAGGAAACCTCTGGGAATGCACGCACCAACCTAGATACTTACCTTGCCAAGCATGCCACGATCCAGGAAATTACTACTCTCAAAAAGTGGGGGCAAGTCAGCAACAGATTTGGGCAATATGGAATAATCGTAGATGCCCTCCTGGGAACCGGAATTACCAAACCTCTGGAAGGACTCTATTCAGAAGTTGTATCGACTATTAACTCAACTTCGGCCTTTGTTCTTTCTGTCGACATCCCATCTGGTATGTTTTCTGACTCCCTCATTAAAGGCCCTCAAAGCGTCAGAGCCAGTGCCACAGTCACTTTTACCGCTCCCAAGATTGCTCACATCCTCAATGAAGACCAGGAGGCCATCGGAAAACTCCAGGTAGAGTCCATTGGGAGTCCTGAACAATTGATCGATAAAGAAGAACATTACCTAAACCTCCTCACCAGAGAAGAGATCGCATCATCTCTTCCATTGTGGAAAACTGCATCGCACAAGGGCAATTTCGGGCACACCGTTGTTGTTGCCGGCAGTCGTGGAAAGTCAGGAGCAGCTATTTTAAGCGCCGGCGCAGCACTTAGATCTGGCACGGGCTTGGTAACCGTTTGTGTGCCAGAAACTATTCAAGACGTCGTCGCCTCATTTTATCCAGAAGTGATGACCGAAGGATTTTCCGCGACCGAGCAAGGCACTTTTGATGCACCGGCCGTTGACCCATTACTGCAGTTTGCCGAGGGTAAAAATGTCGTTGCCATAGGCCCAGGACTGGGCCAATGTCCAGAGATAGTTCAATTTGTGCACGAGGTTGTTCATCAGGCACCAGTACCCATTATTCTAGATGCTGATGGATTGAATGCCTTTGAAAACAAAGTCGACAAGCTAGAAAACTACGATAACCAACCTATTATCCTCACTCCCCATCTAGGAGAATTTGGTCGTCTCCTGGGTCGTCCTGTCGTTGAAATCCTTCCCAAAAGAGTGGAACTTGCTCGTCAAATGGCTACAGAGAAAGGAATCTGGATTGTTTTGAAAAGCTTTCGTACACTTATTGCCCAACCCGATGGACAGGTATTTACCATGACCGTAGGTAATCCTGGAATGGCCACAGCCGGAATGGGCGACGTTCTAACGGGTACGGTTGCCTCCCTGATTAGCATCTATACCGCTCAAGGAATGAGTACTCCACACGAGCTTTCCAAAGCCATTCAGCTAAGTGTATATCTACACTCCCTGGCAGGTGATCTGGCCGCTAGAAAGACCGGTTTTCAGGCCCTAACGGCCAGTGATGTCATGGCCCATTTAGGTGCAGCCTATCAAAAACTAGATCAACAGATACCTCGATGAAAACGCAATCTTCTAAAAATGCACAGGAAACTTTCGAGTTGGGTAAGAAAATTAGCCAACACATCCAACCTCCCACAGTTGTACTCCTTTATGGTGAACTGGGCTCTGGCAAAACAGTTCTGGTTCGCGGACTCGCCGATGGACTAGGAGTGACCGATCTAGATCTGGTGCGTAGCCCATCCTATACTTTGGTCAATGAGTACCAAACCAACGACTCTGTTATTTACCACCTTGACTTGTATCGCTTAGACAATCTACTAGATCTCTATTCAATTGGCCTGGACGAAATCCTCGCTAGTGGAGCGATCACTATTGTTGAATGGGCAGAAAAGCTCTACCTTGAAGTCCAACACCCTTTCCCCATTCACATTGAGGTAAACCAAAGCACGGGTGTTCGGACTTTCGAAATTGGATGACAAGAGACGCTGTCCTGCCAGCAGAGGGCAAGACCTTGTACTTCCATACTTGCCCTTCTCAACGAACCAAGGACATCGATCGTTTTGTAATGTAGGAAACGATTTCTTTGCACAATCGACAATTAATCTCCCAATTGACCAATCGGCCGTTGCGCCAAGTGCAAGTTAACAACGCCTGCAGTCATTTTATGATGTCTTGGAGAAACAAAGCCGGCCTGCCGTATCATAGTTGTCAATTTCTGTGCATCAGGAAATTCTCGAACCGATAGAGGCAAGTAGGAGTAGGGGCCCTTCTTGCCCGATAGCCTGTGTCCAATCCGAGGAAGCATCCTCATACAATAAAACGAATAGATCTGTTTGAATATGGGTATCTGAGGTTGAGAAAACTCCAGGATAGACAAAATTCCTCCAGCACGAAGGACACGGTACATCTCACGTAATCCTCCGACGTAGTCCGAAAGATTTCGTAGTCCAAAAGCGATAGTGACACCATCAAAAGATCTGGAAGAAAAGGGTAGTTGTAGGGCGTCCCCCTCTACAAACCGAATGACTTCAGCATAACCACCAGCTTCTACTTTTCGTTTTCCAAAAACGAGCATAGGATGACAAAAATCACAGGCCACCACTCTGCTCGTTCGAGATAGTTCGATGGCTAAGTCTCCAGTACCAGCACACAGATCCAGAACTAAAGATGATTGGGGTAGCAGATCCTGCAACTTCCGGGCACATGCACATCGCCATCGCCTGTCCTGAGAAAAGGAGAGTACTCTATTCAACAGGTCATAACGAGGGGCAATGGACGCAAACATCCCCCGAACTTCATGGGACTTTTTATTCAACATAGCACAGACGTTTTTTGTATCTCCGCACTTTCTTGGATTTAGGTACTATCCTGACCACTTGTCCACAGACATCACTCAAGGTGCTTGTGTACACTGACTCTTATGTTGATTGTCCCCAACAAGGCAATAGCCCACTAGTGAATCTGCTCCCATGTCTCGATGAGACAATTTTCTTCAACATCACCCGTGATGACAGTCTTCCCAATGTTCTCAAGAAGAACAAATACAATCTGATCACCCTGGTGTTTCTTATCTCGCTTCATGGCTTCTAAAAGACTTTCTATTGAGACAGAATCTACAGTAGGAAGTTTTCCAATACGTCGAATGATTTGCATCACACGCTCACAAGTAGAAATTTCGAGGGAACCATATAGCTGGGAAAGATAGGTTTCGGCCAACATCCCCCAAGCAATTGCTTCCCCATGGGTAAATCTCTGATACTCTGTTGACGATTCCAGTGCATGCCCAAAGGTATGTCCAAAATTGAGAATTCTACGCATATTGTGCTCTCGTTCATCCTGGGAAGTAATCTGAGCCTTGATTGCACAACATCGGCTGATAACCTCTTCCAGAACCTGAGTACTTTGGTTTTTAATATCTTCCAGATGCGCTTCGAAAAACTCAAAAAATTCTGAATCACAAATCAGACCATACTTAACAACCTCATACAATCCCGACTGAAATTCCCTGGCTGAAAGGGTCGAAAGGGTATCCGTGTCAATACACACCAATTGGGGCTGATAAAATGCACCAATCATGTTCTTGCCCAATGAATGATTGACCCCAGTCTTACCGCCCACTGAGCTATCTACTTGGGCCAGCAACGTGGTAGGAATCTGAATATAGGTAATACCCCTGAGCAACGTAGCAGCAACAAATCCAGCAATATCTCCAATGACTCCACCACCCAACGCAATGACCGTGGAATGGCGATCCACCTGCTGGGAAATCAGATCGGTATAGATCGGTTCCACAGTTTTTAGATTTTTATATTCCTCACCGTCCGGAATGAGACTCACATTCACTTGATAACCACTGTCCGAAAGTTGACAGGAAAGATCCTTTCCGTAGAGCTGAAATACCTGTGAGTTAGAAATCAAAAATATCTTTTTGTGGGATCCTTGCTGCTGAAGAAGTGTTCCCAACTGAGTGAGAAGACCGGCTTCGATAAGAATCTCATAACTTCTGTCGCCGAGGCTAACTTTAACAGTTTTCAAATTTACTCAACCTTCTGGTGTCAATCATATCGTGGACGCTTTTACTAAACGTGAAATGAGTTCTACAAGACAAACGAGACACCGCCATACATATTAAAAAGTTCTCGTCGACTGTCATGTTCTTGCGAGAAACACGCTTACTTCACAACATCTTCTGGTGGACTACTCGCAGTAGCATACGCTCTCTTCGGCATTCTTCCAGCCAGATAGGCCAAACGCCCCGATTCAACAGCCAGTTTCATAGCCTTTGCCATACCTACAGGATCTTTTGCTGCTGCAATCCCGGTGTTCATTAGCACGCCATCAACACCTAATTCCATGGCAATCGTTGCGTCAGAAGCCGTTCCTACACCTGCATCAACCACGACCGGAACAGACACTGTTTCCAAAATAATTCGTAAATTATTGGGATTCTGAATTCCTAGGCCTGACCCAATAGGTGCTCCCAGAGGCATGACTGCAGCCGCACCTGCTTCTTCTAGTTTCTTGCACATAATCGGGTCATCATTCGTGTACGGTAACACTGCAAACCCCTCCTTAACCAGTATCCGCGTCGCCTCAAGTAGTGCTTCGTTGTCGGGGAACAATGTTTTCTCATCACCAATGACTTCTAACTTGACCAACTCGGAAAGCCCCGCCTCACGACCCAAACGCGCACAACGAACAGCGTCTTCCACTGTGTAACATCCCGCCGTATTAGGCAACAAGGCAAATCGATCCTGATCAATATAATCCAGCAACGATTCCTCACTCCTATCAGTCAAATTGACTCTCCGAACAGCCACTGTCACCATATCTGACCCACTAGCATCCAAGGCCTTGTGCATGATATCGAAGCTACTGTACTTACCGGTTCCAACAATTAACCTGGATTTCAATTCCAGTCCAGCAATAGTAAACTTGTCCGCCATCTCGCGTTCTATCCTCCTCCAACAAAGTGAACAATTTCTACTCGGTCGCCCGAAGAGAGAGTTGCCTCTCGCCACCTATTGTGGCTAATGATGTCTCCATTGAGTTCCAAGGCAACCCGTTTGCCCCGCAAATCCAGACCCTCAACTAAATCATTGGCTGTCCACTCCGCCAAAACTTGCATTGCCTCCCCATTGAGGATTATCTCAATTTTCTCAGCCATACAAACAATCACTATCTGGTGCACTGCTCACATTACACACTAGCGCTACACAATAGAACAATAGAACAATAGAACAAGTGTGGCAAGATACGGAGGCCCTTTCATCGGCATCAACATGACTCCCCGACACAAATGAAACTTCACTTAGCTTAGAAACTATCCAGAATACTTTCCTCTCACTTCTACGTAAGCATCATCAATTTAATCTAATATTTTTACCTCTACTTTGTCTCCATGTTTCTGTATTTTTAAACTGATCAGTCCACTTGGCACAACAACCGATCAAATAGTCCTCCGAGTTTGTTATGATTAGCTGGGGTTGAGAGGTATTAAGCAAAATCCCGTATAGCTTGGGATCGACCTGCTAGAAACAGAGCATTACTGTGGAATATATTGTCTTTTATGGGCTAGCAGCTGTGGCCTTATGTGCTGCTCTAGCAGTCATTTTGGTCAACCGTGTTATGCATAGTGCTCTGGCTCTTGTCATCTGTTTTGGGGCCATAGCGGGCTTGTTTTTTCAACTTAATGCTCAGTTCATTGCCGCCGTCCAAGTTATTATCTATGCAGGAGCTATCATGGTCCTGTTCCTCTTCGTGATTATGTTACTGGATCCTGAGGCAGAGAAATTCTCTCCAGCCCGCCCTAAAAAAATCGTGGTCGTAGCACTTCCATTTACAGTTCTTCTCGTCTTCCTACTGACACAAGTGACACTCCATGGACTAGAAGACGCAGAGACATCATTTCATCTTGTTGGAGACGCCCAATCAATTGGCCGCTTACTCTTCCACGACTATCTACTAGCCTTTGAAATCACTTCAATTCTCATTCTATCAGCTGTCCTCGGAGCAATAGTGTTAACTCGTCGATCCGAATAAACCATGATCCCTGCCACTCACTATCTAACTCTTGCCGCAATTTTATTTGTAATTGGAACCTGCGGAATGATTTTTCGTCGGAATGTGATTACTATGTTCATGTGCGTTGAATTGATGCTGAACGCGGTGAATTTAACGTTCATGACTTTCTCTTATCATCTTAACCAGTTGGATGGCCAAGTTTTTGCTCTTTTTGTCATGACTGTTGCAGCTGCAGAAGCCGCGGTAGGTCTGGCGTTAATTGTTATATTGTCTCGACGGGCGGACACGCTTGACGTGGATCAAGCCAACACCCTGAAGTGGTGAGCGTGCTGGAACACTACTGGGTTTTAATTTTGTTTCCTCTGATCGGAGCTGTCGTTAACGGCATCTTTGGCCGATCTTTTGCTCAGTGGTTAATTGCCTGGATCTCTTGTTTAGCTTCGGGCCTAAGTTTTTTGGTAGGACTGCTGACCTTCCTGGAATTGCGCCAACAACCTAGTGAAGCGCGCACGATGTCCTCTCATCTTTTCACTTGGATCGAATCGGGAGACCTTGTCGTGGGATGCTCCTTTCTCTTAGATCCACTCTCCATGGTGATGATCCTGATAATCACGGGTATTGGTTTTCTCATCCACCTGTACTCGGTAGCATACATGGCTGGGGAGGATGGTTACTACCGTTACTTTGCCTATCTCAACCTTTTTATTTTCATGATGAGTATCTTGGTTCTCGCCGATAATTACCTCTTGATGTTCGTTGGCTGGGAAGGTGTAGGGCTCTGCTCTTACTTACTCATTGGATACTACTTTGAAAAACCCAGTGCGGGAAATGCTGCCAAAAAGGCGTTTTTGATAAACAGAGTCGGGGATGTAGGATTTATTCTAGGAGTTTTTCTAATTTTCCGCCACTTTGGCACCTTTGCATACCGTCCGATTTTTGCAACAATCACAAACTCACCTGAATCAGTAGTTACATTTTCTCTCGGAACCATTACACTACTGCTGTTTATAGGAGCCATCGGGAAAAGTGCCCAAATTCCTCTTCACATTTGGCTTCCCGATGCCATGGAAGGACCTACACCAGTCAGCGCGCTGATCCACGCCGCCACTATGGTCACTGCAGGCATCTACATGATCGCCCGCTCGGCGCCTCTTTATAGCCGCGCTCCAGAAACACTTTTTGTCATTGCTATAGTGGGTACCGTCACCGCCCTGATAGCAGCCCTTATTGCGCTGACAGAACGGGATATTAAGAAGGTTTTAGCTTATTCCACAATCAGCCAACTGGGCTATATGTTTATTGCAGTCGGCGTTGGGGCATTCGGTGCCAGTATCTTTCATCTTATAACTCACGCTTTTTTCAAAGCTCTACTATTTCTAGGCTCTGGGAGTGTAATCCTCGCCCTTCATCACGAACAGAATATTTTCAGAATGGGAGGACTCCGAAAATACTTGCGTGCGACCTTTTACTCCATGTGGATTGCAACTCTCGCGATCATGGGTGCCCCCTTCTTCTCTGGATTTTTTTCCAAAGATCAAATTCTCTGGAAAACTTTTGAAAGTCCTCATGGAAATATAGTTTTTTTGCTGGTGGAAATTCTAGTCGTGGGCCTGACAGCCTTCTACATGTCACGTCTGATGTTTCTGGTTTTTTATGGAAGAGAACGATTCCAAGTCACCAGCAAACCCCACATGGATCCTCATGAGCCCTCATCAATCATGACCGTCCCTCTAATTATTTTAGCCTTTTTCTCGATCATTACAGGCTACATTGGCTTACCAAGTTACCTGGGAATTAATCGGTTGGAAGAATTCCTGTCACCTTCTTTCCAAGACATCCCAAAGGGGACAATCACTATCGGGCACAGCTACACTGAAGAACTTGTCCTCACGGGTATTACTGTTGCAATTGCTATGATCGGATTTCTCGTTGCGCACCAAATTTATATAAACAACAAACAACTGCCTAAATTGCTTACTGCACGCCTCTCTTGGCTCTACCGTATCCTCGAAGATAAGTTTCTTATTGATGAATTATATAATTCAGTACTCATCAAACCTATCCATGTGCTATCCAGTAAAATACTCTGGAAAGCAGTGGATGTAAGCATCATTGATGGGTTCATAAACGGGGTAGCAACCCTCATGCAGCGCTGTAGCTATACCATCAGGCGGATACAGAGTGGCTACGTAAGAACCTATGCCATCTGGATACTCGGGGGGACTATCTTGATCTTTTTGTACTACTACCTGACTCTCTTCCAGGTACGGATAGAATGAACTTTCAGTTAACAGTTCTTTTATTAATTCCAGCAATCGGAAGCTTGGTGATATCCCTGTTCCCAGATCAGAAAGGTCAAACCCTCAAGGGTATTGCCCTATTGTTTACCATCATCACGTTTCTTTACTCCCTACCCCTGATCATTCAGTTTGAGCCTCAATCGGACATTATGCAGTTCGTCTACAACGTCCCCTGGTTTGATGTAGGATTTTTTCATATTCACTATCACGTGGGGATCGATGGGATCAGTCTCTTCCTCGTCATTCTGACTACCTTTCTTATGCCACTCGTTATCCTGGCTAGCTGGAACGTCAGGACCAAGATCAGATCATATCTGTTCTTCATTCTTATGCTGGAAGTGGGCATGGTAGGAGTCTTTATTGCACTTGATTTAGTGCTTTTTTATGTATTTTGGGAAGTGACGCTTATTCCCATGTACTTTCTCATCGGCGTGTGGGGAGGCGCCCGCCGTATCTATGCCGCAGTGAAGTTCTTCATTTACACCATGACTGGATCCCTGCTCATGCTCGTGGCTATCATCACCCTTTACTTTTTTAACGATGCCAAGGACTTTGACTTGGTCAGAATAACTGATCGACTTTCCTCCGGTGAAATATCAATTTCTCCTGTGGCGGAACTGCTTCTATTTCTGGCTTTTTTTATTGCCTTTGCCATTAAGATTCCGCTCTTTCCTTTGCACACCTGGCTTCCTGATGCTCACGTTGAAGCTCCAACCGGGGGCTCAGTAATCCTAGCCAGTATCCTCCTAAAAATGGGGGCATACGGTCTACTCCGATTTTGCCTGCCGATGTTTCCAAACGCTTCCCTTTCGTTGGCTCCACTGATCTGTGTGCTCGCTATCGTGGGGATCCTATATGGGTCTTTAGTAGCTATGGTCCAGCCCGACATAAAAAAACTGATTGCCTATTCTTCGGTCAGTCATCTAGGATTTGTTGTACTCGGGATCTTCTCCTTTAATCTGCAGTCCATAGAGGGCGCCACCTTTCAAATGCTTGGTCATGGATTATCCACCGGAGGCCTCTTCCTCCTAGTTGGCATGATTTATGATCGTCGTCACAGTCATCTGATCCAGGATTTTGGAGGCCTAGCAAGTACTATGCCCCGCTATGCCTCATTTTTCATGATATTTGTATTGAGTAGTATCGGCTTACCTGGGCTTAGTGGATTTGTGGGAGAATTTCTGATTTTACAGGGAGCCTTCCTGGCAAAATACAGCTATGCCATTTGGGCAACCCTTGGCATTGTACTTTCTGCTATTTGTATGTTGTGGATGTACCAAAGAGTATTCTTCGGGATAACAGAACATGAAGAAAATCGTGTGTTAACTGATTTAAATCTCCGCGAGACTGCCACTTTGATTCCTCTGGTTATCCTTATCCTGTGGATGGGGCTTTACCCCACCACCTTCCTTCACAGAATGGATGCCTCCATCCACAAAGTGGTAGCTCGTCTCGAAATAACGCACCAGTTGGAATATCGTGAACCTTAATTACACGCATCTTTTACCAGAAATTATCCTTTCCCTGACAGGCATTATTATCATGCTTGTTATTCCGTTTGTCTCCAGGAACCAGCAGGTGCGTTTAGGATATCCGACTCTGGTAGGCATATGTCTGGCCTTCTTGGTTCTTATTCTGGAATGGAACCAAACCGGTCTAGCATTCTTTGGAATGGTCTTGCAGGATCCCTTCTCACAGTTTTGCAAGGCTCTATTTCTACTCTCGACAGCTGTCATTGTTCTGATCACGATGACCTATTTGAAGCAGGAGAACTTAGCTGTAGGAGAGTGCTATCCTCTACTTCTTTTCGCCACAGTGGGGATGTGTCTGATGGCAGCAGGCGCCGACCTGATTATTTCCTTTCTAGGCCTAGAAATCCTCTCCATTTCAACTTACATTTTAGTTGGTTTTAAAAAGAGAAATTACAAATCCAACGAGTCGGCGATTAAGTACTTTCTACTAGGCGCCTTTTCTACTACCTTTTTGCTCTATGGCATAGCCTTTGTTTATGGTGCCACAGGGTCGACTAAGTATCTGATTATTGCCGAATCCATCCATACTTTAAATTTTGAATACCATATCCTTTTGTGGGGACTGGGTTTGATGTTAGTAGGTTTTGGATTTAAGATTGCTCTAGCTCCATTTCACATCTGGGCTCCTGACGTATATGAAGGAGCTCCTCTTCCTGTAATGGCACATCTAGCGGTAGGGGTAAAGATATCCGCCCTAATAGTCCTAACACGCATCCTATTCCAGGTTTTGCCAGAACTGAGTCAAGAATGGCAACTCTTGTTGTGGGTTTCAGCTGTCCTGACGATGGGGATTGGTAATATTGCTGCCTTAACGCAAACCAATATCAAGCGAATGCTAGCGTACTCCTCTATTGCACATGCCGGATATCTCCTATTGGGGCTTACAGCACACAATGAACTCAGCCTTCAAGGTATTCTCTACTACCTAGTGGCCTATACCTTGATGACGCTTGGAGCTCTCACGGTTGTCCAGATATTGGGGGGACAAAACGAACATTACATCCAGATTGAAGACTATGCGGGTATTGGATACCGATATCCGTTTTTGGGCATTTCCCTTTCTATCTTTTTAATCTCTTTAGCTGGAATCCCTACCACAGCAGGATTTATGGGAAAGTTCTTTCTTTTTGCTGCCACCCTCAAAAGTGGGATGTACGGTCTGATTATTCTAGCCATAATTGCCTCAGCAATTGGCATCTACTACTACTTAAGGGTTATCGTGTTGATGTACATGGGAGAGTTACAGGACGAGAGATCCCTTATAAATATTCCGCTATCCCTGCGGATTGTGATTCTCATCATGGTATTAGGAACCGTTTATCTGGGAACTTTGCCGGGAACTTTTCTTAATCTGGCTATTGAGGCAGCAAATTTTTGAAAGAAGCAAAACAAAAGCTTGAAGCAGAAATCAAAAAACTTGATCGAGAGCTAAAAGACGAGCTCCCAAAAGTCCTCACTAAAGCTTTGGCTTTGGGTGATTTGAAGGAGAATGCTGATTATCATGCTGCCAAAGAGCGTCAGTCTTTCGTCCACGCACGCCTAGGGCACCTTCGTGGCCGATTGGCTCAACTCCTCCTAATCGATCTTAGCAAGATTCCCACCGATAAAGTTTCCTACGGCTCAACCGTAACCCTTGTTGATCTGGATTCGGATAGAGAAATTGAGTATAGGTTAGTCAGCAGCGAAGAATCGGATGCAAGTAAAGGATTAATCTCTACCGTTTCCCCTATCGGAAAGAATCTTATGGGCCATTTACAAGGGGATGAAGTTACGATTCGGACTCCGGGTGGTGAAAAGAACTACGAAATCATTAAACTCAAGACCCTACATGAAAAGGAGTAGGACCCACTTAGAGAGCTAATACCCTTTGTCCAGAATTTTTAAACATCACAGCTGATCCTTTAATCCGGTGAGAAGAGAAGTATCGGCTATCCGAGCAAATATGGACCTCCATTAAACCAAAGACCTTTCCTAAATACTGTTGTGAACACATCTTAGGGAACAGGAACATCAAGATCCATTCATCCGCTTCGTGTAGAATATAGGCAGATGAGAGATTGGATTAGTCAGTTCCTTCAAAAAAACAGACAACGCCTTTTCCTGGTTACCTATGGACTACTAACAGTTGTAGTAGCAGTAGTGGGACTCCTGGGAGGCTTGCTCTTTGGATATGTTCTCGATCTCCCAGAAGTAGAACAACTTCAAGCAGTACGACCTAACATCGTATCCTATGTCTACGCAGATGATGGCAGAGTATTGGGACAATACGCTCTAGAAAAAAGGACTCTGGTCCCCTTCGAGAGAATTCCCAAGGAACTCATGAATGCTATTTTGACAGCTGAGGACGCCGACTTTTTTACACATGCAGGGATTGACTTTCAGCGACTTGGGGTAACCGTGGTTCGCGATATTCTATACGGAGAAAGAAAGGGTGCCTCCACTCTCACAATGCAACTGAGTAAACTTCTCTTCACGGGCACAGAAAAAACCATAGAGAGAAAAATTAAAGACATGCTTTTTGCCCTAGAGATCGAAAAAAATTACTCTAAGGAGCAGATTTTCACCTTTTATTGCAACCAGATTTATATGGGACATGGAATCTACGGTGTAGCGTCAGCTGCAGATTTCTATTTTCATAAGCCCGTCGAAGAATTGACACTTTCCGAAAGCGCATTACTGGCAGGAATCATTCAGGTTCCAGCTCGATATTCTCCAATTAACCATCCGAAGCAAGCAACGAAAAGAAGGGATCTTATCCTGAGCCGCATGCACAACGAAGATCAGATTACCACCACTCAGTTGCAAGAATCGATGAAAGAACCTCTGGCAGTTGAAGGAAGAAATTATGACCAGAGTCCGGCCACCTATTTCACCGAGTGGGTTCGGCAGTACTTGGAAAAACACTACTCCACAAAGCAGATTTGGGAAGGAGGCCTTAAGATCTATACTACTCTGGACTATGAGATGCAGGTAGCCGGACGTAGGGCATTGCGAGATGGCCTCAAAAAATTCGACAAGGATACCGTTGAACGTGAAGAGCCCTTGGAAAACATCATTGTCCACCAGACTGAAGATCTCGAAGCCTATTTTCACCCAGACTGGCAACAAATTTTCTACCAAGGACAAATGGTACCAGGCCTAGTAATTGAGTCCTCCCCGGAACAGGCAAAGGTAAAACTAGGTAGCTTTACAGCCTGGATCAAACCCGAAGACATAGTATGGACAGATGAACAACACGTTGATGCTGTTCTCAAATCTGGAAATGTTGCAATTTTTTCGATTAGAAAAATTGAACGATCCACAAAAATCATTCATGCGACTTTGGATCGCATCCCAGAGGTGCAGGGGGCCCTGATGGCCATAGACAATCGGTCTGGGGCCATCAAGGCTATGGTCGGAGGATTTGACTTTCAACAAAGCAAATTTAATCGGGCTACACAAGCACTTCGACAACCGGGCTCTCTATTCAAACCGTTTACCTACGTCAGCCTCATGGAGGCCGGTTATTCACCCGAAGAGCATGTTCTAGACGCCCCGGTGAGCTATCGAGACGGTCTGGGACGTATTTATGCACCGGAAAACTCTGACGAGGCATTTCGAGGACTCATACCAATTCGAGAAGCGTTTGCCCTTTCCAGGAATGTACCCACGGTTCGATTAGCTAATACCATTGGTATCGAAAAAGTTATTGAAGTAGCACACCGATTTGGTATTCCACATAAAATCCCCCCATATCTTGCAATGGCATTGGGTGCTGGAGAACTCACTCTGCAGGAGATTACCTCAGCCTTTACCGTCTTTCCCAACAACGGCCTAAGGGCTGAGCCTTACTTCATAAAGCGTGTAGAAGATTATAACGGAACAACATTGTTTGATCACCAAACCCGATTCGAGTACGTCGTTTCCGCCGATACAGCAGAAAAAATGATTTATCTTTTGCGTGGCGTGGTAGAACGGGGAACAGCCCGTCGTGCCAAGGTACTACAACGCCCTCTGGGAGGAAAAACAGGCACTACCAATGACTCAACCGACAGCTGGTTCGTTGGATTTACTTCTCAGATTACTGCAGGTGTATGGACTGGCTACGACCAAAAGCTGTCACTGGGTAAAAAAGTCTACGGGGCCACCCTAGCTCTTCCCATCTGGGTTGATTTTATGCAAGAAATCAACCTGAACATGCCAATCAAAGACTTTGAAAGTCATTATGCCCCATTAGATTTGAACTTGGTCAAAGTCAGGATGGAAAATCAGGCCACTGAGGAAGGCAAAGATCAATCGAAACAGCCATGGAGTGTTGAAGATATTCCACCGCCTCCACCTGACTACTGACAATTTTGATCAAATAAAACGCCTGATGGACAAAGGAATCGTGGTGGACCTATTTGTTTCGATCCATCATGAGTCCAGCGAGGCTCATCAGAGCATCGCGATAAACAGAATCAGGAAACTCTAGGATAGCGTTCATAGCCTGCCGAACATAATCCTTCACTAAAGCACGAGACTCTTCTAACGTCCCATAGTCCTGAACTAGTTTAATGATTTGTTGTTTGTTCTGAGGACTAAAATCCTGGCTCTCGACAACATCACGGATGAATCCCTTTTCTGCGCTGTTAGCCCGTTGCATCAAGTGGATGATAGGCAGGGTGGTTCTACGTTCAACAAGATCCTTTAAAACCGGTTTGCCCAACGTATCTTCAGTAGAAGTATAATCCAGCATGTCATCCATCAATTGGAAAACCATCCCTAGTGCATGGCCATACTCATGGAGTTTATCTGCCTGATCGTTGTCCACTCCTCCCAGTATCGCCCCTAAACGTCCACAACCGGCAAACAAGTGAGCCGTCTTCCGCCGACAAACATCCAAATGCTCTTCGACGGAAAGATCTATCCGTCCTTGTTGATCCAATTGCATTAGTTCCCCTTCAACCATCTCTCGGGTAATATCAATGAGAATGTCCAGTATCTGAAAGTTGCGGAGCTCAAGTGCCTGGCGAAAAGAGGTCATGTACAACCAGTCCCCCATGAGAACCGTGATCTGATTCCCCCAGGCCATGTTGACGGAAGGCTTTCCACGACGAACATTAGCATGATCAATGATGTCATCATGCACTAGGGTTGCTACATGAATTAGTTCAACCACCGAACCCAAAACAAGTGTGGACTTCCCTTCAAATCCACACATTTTGGCCGAAAGAATTAGTATCAACGGCCGAACACGCTTACCTCCACTGTCGTGTAGGTACTCGTTGACATCGTCAATGAGCGAAAAATTAGCCTTACTCGCTGCTCTTAGAGAAACCTCCACTTCCTTCAAATCATCCTCAACCAGTTTGAAGATGTCGCGGGGTTTTAAGGATATGCTTGAAACGGTTTTCATAATTTCAGAACGCGCTACTATACCAATTCGTCCAGGAAACTTACAGAACAATCGACCGAGCTCTAGCGCTTGAATAGTCGTTTGAGGTTAATCGTTGTCGACATACCGATTTCCTCTATTGTCAGTCCTCGAATTTCAGCCAACATTCCGGCTACCTGAACCACAAAGGCAGGTTCATTTCGTTTACCCCTGAACGGTACTGGTGCCAGATAAGGAGAATCGGTTTCAATCAGCAAACGTTCCAGTGGAATCTGCCGAGCAATGTCTCGTAACTCGTCAGCTCTCCGAAAAGTGATCATTCCCCCAAAGGAAATATAAAAACCCAAAGCTAAGCAACGTTCAGCTGTCTCAAGACTAGCTGAAAAACAGTGCAGGATACCCCCCGGCCCCTGGGCAAATTCTTCTTCCAGTATTTGACAGGTTAGATCTTCAGCTTCCCGCAAATGAATTATGACAGGCTTCCCTAACTCACGGGCTCCTCTCAACTGTTGTCTAAAAGCCGTTATCTGTTGAGATCTAGAAGAATGGTTATAGTGGAAATCGAGTCCAATTTCACCCCAACCTAAAATCTTTGGATGCGCCATGAGGTCAACAAGTTTCTCCTCCAAGTCAGGTCCATACACTTTTGCATCATGAGGATGAACCCCCACACAACCGACCAAGGCATCATGGTCTTCCAGGAGTTGCATAAAGGTGCACTCTCTCTCTTCTGTTTCATTGAGACAACCGATCGTGATGATTTCAGAGACTCGGGCCTGCCTAGCTCGTTTGATGACCTCTTCGATATCCAATTGAAAGTCTGGAGAATCTAGATGAGCATGGGAATCAGTAAACATTATTTCAATCGCTCACCTAGTCTGGTGGGTTCGGTGAATGTAGCAAGTACCGGTTTCCCTTCATTAGATGCTGCAACCAACATTCCATTGGACTCCACACCCATTAGTTTAGCAGGTCTCAGATTCGTAACAACAATGACCAGACGGCCGGGCAAAGAATCTATGGAATACTCCTGGGCAATGCCAGATACAACCTGACACACTTCTGATCCAACATCGACCTGTATCTTCAACAATCGCTCAGATTTTGGAATAGCCTCCACAGAAATAATTTTCCCTACCCGCATCTCAACCTTTTCAAAATCCCCAATATCAATGAGTTTTTTGTTCGATTCTGCTTCTACCACATTGACTTTCTGTGAAGAAGACTGTTTTCTTTCACGCTTCTTCTCCGCAACATGTTCCATAAATGCTTTGACATCCAGACGAGGAAAAACAGCTTGGACATCACCGATCACTACGCCCGGCTTTAGTCCCCCCCAAGTCAGAGATTTCAATCTTTGATCTTCGAGAGATTCCGAAATCCCTAATTGCTTAAGAATTGCTCCAGTACCATCAGGAATGATGGGGCCCAACAGAATCGAAATAATGCGTAAAGACTCCGCTGAACAGTATAAAATCGTGCCTAGGCGTTCCCTCTTTGAATCATCACCAGCCATCGCCCAAGGCTCATTGGTAACAAGATACTTGTTCACTACTGCGATAAGTTCCCACACATTGTCCACGGCTTTGTGAATTGCAAGTTGGTCAAAATGGTTCTGGTATAGCTTGACAGTTTCAGCACTGTATTCCCTGAGTTGCTGATCAGTGTTTTGAAAATCACCGTGCTTTGGGATCTTTCCGTCAAAATTAGTCTGGATCATGGTAAGTGTACGAGTACATAAGTTTCCTAGATCGTTGGCAAGATCACTGTTAACTCGAGTTGCCAGAAGTTCATAAGAGAAATTTCCATCAGCACCTAACGGGATTTCACGAAGCAAAAAATGCCTTATATAATCCGGTCTTGCTATATCTATCAGTTCCCCAGTAGTAACAGTGTTGCCACGAGACTTGGACATCTTCTCACCTTCAACTGTCCACCACCCATGCACTAATAGCTGGTTTGGAGGTTCCAGGCCAGCAGCAAAGAGAAAAGCCGGCCAGTAAACGGCATGAAACCTCAAAATATCCTTACCAATCAACTGAACTTTTGCCGGCCAATACTTTTCGAATCTTTCAAGTTCACCAGGAAAACCAATTCCAGCTAAATACCCAATCAGAGCGTCAAACCAAACATAAAAAATATGCTTTTCATCTTCGGGAATCGGGATTCCCCATCTAAACGAAGTTCGACTAATGCTCAAATCCTTGAGGCCAGTCTTGACAAAACTAATAATTTCGTTCATCCGTGTAGCGGGAACCACGAATTCTGGATTGAACTCGTAGAATTTAAGCAGTTTGTCCTCAAAAGCCGACAGCCTGAAGAAATAACTCTCTTCAGTCATAGATTCTGGGGTACGCCCACAGTCGGGACATGTATCACGACCTTCGGGAGTATATGCTTCACAATTAACGCAGTACTTGCCCTTGTATTCTCCCAAATAGATAAAATCATTTTCCTGAATCCTCTTGAAGATCTCCATTACTGCTTTACGGTGTCTCTTTTGAGTTGTGCGAATAAACTCATCAAAAGTGAGACCCAATTTCTGCCAAGTTTCCTGAAATGTAGCCGAGTACATGTTGGACAACTCTTGTGGAGTCAACCCCTCTTGGCGCGCCGCTCTTTCAATCTTAAGACCGTGCTCATCTGTCCCAGTTAAACAACAAACATCCAGACCACACATTTTCTTGTAGCGTGCAAGTGCATCAGCGATGATGGAAGTGTAAGTGTGCCCCACATGCGGGACTCCGTTAACATAGTAAAGTGGCGTCGTAAGATAGCAATTACTACTCATAATCCCCATCCGAAATTTGGTTCATTACCGTTTGTCTCACAGCCTTTAAGGGAAGATTGTGTGCCTGAGCTATAGCCTTCAGATCCTCATATTCTGGTGAAATATTTACAATTTTCCCACGAAATCGTCCGATCTTGATTTTTACGTCCCCGTATTTAGTTGCCACATGACGGATCTCACGATTTAACGTCCATCTGTGCCAGTCACCCCAACGTATTCCTAATGTCGTGGTTTCTTTGAAGATCAACTCCGCCATTCTTTCTCGATCCCCCTGACGACACAATACTGAAAGTTTGAACCCAGGACGACTCTTTTTCATCTGCACAGGAGTACAGTAAGCATCCAAAGCTCCCTTTTGCAGGATTAACTCGACACAGTGTCCAAAAGTCTCGGCATCCATATCATCAATGTTTGCCTCCAAAAGTGAGACTTCTTCTTCTATCCATGTCGCACCGGGAGTCACACCTCCAGAATCATAGGAAGACATCTTCTCGCCTAAGAGCAATCTTAACATGTTCGGGATTTCTTCAAACTCAAGATCACCAGCGCCAAATCCCCATTTCCCATATCGACAAACGGGGAAAGTAGACTGTTGCTGAACTAGTGTAGTCACGATCGCTGCTCCAGTTGGTGTAGTAAGCTCTCCCCGAACCTTCCCAATGTAGACTGGAAAATCGACCAACAATGCTGCAGTAGCTGGAGTGGGAACAGGCCATGTTCCATGAGAAAAAGTTACCGTTCCTCCTCCCAGATTCAGTGGGGCTGTCAAAAAATGGTCCACTTCAAAATAGTGAAATCCAATACAGGATCCCACAATATCGATAATGGAATCGACCGCTCCTACCTCATGAAAGTGTACTTCCTCTAAGGAAGTGTTGTGCACATTGGCTTCGGCTTCACCAAGACGTTGGAAAATACTAACCGCCGTTTTTTGAACCCAGGAAGGCAGATCACTCTCCTCAATTAAATGCTTAATCTCGGTGAAGTGCCTGTTACCGTGAGTATGATGATCGTGATGACTACCATCATGAGGAACTTCCTGCTGCTCAACCTGCAGGTCAACTCCTCGAAGACCTTGTCTATCTACTTCTCTGGCTACGAGTTGGTATCCCTTCAAATCCAACTTTGCCAACTCCTTCTCGAGATGATCCAAGGGCAATCCTAAATGGATAAGTGCCCCGAGAATCATGTCGCCACTAATCCCATTAAATGGATCGAAATAAAGTACTGTTCCCATCGTAATCGTGAAAACTCAGCAAGTATCGACAGCCCAACTACATAGTAGAAATAGCACTATACTTTACATTTTTGTACATCGCCATAGTTGGAATACTAGGAAAATGCAGAGGAATAGTACATTACATTGCATCTAACTCACTCTTGAAAAGCACGAATTGGCACAACTCTCTTACAAACCCTTGAGACTGCAGTGGCACCGTGACGAAATGTACCGATGCACTAATTCAACTTTTCGCATATGATTATTCCTGCATGCTTCTAAAATGGACCCGAGATATCGAAGAAAACCTCAAAAAGTTTATTGAAGGACACTTTCAGGTAGAGTTTGCCAAACTTACAGTGGAGACACCTCCTCGGAGCGAGTTTGGAGATTTAGCCTTTCCTTTTCCTTTTGAATTGGCAAAAATCATCCGCAAATCCCCTCAGGAAATTGCCGCCGAGGTCCAAGAAAACATCCCAAATCCTCCCCACGTGGAAAAAATTATAGCAAGGGGAGGCTATGTAAACGTTTTCTTTAAACGGGTTCGTTTTATGAAGGAGCTATGCCAATGGCTTCAGGGCTCATGGGAAAAACCTTCGGGCGAGAAGGTTATCGTTGAGCACACTAATATAAATCCCAACAAAGCTGCCCACATCGGCCATTTAAGAAATGCGGTGATGGGCGACACCTTTGTTAGAGTTCTACAAGCCAGCGGCACCCGGGTTGAAGTCCAAAATTATATCGACAACACCGGCGTACAGGTAGCTGACGTGGTGGTAGGGTTTCAGTATTTGCGGAAAATGCCACTGGAGAAAATCCAATCCATAGGAGAACCTTTTGATTACTACTGTTGGGATCTGTATGCGGAAGTGTCTCAGTGGTACCAAGAAAATCCCTCTCGTTCTCAATACAGGGATCAGATACTCAAGGAAATCGAAAAGGGTCAAGATCCTACTGCACAAATTGCTGAACATATCTCCACACGCATTGTCCTGGCTCACCTGAAAACAATGTTGCGGGTTGGGGTAAAATACCAGGTTCTTCCAAGAGAAAGTGAAATCCTTAGCCTGCAGTTCTGGAAAGAGGCATTTGCGCGCCTTAAAAAGACACGAGCCATTGCCTACCAGAAAGATGGTCCCAACAAAGGTTGTTGGACGATGTCGTTGCCCAGTGCCAACGATCAACCAGGAGAAGAAAAAATCATTGTGCGAAGTAATAGTACCGTTACTTACGTGGGTAAAGACATCGCTTACCAACTATGGAAGTTCGGGCTCTTGAAAAAGAATTTTCATTATAGGCCTCTGTGCCAATACAAGGACAATCAGATCACCGCTTACGCCGATGGGGCTTTAGACAACAACACAGTATGGTTGACCTCGGTTGAACCATCTCCACACACTGAGCCCGAGTTCGGTAGAGGACACCAGGTTTTTAATGTAATCGACGTACGCCAGTCATATCTGCAACAGGTCGTTTCAGAAGGCTTACATAGATTGGGACATGTAGAAGAGTCCAATCGTTCGATACACTTTTCGTACGAAATGGTCGCCCTGTCTCCACGTTGCTGCGCTGATCTGGGAATTGAACTGTCAGAAGAAGATCAGCACAAACCCTATGTCGAAGTATCGGGTCGAAAGGGGTTGGGCGTAAAAGCCGACGATCTGATCAACGTCTTGCTTGAAAGATCACTAGAAGAAGTTAATGCACGCCAGAGGGATCTTCCACTGAAAAACCGCAAGGAGATTGCGCGAAAAGTCGCCGTTGGAGCGCTGCGCTACTTTCTTCTGAAGTACACCCGTAATGCGGTAATTGCTTTTGACTTTTCTGAAGCTCTTAGCTTCGAAGGAGAAACGGGGCCTTATCTGCAATACACCATAGTGAGAGCCCGCAACATTTTTCGCAAACTGGATGCGGATTATTCAGACTCAAGCACTGTGCTCTCTGAAAAACAATCTCGAAGAATGTGGAACGACACAAGTACAATAGAAAGTCTAATTGACAATGAGGAAATTTGGAGCCTTTTGCTTCAGACCGCTCGCTTGGAGGAAGCTATCCACCAGACCATGCAAACACTTGAAGTGTCCTATATTGCTAAGCATGCTTTCACGCTCGCCCAACAGTTTAATTTGTTTTACCATACGCACCATATCCTTTCTGAGAACGACCCGATTAAAAAGCACTTTTACCTTACGGTAGCTGATGCATCGTGCCGAGGACTCGCAAAAAATTTAGAATTGTTGGGAATACAGACGCCAGAAAGAATGTGAAATGCCGCTACTAGCCATCATCGTACTCCTCGTAGGAAACCTTCTAAGTCCGGGCCAAGAAAACCAGGGAGTTGATCTCCGACTTCAGGACATACTGACAGATAGGGAGCTGCGAGACTATCAAAGGACTCCCCGGTATCGCAATCGGATCTCTATGTTTAAGAAAGTTTTTGATCGGAATTCAAATCTATTAGAAAGATACGTCAAAGCAAACGATCTTGGTAAATCCAGTAATTTGTTGCTGCAAATACAGGCGATGTGCAACTTCGTTGAACAGGAAACTAACCAAACCGAAGATTTGAAAGAACTCCGCTCAAAACAGGTCAAGCAGTTAGAAATCCGACTGCGAAGACTGGCCAAAACTATCAGGGATTTACAGGTCACCAGACCTTGGGAACATATTGACCAATTTGAAGTTACTGTCCAGGCCGTAGATCACCTCAGGACACTCTTGCTACACCACTTGCTCGGAGAGCAATCAAGCATGAACTCGTTTTCCGAGTTTTCAACATCCGATAGATTATACAAAAACCCCAACGCCTGGATGTTCTCAGTCACTAGGGCAACACTCGCACCCGCAGAAAAAATCCCCAGGCCGAACCGTGACCGCTTCACTGATGAAGAATACACCGATGTACAAATGGCTCAAGAACTACCCAAGAGGGTTAAGGTTTTTCTTGGAATTGCAGAGTCTCGTCTAGAGGAGATCCAGCGAAGAATAGATAAGCAAGAATGGACTGAAAAGGAAGATAACCCACTGGCATTTTATACCTATCAGGATATGGTTCATGCCTATCTGCATGCCATCGATGGCATCATGACAAATATTGATGACAAGGTTATTTATAAAACGGCCTCTCGAGAAGAGATTGAAGAATCTCTCAAAGCATTGAATAAGAACATTAGTGAGTTTATTCCCCAACTAAAATTAATTAAGGACTGTGCGCTTAAGCTTCAAGATCAGCCCCTCTACAAAAAATTGCTAGAGGCAGAAGAAGTATCAATCGCAGCACAAAAAGGATCCCTCTACGGACTAGGTGCACCACCATGATGCCACTCTCACACTCCGTACCGTCGCGTAAAAACCATGACCTATCTTCCCATTGCTGCGAACAAATGGTGTCACCATTGCACACCTATGCTCCAGCACACATCTTTGCCACTTCACGTTGAGCCCAGGTAATTCCGGCCACGCCGTGAACCCCCGTCTCTAGTATCTTTTCAAAACGGGACTCATCGATCCCCCCAACAGCAAAAACTGGCACCTTAACCATTTTGACCACTTCCCGAAGAGTCCGGAGCCCTAAGGAAGAGACATAAGAAACCTTGGAGAGTGGATCAAAAATAGGCCCCAGTAGAAGATATTCTGCACCCTCTTTTTCCGCAATTTGCGCTTCTGCAACCGTGTGAATGGATTTACCAATTAGGGTTTTGCTTTGCAGCCGTTCTCTAGCATCTCGCACCATACCGATGTCTTGCTCAGACGTTAAGTGGACACCATCAACAACTTCTTCGAAAGCCATCTCAAATAATGTATTGACAAAAAATAATTTATGGTACCGTCGGGCCAACTTCACACCATGACGAATGAAGATCTGATTTTCCTCGGAAATGAGGTCCTTCTCACGCCACTGCACTATATGAGCTGATGTCTGGAAGAGCAATTCTAGATAATCGTGCGGATCTAGTTTAGAGAAAGCCAGCCGATTGGAGATCGCCAATCGAATTGGTGACTGCCAATTATGATTTTTTAAAATATTGATAACTATGGGCAACTTCCCAAGCTCCCATAACAATGTTGGCAACTCCCAGCCCGGATATAGCCCCACGAAAAAACAAGTTGAGAAATACCACCTTTAGAAAAGGGAATTGATAGAGAATAAAATTCTGCTCCCACGAAAGCATCCACGGATAAATTAGCAAGAAAATACCCACCTCAAGACAGTACAGCACGTACACAACGAATAGAACTTTGCTGATTTTGCTCCGGGGAGAAAAAGGGTAAAGTGGAAACTCACTTGCAACACTATTCACATGCGTGACCCAAACCAAACAGTCGACGCTGACAGCACAACTCGGAAGACTCCACTATACGGAATGTACAACACCTTGCATTGTACAACAACGTTCTCACCGCTTTTCCCTGATACGAGCTGCTTTCCCCTTACGCTCTCTCAAATAGTAAAGCTTAGCCCGTCGTACTCGGCCCCTCCTCACTACTTGAATCTTCTCGATGATAGGTGAATAGAGTGGGAAAATCCTCTCCACGCCGTAGCCAGAAGAGACTTTCCGTACTGTAAATGTCGAACCTAGCCCCTTTCTCCGGATGGCAATTACGACTCCTTCGAAAGCCTGGATTCTATGCTTTTCACCCTCCCGGATCTTTACGTCAACACGAACCGTGTCGCCGGCCTTGAATGAAGGGAGTTTCTTGTTGGTATACTGTTGCTCGACCTGATCAACCAAGTTCATTATGTGCCCCTTGTCTGCTATATTGCATCCGACTAATCTCCAAAAGTCTTATCTCTACCCAACAAATCAGGGCGCCTGCGCCGTGTTTGCTCGATGGACTGTCGCCGTCTCCACTGCAGAATCGCATCATGATCTCCGGAAAGCAAGACATCCGGCACCTTATTACCTTGAAATTCTGCAGGCCTAGTGTATTGTGGATAATCCAGCAACCCATCCATGAAAGACTCCTCTAGAACGGACTCACCCTTCCCAACCACACCGGGCACCAACCGACAGACTGCATCTACAACTAAAAGAGCCGCGAATTCGCCGCCCGAAAGCACAAAATCACCAACAGAAATCTCCTCATCTACAACGTAATCAGACACCCTCTGATCTACCCCTTCGTAACGACCACAAATCAGAACGAGATTAGCCTTTAAAGATAACTCCTTTGCCTTATTCTGATCAAATGGTCTTCCCTGAGGAGACAGTAACACTATATGTCCTCCCGGGCCATCCTGACGACACTTTTCAACGGCTTCAAAGACCACATCTGGTTTTAATACCATTCCATCCCCACCACCGTAAGGACGATCATCAACAGTTCTTCGTTTGTCCTTTGCAAACTCTCGAAGATCCACCACACAAGTTTCTACTAGTTCTTTTCTTGCAGCTCTCTCAATCATTCCAAAATTAAACACTCCACTAAACAGCTGTGGGAAAATGGTAACTATGCTGACTCGCATGACAAAGTATAAGTCCTCAGTCAAGTAGATCTACACAATGGGCTAACACATAAGCCCTGGGGGAAGTTCCACCTGAATTGTCTTTCCCTCTACATTGACTTCAGAAATGAATTCCTTAACTAACGGAATCTGAAATTCTTTACCCTCAAGAGTTCGGACAACAAGATTACAGCCTTCGGATCCTGTCTCTTGAATTCCGGTCACTACACCAAGTGATTTTTTAGCGTCAACAATCATGCAATCAATCAAATCTGAATGGAAGTAACTGTCCTGAGGAAGAGAAATACGGTCCCCCTCCTCAACCTGGAGATCACCACCAATCAAACCTTTCACTTCCTCAGGCCTATCACGTCCCCTAAATTTTAAGACGACACGGCCCTTATGAAACCAATGGTGTTCCAGCCGTTCCCAACACTCTGCTCCTTCCTTCAAAATACGAACCCGGCCAAGCAATGAGAATCGTTCGGGAAAATCAGTCAAAATTTCGGCTACAACTTCGCCTCGAATTCCACGAGTCTTGACAATTCTGGCAATGCTCAAAAACTCAGGCAATTACTCCAGAATCTCCAACACATAACGCTTTCGAAGTTTCATCCCAGCAGCTGCCAGAAGGGTTCGAATCGAGCGGGCTGTACGGCCCTGCCTTCCGATCACTTTACCAATATCCGATTGAGCAACCTTCAACTCCAGGACAGTGGTCTGCTCTCCTTCAACCTCCGTAACGGAAACCTGATCCGGACTGTCCACCAAAGCCTTCGCAATCATTTCGACAAGATCTTTCATATGCTCTCCCTCCGAAGCCGAATCTGGATATCAGGGTACCAACCTGGTCAAGACAAATCGTGAGCGGCCTTACCAGAACCCAGTCCAGATTAACAACTCAAGATTCGAATAGAGTGCAATCTGTCATGATCACACTCACTCGGCATCCTCAACTTCTACTTCCTCTTTCTCAGCCTGATCGGGCTCTGAGCTTTCGTCATCTCCCGACTCTTCAGGTTTATCTTCATCGACAGATTC
>JAYZCG010000013.1:0-40477 GCA_036338435.1 Acidobacteriota bacterium
GTTCAATCTTTTCGAACTCTTCGAGGATTAGTCTGATTTGAAAATAGCCAATTGATTGATTAGAAATATGAGATTCTAGGGCGACCACTTCGCCTTTGGCTGTAAAGATGCCAGTCGAAACGTCGTGAATAACAGCGGTAATAAAATTGGGAGAAGCCCGTTCAATGTAGGAGTCCATTTGGCGTGCAATACTTAACAAAATATCTTGTAGAATGGCTGTAGTAGCTGGATTTGTCTTGGGCGACATGTTCTTCCTAGGGATTAATCAATTTCGATAACATAGTCTCCAAACGCACCTACTGTACAGTGGCACAAGGGCGGTAGAACTACGGTTGTTGTTTTCTCTTCAATGATAGAGGGCCCTTTGATTATGTTTCCAGCTAGCAAACGCTCGCTGTCATACACTGGTGTAACCACCTGAGTAGGTTTCCCAAAGTTACATTCCCGCTCGCTTTTGATGGCAGAAGATGGATCTGAGTCTCCGGTAGAGATTGGTTTAAGGTGGGGATTAGGCATGGTTCCAATAGCCTTTAATCGCAGAGAAATGAATTGTACCGGATTTTTCGGTGTGGAAAACAAAAGGAGTTCTTCGTGTTTCTTATCAAAGGTCCCCTTGAGCTCCGCTCGCTTCGATTCGTCTAATTTTCCGGAGGGGATAGGTACCTCAATTTCTCTAAACTGGCCCACATATCTCATGTCGGCGGTTTGGACAATCGATATGGATTCACTGGCCACACCCTCTCTTTTCAACCTCTCTATCCCTTCGAAGGCCATCTTTTCGTAGAGTTGATTTAGATCTTCAAGATTTGCTGCATTCAACTCCACTGTATAGGGTCTTACAAAGTCGTGCGTTAGGTCCGCAAACATCATCCCGGTGGCACAATAGAGAGCAGCAAACTTTGGGACAATGACCTTCTTTACACCGAGACGTCTTGCCGTGTCGACCATGTGCACAGGACCTGCTCCCCCTCCCGCAACAAGCGTGAAGTCTCTCGGATCATGTCCCCTTTCCACCATATATTCCAGGATCTTGTTAGCCATATTGGTATTGGCTAGGCGATAGACTGAATAGGAAGCTTCTGTCGGGTTCAGTTCCATTCTACTGGCTAGTTTAGCCATTGCTTTTTTAGATGCATCCATATCAAGTGCTATTTCACCACCCAGGAAGCATTCAGGAGACAAGTATCCTAGCAGGAGATCAGCATCTGAAACCGTGACTTCCGAACCACCTTTCCCGTAGCAGACAGGTCCGGGATTAGCACCTGCAGATTTGGGCCCAACTCGAAGCATTCCTAGACGATCGAACCAGATAACACTGCCACCACCAGCACCCATTGTGATGCAATCGACCATTTTGAATCCGATCACTTCCCCATCGAACACTTGTGTGCTGGTGGTGGGAATATGCCGCGAAATAATGCAACTTACGTCAAAACTGGTGCCCCCCATATCTGTAGAAATGAGGTTCCTATTTTCTCCCTTTACAGCATCTGCTACGGATAGGGCTGCTACCGGACCCGCGCTTGGGCCAGAGTTCAGGATCAACCCGGCTCTCTTAGAAACCTCTTCAGCAGTCTGAACACCGCCATTTGCCGTCATGATGACCATACTACCCTTCAACCCTTCAAGAGATTTTTCAACCCGCGATAGAAAACGAACTACCCGCGGTCCTATGTAGCCACTGATCAGTGTGCTACTAAAACGCTCGTATTCTCGAATATTCGGCAAAACCTCTGAACTCTTTATGACATAGGCCTCCGGAAACTCCGTGCGGCAGATTTCAGCAACCCGATCTTCATGGGTGGAATTTGCATAGGAGTGTAGAAAACAGATTGCAACTGATTCAACGCCACCCGCCTTCATACGCTGTAGCGCATCGACTACTTCAACTTCGTTTAATGGGGTTTGTACTTCACCGTCCCAAAGTACACGCTCATCGACACCAAATCTCCAATAACCAGGCACTAATGGTCGAACATAAGGGACCGTGTAATCATATATTGTTGCACCTGCTCTCCACCCTTGCCGAAAATACAAGATATCTTCGAACCCTTTCGTCGTTATAAGACCAACTGTTACTCCAGTCCGAGTCAGAAGCGCATTAGTTCCACTGGTTGTCCCGTAGACGACCAGATCAATTTCAGACAGAAATTGTGGGAGGTTGAGTTGAAGTCTAGAAGCTGCCTTTTCCAATCCGAGAGTTAGACAAATCTCCAGATCATCAGTAGTAGGGACCTTTGCATATTCCAAAACACCATCATCGGACGAGACGATAATGTCTGTGAATGTTCCCCCCGTGTCAACTGCAACCCTATACATTGAAATCGCTCCTTTCAGACACCCCATATTTAGGTTCAAGGGATTGCCTAATAGTTTAGTTGATATTGTTTAGATTCGATACTGGTTTTAAGCCACTTTTCCCAAGTCAATGGCATGTTGAGCAGTTTTCCGCCTGTGCCATTCGATTGAAACGATGGGATTCCAGGTCGACCGGTACAAACTCAGCATGACAGCTAACACATTCGTGCCGACCTTCCAGGATCACACGGTGTGATCGTTCGAAGTGATCGTAACCCTGACGATCTGCATTCACCAACGTGGAAAGCTCATGGCATTTCAAGCAGGTCTCGTTTCCGACCGATGTTTCCCCCCCTGTGGAACGGTGGTCTCGGGTCATCGGAGAAATGCTGATTGCTTGGTAATCTAGGTCGGCGAGAACACTCCTAGCGGCAACTCGTCCGGTTACGATGGAAGGTCCCAGAAAAGTTCCTTCCAGGGCTGCCTTGCCGTTGATTTGGGCAAGTCCAGTTAGTTCACCCACGGCATAAAGGCCCGGGATGGGGCGGTTGTTCTGGTCTACAACCCGGCAGAATAAATCAATGGCCACCCCTCCCATACTTTTGCGAGTGACCGGATACTCTTGGACAGCATAAAAGGGAGCCTGCTTAATTTTCTGGGGAGTGTGAGGTCGGATGTCTATTTCTTCAGAGGGTGAACGGTGCTTATCAAAACGTCCAAAGTCCACGTCCTGGCCTTGATCAATCATGGCGTTGTAACGATCTACCGTAGCCTTGAGACTATCGGTGGGAAGACCGGTCACTTTAGCTAAATCTTCAATGGAGTTTGCACTTTTTATCAGGTCAGGCGCTTTTTCTAGAAGCACTTCTTTGGCGTTGTCCCAGCCTGTCCCACTCATTCGAAAATTGGCCATTGCATCAAAGATCGTCCAATAGGTTGAGTGGGGTTGATTAAGGATAGCCGGTAGGCTGTCCTTAGGACTAGCGGACTCGTTGACAAAACGTCTGCCCTCGGCATTAACCCAAATGGAAACCGAACTGCCGCCAGAAAGACCGCGTTCAGTCCCAGGATGGCCGGGATGAGGAATGCCGGTCGAGTAGTTCCATTGATGATCTAAGTCGCGCAACACTCCCCCAACTTCCTGAGCAAGTTCATGCCCTGAGCCGGTAGCGTTGAAGCCGGCACTGAAAAGAAGTCGATCGGGACTTTTCAGATGCTTGGGCCAGTTTCTGCGGACCATATCCAAATTACTCTGAAAACCTCCTGTAGCAAGAATTACAGCGGCCGCATGAAAGGTTTGAAGTTCACCCGTGCGCAAATTTTCCGTCACGACACCGACAATCTGTTGCTTTTCCCGAACGAGTCCAGTCACCTTATGATTCCAGATAAAGTTAACATTTGGATATTTCAGAGATTCCCGGTAAAGCGTGGTTACCAGAGCACGTCCTCCCCCCAAAGTAGTGTGAATTCGCGGCACTCTGTTTCCCGGTTGGCGGCCCACTGATCGGAATTCAAGTCCCATTCCGATCAACCAATCGTAAATCAAATTTCTGGAATTGTTGACGTAAAAACGGACCCACTCGGGGTTGTTGTCTTCTCCCCATTCGATGAAGTCCTGATAGGCCAATTCTGGACTATCTTCAATTCCCTGTGCTTTTTGCATGGGGGTTTCTACGATGGAGAGTACTCCGCCGGAAAGAATGCCGTGCCCACCAAAAGTCGACCACATATCGATAACCGTGGTCTGAACTCCCTGCTGAAGAGCTTCCAGTGTTGCCGAAAGCCCGGAAGGTCCGGCTCCCACGATCAATAGGTCTGTTTCCTGTGCAAAAGCAGGCTGACTCAAAAGGCTGAGCACTAAAAATAGAATGATTCTGGAGGGCATTGCCTAGCAGTTTAGCTGATGTTTACTGCGACTTACCAGACATTGTTCGTTCTAGAAATCTACCAGATGGGTATACTTGACGATAAAGGCTCTGTCCCTTTGTCCTCCCTGGAAGGCATCTCGCGATTCATTGTAGACAATAAAGATGTCACTCAGGGGGCGATGAATTAGATTGAATCGGATGTTTGAACTTACTTGCTTGGTGTCGCTGTTGTACTGAATCAATGCGTTCAGAAACATAGTCGTACTGAAAGAATAGTTCAATCGGGTTCGGATTAGATTGGTTGTAAAAGAACCTGCCGGCAAGTCTACTTTGGCCCTGGAGCCTTGAACACGCAAGGAGAAGGTCGGAGTTGGCTTGAAGTTTCCTCCTACAGTGATAGAGTCACGTGTTCCACCCCAGAAACCACTGAGGCTCATCCTGATATTGCCAGATATGGTCCGACCCCGATTGGAGGATATGTTGACATTCGTCTCTTGCCATCTGTAATCACCAACAGGAATCGTAATGTTTGGACGAATCCGGAAGGGTTCATCCAGCCTTTCAAAATAGTAGTTGCTGGCGATGGCAATCTGTCCGCCACCATGAAATTGAGTGGTCCAGTCAAAGTGCTGGTATTTGGTGACCGTCTGATTGTCCTGGTCGGTAATGTGGCGAATTCGGGTGTGGGGAAAGAACTGACGGATCAAGGAGTTGTCCTCTAGTCGGAGGCGTATTCCTGAGTTAGCCTCAATGATCTTTATCCCAGTTCGCGGAACAAAGCCCATCGTGTTGGTGTAATTTTCTCCAATATTATAGTGACTAAATCCCACATCCATAACTGGGTCTCGCCACCGAACCGCTAGGTTGCTGGCCCAGTCTTTGTCGTTAACATCGCGGCTTTCAGACTTGGTCAAAAAAGAGCTGATCTTGAGTTTCTGCCAGAACTGAAAGTTGGCGTCCACCCCAAAGACTCGATTAAAGTCGCTATCGAGTTTGGAATCACGATTGAGCAACATTACGCCAATATCTGAAAAAGAAAGGATATCCCTCCTTACCCGGGCCACAGTAAAATTGTGTGCGGGGGTCGTTCCTGATTCCCGAGTCTGCATATTTAGGAATCCCAATCGATATCTCCCTGTCTTTCCCGTTAGTCTGGCGCCCCCCAGAATAGGCACTGGTTGGCGATCATCAGAGAGGCCAATTCTCCGGCTGAAGAAAAGCACAAGATCTCTCAAGGCGGTCCTTCTTCCTCTGGTGGAGAGTTCCCGACTTCCTTCGCCAAAAACAAAAATGCCAGAATTCTCCAAGAAGAAATCTCTTTTTTCTGGAAAGAAAAGACTAAAGCGGGTCAAGTTGATTTGCTGATCATCAACTTCAACGTGGGAGAAATCAGTATTGATCGTGAGGTCCAGGGTCAATCCGGGTGTCAGTCCGTACTTAACATCAACTCCTACATCCAGATCCAAGTCATTGGACCTCCCACGAGAGTCGTTCCACTGCATTTGGCTATAGGGTTTCACTTTGAGGTTTTGGCCGGGTTTGATTTTCTTCAGTCCCAGAAGGTTGCCGGCCAGGGAAACTCGACTGGAGTCATATCGACGTGGGATCGGTGTCCAGGTGCTAATCTCATTCTTACGTTTGATTCGTCGTTCGAAATTGATTCCCCAGATTTGCAACTCCTGTTCCGGGAAACGAAGTGTCTGAAGTGGTATTCTGATCTCAATGTTCCAGCCATTACCATTGACTTTGGAGTCAACATACCATACTCCTTCCCAGTCGTTATTGACTTCCGACCCCTCATTGAAAAATTGAGATTCTGATTTAGCGCCTACCGGATTGACCGCGAAATGGAAGCCATTTCGATCATCGTTGAAGGGATCAATTGTGATGATGAAGACGTCGTTGTCGTTCCAATTAAAGTCCTGTTCTAAGTCCTTGGCGATGACCTGGTCAGCATCTGAGTCAAAGCAGTAGACGCCGAAATAAAGGTTGGACTGATCATACAAGACGCGAACCTCAGTCTCCTCGGTTGAAGGGGAGCCTTCCTGGGGTTCGCTTTGAATGAACTGTGAAATCGGAACTGCCTTACCCCAATCCCCCTCATCAAAAACGCCATCAATGATGATCGATTCTTCGGCATAGGTGGCCGTGATCGTAGAAGTAGAATCTCTTTGAGAAAAGATCGGTTTCTCTTCCTGTGCCGTCACATAAGAGACAAAAAGAAGGAGTAGTGGCAAACTGAGTATGCGCAAGTCGTGGTGTGAGCTCATGCTTATCAACAGGGAGGAGGACGTGACCAGCCTATGTCCCAAAGCTTATTCTTGTGCTTCGTCTAGTTGTCACGGATTCAAAGAACCGTAAGCTATCTCTCCTCCAATGATAGTTGCCAGAACCTTAATTTCGGACAGATCGTCATCGGGGATGTTGGGATCTAACGGATTCTTATCCAAAAGCACCAGATCAGCTAGTTTGCCTGGCTCGATTGAGCCCAGTTTGTCTTCAGCCAGTACATACTCCGAACCCCATCGGGTCATCATGAGTAAAGCTGTCTCCCGATCAATTCTCTCCCGCGGGCCAAAAATTCGTCCATCCTTAGTCTTGCGAGTGACCAACACCTCCAGACTAAACATAGGGTGTCGTTCTGGGTCATCATGCGTATCGGCTCCATAGACCACTTTTATGCCCTGATCGATAAGAGTCTTGACCGGAAAAAGCCATTGATGAGCATACTCTTCACCATACACTAGGCTAACACTGGCTGCATACCTGCCCCAGAACTGTATAGGCTGAACACTCCACATTACCCCTAAATCCGATGATCTTTGTCGCAGATCAGGCCTGATCATCATGCCGTGATCTAAGGCAAAGCGTTTGTCTCTGATAGAGCTTTCCTGACTGGCTCTTTCATAAGACTCAAGTACTAAGTCAATTCCCTTGTCACCAAATGTGTGCAGTCCTGTGATTCGGTAGCCGTATCGATTCGCAATTAGAGCAGCATTTGGACCTGGGTGATCCGGGAGATCCCAAACACAAAATTCTTCGTCAGGATACAGATCGTTGGGTAAAATTTCTCGTTTTGGCAAGGTGCCACATGAGATTTCACCGACTCGACCACCGTCATCAGGAGTTGGAATTCTGGGTCCATATCCATCGGGATTGTCGATGGTAATGCCCACGATCCACATGCGGTCAGTTCCGTGTCCTTCTAGATTTCCGAACCGTTTTAGGTGCCTTTCCAAAAAGGGATTGGCGCGGCCGACCTCATGGGCATAAGCTAGCCTCAGAGGGAGTTCACCGTTACGATCCAGGAGTCCGTAAGAGGTGATTTCATAGCCCGCTAATCGTGTGGAAATGGTTGTTACGCCAATGGCCACCCATTCTTCCAGTTCCCTTTTGAGACCTTGAGCCAGTACTTCCGGTTTTCTCTGTGGCATCAGTTCTGCGTCAATGATCTCACTCACTGCCCCGAGTAACTGACCATTAGGAATCCCTTGTTCATCTTTTACCAGTCCCGAAAGAGGTTTTTCCCCGTAGTTGTCCTGTAGAATTGCCAGCATCTTGGTATTTACAACCCCCCAAGCGAAAAATCCTGTGATAGCTAAAGGGTTTTCTGGTACTACCCTATCCAGGTCGTGTCGTGTGAGTTCCTTCAAGATTTTGTTGGTTGAAGGTCTGATGCCAAAGGTTGTATAAATCCATTTTTCGGGAGGCGCATTTTCTGCAAATGTTTTCAGATCAGCAAGTACTGTTTCTTTAGAGTCCCACCGGACTGTGGTAAATAGAACATTATTTTCTCGCAGGGTTTGGATGTAAGAGCGGTCCATCTCTCGGGCAAACTCGGGATGGCGTTTGGCGTAGTCATTGGGATGGGAATGGGTATCTACAATACCTGGGATGACAGCTTTTCCGTCTAGATCTACCCTTACTGTATCAGGACCTGCCATCCTTAATATCCGATCAGTTTTCCCTACGGCAAGGATTCTGTCATCTCTAATTGCAAGGGACTCATCCACATTGATGGGAGGTTGATCACCATCCATGGTCAGAACCTGGCCGTTATACAGAACGATGTCGGCATAGTCGAGCACCTCCGGAGCAAGATCCTGGGCGTGAGAAATGCCCCATGTGAACCCTAGTAGCACCAAGTTCATCGAATATTTTGTGATGGCAGATTGTAATCGCATCATCATTTTCTCCTATGGAAGCTATTACCTACATAGTCTAGCCCATGCACGGTTAATATCCAATGCATGGTGGGTGCTGGAGCTTGGAAAAAAGAGCCTCATTGTTTTGACTGCTGGATTTGGGAATGGGGCGAAAGTCGTAGATTTTGTTGATCACAACGGAGTCCACTGTCGATTGACCTACCGTTAAGGTTTTCCAAACCTTTTAGAATCTAGTTGTGATTGACATCTCTTCCTGAACTGCCTAATCTTGGGTCGGGTATTCTCCAGTGACTGTCAACCCAGGGGGATAGGGAGTAATGATAAAGAAAGCACTGAGATGGATAGCGGTTGGACTGGCTACGTTGGTGACAATTCTTTTTTTGCTCTACCTCAATCGTAGTGATCCTTACAGAGTTATTCCAGGCAAGCAGCTCATTGGAGAGGAAGCCACTGAGTCGATTGATGATTGGAACTTCGTGCTACAGCACCGTCTAGTCACCAACGAGGTAAGGCCCTCAAATCCCTATTCAGTCCACACTGGATACGTTGTTCATGAAGGTGTCCTCTACATTCCCGCTGGAAAAGGAAGCGAAAGCCGGTGGGCTCAGTTCTTACTCCAGGATCCGAACATGAGGATTAGGGTAGGGGACAAGCTTTACAAGGTACGTGCCACACGAGTAGAAGATCCAGCGCTTGTGAGTGCCCTGCACGCGATTCGGGATCAGAGGAATCCAGGCCAAGAGGAAAAAACCCCAGAAGAACTAGCTCGGCTAGCCCGATTCTGGTTTTTCCGGATTGACTCGCGCTAACTTGCCATGCCGTGCTGGATTCTTTCTGATGTTTCTAGAGCAAAAAATGCAGGGAGTTGTTCGGATGTTGCGGTACGAGGTGAGTAGATGACTGCAACCAGCTTTTGGAAACGCCTTACAGTTCGACCCGATGTTTTAACGCTTGTGGGCGGTATCTTGTTTAGCCTTGCGTTTACCGGGTTGATCGCATGGGCCGGAAGCAGACTCGATGCTATCAAGCTTCTCCCGGACCAGGGTCCGTCCTGGTACTACTGGAAACTGCCCGAACCTACTTTCTGGACCCGTTTTTCAGCCTGGGGTTTGTATCTTGCACATCAGCTAACCTTTTGGGGGCTAATCTACTATGCTCAGAAATACGTACGGCGATATTCGATTGGCCTGAAGCCGGTCAATGTCGTGGCCCTTGCCACGACAGCACTCTTTATTGTTCTCCATTTCATTCAGACCCACATCTGGTATGACGGCTTAGCCCAGGATGTTTCGGTTTTCAGTTCTCAAAATTCGGTGATCGTACTGTTGGTGTGGGTGCTACTCATGGAAAATAATCGTAGAGGGATGTTTTTTGGTAAGAGGCTCCCGATTAGCAAAGAAATTATACGCTGGGCACGAACCTATCACGGCTATTTTTTTGCCTGGGCGACGATCTATACCTTCTGGTTCCACCCGCTAGTTTCCACGCCCGGACACCTCATGGGCTTTCTATACATGTTCTTGCTGCTGTTGCAAGGAAGTCTAATATACACAAGAGTGCACACGAATCGTTGGTGGACTCTGACGATGGAGGTCTTGGTGCTGGTACACGGTAGCATGGTTGCTTTCGCCCAGGGCTTCGGTTTATGGCCTATGTTCTTATTTGGGTTCGGTGGGATCTTTATCATTACTCAGATGCACGGTGTGGGGTTGAAGCTGTGGGCAAAGTTTGGAGTTTTGGCAGGATATCTTGGAGCCGTAACGGTCGTTTACGGTGAGCTTGGCTGGAGTCGTCTTGACGAGATCGTCCGTATCCCGGTTATCGATTATCTGGCGGTCTTAGTCCTAGCTGGGTTAATTGGTGGAGGTCTGTGGATCGTCCGTTGGTTTCAACGCCGAGTCTTGCGGTGCTCATCCTAACAACCTTAATATTTTTCTAACGATAGGGTCCCATAGTCGGTTCAACACGAATGCATAGAGAATGTATCTGAAACATGTCCTGAAACTGTAATCATCATCCGTTCAAAGGGTAGTGTCGGATTCTGGAAAAACCGACGATAAAGACTCCCAGCGTGGGGATGATCATGCCGACCAGGGCTACCAATATCCGATTCGCTATCCGGTCTTCGGGATCTTCCAGGTAGGTGTAGTCTGGAATCTCGTCGAAATCCGGTCCCGTCATTTCGTGCAGAGCAAAGATTTTGGGAACGAAGTAGGTCCTCCACTCTTCATGAAAAGCATCCACAATGCTCATGAAGTGGCGAAAGCGGGTCGGTCCGGTTCCAGCAATTTCATTCAGGGCTTCCTGGGTGACGATTGCTGGGGAAAGGAAGCGCAGTCGATTGACCTGGGTCTGCTGCTTTGCCAGCTGCTTGTTAAAGCGGTTCAATACCGGTTGCATGCTCTCTTCTACCTTCATCTCAGCCGCCCATTGTAGGGTGTCAAAATTCTCTGTATGGGACTGCTCATCCTCGGACAGCAGTTCCGGATGGTCTTCGTAAAAGATCGACAGTAGTTGGGCTTCCTCGGCCCTGGCGTTCATTGAAGCGTCACGCATGGCGACGATGTATTCTACCCGTGAAGGCACAGGATGCAAGGTCTTTACGAGGAGGTTGACCACTGAGGGGACCAGAACCACGAACACCAGCCACAAGCTAGTCAGGATGATGGCATTGGTCGCTGAGCTTCGTCCGATGGTGTTTACTGCCAGCGCCAATCCAAACCAAAAGGCACTATATACGATCACGATGCTGATCCACAGTAGCAGTTTAAGGGTTGTACCCATGCCGAATAGATTTACGCCGTTCAGGAGAAAAGCCAAAATGGAAAACCCAATTACCAGTGTCAGGGCCATGAGGGCTCGAAAGCCCACTTTGCCCACCACAAACTTTCTAAGAGAAACAGGTTGGGAAAGAACCATGGCTAGCGTACCTTGTTCCCTCTCTGAGCTAATCAAATTGTAGGTCAGGGCTAAAATGAGTAATGGAAAGAGATAAACCGTGACAAAAGCTAGATCAAAACGGCTCTCCAGCAGATGGTTTGGGTTTTCTAACTCTGAATGCCTTTTCTGGCGCTGTGTGGCCTGCGTGTTGACTAGAAAATAAGAGGGATATAGGTCACTTTGTCCCACCGACAGTGAAGCCAGAGGCCCGGGAGGCAAATAGGCATATCGGAGTCCCATCCTGCGACCGATGTACCTGGCACTGTAAGGAGATCTGCTAGCTCTTTCCGGGTCCAGTCCGTTGGCAACTGTGTGCTGGGCTTTGGCCAGCCGATCATGCTCTTCTTGGAGAGCTACCTCTATGGTCCCTTCCAGGAAGGCGACCCAGGAGGTTCCGTTGTAAACTCCATAGCTTATTGCCACCGCCAGTATAAGAATGATCCACCAGAGTGTTCGATCGGCGTTCAGATTGCGCCATTCGTGCTTGACGATTTGAGTAAGCATATTGGACTCCACGGTCTAACCAGCCTTAATAGAGCGAATGGTCCAACAAAGGGGGCCTCCCGCCAGTCCAAACCACATGATGAGAATGAGCAGGCTAACCCAGTGATTGCCCAATACCCACGAAACAGGCTTCATCTGGTACTGAAATGGAGGGACTTTCTCCCAGACATCGATCCCATTCACATATTTGGAGCCAGCTTCAGCCCCATTGAAGGTAATATCATCATTGATAATCTTGACCTCTAACCGCCGATGCATCTCCGCCTTTTCGGCAAAATCCTGATGGAGATAGTAGTCCGTACCGGCTAGTCCCATTGAGAGGGAGCGAATAGCCAAAAGAGGGGCCACCGCAGCACCGATCTGTTGGACCCGGTTTTGTTTACGGAAGTTCTCGTGCAGATCGCCGTAGAATTTGTCGAAGACCTCGTAGCCCCAGTCTTCATTCATCTGAAGTCTAATTCCAGCAAAGTTTACCGGCAAGTCCTTGATGTCGTTAACGCCGTACTGGGACATGATTTCCGTTCGTCGTTTTCTTTCGACTTCACGATAGGTCGTGTTCCCGTCCACTCCATATTGGAGGGCAAGTTTGATATTTGACTCGAACTCGAAATTAGATGGACCCGGGTAGAGACTGCGCGAGAGATCGGAGGCAAAACGTGGTGCGATCAGACCGTTGAAAATCCAGAAACCTAATAGTATCACCAGGGCCAATCTGGACGAGCGGGCTTTTGCTGAAACGGCCAGCGAGACGCTGATGAAGATGCTGAAATAGAGCACGTAAAGAAAACCCATCATTAGCATGCGTCCTGAGTCGACCTTGGCTTCGGCTAAATTGGTCAACAAACTTAGAGTGATTACTCCAATCACCACTGCAGGAACTAATATGAGGGCAAGGGCCGCGGCTATTCCGAGGGCTTTGCCGGCAGCCAGATGGCTTGGCTTAATACCCAGACTAACTAACTGTCGGAGGGTGCCCTCTTCCCTTTCGCCAGCAAAGGCTGAAAATGAAACGAGAATAATAAGTAGTGGCAGCAAGATTTGCAGAACCACGGCCGCTGTCAGTTGGCCGAATCGTTCAACGGCAGTAGCATCCTCGGCGGGCCGGGCCTGGAACTGATTCTGATTGTGGGCTTCCAGCCACACTGCTGCTCCCACATAGGGTTCGATTCCTGTATCTATGGAAGACAGGAATGTTTTGGGTTTGAAGGCATAGGTGCCGTAATGTGCTCCTGAATGAGGATTTTGCTCAGGCTGACTGAGCCACTGCTCTCGAACTCTGGTTTGTGCTAATTCGTGTTGGGTATTCAACGTCTGATAGTGTCTCCAGCCTACCACCAGGGACGCCAACAAAAGACAAAACACGATTCCTGCAACCCACTTGAAGCGGCCGTCACGAACCATCTGCAAGAATTCCTTATGGGCAATTGTCTTAATCATGCATATGTTCTAGGTAGATACGTTCCAGATCAGTGTGCTGGAGACCCTCCGTGTCCAGGGTGTCGACCAACCGACCGTGTTTCATGATTCCTACCCGTGTCCCGGTTTCCTTGGCTCGAAATAGATCGTGGGTGGCCATGAAAACGGCCACTCCCTCAGAACTTAGCTTTTGCAAAAGCCCCGAAAACTCATTAGAGGCTTTTGGGTCTAGCCCCGAAGTGGGTTCATCTAAAAGCAGAACTTCGGCTTTTTTTGCCAGGGCAATAGCAATTCCCACTTTCTGGCGCATGCCTTTGGAATAGGTGGAGATGCGTTTGTGGGCCTCGTTGGTGGTTAGTCCAACCTGCTCAAAAAACGGAAGCAGGTCGGGGTATTTGTAGCGTCGTCCTGCCAGTGAGCTGAAGTATTCGAGATTCTCCAGTCCTGTGAGGTTTCGATAAAGCATTACCTGTTCCGGGATGTAGGCTAGGTATTTCTTGGTTTCGAGCGGCGCCTGGACAACATCCAGGTTTTTTACCCGGGCGCTTCCGCCTGAAGGCTTAACAAAGTTCAAAAATAGGTTTATGGTCGTCGTTTTACCGGCACCGTTCGCACCTAGAAGACAAAAAATCTCACCTGATTCAACCCTAAGATTCAAAGAGTCTAGCGCCGGTGGGCCGCTGTCATAGATTTTTGAGAGATTAATTGCCTCTAACATATCATGGTGTCTCCTTGATTTTGCCGATCCCCGTTTTGTATTGTTGGTATCTGTAATCTAGCGTCTCCAGACAAGCGGGATCAAAGTCACACACAGGAACTGGATCCACCTCCCAGTAGCCATAGTTATCCTGACCCCGGACCAGTAGTGCTGAGGCACCTTCAAAGGCGGTCTGTTTAACGTGGGGCTCAATATAGTGAATCGAGAGTCCGATCCGTGCATCATCTGAACGGTTAGGATTTGAGCCATGAATAACAGCCTCATGATGGATTGAAAACTCTCCAGCAGCTAGGATAACATCAGCGGCTTGAGATTCGTCAATACCTTCGATACGCTGGCCGCGTATCAGTAGGTTGTCCTTGTTCCAAGTTTCTGTATGTTTCAGAATGCCCTCGTGGTGGGTGCCAGGGATAAATCGCATGCACCCTGCTTCCACTGTACTGTCGCTGATTGCCAACCAAGCCGTTGCTGTTGCCGGTGGCCTTAGCCCATAGTAGGTTGAGTCTTGATGCCAGGATACAAAACGGGGGTCGTTGGCTTTCTTGGTAAAAAAGCTTGAACCCCAGCACAGGATGTTGGGGCCGATGAGGTCTTCAATAGCATCCAGGATCGTTTGATGGCAGATAACCTCATGCATCCAGGGAAAAGGTAAGTGGGCTTTAATCTTAAATCGGCTCTGCGCCTCAGCCCCAATTTTCTCTTCCAGCGAGTCGAATTTACCACGAAGCTTACCTGTTTGATCACTATTCAGGGCTTGAATGGGAAAGATGCAGCCATCATTGTCATAATTGTTTATTTGGCTTTCGGTGAGCAATTTGGGCACGCCAACCTCCTCTGGACTAACCTGCACCATAGTAGTAGGTTTCTTAGACAGATTCCAGAAGTGCAAGAGTATTTTATGGTGGGCACAGCACTCGAATTTTCCTACTCGTAAACCATATAAGGGGAGTATAATCGTTTGCCAATGAGAGTTGTTATAACCAAGAAAGCACCCGCTAGGATAATGTCTCGTTTTGGATTCATTAGCTTGGTTACAAGTTTGTGTGCGGGGTTGTATTTCCCGTCAGTTTTTGGGCAGGAGGACTCAAAGCCCCTGATCAAGATTGTGGCCACCGGAGGTACCATCGCCAATACTTTAGACGGTCGCATTCCCATCCAACAGACAATCGCAGATATCTATGAAAATTTCCCAGAAACTCGAGAACTACTTGATAGTGTGAACATTGAAATAGATGACATCATCCGTCTGGGCAGTAGTAGATTTACCTCCAAGGAATTTCTGAAAATTGCTCGTACTGTGAGCGAGGCCGTCAAAATACCCGATATCAAGGGTGTTATTGTCACCCACGGTACCGTGACTACGGAAGATACAGCCTACTTTCTTCAACTGCTCGTCAGAAGCAACAAACCTGTTGTTATCACTAACTCCCAGCGTCGTCATGGCACCGTAGGAAATGACGGAGACAAAAACTTACTCAATGCCATTTCTGTGGTGCTCTCCGGGGAGTCAGTAGGCAAAGGGGTGATGGTGGTTCACAACCAGACCATTAGTTCCGGTCGAGAGGTCTTAAAAACAAGTGGCCATCCTGGTTCCTTTCTGTCAGCGACGTATGGCTTTCTTGGACTTATCGAATCTGACCGTGTAACCTTTTATCGATCACCCACTCGTAGGCACACCCATGCCTCCGAGTTTGACATCGATACGATCATAGCTCTGCCTAAAGTTGAAATTATTTCAGCTTACTACGATGCCGACCCAGCACTGATACAGGCTGCAGCCAACTTGGGTGTTAAGGGAATTGTCCTCAATGGCTTAACACCCAGCGGGGGGCCTCATATAGACCAGCAGCCGATTTTGGAAGAACTGGCTGGCCAAGGGATACCTATTGTTCGCACGGCACGTGGCGGTATGAACTCCAGAGTGACGGTTAATCCACGGGACAAGTTTATTGAAGGAGATAATCTGCTACCCCATAAAGCTAGGATTCTCCTGCAACTGTCGTTAACGAAGACCTCAGATTTCAAAGAAATCCAGAGGATTTTCAACGAATACTAAAACTAACTGGCAACCAAGTGAGGTGTGAAATGATGAAACCAGACCCCAAGCTTCAAAAGGAAGAAGAACCTTTCATTCCCTACGTCGATCTGGAAAACTTTGATCCTATCTTGAAGGAGCGATCTGAGAAGTACTCCCGTCGTATGGGATTTCTCCCCAACTGCAACAAGCTTTATGCCCATCGACCATCCATAGCAGCACCCTTGTGGGATCTCAATAGTGCCATTATGAGAGATGAATCTTCGACGCTGCCACAGGGGCTCAAACGTCGCATTGCTGCACGACTAGCCAAGCTCAACAATTCCACCTACTGTGTCAGCCACCATTGTGGCATTTTGCAGCGTGACAATGATGAGAACAAGCTAAAAGATGAAGGATGGGGTTCAGGTGACGAAGAGATTCATTCTCTGTTGGTTAATTCCAACAATGGAGAAGATGAGTTTGAAAAGACGTGCTTTGATTTTGCCGATGCCATGACTTTGGATCCAACCACCATCTCAGATGAGATCTATGAACGGGCCAAGAAACAACTGTCTCCTGCCCAAATTGTGGAACTTGCCGCTGTGGTGGGATTCTGGAAGTTGTACAATACGATTCATAGTGGCCTAAAAGTGCCTTTGGAAGAACATCTACTCGGATTTTCAGGCTGGATCAATGCGGAGTAGTGTTTACCTTCCAGATGTCCCTTGACTGATTTACCCGAAAGAGTGTGGGTGGATTCCGATTGTTGAGCGATCCGTTTAACTCAGGATTGGATGTGTCGAACACCATTTCCCATGAAGTTGATCTTTGATACTGTCCTTTGTTAAATGCAGAAATGCTCTGTTCCTTTTTGCTTGAGTGACCCACATGTATCGTCTAGAATTAGCCCTAATCTTGGGTCATAACAAAGAATATGCAGGATAAATAGGGGGTATTCCAATGTATAGATACCGTATGTGGATCGTAGTTGTAGTGATCTCTTTAAGTGTTTCTGTTGGCTTAGCCCAGCAGACTGCCGACACAGTGTTGTACAACGGTAAGATTCTGACAGTGGACGAAAATTTTAGCACGGCCGAAGCCGTGGCAGTTCGTGGCAACAAGATTATGGCCGTGGGTAGCAACGATGAGGTGCTCGAGGCGGCAGGGCAGGATACGCTCAGGATTGATTTGAAGGGGAAAACGGTAACCCCAGGGCTAATCAACACCCATGTGCACCAGGAATCTCCTGGAGGCTATGGTCGTGATCTGACTGCCGCACAGCGTAAGCAATATCCCTTAAATTTCAGGGCTGTCAGAACTAAGGACGACGTCCTTGAGCAGATCAAGGATGTTATTGAGGCGTTCCAGTTTGAGCCAGGCGAGTGGATCCAGTTTTCCACTAACCCGAGGGGAGAGCAGGCTAGGATGCTCTATGACGAATTGAACCGATGGGAACTGGATAAGGCTGCCCCGGACAATCCCATTGCTTTGTCCATGGGGATACCGATTTTGAACATGGCTCTGGTAAATAGCAAGGCTATTGAAGCGCTGTGGGCCAAGCATGGTGATTTTATTGAAACCTATGGACGTTATTGGATTGATGACTCCGGAAGACCTGATGGCCACTTTGAGCCTCCGGCCGTCCGAACCCTTGTACAAGAGTTCCTGCCGGAACCCGAGGTCGAGGTCATGGCACCACTCTACAGGAGAGCTCTTGAGGAACGGGCCGCGTTGGGTGTAACGACCATTTCAGGGGGTCTTCATGCTTTTTCTGTAGACGTGTACAAATGGCTCGATTCTCGCGGTGAGATGCCCCTGAGATATGGCTACGGTGTTAGTTGGACCTTTGGGATGCCAGGAATGGACATGAAGCAATACGAAATGGGGGGTGGCACCGACACGGTTTGGATTACTTCGATGAGTCCTCGGGCAATTGATGGGGCAGGTTCGAGAATGTGCATTTCACTCGATCGAGATTCCCAGGCAGTGACCGATGCTGCGGGAGAAGTGAGTGGGATGATGGGACTTTCTGCGATTTCCGAGTGGTGGCCGCGAGGTCAATGCCATATGGATATTGAGTATAGTGGAGGTACTCGAGGAGCGCGTATAAAGCGCAACTACTTCCCGGAGTGGTTTACTGAGGTGGCCCGGGACGGCCTACGTTCCGCAAATAATCACGTATCTGGGGATGAGTCCCACTCCCGCTATCTATCGATGCTAGAACGTATAGACCGAGACAATCCAGGAGCGGTAAAAGGCTGGGCCATGGACCATTGCAACATGATCGATCCCCGAGATATTCCACGTGTGGCAAAACTTGGACTGATGTGGAGTTGCCATATGGTCAACGCCGTGGCGACACCTGTGGCTGCCGCCTTCGGCGAAGAGGTGTTGCACACCTATGCCGTACCGATCAAGTCGATGATCGATGCAGGGATTAACGTTTCCCAGGAGGGACATTGGGACGAATTAGAACTCTTGATTACCCGAAAGGATGATAGTGGCAAGGTCTGGGGACCCGACCAACGGGTGGATCGGGAGACTGCTCTGAGAATCTCCACTCAGAACGGGGCCAATTATGTCCTGAAAGGGGACAAGCTTGGGTCCATCGAGCCAGGAAAGTTAGCTGATCTGGTAGTCATCGATCGCGATTATCTGGCAATGCCAGAGGACGACATTTCTGAAATTCGGTCCTTGTTGACTATGATGGGAGGCAAATTTATTTTTCTACGGTCCGATTTTTCCGACGAGCACAACTTAAGGCCAGTCGGTGCGGTCATTAGCACCTATGAGGCATTGCAAAAGCGTAGGCCATCAAGGTTCTGAAATGGTGACTGGGGGGTGCGGTAGGTCCTGTGGGTAGGGACAATTTTTATATTGGCTTTGGTTCTAAGTATGGACGGTAGTGTAAAACTAATGATCAACGTATTTGTCCTTCCAGAGCTTGAGATGAGTCTCATATAAGTCGTCCCGCATTTCTACAAACTTCCCATCACAGGTGTGTTGGGAAGGGGTTTCTACGGGATTGGAGGAATAATACACTATATTCTTGAAAGCCCCTTGCCGGGTCGTGAAGTGTATGTGGGTAGGATGTTCTGAATTTGCAATCAACATGTAGAAGAGGACAACCATCCCAAGAATTACTACAGCTGTAATGACAAGCCCTCGTTGCATCGTTTTCTCCATCTTGCAGAGGATAATTGTTATCTGCCTACATGTCTTATCCTGTCATGCTATCCTATTTCCATCGGAAGGAAATTTGTAGCATCGTTTTAGGACTCTAGTCAATAATCATGGACACAATTAAAATGGCCGGGTTAAAAAAATTCGAGTCATTTCTCATCGGATTTGATGAAAAATCTTGGTTCGAAGCGCTAGACAACCTTTCACCTCTAATTCATCCAGTTGATCAAGATGCGACTCGTATCTGGTTTGCTTTTTGGCCTTTGCATCTCCTCCGAATAGTTCAGGAGGCAGATAATATTGAACAAACGGAACTGGAACTGGAACTAAAAGGACAGTATAGACTCGATAAATGCCTCGCTTTTTCAATCCGTTTTCTGTTTGGGTCTAGGTACTGGTCTGAGGTAAAAGAGGCGGTCTATGACCATGCGGTAGCCTCGACTCCCAGTGATGAGGGTTTGGCTCATCACATTCAAATCATTGCCAAACAGCTTGCCTCGGGCTTACAGATTCCCGAGACTCATGTGACAGGGATCACAGCTGTCGCCCTGATGGCTTTACGGCAGGTCGGATTAGATGTTTTTGATACAAGTTCCGTCGCAACTCACTCTCCCAAATCCTCTCTAAAGCAAATTTTAAAAACACGTGCCACCAAGAACCAGGGAGGTTTGCTACGCTTTTTGAGTACGGTCAATGCCAAGTATAGTGTTGTTTTTAACGAACACGAAAAAAACTCTTTTTTCCGGGCCATCCACGGACAGGATGTTTCGATGGCCGCTGGGATGACCCCAGGAGACTATCAAGAGATTGACCCCAGATGCACTGAGGGACCGGTTCCTTTTCAATGCCGGACGGGGACTTGTGGGACTTGCTGGATGGGTGTTTTAAGTGGGAAGGAAAATCTATCTCCGATTAGTGCCTGGGAAAAGGACCGCTTGAAATGTTTCGGTTACGATTTTGGGAGCTATGATCAGGAGCCTTTTCCTCCTATTCGCCTCTCTTGTCAGGCCCAGTGTTTGGGCAATATCTTCATCACGGTTGCCCCATGGAATGGGATTCTCAATGTTCAGCGCTTTGCTGTAGATGGAGAACCAGAGGCAGTGGCTAATCTGGAAGATTCTCCGTCGGGACAGTCTTAGAATGGTGAGAGATCGAGAGATATCCTAAATTAGAGCGAAACGAATCTAGTAGGGAACAGCAGAGTGGATGCCTGGGACGGCCGATGTGATTCGGGTAGATGGTGGATCAATCGTCCGTAGGTAGCCATGTATGTCACATTAGGACTGGGGAATCATGAAATTTTTTCAGAAAAAGAAAAAAAAGATTAGTCGCCGAGAGTTAATTCAAAGAGCGGGCATAGGAAGCGTTGCCTTGGCAGGAGCAAGTACTATGTCTCCCTCCAATGCACAGCAGAGGGACAGTTCTACTATACCCAGTCAGTGGGATCTGGAGGCCGACGTTGTTGTTATTGGATCCGGGGCTACGGGTCTTCCTGCCGCTATCCGGGCAGCTAATGAGGGGGTTTCGGTGATTATTGTTGAGGCGAACTACGACAGTGGAGGACATGCCCTCCTGAGTGGGGGAAATGTTGCTCTTGGAGGTGGAACAAGTCTCCAGAAGAAATATGGGATCAAGGATTCTCCAGACCTTCTTTTTCAGGATCTCACTGATTGGTCTGTTGTGGAATCTAATGGTATGCCAGATTATCGCTACAATGATCGTGGCATCCAGCGCGCTCTGTCCGATAATGAAGCTTCGACTTTCGAATTTTTGGTCGAAAATGGTGTGATGTTCGAAGATAGGGCTCCAGATACACGGGGAGGACACGCCATAGGAATCTCTGCACCCCGAGAGAACCACTGTTTTTGGAACAAAAAACCCAGCTTGGAGAGTCCGGCAGGGTCGGGTGGAACAAATCTTATGAGGCCTTTGGAGGCCAGTGCTCGCAAAAAGGGCGTACAATTTTTACTGAACTATCATATGGATGTGATTTTCCGTGAGTCGCCTAACTCAGGAAGGGTTCTGGGAATTAGCGCCAGTTATACTCCCACTATTCTGCCAGGATCCACGACTCCCCTGAGGGGGTTTTCCTCCCATGGCAATATCGAGATGAATGTGCCAACAGTTACTGTGAAAGCTAACAAAGCCATAGTGATTGCCACTGGTGGAGGTACGGGCAATGTTGAGTTTCGCAGGATGTTTGACCCGAGATTGACTGAGGAGATCCAGTATGGTGGGGCTCCCTTTTCTCCTCAGGATGCCAGTGGAGAATTGGCTAGTATGGCCATAGGAGCGTCTCTCTGGGGTACGGCAAATCAAACTTTTGAGAGAAATGGATTTATTAGAAAACGCAATCTTGTTGGGGCTCAATACCTTTATGTTTCTTGGACCCCTGATAGCCCAATCTTTCCTCTAGTTCGTGCCACTGGTCTCCGCCTTCGTAACTGGCAAAATGTAATTTGTGTCAACCAGGTAGGCAAGCGTTTTTACAATGAGTTGATAGGCAATTGGCCAGACGGGAGTGTTCACAAGTTTTTGGATCCGTATATTCCAGCAGATTGGCGCAACACTAGAAGAATTAAGTACGATCCTCATAACTTCATCGACGCGGCTCTGGCCATGAACGATGGATCGACGCCTCCGGACTACAGCCCTGGCCCCACTTGGGTTATCTTTGATGCTGATGCGATCAACCGGGAAGGATGGGCTATAGGGCCTCCCTTCACCGACCCCCTTTACTTTTTTGGTGCGAACACACTCACGGAATTATCTTCAAAACTATCCCAGAACCCATACCAGAAGTCGGAGATGCCCTCCGAAAATCTGGAAGCAACCGTTGCAAGATACAACTCGATTGTTGAGTTTGGTCATGATGTAGATTTTGAAAGACCTAATCCCACGTACAAGATAGAAGTTCCTCCATTCTATGCTGCGTGGGCTGGCCCCGTCGTGCATGATAGCTATGCAGGACTCAGAATAAACATGAAGTGTCAGGTTGTAGACACGCAGGGTAGAGTTGTTCCAGGCCTCTATTGTGGAGGAGAATCTGCCGGAGGTTGTAGCCAGCATGGAACGGGCCGATGTACTACCCAGGGCTATATAGCCGGTAAGTACGCTGCTATGGAGCCCAGCTTGGTATAGTGCGTGGCACAATCATTTGAAATGACGAGCAGTCGATGCTTACTTTTTATCAATAAACTCGATAACGCGTTAGCAAGGATGGGCACAAAATGAATCTTGTCAGAATGATTTTTACGAAAAATTCTATGGTTGGCTTAGTAGTTTTGTTTGTTTTGATTTCCACTCGGGTGGGAGCAGTGTCAATGGGAGAAGCTAAGTCGGTAGAGATAGACGGACTCACAACGAGCTATTTTGAAGGTGGAAAGGGTGAAGCCATGGTTTTGGTTCACGGAGGTGGATTTGGTTCTACGGTTTCAGCCAATTGTTGGCGACCTATTTTTGATCATTTATCCTCCCATTTCCATGTGTATGCGATCGATAAGTTAGGACAAGGTTATACCGATAATCCTCAGTCGGAAGCTGACTATACAATGGAGGCGGTCACCCTCCACATCCACCGCTTTATGGAGACACTCGGCATTCATAAAGTCCATCTAGTCGGACATTCCAGAGGAGCTTTGCCCACGATTCGGATAGCCATGGATCATCCCGAGCTGGTCGACAATCTTATTTTGTTTAACAGTCGAACATTGTCTCCGGATGCTCCCGTAATGTCATCTCTCTCCGTTCAAGCTCCAGCTCAGGTTTTACCACCAACATCTTCTGCCATTCCGACTCGGGAAAATATTCGTGACTCCCTGTTGTCCAATCCTGATGTTTACCACAAGGATTACGTAACGGATGAGTACGTTGAGGCCGAACTACAGGTGGCCCTCCTTCCCAAACTCAGTGAGGCTGTCGCACGGATGGATAAGATAACCTCTGATTGGGCAGAACGGCATCCTGAAGAGATACAGAAGAACCCGAGGATTCGAAGTCGGTGGTGGTACAACCAGCTCAAGATCGAAACTTTCGACCGTATTAATGCAGGGTGGCTAGAAGCCCCGACTCTAATGATATGGGGGTTTAATGACTCCTCCGCCCGTCCTGCCCTTGGTATGAGCCTTTATAGGATCATCGCGCTTGCGTCCGGGAGGGTTGAGTTTCATTTTTTAAACCAGAGCGGACATTATGTTTTTCAGGAATATCCGCGTGAGGTTACCCAACTCATGGTTGATTTTGTTAGCAACTCAAAGAAGTGAACATAAGTTGTGTCAAATGAGAACTCGATTACACCTATTTGGGCAGGATGTCACTGACTACTTGTGCATCGGGACGATCGTTCTCCGGTGTGTTCCTTCTCCGATCAATCTCTTGCCTTCGGTGACTCGCACCGCAAATAGTAGCTTGCGATCATCAACTTCTACCAGTTCGGACCAAACTGTAATTTTAGCCCCCAAATGTGCGGGGGCTTTGTGTCTGATATAGACTTCGTATCCCACACTGGCGAAATCGGTAGGGAGCATGGGACTAATGAGCTTTGCCGAATTAAGTTCCATGTGTCGGATCATCATGGGTGTACTCAAGATCTGAATGCCTGTCGGAGAGACCACGTGTTCTTCTGCAACCGTCAGATCATATGTTCGCGTTATTCCAGGTTGAATATTATCGAATTGTGTCATCTTGTTTATCCACCGTGCTTGCAATTTAGACTACCTTATCAGATGGGTCAACCTAGATTTTCAGGGGGTCACAAGTCACCGTTGTGTGGTACAAGAGGGCCGCCTGAGGAACAAGACAGGTTCAAGTACTTGTACAATCTATTAGAACCGTTGTGAAGGGAGATGAGACTATGTGGGCAACGCTCAAATGTTTTGTGAGACGTTTCACCGGTGATGCTCATCTAGAAGCATTGCTTAGGCGCAATCGGGAAGCGCTCGAAAGAAAACGACGGGAGGCTAGAGTTTCTGCTCCTCCTGACAATGCAGTGATGGAGAAACTGAAACAGAGCGCTTAGATTAAGTCTACCGAACTGGCATCAATCGCCAATGACATCAAAATTGGTAGATCGAGGTATCCTCACTTCACTCCACGCTGCTGCCCAGGGGGATCGGGCTGGGTGATCCGAGTAGGCCTCCTTACTTTCTACAGTGTCGAACTCCAGTACCAAACCATGGGTGCGGGTGATATCGCCCACGACCAGAGGTTGTCTTAACTTACCAACCCATGCTCGTTGTAGTCCCGGCATGGCTACGACCAAATTTTCAGTAGCTTTCTTGAAGTTTTCAAGGCCTTGAGGGGTTGCGCCTTCAGCAATAGTCCAAGCGACAGCATGAACGGTTGTTTTCTCTAGTTTTGCCTGGCGTTGTCCCATTACCCATCCTGCCAGGAAGAGGGTAGATCCGATCAGGAGGAACATAGATGTTAGACTAATATTTCTTTTCATAAGTCCTCAATCGATAACGATGACATCGATGGATGTTTCCAACTGTAGGCTTCCCCAGGCCACTTTCAAAGTAACGTCCGTGGGATTTTCCTTCGGGTATTCCAAGGCGACCACAAGATTTTCGACAACTTCACTTGTTGCCGAAAACTGCATGGGTACCGTGAAATCGATAGTTGCTTTGGCAATTTCTGAGGCATCAAGCTTGGCCTCCCGAATTGCATCTGGATTCATAAAGGCTAGACTCCAATCAGCACCATCCTGGGACCGATGAATTCCAAGATAATAGGATCCCACACTGATATCACGGTCACCAATTTTCAAGGGGACATTAGTGTCCAGAACACTCCAGAAATTGCTTCCCATGCGCCAGACTTGGCCTTTGGTCATCTTGTCAAAAAGGCCTAGTTCTTCGTATTCAGCTTTCCACGCTGGTTGTCCATAAGTAACCACCAACCCGCCAATAAAGCTATTGGTAGACGTGTTCCTATAAAGCACCCTCGATGCCCCACGTTGGTCCACTCTTCCTCCCAGGGCCACTAAGGAGGCCTCCTGAGCGTAGAGGATGGGGACGACTAGGGTCAAAAGTGCCAAGACACAAATATGTTTTTTCATTTTCATACCTTTCTCCACCCCTTTCGGGATTGTCTATGTTATTTCAAGAACAGTGGCCGATACCGTTTTTTTCAAAATATTGTTGATGGTAATCCTCGGCCATATAAAATATCGAAATTGGTGTGATCTCCGTCACGATGGGGTTAGAGTGTTGACCACTCGACTCTAATTTACCTTTGGAGGTTTTGGCCAGTATCTGTTGTTCCGGAGTGTGAAAAAAGACCGCAGATCGGTACTGGGTTCCAATATCGAAATTTTGCCGATTCAGTGTTGTAGGGTCGTGGATTTTCCAAAAAAGGTCGAGGAGAGCGTTGTAAGAAGTATGAGCTGCATTGTACTGGACGCGTACGACCTCAGCATGCCCGGTCTGTCCGGAGCAGACATCCTGGTAGGTAGGATCTTCGAAGTCCCCCCCCGAGTATCCCACTGCCGTTGACTTAACCCCATTGAGTTTACGGAAGGCTGCCTCAACTCCCCAAAAGCAACCCGCTCCAAAAGTTGCCTCTTCTATTTTGATGGTTTCTCCACATCTGACCCCATAAGGTCACATTCCTAATTTTACACCCAAAACAGTTGAACCCAGCCCACGGGGCTGCACTGTATCATAAAAACACTGTAAACCTAGCCTACTAAAGACTAAATCCTGCGTGCCCGTAAACGCCAGGAGATAAGTCGACGGGGTAGACTAGGAGCATCCAGAATCGCGACCAGAAGGAGAACGGCACCGGTAACAATTTCATGGACAAATGGAGATGTGCCGACAGCGTTTAAGCCCGACCTCAGAATACACAGCGTCAGAACGCCAGCAGCTACTCCCAACGGGTTTCCCTTCCCACCTCCTAGCGAAACTCCCCCGATGATTGCCGCTGCCGCTGCTGGAACGAGTACATCAGACAAGGCCACAGGTGAGGCCGCAGCCAAACTGTAGCTGAGCAAAACTCCGGCTAACGCAGTCAACAAACCTGCAGTGGCAAACACCCCAATCAGAATGCGATCGGTGTGGACTCCAGCAATTCTACTGGCATGTTGATCGCTGCCGGTAGCCATCACATCTCGTCCGACGCGCGTATAAGACATTACTAAGAATATCAGCAGGAAAACTCCCAGCGTGATGATACTCCGATAGGACAGAAATCCTCCGATAGGCTTGGTAAGAACCAAAGCGAGATTGTAGTGTGGGTAAGCAATTGTTTGACCCTCTGTCAGAGCATAGCTGAGCCCCTGGAATGTAAGCAGCCCACCTAGAGTTACCCCCAGCGGTGGGATTTTTAATTGCGTGATGATGAGCCCCTGCAGAATCCCAGCGACTAGGCCCAGGACGAGACCTGCTCCTAGCCCCAGCCACGGGTGTTCAGCTCCGGTCAAAACTGCCACGCAGCCAGCCAAACTGAGCATCCCAGCCACGGAAAGATCGAATCCTCTCACTATTAGGGAGAGACTAAGCGCTAGAGACACAAGGCCTAATGTGGAAAAAAGTTGTAACACGCTGAAAGCTGTTGCAACACTCAGGAAATTACCGTTCCCTCGATCCACCAAGCCAAGGACAACGATCGCTCCAAACAAGACGGTGAAGGGACGGATCGACTCATGAGTAATCATTTTCAAAAAAATCATGAATGTTCCTCTCCCATACTGTGGAGCATGATCACGGTAAGAACAATGAGGCCGGTCATTAGATACTGCATCTGCTGACTAAATCCGTGGAGGAGTAGAACCACCTGAATTACTGATACGACGGCTACGCCAAGCAAGGTTCTTAATACTGACCCTTCGCCTCCATGAATGGCAGTGCCTCCAACTAAAACGGCAGCAATGGCATCATAGTCATAGCCGATCCCGAGTTCCATGTCACCTGACCCGTATCGTGCCGAGAGTAGGATCCCGGCTATGGCTGCAAACAAACCGGCCAACATGTATGAACCGGTTATGGTGCGCCAGATAGACACCCCTGCGGCTTGTGCTGCATTGAGGTTGGTGCCTACCATATAGATGCGTAGGCCGAATCGAGTATACGAAAGAATAACTTGTCCAATTCCTACCGAAGATATTAGGAAAATAACTTCAACGGGCACTCCGAAAAGGTTGCCGGTCAGTATGTCAAGTCCATCACCGGGAGGATATATACGCTGACCTCCAGTTATCAAATCAGCAGTGCCAAGCATTAGGGCTAGGGCAGAGATACTTACGATTATGGGGTTTGCCTGGAGATACCCTACAAGAAATCCCTGGCAGGCAGTGATTGCAATGCCGAATCCAATTGCTAATACCAGTGCTGGAACAATTCCGAATGCAAGGCCAGAAATGAAGATGAGGGAAGAAGCCGAAAGTGTAACGCCCAAGCATAGCGACATGATATTGCCGGAGAGGGTAATAAAGGTCATTCCTACTGCCACACAACCGATAAAGGACATCGAGGTTAATAGGGCAACGATGCTGGGGGTTGACAGGAATCCAGGTGTTGCCAGAGCTCCAATCGTTAAAAGAAGGAGCACGCCCTGACGAATCCAGATGGTTACTTGTCGTCTTCCAGTGGTTATAACTCTTCTTTCCTTTCTCTCATCTGAGGATGTGTTATGTCGGTGAGCACATTGTGCATGGTTACCTGACCACGTGTGTAACAGTTGACCTGTGCTCCCCTGTACATAGTGATAACAACGTCGGAAATGCCCAGTACTTCCTCCAAATCTGATGAAGTCATCACGACAAGATTACCGTCGTCACACAGTTTTCTCATAATCTTGTAGATATCCAGTCTAGAGCCAACATCGATCCCTCTAGTAGGCTCGTTCATCAGAAATACGCCTGGTTGTTTCCTACCCATAGAGCGGCCGAAAGCTAGTTTTTGCTGATTTCCTCCGCTTAGCTCTCCAGCCCGTGCCTCTAGCCTTGAGTCGTCCACGCCAACCATGCGAGCTAGTGTTGTTGCAATGTCTCGTAGCACCGACCAAGCGACAAACATGGATTCTAGACGGGTTGCAATCAGGTTCTCCAAAACATTTAGCCGCAAGAATATACCTTCCCGTGCTCGATCCTCAGAAATGAATCGAATCTGGGACGCTTGCGCTCCTGTCACCGATCTCAGTGGCACATTGTTACCACAAATTTGAACAGAACCTGTAGCGTTGTGAACAAGACCTGCCATAGACCGCACCACTTGTGTAGCTCCAGACCCAATCTGGCCGGCAATGGAAACAATTTGTCCCGAAGATACATTCAGACTGAAATTTGTCACCAATCCTGGAACCTGTAGATCTTTAACGACCAACATCGGTGACTCGCGTGTTTTCTGAGATGGTTGGTACATTTCTTGTGCGGATCGTCCCAGCATCAGATGAACCAAGCTCTCTCGGTTCATCTCCTTGACAGGGCAGGTTCGAACCAATTTCCCATTGCGTAATACTGTCACCGCATCGCAGAGTTCGAAGACTTCTCCCAATTTGTGAGTGACGTAGATTACAGTTGTTCCGTTGGAGCGAAGTGCTCTGAGGGCGTTGAAGATACGGTCGATTTCAACATCAGACAACCCAGCCGTTGGCTCGTCTAGAATTAAAACACGTGCTTGGCGTGCCAGCATACGGGCTATTTCAACAAGTTGTCGTTCTCCAATGCTCAAAGATCCTACTGGTTGGCTGAGGTCCAGGCTATCCAGGCCAATTAGTTCTAACACTTGGCGAGCTTTGTAGCGTAGATGCCGTTGTCGGTGAAACAGGGGAACAATGGAGTTGCCCAACCAGATGTTATCTTCGACAGATAGATGCGGGGCAAGACTCAACTCCTGAGTTACCATTGCCATACCGTGTTGCTGAGCTACCTTGGGATGCCCTAGGTGACATACGAGATCATTGATCCGAATTGTTCCTTGATCGGGGAGGAAGACTCCCGTGAGTATTTTGACTAGAGTGCTTTTACCAGCACCATTTTCTCCACAAATAGCCCGAATTTCACCCGAGTGAAAAGAAACGGAGATGCTTTTGAGGGCTTCGACAGGACCAAAGCTCTTGGAGAGATTCTCAACGGAAAGAATAGGTGTGTTAGACAGAGGGTTCCGGTGAGGAGGACTGTTACTCAAGTTGAGACCTTCTTGTCGGTTCCTTCAGTAAGTACAGGATTTGGCATAGTAGTTGACGTTGGCTTGAGTAATGACCTCCGCTTTAAGAATTTCATGCTTCGCAAGGGTTTCACCATTGAAGTATCTTATAATGTGTTCTGCCGCTGCTTTTCCGTTCTCTGTAGGTAACTGTGTATTAGTGCTATATTGTTTTCCTATCCGGATATTCCGGATGCCCTCTTCCATACAGTTGCTACCGACGACCACGACCTCTTCAGGAGATAATCCTGACCGCATTCCTGCAGCCTCGATGGCTTGAATGATACCTGATGCTTGGTTGTCTGCCATCCCATAGATGCCGTCGAGGCCTCCCCGGACTGCGAATCGAACCAGAAGTTGGGCGGCAATTCGTTCAGAGAGGGCTGTATTCCATTTCCCGTCCTCGATAGCTACAATTTCAATGTCAGAGTAACTCTCCATAGCGTTCCTAAACCCAGCTACACGTAGCTGGGTCGAGAGTTGTTCAGAAGAACCAGTAAGAGCTGCGACCTGGCCTCCTTTTCGGCCACCGGAATGTAGAGCTTTTGCTAGGTTTTCTCCAGCCAAACGACCTAGTTCATAGTGATCCGGGCCGACAAAGGAAATATAAAGATCCTCATGATCCTGGATAGGACTGACGATGAGCACGATTGGAACTCCGGCACTTTTAGCACGCATGAGGGGTGGAATTATAGCTTGGTGATTGGTAGGAAGGAGGACAATGAGGTCGAATCCACGAGCCATTGCATCATCTATTTGCTGCGCCTGGAAAGCCGCATCGTAGGGAGTAGTTAGATTCGTCACGTGTATCCCTGCTTCTTCAGCTGTTGTTTTGAAAGCATTGTTCCATGCACCTATGAACGGGTTCTGGTTGGGAGTAGTGAGTAGAGCTATGCTCTTCCCTTTGGATGAAGACAGGGATTCTCCCCCTTGGAATATTCCCAAGAAGAGGATAAGACAACAATATTTCACTATGCTCTTCATGTCTGCCTCCTTTTTCCTGCTAGTGTGGATTTCACCATAAAGAAAGTCATAACACAAAACCTAGAAATCAAAGGAACGGGTAAATTTGAGTAGTATAGCTCGATTATTTAACGTAGGATCTAGTTGGTTTTTCACCTCCCTAAAGACAAAGAAGATGTCGTCTCCAGGTCGGTAAATATAATTCAATCGGATGTTGAGACTTTTGATTTGGGCGGTATTGTTGTACCCAAAGTTCACCGTCGTGATGAGCTTAGTACTCAATGAATAATGTAGTGTGGTGTTGACAATGTGACTAGTAAACTTTCCTTGCGGAACTTCGATCCTGTTTAGATCATAAGCCAAATCAAGAATCAGCGAAGGCGTTGGTTTCCATTGAGGTTCTACCATAAAGGTTCTTTTGCTACCTCCGAAGAATCCCCTCTGGGGTGAGAACCGGATTTGCCCTCCGATTGGGCGTGATGGGTCCAACCGGTACTGGATGAGATAGCTCTGTCCACGGTAATCACCGGGAGGCACTATTACACCAGGAGCCAGTAAAACAGGACCAAAAAGACGATCGAATCGGTCGTGGGGAGCGATGCGAAGGATGTCCCCACTTTCAAAGAAAAAATCTAGGTTGTAGTGAGTGATCTTTTTTTCCACGACATTTCCCGGCGTAGTGAAGTATTCAGAGAAGGCCCTGATGGAGACTTGTCGGATCCAACTAATGTTAGGTCTAGGTTTATAGGCAATGTCCCAGAAGCTTTTTCGTGTATTTGCTCTCTGTGCAAATCCCATTTCCGCGTTAAAGTTTTTCTCCAAGGTGAGGTGTCCCAATCCAATGTCGAATTGATCTTTCCGCCAGTATCCCTTGGCATGATAAGCATCTTGATTTTCCTTGAGGCCTGGTGTCGTTGAGCGCATCACAAATCCGTCAAAAATCAAATTCTCAAAAAGAACCATCCGTGTGTCTAAGCCAACGGTTCGATTAAAGTTTCCGTTACCAGAGCGGTTTGTGAGGATTCCGCCCATGGAAGAACGAGAGAAAAGATCATATTTGACACGCAAGACGCTGAAATTATTTGAACCCGTGTCATGGTCTGCACTGGTTTGTACATTGAGTAATCCGACAGATAGAGGTCCTTCCTTTCCGGTTAACTTGGCACCCCCCAATACTGCAATGCGTCGTCCATCCGGAGTGAGTCCAATGCGGCGACTGAAAAAGGCGCGGAAGGTCTCACCAGAAAACTCATTCATTCTAGCGGAGAAATCAAAGAAGTTAGCTCCCTCATAAAAAAATTCTCTTTTTTCTGGGAAAAAGAGTTGGCTCCTTGGGCTTGTGAAATTGGAACGTTGTGCATCCAATTCCACCTCTGCAAAGTCAGTGTTATAAGTAAAATCGGCAGTTAGAGTAGAGGTGGGTCTCCATTTAAGGTCATCTATCCCGATAGCAGAGGAGTTGTTCCATCCTCCTATACCTTTCTTGCCTATTCCACCCAGAACATAGGGTTTGAGGCGCCATCTACTACCCAGACGAAGACCTTTGAGCCCAGTGAGGTGACCAGCTTGGGAAATTGCTTCAAACTTGAAGTTTCGGTTCCATGAATTCCAAAAAACAAATTCATTGTTACGCCGAATGATGCGCTGAAACTCTAGACCAACGTCGCCACCCTGGGCTCTTAAGCGAATAGCCTTGATGGGAATTTCGATTTCGACGGTCCATCCCTGTTCATCTTGATGAGATGCAACACGCCACACCTCATCCCATTCTTCATTTACCTCATCCCCTTCATCGATGATAAGAGCATCATATTGTGTTCCAAATGGATTAGTAGCAAATAAAAAGGCGTTGCGATGATCGTGGAAGGAATCAATCAAAATCCAAATGCTATCATCTTTTGTAAGGTCTCCGTCCCGTCTAAGTTCGGTGGCAATAATATTCTCTGGAGAAGAGTCAGAACAGACAATTCCGAGGAACAAGCTGTTTTCCGTGTAAACAATGCGAACCTGGGTTGATTCGGAGGGTTGACCACCTTCGATGGGCTCTTTTTGAGTAAAAGGTTCGGTTCGAGGAGCTGTAAGCCATAGGTCTTCATCCAGTAACCCATCGATTGTGGGAGGCACATCCGAGTAAAGAGCGGCCAAGGTGTGATTTGCGTGAGAGGATTGCGAATGAATAGGAGTCATTGCAAGAAACAGACAGGTTAGTGGGACAAGAGGGAAAGTGACTCGCCTTATATTCATCAGAGGTGTCAGCCAGCGCGCCCAACAAATTTGTATATTAGCACAACTATTTCACCGAATGGACATGTATTGACTATGGTCTAATAGGTCTTACAGTCTGAGAGTGATGGTTGCTGTCCCTTGGTTTTTGAAATCAAAGTTTGAGAGAATGAATGTGTCTCAGTGATTTACATTGTTTGCTATGAGAAAGCTAAACCGGGTATTCAGTGATTTTGGTCCTGGACTACTGTTGGCTGCCACCGGCATCGGCGTAGGTGATATGGTTTCGGCCACGGTAGTAGGGGCGAAGTACGGACTAATGATGGTGTGGGTCCTGGCGGCTGGTGTGTTGGTAAAGTTTGTCATTACCGAGGGGCTCGCTAAGTGGCAGTTGGCTACTGGAACAACCTTGTTGGAAGGTTGGAGAGATCATCTACCACCTGCCCTTTCTATTGCTTTCTTTGGGTATTTTCTGATCTGGACCTATTTTGTTTCAGGGGCTTTAGTGGTAACAAGTGCTATGGTTCCGGCCGCCTTGTTTCCAGGTTCAGGACAGCCCATGTGGGGTTTCATTCATGCTGTTTTGGCCGCCATACTGGTTTATTGGGGTAGCTACAAACGTTTCGTACAGATCATGAAAGTTTTGGTTGGCTTGATGTTTTCTTCTCTGCTTGTTGCCAACGCTTTGATTCTTTACTCTGGAGTCCGTTGGACTCCAGTCGAGTCTTCAGAGATTTCCTTTTTGTACGCTCTTTCGTTGATCGGGGGAGTGGGGGGTACGGTGACCCTTCTGTCTTATGGGTACTGGATACGGGAACAGCGTTGGAAGAGCTCTGATCGTATCTCTGTGGTTAGAAGCGACCTCGTCTGTTCGTTCCTGGTTGTCTTCATTTTTTCCTTTTGCGTGATCTTTCTCTCAACTCAGGTTGGATGGGAAGGCAATATTCTGGATGAGGGTCCTGAACTATGTATCTTGTTGGCAGATCGTATTGCTGAGGAGACCGGTGCAATTGGAGGGATTATTTTTCTCCTAGGATTTTGGGGTGCCGCTTATTCGTCGGTTCTGGGAGTATGGCATGGCGTACCATTTTTATTTGATGATTGGATTCATCTTTGGCGTCGACAACAACCCAAGGGCCATGCCGGAAAACCCTATCGGAGGTATATGGTTTTTATGACCCTAGCAGCTATTTCTACAGTCTACATTGAAAGACCGGTGTGGCTGGTATTTCTTTACACCTTGGTTGGAGTACTTTTTTTCCCTTTTGTGATTTCAACGTTGCTTTGGATGAACAACAGCCAAAAACGAATCGGTGCTGTACTGCGCAATCGATGGCCCAGCAATCTGGGATTAATTTTAAGCCTTCTGCTTTTTCTTTACCTGGGGGTAAGAACCTTTATTTAGTAGAAACAAAGTTAGGATTGTGAAGTGCTCCAGAAGAACTACTGGATCAAGCGGTGTATAAAAATAGCCGCTCGTTTGGTCACTACAGGAATTGAGGACAAGTCCACTTTCTCATCGACGGTGTGGCCCCCGGTGCCCACGACACCGAGTCCGTCAAGGCTATCGGCATAAGGAGCGGCAAAAGATATGTCTGCAGCTCCCCGAAGGCCGGGATCAACCGCTGTCACGTTTCCAAGTCCAAGTGCTTGGCTTACCTGACTTAATTGTTCCAGTAGCCCATAGTTTCCAGGAGTTGGACTCATAGCCGGATAGGAATCTTGAAAGACGATGTCAGCTGAGGTGAGAGGCAGATTGTGGGCAACTATTTCACGCATGCGGTTCTTGGTTGTCTCCCGCTGTTGTTCGGAGATGAAGCGTAAATCTCCGGCAACCACAACTGTTTCAGGGATGACATTGGTTTTCCCAAAAGTTGTTCCTCGGCTCTGGACTGGATCATATTCGCTGGTAGTACCCCCTAGTATGATTCCGGGACTGAAAGTAAGATACGGTTCCCCTCGCAACTCTTCATAAAAGGCATTTAGGATCCGTGACGCTTCATAGATCGCTCCACTGCCAAAATCCTGCTTGAAGATTAGGGAGGAATGGCCTGCTGTCCCCTTGATTTTTAATTCCCATCCAGTGAAGCCTCGTCGGGCAACAGTAGCATTTCCAGTTCCACCCACGCTACCTTCAAAACCCAGAGCTACATCGCTAGCTTGTGCTGCCTTGAGCAAAGGCCCCCGGCTAATGTCTAGTGGATCCCCAGTGTCTTCTTCATCTCCGGTCAACATCACGGTAATCGTGGCGTTGTCCAGTGCACCTATAGAGTCGAGAGCTTTCAGGGCATAGATGATGACAACTATGCCACCTTTCATGTCCGCAACACCCGGTCCTGCAGCCATGTTTCCCAAACGTTTAAACTGCTGAAAGAGGCTATCTTTTTCAAAAACCGTATCGAGATGGCCGATTAGTAAGATCTTGTTACCCTGATTTCCTTGCCGCTTTGCTATCAGGTGGCCGGCGCGCGAAACCTGATCCATAGGGATCCAGGAGGTTTCAAATCCCAGTAAATCGAATTCAGCTTTGAAAACCCGACCTACTTCCTTGACGCCCTCTGGATTCATGGTCCCACTATTTATGTTGACCGTGGTTTCAAGCAAGCTGATAGCTTCTTCATTGTGAGCGTCTACATAATTTGTGATTTTTTGTTCAGTGGGCGAGATTGACACCACTTCTGCTAGGAGTCCATAGGTGTTCAGGATTGCGGTGCTGGATATCATGGAGATGAACAAAAGTCGTTTCATGAGATGTGCTCCCTTACGTTCATTCTGGCATTTTACCACTTCTTGGAATAGGATAGGCCTGAGAAGAACGCCATTTCACGGATTTCGGGCGTTGCACTGTCGGGAGCGTGACTATCAGGTCAAAGATTCGGATTCCTCTAATCGTTATATCTTGTATGCTCCTCTTAGGTGTGGGGGTAGGAACTTGGTTTTATTTTTCGGGTCTTCAAGACGGAGGTAGCATATTGATATCTGATGGTGATGTAGAAGAGGGTCGGACTGGCTCCAACCGACTGATGCATGAAAAGAGTCCTTATCTTATCCAACATGCTGATAATCCCGTGGATTGGTATCCGTGGGGTGAAGAGGCTTTTCAGAAGGCGAGGGAGGAAAATAAACCCATTTTCCTTTCAATCGGATACTCCACCTGTCACTGGTGTCATGTGATGGAGAGGGAGTCCTTTACTGTACCGGATGTTGCAAACGTCATGAATAGGTACTTTATCAACGTCAAGGTGGATAGGGAGGAAAGGCCAGATATAGATCAAATTTACATGACCTTTGTTCAGGCTTCAACCGGAAGTGGAGGTTGGCCTATGTCGGTCTTTTTGACACCGGATCTAAAGCCGTTCTATGGGGGCACCTACTTTCAGCCCCAGGTCTTCACCAACTTGCTTGAGAGGATTGCTAAGGAGTGGGACAACAACCAAGAAGCTATTTCCAAGTCAGCTGCAAATGTCATTGATCAATTGAAGAAAATGGCAGTGTTCCAGAAAAGTGAGGATGTTGAAGTCGGGGAAGACCTTCTAGAGGGAACCTATCAGTGGCATGCCAGCAATTTCGATGGTGTTGAAGGAGGATTTGGAGGTGCTCCTAAATTCCCACGGCCTGTTAGCTTCAATTTTTTGCTCCGATACTACCTTCAAACAGGGCAGGAGAAGGCATTGGAGATGTCTGTTCTGAGCTTGCGCAAGATGGCTTATGGCGGTCTCCATGATCATCTTGGAGGCGGATTTCATCGATATTCAACAGATGCTCGCTGGTTTTTGCCCCATTTCGAGAAAATGCTCTACGATCAGGCTCAGTTGGCCATTTCTTACCTGGAAGCCTATCAAATCAGCGGGGACAAACTTTTTGAGCAAGTAGCACGAGGGATCTTTCAGTATGTGCTGCGTGACATGACAGATGGAAGTGGGGGTTTTTATTCGGCTGAGGACGCTGATAGTGCCATTAGCCACAAAGATCATGGGGAGCATGTCGAGGGTGCGTTTTATGTCTGGTCCTACCCGGAGATCCTAAAGATTTTAGGAGACGATGCAAGTGCCTTCAGTGCCTATTATGGCGTAATGGAGGACGGCAATGTCAGCGAAGATCCGTTTGGTGAGTTTGTTGGGAAAAATCACCTATCGATGGTGTCGACGATCCACAACTTTGCCGATCGAATGGGTTATTCTCCTGGTGATGTCGAGGTAGTTTTGGAAGATTGGCGTCGCAAACTTCTTGAGGTTCGCAGCCAGAGACCTAGACCTGGATTGGACGACAAGGTGCTGACTGACTGGAACGGGTTGATGATCTCTGCCTTGGCACGCGGTTATCAAGTCCTTCAGGAGGTGGAGTATCTCAGGGCAGCAGAACAAGCCGCTTCTTTAATTGCTGAGGAACTCTACGATCCAAACACGGGTATGCTAAAGCGACGTTTTCGGGGTGGAGAGAGTGCGATTGAAGGCTTAAACCGGGACTATGCTTTCTTTATTCAGGGATTGTTGGATCTATATGAAAGTTCACTAGAGGGACGTTGGCTTCTTTTGGCCATGGATCTGACCCAGGTACAGAATAGGCTGTTTTGGGATGAGGATAACGGAGGATTTTATGCGACATCGGGAGAAGATCCTTCAGTTTTAGTCCGTATGAAAAACGACTATGATGGGGCAGAACCCTCCCCTAATTCCGTGGCGACACTCAATCTTTTGCGCCTTTCTCAGATGTCAGGGGATCAGGGATGGGCTAGAATGGCCGAGCGAACTCTTCGGGCTTTTCAAAGCCGGCTCATGAGTTCTCCACCTTCCATGCCCCAAATGATGGTGGCTGTGAATTTCTATCTCAACAAGCCCAAACAGATTCTAATCGCAGGGGCCAAAGATGACCCGGACACTCAAGCCATTCTTCGTGAAGTTCACAAACGGTTTCTTCCAAACAAGATTGTGGTTCTTGCTGACAAAGGGCCAGCGCAACAACGTTTGGCGCCTGGACTTGAGGTTCTAGACACGTTGACTCGTGTGAATGGTAAAGCCACGGCTTATATTTGTGAGGACTATGTGTGCCAGTTGCCTACCAACGATGTAGCTGTCGTGTCCCGCCTACTGGATGAGTAAGAGTATATTAGTAAACAAAGGAATGAACGTCAGGATTGCTGAGTCGATCCTAGAATTAGTAGTTGGAGACATTGTCCTCCAGAGAACGGATGTTATCGTCAACGCTGCAAACAGTCAGCTGATTGGCGGTGGTGGTGTTGACGGAGCTATTCATCGCAGCGGGGGGTCCGCCATTATCGTGGAGACCCGACAAAAATACCCGGAAGGTTGTGTCACTGGTGAAGCAGTCATTTCGGGTGCCGGCCATCTGGGTGCACGATATATTGTCCATGCGGTAGGACCAGTATGGGGTGGTGGTCAACGGAATGAGTCAGAACAGCTGGCTAGTGCTTATCGGAGAAGCCTAGAAATGGTTGTCGAGCATGGCTGCACTAGCGTGGCCTTTCCTTCCTTGTCAACCGGGGCCTATCGTTACCCTGTGGAGCTAGCTGCCGTGTGTGCTCTAACCACCGTTAGCACCTTTTTAGAAGAGCAAGGGCAACCAGAATTGATCCGTTTTGTACTTTTTAACGAGTCCATCTACACTACTTATAGCAATGCTTTAAGCGATCTTCTGGCGGGAGAAGAAGTCAAAGGGACCGTTTTATGTAGCCATCCCATTGATCAATAAACAAGATCAGTTGTAGATTGGCTCCGATCCTGATATGTTCACCGTTGGGGCCACAAAGAGGATAGAATGTCACTTCATTTGTTCCTTTGTGGTTAAGGAGAAAAAGAAGTTTGAAGTCATCTTCAGGAAGCATCAGATTACTAGAATAAAAGGAGGTCTTTTATGTCATTTACACTTCCCGATTTGTCATATTCCCATGATGCTCTGGAGCCTTCTATCGACCAGGCTACGATGGAGATTCATCATGGTAAGCACCATGCTGCCTACGTGGCTAACCTCAATAAGGCTTTGGAGTCAGCACCAGATGTGGCCAACCTGGGTATCGAAGAACTGATAGCGGACAACTGTGCAGCCGTACCGGAGAACATCAGGATAGCCGTGAGGAACAATGGCGGCGGCCATGCTAATCACTCCTTATTTTGGGAGAGTATGGGTGCTGGGAAAGGCGGAGATCCGGTCGGCAATCTGGGCGGTGCAATCGATGCCCAATACGGTGGATTCGTGCAGTTTAAAGAACAGTTTGCTGCAGCCGGGGTAGGACGTTTTGGGTCCGGCTGGGTCTGGTTGCTGAAGGATCTGCAAATTATCTCCACGCCTAACCAGGATAGCCCTCTGATGGAGGGTAGGGTGCCCATATTTGGTCTGGATGTTTGGGAGCATGCTTATTATCTTAGATACCAGAATCGACGGCCAGATTATATTAGTTCTTGGTGGAATGTCGTGGATTGGGAAGTAGCTGAAGGACGGTTTAACGCCTAAAAAATAACACTCAGGCATCCCTGTGGAGTTGTTGGGATATCAAAGGCTAAACAATTTCCATGTTCTCAGGAGCAAAGGAAGAACGATCATCCTTAAGTTTCCAATTCAGGATTTCACCAGCTTGCCCCTCTAAAACTGCAACAATGAGATAGGAATACCAAGGCCAAGCGTGTTCTTGGTCGTATGCTGAGGGACGAGCGGGAACATCTGGATGACTGTGAAAAAACCCAACGATGCTTGAATCCGTGTTTTTGTATTTGTCTTCAACTGCTTGTACGAAATCGGCAGTGATAAGATAGCGGTTAGACAGGCTGTCGGTGCGGGCATTAATAGCCGGGATCAGTTTGGTTACACTTTTGACGGTGCCTTGTGTTGATCCCACCATAATGCCACAACATTCATGCGGATAGGTCTCTTGGGCAATCTGTTTGATTTGCTCAAGATTACTTTTTTTCAGACGGATCATTGTTTAGTTTAGAAATTTTCGGACAAATAATAGGCTCCACTATCGGGGAAGACGGTGACAACAGTTCCCCGATCAATGTTTTTGGCAACTTGTAGTGCTGCGACCAGAGCAGCGGAAGAGGAAAGGCCAGCGAGCAGGCCTTCCTCTCGGGCTAGTTGCAGCAGAATTCGTTGTGCCTCTTCGGTGGCAATTTCCAAGTGTTCATCTGCCAGACTAGGGTCATAAATTGGGGGTATGATCGACGATGGTATGTGTTTAAGGCCCTCTAGACCATGCAAAGGAGAGTCGGGCATGAAGGAGATTGTCTGAATCTGGGGGTCTAATTCCTTCAATCGTCGGGATGTTCCCATAAAAGTACCGCTAGTACCCAGGCCAGCAACGAAATGGGTTATTTCCTGGTGGGATTCCAAGTAGATTTCTAGAGCGGTTGAGTTGTAATGAGCCTGCCAGTTCGCATCGTTTCCGTACTGATCAGGATAAAAATATTGTTCTGGAGATTTGTCATATAGCTCTTGAATGACAAGAGAAGATCCATCAGATCCCTCTAGAGGATCTGTCAACAGAAGTTCTGCCCCATAGGAAGTCAGTAGCTTCTTTTTCCCTGCACTGACATTTTCTGGTACAGCCAATAGAGTCTTATAGCCCTTGGCTGCAGCAATCATGGCATAGGCGATTCCAGTATTGCCGCTGGTTGAATCCACAATTGTTTTCCCGGGGTGCAGTGAGCCATTTTTTTCCCCCACTCGAATCATATTGTAGGCAGGGCGATCCTTTGCAGATCCTCCCGGATTAAACCATTCTAATTTGGCAAGGATACGGATCTTGTTTGAGGAAAAGATGGTCTTTATCTCTACCAGCGGGGTGTTCCCGATGCGCCTAAGTAGGCTATTCTCCTCAAGGACATCGGAGTTTGGTTGTATATCCAAACTGTTTGTGGTCATGCACTTTACTCCCAAATAAAAACCCGCAGGAACGATCCTGCGGGTTTTAGGGTCTCAATTCGTCTAGTCGTGTCTTACGATGGAGAACCGTGAGCGCAGATCGCCCCTTTCACATGTGTATTGTGACAACAACACGCGCACACAGTAACGACTCTCAAGTC
>JAYZCG010000014.1:0-151744 GCA_036338435.1 Acidobacteriota bacterium
GTATCAATGAACAGAAGGTGGCACTAGTATTTGGTCCAGAGAGACGTGGATTAAGTGATAATCAGTTGGCCCGTTGTCAATATCTCGTTTCGATTCCATCCAATCCTGATTGTCCGGTTTTGAACTTGGCCCAGGCAGTGATAGTACTGACTTATGAGATTTTCATCGGCACCCAAGTAGAGGTAGAAGATACTATCGAATTGGCCTCAGACCAAGAGAGAGAGCAGATGTTCCAGAGCATGGAACAAGTACTTGTAGAGATTGGATTTTTAAGTTCCGATAACCCGGATCACATTATGCGCTCCATTAGGAGATTTCTGGGCCGGGCCGATCTGACACCTAGGGATATAAGGATCCTTCGTGGCATCATGAGTCAAATGCAATGGTATGCACAGCAGGGACACAAACTTCCGGGTGAAAAAGTCAGAAAGGTATAGGCCAATAGGGATAGATCTAGACCTTATAATCCAGAATGATGCAACCGATAGACACGTACTGATGCGTTGTAGTCAGTGATCAGGGTAGATCTTTCGTCAACCACCATCGCCTTTATCTATTTCCATCTTCATCATCACTAGCCCTGTAAGTAACTTGGGATAGAAATCGGTAGATTTTTGAGGCATCTTGTCACCCTGTTCCGACAACTCACAGACCTGATCTAAACTGGTGGGATTTAAAATAAAGGCAAGTTGATACTTGCCTTGTTCCAACTGGGTAAGCAATTCCTCGCGGTGGCGGAAATAATCCACCTGTGCTTGCCCTGATGGCTGTCTCGGATCTATGCCAAGATAGGAGTGTAAAATGACTTCATGCAGAATATTAACATCCAGCTGGCGCATGGCATCGGACATGCCAGCCATGACATTGGTACTATGAATACTACTGTCCCGAAAGTGTAGGAGATAGTAGCTAGCAGTCCCCTTAGCTACCAGGCCAATGTTGACTCCTGGAGCTTGCATTGCATTTTCCCATTCAGCAAGATCTTTTATCTCTTTAACTCTGAAATTAGTTTCCGCTTTAGACAGAAGTTGATTCAGATCAAACTTGTCGAGGTTGTGGATGCCGCGGTGGGTGGGCAGTATCTTGAGTTCGGGACCATTTAAATTGAACAGAGTAACCATTCTTTTGTCAAAACTTTCTTTGCTAGCCACGCTCCAACCTCTGGCCTGACACTCCTTGTAATAGAGTTGAGAGGTCTTGAAGCGGTGATGACCATCAGCAATGTACAATTGGCTGCCACTTAAAAGCTCAACGATCTGTGCGATAAGGGGAGGTTCACACAATTGCCACATGCGGTGTGTATTGCCATCTTTATCCGTGACTTCGATGATAGCCGCATGATCCTGACTAAATTGGCGGATCAGTTGATCAACCTTCCTGGACGGTTCAGAGTAGAGCATAAAGATGGAGCCCTCATTCGCTTCAGTGGCGCGAATCAGATTTAACCGATCCGCAAGGGGGGTGTCCAGTACCCTCTCATGTTCTTTCACGGAATCCGCATCTATTTCAAGCGAGATGAGTCCCACAAAGCCCAACCGTGAGAATGTATGACCTTCAAATTGGAAAATTTGTTCATAGGGATAAAAGGAGAGGGCGTCATCTTGTTTGAGAATATGAGATTGGATCCAATGGGTTAGGGTCTCTCCTGCATCTTTGTAATTGCTGTTTTTGATGACTCTGATAATGTTGTAGCGGTGTCGGTTTAAATAATCCTGTCGCATTTGCTCGGAAATCTTGTCATAGGGTTGGGTCACTACATCAGACAGATTGGTAACCTTGTTTGCGCTGTAACGGTATCCTCTGAAGGGAGATATTTCGGCCATCGTCTCCATAATATGAGAGAGACCAGCAATTTGCTATACTTTCGCGAAAGTTGCCAGAGTATCTCCAAAAATCAGTGAGGGTTGGGTCAAGGTGAGTAGATATTTGTCAGGGAAAGAAATCAATCCCGGTCCAATCCGTTCGGATACGACTATCACGGAGCTTATTGATTCCACCTTTGAGGCCTACAACGCCGCACGGTTACGAGAAGCCTGTCATTTGTTTGTTCATAAGATGCTAGCGGATGATGTCACGGTTGGACTTAGCTTAACAGGAGCGTTGACACCCGCTGGGTTAGGCATGTCCTGTATTATTCCATTAATTGAACATGGGTTTATCGATTGGATAGTCTCCACTGGTGCAAATTTATACCATGATGCCCATTTTGGAATCGGACTTGCCATGCATCGCGGAAGGGCCGGTGTAAGCGATCCAGATCTACGCCGAGAAGGAGTCGTGAGGATTTATGATATCTTCTTTGACTACGATGTTCTACTAGCCACTGACCTCTTCTTTCGAGAAGTCATCAAGGCCCCTGAATTCCAAAAAGAAATGAGTACAGCAGAGTTTCACTACAAGATCGGTGGATATATCGAACAGCGTGAGCGAGCCTTGGGGCAAGGGCAAAAGTCTGTTTTAGCAATGGCCTACCATCACAAGATCCCTATATACACACCTTCTCCTGGAGACAGTTCTATTGGAATGAATATCGCGGCTGGTGCTCTAGATGGGAATCAATTGAGATTGGATGTCTCTCGCGATGTGAATGAAGCCGCTGCAATTGTTCTCTCTGCCAAGCGGTCTGGAGGTCATAGTGGAGTCTTCATCTTAGGAGGCGGAGCTCCCAAAAATTTCATGTTACAGACGGAACCGCAGATTCAGGAAGTAATGGGGATTAATGAGAAAGGACATGACTACTATTTGCAGATCACTGATGCACGTCCGGATACTGGTGGCCTTTCGGGAGCAACTCCAGGCGAAGCTGTAAGTTGGGGAAAAGTAGATCCTGACCAGTTGCCCAGTACCGTGGTTTGCTACATTGATTCTACTGTGGCTCTTCCCTTAATGACTGCCTATGCTGTTGCTAACCATTTGCCCCGTCAGGCCAAGAACCTGTACGACCGTTTGGCTGAGATGATGGAAGCCCTAAGAGCGGAACGCAAGTCTGCAAGAGAATGTTCCTAGAATGAATCTAATCGGTGGGGATTTCAGGAGGTACCAATGGATCTAGAAAACAAATGTGCGATTATAACTGGAAGTACCAGGGGAATAGGATTTTCGATAGCTCAGGCTTTAGTTCAGGAGGGAGCAAATGTAGTGATCAGTTCCCGTCATCCTGAGAATATTAAAACAGCGATTGGTCGTCTTGATAGGTTAGTGGAAGGTAGGGCCACAGGCAAACAATGTGATGTCCGGGAGGCAGAGCAGGTTCAGGAACTTATTCAGTATTGTGTCGACACCCTGGGAGGTGTTGATATTCTGATCAACAACGCTGGAGTTGGGCTCTTTAATTTAGTGGAAAACATGTCTCTTGAGGAGTGGAGCGACACCATTGCCACAAATCTCGATGGAGTCTTCTATGGATGCCACTTCGCTATTCCTATAATGAAAGAGAATGGCGGAGGGTTTGTCATCAACATCGGAAGTTTAGCGGGGAAGAATGCGTTCCCAAAGGGCGCTGCATACAATGCTTCTAAGTTTGCCTTGGTGGGTTTCAGTGAAGCCCTGATGGAGGAAACTCGGTATGACAACATTCGTGTTGCCCATATCATGCCTGGTAGCGTTGCAACTGAATTTAGTGGCAAGCCGGTTGGAGGTGAGGATTCCTGGAAAATCTCTACTGATGATATTGCAGAGGTCGTGATTCAAACTCTGAAACATCGTTCTAGTTGTCTTACAAGTTGCATTGAGATACGTCCCTCCACCCCCCCCCCGAAGGTAAGAGGATAGAGATGGTGACAAGCATATGGAGGTGAAATCCCCGACGGGGTTGTACACCAAAGAGGTCTGGAGTTGGGCTTTTTACGACTTCGCTAATTCTGCTTTTCCGACAGTACTTTCAGGTGTTATTTTCAGTGTCTACTTCGTTCGTGTAGTTGTGGGCCCGGAAGGTATGTCGTTTGGAGGAGTGCATATAAGTAGCTCCTCACTGTGGGGTTATCTCGTCTCCATTTCCATGTTGTTAGTGGCCATTAGTGCTCCTATTTTAGGAGCGGTTGCTGATTCGAGTGGCTCCAGAAAACATTTCCTTTTTCTGTTTTGCTATGCCGGTGTATTGTCCACTGGATTTTTGTTCTTGGTAGAACCAGGAGAGATTTGGTTAGCTATCATCGTTTACCTTTTGGCCAGTGCCTGTCTGGAATGGAGCCTTATTTTCTACAACAGCTTTATCCCCCAAATCGCAACCCGACAACAGATGGGGAAAATCAGTGGATTTGGGTGGGCACTAGGGTATGTGGGGGGAGTATTATGTTTAATCCTTACGATGGCCATAATCAGATGGCCTGACTCATTCGGTCTCCCAACCTCAAATCATCTTCCCGTACGTACCACTATGCTGTTAGTAGCATTGTGGTGGGGACTTTTTTCGATTCCAACATTTCTATGGTTGCGGGAACATTCTGTTGTCCGGGAGATTATTCCCAGAAACATTGATCTGAGAGTTGGTTTTCAACGTTTGTATTGCACCCTTCAGAAGATCCATCGGTTCAGGGAACTAGTAAAGTTTCTCATCGCTTTTCTGATATACAACGATGGAGTTCAAACGGTAATTGTAATGGCCGCTATTTTCGGTGCCGAAACACTCGGGATGTCTCAAGATGAGTTGATCGCTTGCTTCATTGTTACTCATGTAGTCGCAATCCCCGGGTCGCTAATTCTAGGTCATCTAGGGGATAAGATGACCTTTAAAAGTGTTATTAATATAACGTTGCTTATATGGACAGTTGCAGTTCTCTACGTTTTAGTAATTGATGAGAGCTGGGAGTTTTGGATACTAGCAGCAGTAGTTGGCTTTGTTTTAGGAGGGGTGCAATCCTCTTCACGTGCTCTTCTTGCCCAATTCACACCCAAGGAAAATAGCGCTGAGTTCTTTGGCTTATTTGCAACTAGCGGCAAGTTTGCAGCAATTTTAGGACCTGCTCTCTTTGCCATTATTACGGATGTATTTGGATCTGTTCGTTATGGAGTTGTTTCCGTTATCATTTTTTTTATTGTGGGTTGGAGTATTTTGCAATTAGTTGACGAGGAGAGGGGAATCCTAGAAAGCCAGGATCCCATAGAATAGAACGTCCGTAGATGCTTCCGCGAACTGAGTTGTCTCCCGGATTGATCAGAGTTTGGGGTCTTCCTCCTGTGTTTTTTGAAAGAAGTCCCGCCCGGCTTTAGCAATATCAGTGCGAAAGTCCGGCCCTTCGATCTGGACAATCTCACACATTTCCATGATCCGAGAATATAAAGGTAGGCCAATACTTTCAGCCAAGTTTCTTTGTATTTTGTCAGTGGCAGTCCTTAGTTTTGTAGTTTTCTTCATTTCGTGCAGCAACAAGTTGGTTGACAAAATAGTATGTTTTTTGTGGGTGTAGCGGTGATTAATGACCGTTCTGATAGTCTCTCGAACCCACTCTGTCGGTCTGCCTGTTCCTAGGTCGTCCCATACTAATAAGTCGATCTCTGAAAGAGGTAACAGCACTTCTCGTTCAGTTTCTGGAGAACCAGGGCCATACGAGTATTGGAGACGTCTCAGCAGTTCTGCTTCGTCTACGAAGCGGGCAGCAACGTTCTTTTCTTGGATCAGACTCTTAAGGATTGCAACCGAAAGATGCGTCTTGCCCACCCCACACGTTCCAACAAAGAGCAGGCCTTGAGGAACATCAGGAAAACTATCCACGTAATCTATTGAGCGCTTTGCTGCTTCCTCTTGTAGTGGATTATGGAAGGAGTATTCATCAAATCCACGGTTGAAGTAGCGAGGAGGAATAGCAGCTTTCTTGAGAAGTTGTTGCAGGCGTTCCTGAGAACGGCAGTCAAGACACGGGATAACCGAGTCTATGCCGTTATTAGTTTCGACTACCCAACCAGATCCACGGCATGTGGAACAGGTGTGAGGAGTTTGAGTTTCTATTTTTGTGATTGCCAGATCTCCTCTTTTTCGTCTCCAAGGGCGTTCTCAAAACGAGCCATCACGAAAAGCAAATCAGATAGACGGTTGAGATATATCAGAATCTCCGGGTTTATGTCACTCTCACTGCGAAGAAGACTAACCAATTCTCGTTCGGCACGACGACAGACAGTTCGGGCCAAGTGTATAAAAGCTCCACAAGGTGATCCACCGGGAAGAATAAACGTGTCTAGCTTGGGGATTTGCGGCTGTAGGTCATCGATCAGGGTTTCCAACGTTCTCCAATCGGTCTCGCCTATGCGTTTGACTCGATGAACTTTCTTGTTGGTGGTTGCCAAGTCTGCGCCAACTTCGAAAAGCTTTCTCTGTAGGGAAATCACTACATCCTTGACTCTCTGGTTTTTGCAGAAAGTATAGGTTAGTCCCAGGATCGCATTTAATTCGTCGAGGGTTCCATAGGCCGAGACTCGGTGTGAGTCTTTGTATTCTTCTTCACCGCTAAACAAGGAGGTGTGGCCTTGGTCACCTCGGCCTGTATAGATTTTCATTTTGTATGCCTCTTTGGTTGGGCACGATAGCATGAGGAGCCAAAAGAACAAAATGTAGATAATTGCGGTATATTGTGGAACCTTGATTTTCGTGTTGAATCACAGATCATGTGAAACTAGAATGAACGGTATGAAAATTCTAAATTCACTAGGTTTGATGATTCTTATCTCACCCCTTGTCTGGTCTCAATCGACAAATCTGACAGTAGGTGATAGGGCTCCTGATTTTGAATTGCAGGATCAAGAAGGGAAGGAAGTGAGGCTCAGCAATTTTTTAGGTGAGAAGAATGTAGCACTTGCTTTTTATGTTTTTGCTTTCACTCGTGGCTGAACGACCGAGCTAGAACGATATCAGGCTGATATCAATCATTTTGAAGAGAACAACACGGAAATTATCGCGGTCAGTGTTGATGCCCGGCCTACCCAGAAAAAGTTTGCTGAAGAGATCGGTGCACAGTTCAGACTGTTGAGTGACTGGAGTAAGGATGTGAGTCGATCATATGGAGTACTGAACGAGGAAAGGGGAATTGCCCGGCGAACTACTTTTCTGATTGACAAAGAAGGCATTATTCGTCGCATTGATTCCGGAAGAGACGCCATAGATATTTCAGGCATTAAAGATGCGTGTGCTCAGTTTTAGTGGAAGCCAACTGTCTATCTATATTTTCAGATTTCTTCCACGTGAAGTTAAGTTTCTAAGCTCCGGTTCTTCAGAATTTTTACGCCAGGAAAACGATGAGCAGGAAGTATCGACAACAAGGCTACCAAGACGCTCCTAGCGATAGTTCAGGGAAAAGGCGATCTCAGTCAAGGGGTCATCGTGAAGGCCCGAAGTCTCCCCAAATGCCTGGTGTTCAAGAGGTTCGACGGTGTTCCATTTGTGGCGCCAAGCTGTCCCAAAGCCTTACTGATGTGCAGGTTCTGAGCAAGTGCCCGAAGTGTAATGCTGCCCTCCATAGTTGTAAGCATTGTGTCTTCTTGGATCCGACCAAACGGTTTGAATGTTCGGAGCCCATCACCGAAAGAATCTCCCCTAAGGATGCCCAAAATAAATGTCAGTATTTTGAGTTCCGGACCACTGTGGAAAAGGTGGTCACTACCGGATCACAGGACCCTCAGGATGTGAGGGATGCCTTCGAAAATCTTTTTAAAAAATGAAGATAGCTACTTGCTTAAAGGAAGTTCCCACCCAGGATTCCCGCTACGAACTTGCGGATGGAGGGATGTGGATTAAGGAGTCTGATCTTACCTTTGGGGTGAATGAGTGCGATGAGTACGCACTTGAGGAAGCTCTTAAACTAGGTGAGGAGCACGGTGGTGAAGTTACCATTTTGACCCTTGGGTGCCAGCGGGCCGAAAAATCCATACGAAAAGGACTGGCTATGGGTGCTGATCGGGGAATCTTGATACGGGATGAGAAAGACCAACTCAAGAGCCCTCATGCTGTAGCTCTAGCTTTGGCCAAAGTCCTCGAAAGAGAAAAGTATGACCTGATTCTTACGGGGACCCAGTCAGATGATTGGGGCTACACCCAGACTGGTGTGTTGGTAGCCCAACTCCTTGGATTGCCCCACGCCACTATTGTGATGGATATTCAGGCCAATCCAGCCCAGAAGACAGTCAAAGCTCTCCGAGAAATGGAGAGTGGGTGGTTTCAGTGGGTAGAACTTCCAATGCCTTCCTTATTGACGATACAGGCGGGTATTTCACAGGTTCGTTATGCCTCCTTAAAGGGCATTATGCAGGCCAAGAAGAAGGAGATTCGTTCTATTGAACTAAGTGATTTGGGTATCGATTTTAGTTCTGTTCCTCAACTGGAAGTACGCCGAGTCTATTTTCCTACAACTGATAAGAAGGCGGAGATTCTGGAAGGGGCAACCGAGGCGGTCATTGAACAACTGATAGAGAAACTCAAAAAAGAAGCTAAAGTCTTGTAGGAGAGAATGCATGGAGTCCTCGTGTTTGTCCGCAACCTTGTGGTCGCTTAGCGTGGAGGCTGACAGGTGGATTCCAAAAACTTGGAATACCAGTATGTAGATAGGGTAACTAGTTAACAGACACATCAAGACTGGAAACCCGGAAGTGCGACCTTTGTTATGGCTGGAGCAATTTATACTCTCATTGATCATTCTCAGGGTAAAATCCAATCTGCCTCACTGGAAAGTCTGGTGATTGGTCAAAGGATGGCTGAGGATGCTGGATCTTCTCTTCATGCTCTCATTCTTGGTCATAGGATTGAGTTCTTAGCTGAGCAACTGACCAATAGCCGAATTGATTCTATTGTGTTGTTGGATGACCCTAAATTGGAAGTGTACGATCCGGATCTCTACTGCGAAGCCCTGCACCAGATTCTGAACAAGAAACAACCCCATATCTTACTAATGGGGCATATTTATCAAAACATTGATTTGGCGCCCCAACTTGCCGCCGTTATGAACAAGGGTTTGCTTACTGATTGTATCGGCTACCACAAGGCGGAAGATGGATTTACTTTTACTCGTCGCATGTTTCGGAATAAGCTCAACGCAGATGTCCAGATCCGTTCACCACATCCTTGGATTATAACCATCCAATCGGGATCCGCCATAGTGGATGATCTGCGGGAGGGTGGTGCACAAATCATCGAGGAATCAGTGGATCTTTCCACGGTCGAAGTACGACGTAAATTGCTGAAATCTTTCGAAGCCTCCAAGGGTAAGGTAGATCTTTCCAAGGCGGAAAAAATTATTGCTGTGGGACGTGGCATCAAAAAGGAAGAGAATTTGGATATCATTGGGGATCTCGCAGAGGTTCTCGATGCTGAGATTGCAGCAAGTCGGCCAGTTGTAGACAATGAATGGATGAGTCGAGACCGTCAAATTGGAAGTTCAGGACAAACAGTAACGCCTAATTTATATGTGGCCTGTGGCATTTCCGGTGCTATTCAGCATATCGTGGGGATGAAGAACTCACAGTGTATTGTAGCTATTAACACCGATCCTAATGCCCCCATTTTCAATATTGCTTCTTACGGTATTGTTGGTGATCTCCTAGAAATTATTCCTGCCTTAACCAAAAAACTGAGGAAGGAGTAAAAAAGAGTGAAAGCTCTTCTTATTCACCAGCATGGAGATTTGAACGCAGTGTGTTTCGAGGAGGTCGAGGACCCCAAGGTGGCCCCCGGACTAGTTCGTGTGAAAGTGAAGGCTACATCGTTGAATCATCTCGATTTGCATATTGTCGGGGGACTGCCAGGAAGGAATCTGGCTATGCCACATATTCTAGGATCGGATGGAGCTGGGTTGGTTGATGAGATAGGGGAGGGCGCGAACCAGTTCTCAGTTGGAGAACGTGTCATGCTGAATCCCGTTCTTTCGTGTGGAAAGTGTGAATTTTGCTCGAATGGTCAACATAGTCTGTGTATTAAAATTCGTATTGTAGGTGAGAATGCCAGCGGAACCCACGGCGAATATTTTGTGGTTCCCGAGGCAAACTTGAGGAAAATCCCCGAACAAATTTCTTTCGAAGAGGCGGCCGCTTTTTCTTTGGTTTTTCAAACGGCTTGGCGCATGCTCAAAACACGAGCCCGAATCCGTTCAGGTGATGATGTTTTTATTCATGGAATCGGGAGTGGGGTCTCAATAGCCGCCTTGAAAATCGTGAAATTTTTTGGGGCAAGGGCTTTCGTAAGCTCTTCCAGTGATGCAAAGCTGGAGAGAGCATATCGGATTGGTGCTGATTTCTGCTACCACTATGCCAAAGTGGATGTTGTAAGGGAAGTACTGAAAGCCACTAGGAAAAGAGGAGTGGATATCGTGGTGGATACAGTAGGAGATTCAACCTGGATGCAAAGCCTTCAGTTGGCTCGGAGAGGAGGCAAAATTGTTACCTGTGGGGCCACTAGTGGGCCTAATCCAAAAACAGAGATCCGTTTGATTTTCTGGAAGCAATTGGAGATTTTGGGGTCCACTCTAAGTAGCCACCAGGAGTATGAGGAGGTGGTTGATCTCTTGGAACAGGACAAACTTAGACCGGTTGTTGGCACCACCTTTCCTCTTTCTGACGGGAAAAAGGCTTTGGAGTATCTTAGAGATCAAAAGCAGTTTGGAAAAGTCGTCCTGGTAGCCTGAGGAGAAATTCGGGAGGGAAGTCAGGATTGCCCGTTGGAGAGTCAGGGCCCCGTGAATGTCTGGGTTAGAAATCCTAAAATTTCCTCCATGTGATTAGAGAGCAACATCCACCCATGAGGCTCACCGTCGTAAATTTGCATGATGTGTGGGATGTTCCTCTCTGTCAGTATTCGATCAACGGTCTTGATACCTTTCTCTAGCGGAAAGTAACTTTGATATCGATCCTCCGTACCGTAGGCAAAATAGATACCAAGGTTCTTTAAATCTACAGTGTTAGCTAAAACCTCAATGCTATTTTCGCGCCAGTGATCTTGGTCAAACAGTGTCCCGAAAACTTGAGTAAATAACCTACCAAATCTTCTTGCCACACGAGCGGAGGATTTACTTATAAGCTTGGATGGATCTTCGCCCATGAGAATAATAGGTGACCCAACGGCTACTGAACTGTAGAGTGCAGGATTTTTCATGGCGATCTTGAGTGCCCCATAACCTCCCAGAGAAGTTCCGGCGATGGAGCGGTTCAACCGGTCTATTTCGACTCTAAATTTATTTTCGATTTCAGTGATCAGTTCTTGGTTGATAAATTCTTCATACTTCTTAGATCCGTCATGGTAATCCGTATAGAATGGGTTTTCCCCATAGGGATGAACCATTACGAATGGTGGCACATCACCGCTTCTCAGGATATTTTCCACTAACGAGGGGATGTTTCCATATCTGTGGCTTGTCCAGGTGGTGTGGTCATTATTCATTCCGTGAAGCGTGTAGATTACAGGGAATAGTTGATCCGGATCCTTATCATAGTGGGGGGGGAGGAACACGCTATAATAAGCGGTTTCTCCCAGAGCATCACTGGGAAATTCTCGGAACTCAACCCTTGAGCCACCATCTAAATGGGCGGTGGCGGGATTTGTGATGTGTCCTGCCTGTGTCCGTTGTCCCCAAGAACTGGTAACAATAAGTACAGTCGCAATGGTTCCTGTGATAAGTAGTCTTTTTTTTGCCATAAAGCTTGTCCCACCAAGGAGAAGGTGGGCAATAGGAGCCATTATGCACATTTTATACATCAAGGGTTTCAAGGATTTTGTTGACGTAAGGGGAGGTAGGGTAACCTGCCACACCAGGTTTTGTCCAGGCAAACTGAGAACTAGAAGGAGGGCTCACAAGAGTCATCCATAGGGTGTGGAATGTTAATTTCCTCGAAGTAATACGGTAGTTGACAACCATCCCTTCCCCTTCGATCTCGAAGTTCAGTCCATGGACTTCGAGAAATTTATCAATGGTGTGGCGAGTGGGTCTGCCCTGTACTCGAGGAAATTCCCAGAATCCATGCAGGAAAGTATCCTGCCAACTTTGTGTAAACAGATAGGAATCGCCATGGGAGACAAGAGCCACCGTGTAGTGAGATTCTCGTAGTGTTTTTTGTTGCTGACTTGTTGGTAGAGTAGTTTCCAATCCTGCGTTATAAGCTCCACAACTGTCCTGAAGGGGGCAACGTTCACAATGAGGATGGCGAGGGGCGCATACTAATGACCCAACTTCCATTAGTGCTTGGTTGAAGTCGGCAATTTGACTAGCGATAGGGGGAGTTTCCACCAATCTAGCTAATAAGTCCCAAAGTTTCCTTGCTCCAGTGGTTTTTGTCTCGTTTTGGAGACAAAGATAACGAGTCAAAAAACGAGAGACATTGCCATCGAGAATAGGTAAAGGTTCTCCGTATGCAATAGACAGGATGGCACCCGCTGTGTAGCGTCCGATACCGGGTAGTTGGATAGCTTTTCTATACTCTTTTGGAAAGTATCCCCCAAATTCATTTTTTACAATTTGAGCAGCTTCATGAAGATTGCGAGCACGACGGTAGTATCCTAATCCTGACCAGGAAGAGAGGATGTCACTTTCCTTTGCCTGAGCCAGGGATTCTAGAGTTGGATAGGCTTTTAAAAATGTTTCATAGAAAGGGATAACCGTCGCAACCTGAGTTTGTTGGAGCATTATCTCAGAAATCCATATTTGATAGGGATCGGAGTTCTTTCTCCAGGGGAGATCTCGTTTATTTTCTTCGTACCAGATCAACAGGTTGGAAACAAATTTTTCGATGGATATGGGAAGATCGAGCATGTTTTTTAGCAATCGGAGACAAGAGAAGTATAACTCTTGATTAGGGTATTTTTTATATTGTGAAGAGTGAATTTTCGAGCGCAGTAACGGATGATTTGCTGGAAGATGTTCTTCGCTTTGTAAAGTTTTGACAGGTTCATAATCGCTTTTAAGCAGAGTCGTTGTCTACCATCAAACCGATGGTGTTGATGGTAGAGCCATTGTACATGGAACTCGATGTTAGAACTAAGATCTTGTAGGTCATTGGCTGGCTATCCTCTAGTTTATAGAACGGCCCTAAAGAGAGCATCGTGCAAACGTAAACTATTAAGAATTGGCATTAAACTGGAATCTGGGCATGTCAGATGATGTTGCATCATCAATGCTTTATTAAAAAGTAATGGACCGAACGATTTTCCATGTTGATATGGATGCTTTTTATGCTGCTGTGGAACAGCGGGACTATCCTAGGTATCGAGAGAGACCGGTCATTGTTGGTGCTGATCCCAAAGAGGGACGCGGTCGGGGCGTGGTAGCAGCTTGTTCCTACGAGGCCCGAAAACTTGGGATTCGATCTGCACTCCCTATTAGTAGAGCGTTTAGTTTGTGTCCGGAAGGGGTTTATCTGCGCCCTAATATGCAGAGGTATGTACAAGTAAGCAAGGCGATCCGCGATATCTTTAGAACTTATACTGATCTAGTAGAACCCTTAAGCATTGATGAAGCCTTTCTTGACCTATCTCACACGTCCCATACCAATGCTTCAGCCCTTGAAATGGCTCGCTCTTTAAAAGATAGCATACTTAAGGATCAGGGATTGACTGCATCGATCGGGATTGCTCCCAACAAGTTTGTTGCAAAAATCGCTTCGGATATTGATAAACCAGATGGATTAGTATTGGTTAGCTCCTCCGAAGTTCAGAGTTTTCTCGATCCTCTTTCCATCGCCCATCTGTGGGGTGTGGGACCAAAAACGGAGTCAAAATTGGTAGAAATGGGGATCAAAACTATTCTCCAATTACGCCACTACGACAAAATCGTTTTGATGCGTCGTTTTGGAAAACTTGGTAAGCACTTGTGGGAGTTATCTAATGGCATTGACGAACGGATGGTAATGTCTAAGCGGGAGTCCCGATCCCTTGGACATGAAAAAACTTTTCTAGAGGATATTGGAGACCGCGTAGTTTTAGAGAAGGCCTTAATGCTGCTTTGTGTAAAGGTATCCGAGCGGTTACGTGCTAGGGGACTTTCCTGCAAGACTATTATGCTTAAGATTCGCTATTCTGATTTCACCACTATTACACGGCAAATGACATATTCTCATTCCGTTCAAACTGGGGATGACATCTATTTTTCTGCGCAAAAAATTTTCATAAAACATTGTGAGTCCAGCCGAAAGATCCGTTTAATCGGAGTGTCCGTGTCATCGTTCAAACCAAGAATCCGTAGCGGAGCGGAGCAAATTAAATTATTTTAGAATTGGTTTAGATAGTCAGTTTCCCAATTCAGACTTGAGCCAGCTAGGATCTTCGATAAGGGGAATAATATGGTGGATGAACTGTGCGGCGACAGTGCCGTCTACCACTCTGTGATCGGAAGTAATGCTCAAATTCATCATGTGGCGAATCACGACCTGTCCATCACGCACTACAGGTCTTTCAGAGATACGGTGGACGGCGAGGACAGCAACTTCTGGGTAGTTGATAATGGGGGTTGCGGCAATCCCACCCAGCGTACCAAGACTAGTGATGGTAAAGGTCCCATCTTGAAGATTTTCGAGTTTAGTATTACCTGTAATGGTAGCTTGAGTGAGTTCGGTAATTTCTTTTGAGATCTCCAGAACCCCTTTTTTGTCGACATCTCGGATTACATTTACCATTAGTCCATCAGATGTATGGGTCGCGATGCCAATGTTGTAATAATTTTTTAATTGAATGACCCCATTTTCTTCATCGAGAGAAGAGTTCATCAAGGGATGTTCCTTGAGGCCCTGCACTACTGTCTTGATGAGTAACGGAAGATAAGTAAGTCGGTTGTCTTCATTCCCCTTAGATGATAGAAATTGCTGACGTAAAAGTACTAATTCCGTCGCATCCACTTCTTCAACGTATGTAAAGTGGACTGCCGTCTGTTGGGATAGACTGAGGTGGTCACCGATTTTCTTTCGGATACCTCGATAGGGTGTAGTTTCTGTAATGCCATGTGAGAATTTGTCAGTTTGTCGTGGATCTAAATCACCAGATTCTTGATAGCGCATGAGATCTTCTTCAGTAAGCCTTCCATCCGCATTGCTACTCTCAATCTGACTGAGATCAATCCCAAGTTCATTGGCAAGTCTACGGACTGCAGGAGTGGCCAGCACGGATTCACGAGTCGACTTTTTCTTTCTATCTGGAAGAGTTGCTCTGGTGCTTGAATGGGATGACTTGAGCTGGTTTTTGTCCTGTCCTGGATCCTCTTCTATGACAACCAATGTGGCTCCGACTTCAATTATTTCTCCATCTTGGCCGTTCCGCTCAGTAATGATGCCATGGAGCGGAGAGGGGATCTCAACTGTCGCTTTGTCTGTCAGTATTTCCACAATGGGCTGATCCTCGTCCACGTGGTCTCCTTCTTGGACCAGCCATTTCACTATTTCTCCTTCCACAATGCCTTCGCCTATGTCAGGAAGCTTGAATTCGTAAGCCATAGTATTATATGCAGATCAAAAATCCATCACATCGCGTAGTGCTTTGCGAATCCGTGTTGTGTTGGGTAGATATTCCTGCTCAAAAATATATGGAAACGGGGTGTCGAACCCAGTGACCCGCAGGATGGGGGCTTTTAGGTATAGTAGTGCCTTTTCATTTAGCGTAGCTGATATTTCTGCTCCAAACCCACACGTCTTAGGGGCTTCATGCACGATAATGACCCGTCCCGTTGTCATGACTGAATCCAAAATACTATGGATGTCATAAGGAGATAGGGTGCGGAGGTCGATAATCGTGGATTCAATTTGGTCCTCGTCAATCGCCTCGTCTGCAGCTTCAAGAACATCATGCACTGCTGCGCCATAGGTGACGATAGTAACGTCCTTACCCTCACGTATCTTTGTAGCTTTGCCTAATTCAATGGTGTACTCACCTTCAGGAACATCGCCTCGTGCTGCACGGTATATTTTTTTGGGTTCCAGAAAAATAACGGGGTTCTCATCTCGTATGGAAGCAATGAGTAATCCCTTCGCATCGTAAGGATTAGAGGGCATTACCACTTTTAATCCGGCGGTATGAATAAAGTAGGATTCTGGACTCTGTGAGTGGTAGTGACCACCTTTGATTCCGCCTCCACACGGGGTGCGTATTACCATCGGGCAGGTAAATTGTCCGCCTGAACGATATCGCATTTTGGCAGCTTCGTTAACGATCTGGTCAAAGGCAGGATAGATGAAGTCCACGAATTGAATTTCCGGGATAGGACGCATGCCATACATGGCCATCCCGATAGCACTTCCAACGATGCCATTTTCGGACAGCGGAGTGTCAAAGACTCGGGATGGACCGAATTCTTCCAAGAGTCCTTGTGTAGCACGGAACACACCTCCGAACTGGGCCACATCTTCGCCCAAGATCACAATGCTGTCGTCATGTTCCATTTCAACGCGTAAAGCGCTATTGACAGCCTGGATGATATTCATGATAGGCATAATAGTCTATGTTTTCTGTTGTGAGTTTCCTGCTTTTAGCACTCTACCGAGTTCTTTGCGCTGTTCTTCCAGATGCCATGATGTATCGTCTAATACATCTTCAAACATGGTGTCGATCGTAGGGGGATCAATTTTTTCAGCTTTGTCCAATGCGCTTTTTAGTTCTTCTTTGATTTCTTTCTCTAGGGTTGTGTCCGCTTCCCCGTTTAAATGTCCGGTATCCAAGAGGTAGGATCTGAAACGCAATAGCGGATCTTTTTTCTCCCAGCGTTCCACTTCCACATCATCTCGATAAAGACGAGGATCATCAGAGGTGGTATGCCCTCCCAGACGGTAGGTTATCGCCTCAATGAGAGTGGGTCCATTGCCCTGACGAGCTTTCTCAGCAGCCATCTTGGTCACCTCATAAACTGCAAACACATCATTTCCGTCTACTTGCACACCATCAATCCCATAGGCTTTTGCTTTAACGGCCATCGATTCTGAAGCCGTCTGCGCTTTGCTGGGAACTGAAATAGCCCACTGGTTATTACGGCACATAAAGATTGTTTGTGCCTTGTATACCCCAGCAAAGTTAACGGCTGCGTGAAAGTCTCCTGTAGAGGTGGCTCCATCACCAAAGAAAGTCAGAGCCACATCTTCCATACCTCGTAGTTTGGAGGCTAGACCTACACCGGTTGCATGAGGGATTTGACTTCCAACTGTACTTGAAATCGAACCAAAGCGTAGCTTGGAGGATGCATAATGATTTGGCATTTGTCTTCCCTGCAGTGAATCTTGTGAATTGCCAAACAGCTGACAACATAACTCAAAAAGGGGAAAGCCGCGGAGTAGTAGCGATCCCACTTCACGGTAACAAGGGAAAATCCAATCGGTCTCCTCCAAGGCAAATGTGGCCCCAATAATACTGGCTTCTTCACCAACGGAACCGACGTAAAACCCTATTCTTCCTTGTCGTTGTAGTTTGATCATGCGTTCGTCGAGGCGCCTATTGAGCAACATGACTCTATAGATCCGGAGAAGGTCTTCGGATCCAATATCAGGCACTTTATTTCCTTTTCTCACCTTGCCATCTGGCAAGAGAATGCATACTGGTTCTTCGGGCATGGTCTCGGATTATAACTTTGAGACTTTTTCCAGACAAGCACATACAGTCCAGTGTCTCCATAGGGATACCGCACTGAGAACTTCAGCATGGCACAGGGTCAGGGCTAGCACACAAGGCACTATGTCAGATTTAGAGTAAGGTAATAGGGGCGAAGTGATAGTAATATTAGGTGTTTGCAGGTATTTTTGCCTTCAGGGAAAGTCAAAATTTATTCCATTATTTTCCTTAGCTTTTCCATCCTATACTAGCCTCCGTTTTAAAAAAAATACGGATACCAAACAACAGAATTTGTGCATGCTGTTATGTGATTTTTGAGTATGATGGTCTTCAATGATTTGGTGGAAGGGCAAGATGGTTCACGGAACCAAAGACAATCACAACCACAGATTGACAAGTGTAGAGACAGAATCTCTTCAGCGACTACCCATCATTATTGATTCAATGTCGGCGATGTCTCGCGGGGCGTTATCCGAAAGCAATTTGTAACTATCATCAGTGACTAGGACATCATCTTCAATTCGCACTCCGATCCCCATGAATTTCTCAATGGCAGGACCGACTTTTTCCAGATCTTTTTTGCCTGCACCGTGGCGTACAAGTCGCTCCGCGGAATCCTTTCTCACATAAATACCGGGCTCAATTGTAAGGATCATGTTGGGTTTTAAACGTTCTCCATGACTAACATCATGCACGTCAAGTCCTAAAAAATGACTCGTGCCGTGAGGGAAAAAAGCGCGATATTGATCGCTGTCTTTGTTTGTGATCAGACCGAGACGATGGAGTCCGTCTTTCAGTACTTTGATTGATGCTTGGTTAATTGTTCTGAGGGAAGCCCCTGGCTTGACAACTTCTATGGCAGCTTTTTGTGCATCTAGTACAAGCTGATAAATGGTTGTCTGTTTAGGTGTGAATTTACCTTCTACAGGAACCGTTCTGGTGATATCGGCAGTGTAGTAATTGACCGCGGCGCCGACATCCATGAGCATCAATTCGTCCTTTCCAGCTTGCCTGAGACTTTTTTGATAGTGCAGCTTTGTGGCATTTGGACCGGAAGCCACAATGGAAGGAAAGGCCCAGTCTAAGGGGTTGTTACTTTTAAAAACATATTCAATGATCGCCTCCACTTCATATTCCCAAATCTGTGGGTGAATGTTCTTCATTGCTTCTCTGAGTGCTGTAGTCGTGATGTCGATGGCTTCCGTAAGTTGTCTAATTTCGTAAGATGATTTGATCATCCTAAGCTGATGAAGGATTACGGAGACGTCTTTGATCTGGATCTCGGAAAACTGATCCCGAAGGTGATCTGAAAATTTTAATTCCTTCATTCGTGTTTTTTCTAACCCGGGTCTAGTGTTCAGGAGGAGAAAAATATCCGCTATACTTCCTTGAAGATCTACAAGAAATTTTTCGTACTCAGATGGGTTGGTAGAACGGTAGGGATTTCCAGATAATATAGAATTTATAAAAAGATCAAACTCCGTAGCGGCCCATATAGTATCAATACCACTGATTGCACTGGCCTCTTCAGGAGAAAGCATATCACCAGTCCATAATTCCCTCTCGAAGTTGCGTGCGGGCAAGAATAGGATCTCTCGCATACTTTCATTTTGGGGCATTAAAACGAGTGTAATATTTGGTTGGTCAAGCCCTGTGAGATAATACAGATTGCTGTCTTGTCGGAATTCGTAGTAAACATCCCCTGAATAGCGAACTATATCGGCACTAAAGAGAATAAGCATCCCACGTCTTCCCATACTTTCCATCATTTTCTGCCGTCTTTGCACCACATCTGCATTGAGCTCTGTATCAGCAGAGAAGACGTGTGGTGCAAGTAATAGGTATGAGAGTAAAAAAACTATTTTGTGCATTCTGGTTCTCACGGGACAAGATTCTGGGTAGAAAAACTGTAGCAGATAGGTTAGGTTCTCTTCAACGAAGACTCTTAAGAGGATCCGTTTATAAAACGCTTGTATGCTTGTACAGCCAATTCATCGCAGCGTTCGTTTTCAGCGTGTCCGGTATGCCCTCGCACTAATTCCAAACTAAGTTGGTGTTGTTGAGAGAGTGCATCCAATTCTTTCCATAATTCAATATTCTTGACGGGTTTCAGCCCACCTTTAGTTTTTCTTTTCCACCCATGGGATTTCCATTTCACCATCCATTCCGTAATACCCTGCTTGACGTAGGAACTATCCGTTACAACGTGTATACGAGTTGATCGTGTCAAATGTCCCAGGCCTTCAATAACAGCTTGAAGCTCCATCTGGTTGTTTGTTGTGAGCGCCTTTACACCGCTCATTTCCACAGTTTTTCCCGTTGGCACATGTCGTAGAATAAAAGCCCATCCGCCTGGACCTGGATTTCTACTACAGGCCCCATCGGTGTACAGAACAACCTCTGCAACGACAGCTGCTTCCATAGTGCTTTCATCAACTATTGCCATCATATTCAGTATGTGAAGAGTAACACACATAGCTTGGGGTAGAAGACAGTGAGCGTGACAAGAGGTCTATTTGTGATTAAGACACCTTGTGTTGACATGGTATGATGCGTCGTCACCATTTGATAGGTTAGTGGATGTTGCATTTTCAAGAGGTAAGAGGACAAAGGTGTCTGAGGTAGATAAAGAGACAATTTTAAAAGCCCTTCAAAGCGTCACTGACCCTGATTTAGGCCGTGATATCGTGTCCTTAGGATTTGTCAAGGACGTGAAAATTTGCGGAGGTGCAGTGGGGTTTACTGTTGAGTTGACGACTCCTGCCTGTCCCGCTAAAGATCAGATGAAAAGAGAGGCCGAGCAGGCTGTTCTCGCACTGTCTGGGATTGACCAGGTGGACGTTAAAATGACGGCAGAGGTGCGAGCCTCTTCTACTAGGACTTCCGGTTTCCTGAGTACGGTGAAAAACATTGTCCCAGTAGCAAGTGGCAAGGGTGGGGTCGGCAAATCTACGGTAGCTACCAATCTGGCGGTGGCTCTGGCACAGAGTGGCGCCCAGGTTGGTTTGATGGATGCAGATGTCTACGGGCCTAGTATACCAACTTTGATGGGGATCTCAGGTGAGCCTCAAACTACTCCTGACCAACAGATCATTCCTATTAATCAGTACGATATTAAGATCATTTCCATGGGGTTCTTCCTTCCCGAAGAGAAAGCTGTGATTTGGCGTGGACCAATGCTAGACAAAATGATTTCCCAGTTTCTTGGAGGAGTGGCTTGGGGAGAACTCGATTATCTGGTGATCGATTTACCCCCAGGAACGGGTGACATTCAACTCAGCCTATGTCAGAAAGTTGCGCTTACTGGTGCTGTAGTCGTTTCAACGCCACAGGACGTGGCCTTAAACGTTGCTCAAAAAGCCATTGTAATGTTCCGTCAGTTAAATACACCGGTTCTGGGGATTGTGGAGAATATGAGCTACTATGTATGTAGTCACTGCGGTAGCCGGGATGAAATTTTCGGGACGGGAGGGGCGAAAGCGGTTAGTCAGCAAATGCAGTTGCCCTTTCTCGGTGCAATACCTCTTGCCACATCCATCCGCACCTTTTCAGATCAGGGAAAACCCGTGGTTTTGGCTGATCCTGATTCCGAGCAGGCAAAAGCTTTTATACGCATAGCGGAGAATTTAGCTGCGCAGATAAGTATTCAAAATATGTCAGGAGAGGTTCAGCAGGATATTCAGATCTCTTTTTGATTAGCTATGATTCTTCCTGATCAGATCACTCGATCCGGTGAGCACGATATTCGCATTCGGTGGGAGGATGGTCACGAGAGTATTTATCTGGCACGATACCTTCGTTTGCGATGTCCTTGTGCCGGGTGCGTGGATGAGTGGACCGGGAAGAGAACTCTAAGAAGTGATGATCTACCTAGAGATGTTTCCCCTGAATCTCTTGAATTGGTGGGTAGATACGGGTTGAGGATTTTTTGGACGGGAGGACACTCCGATGGGATCTATACCTTTCAACTGTTACGTGACCTCTGTCCTTGCTGCAGTTCGGACTAGCTCTCGTTCATCAATTTTCTGGACGTTTTAAAACAGAAAGGTGGCGTCGATACTCGGAGCGAATCGCTATAAATTCTTTGTGCTCGATTTTTAGTTCGTTAGCAATCTTTCGAATCTCATGATCTTCGAAAGAGGAGATGTCTTGGTCAGTTGCAGAAACCGCAAATAGACAGTGTAGTAGTGCGACTTTTTGTGCTCGTGTAGCAACTCGGTTAAATTCGCGGCTCACTAGATAGTTTTCTGTGCCACCAAACAGAACATTCTGAGTCTTTGCAATCTGCACCACGATGACCGCTTGTTCTTCAGATAATTGTGCAAAGTCCATCACTTTGCGTTCCATTTCCTGGATTTCCTCCTGACTAATTTCCGCATCAGCGTGTGCAACTCTTCCCAGTATGTAGGAAAAGGTAGCAATGTAGCACGCCTGTTGGGAATCCATTTCGTCAAGAGCCTGGGTGATACTACGAACCGTCTTGGTTTCCTTCGATGTAGCGGTCAAGTCGATCGGGCGGTCGAGTCCAAGGAATCTAAGAAGTGACATTAGGATCGTAGAATAGCATGCTTACCACAGAGCCACCAATCTGATACAAAGACAGAAATGAAATCGAAACGGGTCGTAGTAGTTTCACTATCTAAGCTGATATCCGCGAGCTGTTTCTTTGACTTGTCCCTCTTCAATTAACTTGATTAAGCCAGATAGTAAAGAGAGTTCAGCATACTTCACCACACGCTGATCGATTTTCATGTACACCTTAGGCAGGATTGCGTTAAGCATCTGTGGGCTACGGGTAAGAGCCTCCAAGAGACGTTGTTCTCGTTTTTGACGGTGGAGTAGAGTTCTTTGCACCACCAACCGTCCTTCTTTGGCTGGGGAGCCATGTCCGGGATAGAGGTGCCCGTACGTGATGGACTCGAGTACATGCAGTGATTGAATGTAGGTTGCCAGATGTCCATCCTGAGGGTCAATTAGAATTGAGGATAGTGTTGAGATGAGATCACCCACGATGACACCCTGATAACAGTTTTCCTGAAAAACTAGGTGTCCGGGGGCGTGTCCCGGTAGGTGGTAAACGGTCAATTTCCAATCTGAGTCACCTTTTGGGGAGGATCCTAGTTCTAGTTCTTGACCATGTTCAAGAAAATCTGAGAAATCCATATGAGGCAAAGCCTCAGCTGTTAGTCGGTGAGCGTAGATAGGTAGTTTATAGCGGCGGATTGTTTCCTCAACGGCCCCGATGTGGTCTGGGTGATTGTGTGTCAAGAGGATGCCCTTGAGTACTTTTTTTTCTGCTATTGCTACATCTAGCAGTTTCCAGAGTTTTTCCTGTTCGGCTGGATTGGGGGGGGAGGGATCAATGAGATAGAGTTGTTCGTTTCCCACTAAATAAGCGTTGGTGTGGGTTGCAGGAAGTTTGGTGGGGGTTTTAAGGGGTATTTGTAGAATGCCACGTTGGGGTTTCATTAAACTTCAAGTGATCACATCCACTGGTGGTGGGTTCATACAACAATGGGACTGCTGCAGTGCAAGTTTCAGTCTACCTGATTAAGAGATGCAATGAAAAGAATTACCGGAATAAATCATTCCTAGGGGCACGTACTATGTCCAGACCATGGCCATCCCCTTCTGGATAGGAGAAGCCCTGGATGAGCGCCACCGGAACTTTATCCATTTTCCCCATGGTGAGTTCTGCGGCCGAGGCAAGTTCGTCGGCCACCGCTATCCGGGTTGCCTCCAATTTATTTCCAAAGTGATCCCTCTGGTTACGGTAGTTCACAAATGGTTTCATGCCTGAAACTCCCAGGGCAACATTAGCCAACCCATCTCTCCACGGTCTCCCAAAAGTATCTGATACGATGACGGCCAGTTTTACTCCCAGTTGTTTTTCTAAGTCAGCTTGGATTTTAACGGCAGAGTGATCAGGGTTTTCAGGCAAGAGTGTGACCATACCTTCGGGAACATTGGAGGTGTCAACACCGGCATTAGCACATACATAGCCCTGCCGTGTTTCGGCAATTATCACTCCCCGTTCCATGCGCACAAGGCGACGCGATTCCCTCAAAATGGTTTCAATAACTCTAGGATCCTGTCCGTGTGCTCTGGCCCAATTTTGTGCGAGAGAAGATGGGTTTATTCCCGCCAAATTTACCACTCGACCTTCAGCCTTGGAGACGATTTTTTGGGCGATGACGAAAATGTCTTTGTTATTGACCCTCAGATCATCTTGGCGAATGGCTGTGGTAATCAAATTGGGGAGGTCATCTCCGGCTGCTACCTCGGGGAGACCTGACAAGCCAATTACCTGCAGTCGCTTCAAAGACATTTGAGCATCATTCTATTGCATGAAGGCCCTTCAGTGAATCGAACTTTTTAAGAACCGTTGCGGTGTGTGTGTCTTTCCCAATTTTTATGAAAGAGAGAATATCGTTGAGTTTGTCTAAGTCAAATGAGATACGTGGGTTGGAAATAATTTTGAGTTTAACCCCATGGTGGCTAGCTTCTTTTTGGTGAAGAATAAAGCTATTTTCTCCAAAATGGGAAGGAAATGCATCTGGAGGATTCCTCAGCAGGGCATTAGTACCTGTGCCATCTCGTGAGGGCACTATAATAGCTGATGGAGGACTCAAGTCGTATTGTAAGAGCAGATCGAGATCTTTGCCTTGAAGTAGTGGAATGTCCCCCGGAATTCTCAAAACAGTTGTGACGTCAGATTCTCGTAGTAATTGGCAGGAACGGTCTACTGACCGACTTTCCGAAATCTGGCTATTCTCGGGGATAACATGCCAGTGGTGTTGCCTGGCATACCTCAAGATGGGGGGATAAGAACTCACTACCACCACCTGATCAGGTTCCTGCGCCTGGTGCAAAGCTTGTGCCACATCCTCAAGCATGGCCCAAGCTAACCGTTGCCGTTCACTTGAAGACAATTGGCCGGCCAATCTTTGCTTGGCTTGAGTAGGATCTTTGAGAGGTAAAAGTACCACTTTCATAATGTGTTTAGAAGTCGATCGGCCAGCTTGATCTTGTCTTCAAGGCTTTCCATCAATGTGTCGGTACTGAGCACTTTGATGTTTAGAGCTTCGATCTCTTCCCGTAAGACCATGTCCCTTTTATCCAACACGAAACAATCCAAAAAATCCTGATAGATATGAGCAATTGAAGTAGGACTTACCGGGTAACCCAGTTCTCGTAGCATCTTAGCGGCGGGTCCCTTGATTGCTCGATCTTCCACAATGGGGGTCACCCCAATAATGGGGGCTTTAGTGGAATGAAGTAGTTTTTTGAGTCCCGGTACTGCCAGAATCGGATTGATACTAATAAAGGGATTACTGGGGCACAAGAAAACTGCCTGTGCACCCATGATCATGTCTGCCACACCGGGAGCGGGTTGTGCTTGTTCTATATTTGTAAATTTAAATTCTCGGATTGTAGGACGGCACGCTTCCCGAACAAGGTATTCTTGCAAGTGGAGTTCGCCCTGATCGGTAAGGACATAGGTTGGCACATAGCTGTCTGTCATGGGGAGAATCGTTTGCCCAACCCCTAGAGATACACAAATGTTTGCCGTGGCCTGTGTGAGTGACAATCCTTGTTTTAACTGTAGGGTGCGCCACAGGTGGGTTGCCAGGTCTTGATCTCCGAGCTTAAACCAACCGGGAGCACCAAGTTTCATAATAGTCTCAAGACATACAAAAGAGTCTTTCCTAATTCCCCAACCTGTACATGGGTTAACCATTTCGGCAAGAGTGTATGTAATGGTATCCAGGTCGGGACAGATTCTGAGTCCAAATAATTCAATGTCATCGCCTGTGTTACCAATGATACCCAGTTGATCTACAGGTAACACTCTGGAGAATCCCAGAACCAGTTTGGAACCACCAACTCCGCCGGCCAAAGCAACGATCATTTTGGATGTGCAGTGGGGGTAGGTACGGTACCTTCCGCCCCTTCCTTCCTGATGCTGTTAGAGCTCTTTTCCAGAGTCTTCCAATCCTACGATCTGAACTCTTGAGTTCTTAACCTTGTGGAGTCGGTTTAAGCCGATTTCAAGCAAGGTGATTGCCTCTAGAGAGCGACTGTAACTTAGTGGACCGCTGTCGATCCATCGGAGAGATGGAATGGTGTTAACCAGTTCCAGGACATGGGCTTTAGCTTCTGAAAAATCGGAGCATACAAACTCATCACAGTTCAGGGGCGATCCAATTTCACATAGCAAATGGGCAGGCAGTGTCTTAAAGGCGGCTACGACTGCGGGGCCCGAGTGAAGAAGGTTTTGTAAATACTCCGCTCCTGATAGATTACCCAAATCAACCAAGTGTGGGCCTTTGTCAAAAACGATGGGGACAGTGACGTCAACCAGGATATGATCCCGAGAAAGCTCCTTTTGGTACTTGACGATTATTTGATGACTATGAATGTAGGGAACCGTCAAAAAGAGAATTTTACAGGTTTGAATCAACTCATGGTTATCCATCCCCTGAACATTTTCTTTCCCAATTTGCTGATTGATTGTCTGTGCCTGCTGCCGAGCTCGCTCAGCTGACCGGGATCCAACCGCAACATAATTATCTGCTGCTGCCAGCCGTAGGGCTATCCCTCTACCTTCTTTTCCAGTCCCACTAATGAGCCCTACCTGTCCAGATCTACCCATGGCAGTGCATTATAAAGTGCTATTTCGCAGTTGTCCGGTTGTTTTTTTGTTTGCTCTCGAACCGTAAGAGGTATTGTCCTAGCTAGGTGAAAGAGGATAGGATGAGCGGAGAATATTGTATTGAGGCAGTCGGAAAGCCGGGAATCCCAAATAGAACAATGTTACGGTGCCGTATCTTCCACGTATTAACTAGTTTAATTCTATGGTCGGGGCTTCTGCTGCCAGCCTCTCCTCAGTCTGGAGTGAGTTCAAAGAAGAACATCACTGCGATTGTCCATTTTCTTAAAGGTGCAAATGCTCAGAGAGAGGGTGATATGAATGGTGCTCTCGAAGAGTACCAACAAGCGGTGAATCTGGATAATCAGTTTGCCGAAGCCTTCAATAACATGGGCACCATTTTTTTTCAGAAAAACAATAGTGGAAAAGCCATCGAGTTCTATGAAAAAGCCCTCAATTTGCACGATGATTTTGCCATAGCCCACAACAATATGGGGACCGCTTACGCTCGACAAGCATATCGGATGAACGTTTCCCAGTTCTATCGAAGGGCCATTGTACATCTTGAGAAGGCCATCGAGCTCGATTCAGATCTGGCGGAAGCCTACAATACACTTGGAATTGTTTATCATCGGCGGGGACAATACCATCGGTCGACTGAATTTTTCATGAAATCTAAGCAGGTACGACCCACCTATGTAGATGCTTATAACAATCTGGGTCATACTTTAAGCCGTTTAGGACGTTTTTCTGAAGCCTTAAGTGAACTGGAGGAGGCTTTGAAGCTAGATTCTAAGTTTGCCGCTGCTCGACACAATTTGGGTATGGTTAATCTTCGCCAGGGTAATTATGAGGCTGCACTTCGTGAATTAGAGAAAGCTATTATAGACAACCCAGATTTCGTAGCCTCGTACGTTGAATTGGCTGCTCTGCACTTGCGTGAGGCAGATGCTGAAAAAGCTTTTGGCATAGCCCAGCAGGCTGTGCGCGCTAATCCTGAGTCCTCCAGGGCCTACAACATCCTCGGGATAAGCCATCTCGGGTTGGGGGATCGTTCCAGTGCGGTGAAGATGTTGGAGCGTTCCGTTGAACTCGATCAAAATTCTGCTGAATCTCACAGCAATCTTGGAGCATTGTTAGCACTTCAGGGGCAGACGGAACGTGCACTTGAGGCGCTGGGTCGGGCCACCGAGTTGGATAAGCAATTAGCTGATCCCTACAAATACCGGGGCAATATTTTCTTTCGTAGAGGGGATATTGAACAGGCGATAGATAGCTATAGTCATTACCTTAAACTGGATCTAGAAGCCAAGGATTCAGAGCAAGTTCAGTCTCTGATTGATTTGCTGTCTTCAGTCAGAGAGCAGATGATAGAAGCCGAATGAGCTAGAAGATGTACTCGGGTGGCGGTGCTGTGAGTAAGTAGAGCCTGACCATCTCCACACTGGCTTTTTCAAGCGACATCTCCAGCAATGTGAGCCATGCTTTACGGCCAAACTCTTCTTCGATACGATGAATCATCCAGCAACCCACATAGTAGCCCCATTTATTTTGATGGTATAGCTCACTTCCACTTTTCAGAGAGCCGTCGTTTGTACGAGATAGGGCTTGGCGTACTTGATCAAAAGACGTCCTTAATTGTTTAGGATCTTGGAAAATTCCGTTCAATGTTGGAAACAATCCAGACTCAACCGACATCCAGGTTGCAGTTCCTTCCGTCAATAATCCTCCCAATACGCTCTCCCGTTCTGATAGTTTGGGATAAGGCCAGTTGGCTTTCATCAGAGCTAGATGATGCATTTCATGAGCAAAGACGAAGGGTAACTTTTCCCAATCGCCTGACTGAATGAGACGAGTTGCAAGGATGATATGAGGATCAAGAGTCTTGGCCACGTAGGGGACTTCACGAAAGATCCAGAGCTGGAAATCGTGAGTGAAGTCGTAGGGGAGATAGCGGTTAACAATATCAACGGAGTGCTTCAGAGCCTTTCGTATCTGTTCTTGGAAACTTGCCTCTGACAGTACCAACTGTGTCGTATCCCATGTGTGGTCTTCGGGACCATGACTAATCCAGCGTGGTAAATTCGGCGCAGAGTTGTTTGAAAGATTTACCAGTTGAGGCTCGCTTTTCGTGACTACCTGCCAGCCTATTTGTGCTTGAGGGATCCGATATTTCTGGGCTTTTGCAGTCGTCCCTGTCGCCGTCAAAACAGCCGAGACAAGCACAATCAGGGTTGTCCGAATTTGTTGCTTGAACCGCTGGGTCATATTTTCACAATCCCTTCGATGATCATTATTTTACAACGGATTGTGGTTCTTCTGTCGATTTTCCAGTACATGGGCTATGTGGTATTCAGACCATTTTTGTGCCTTCGTTACGCTGTTTGAGGGACAAACTAACGTACTTGACGTATCATACGTGTCCTTATATAACGTGAGCTGCTTTATTCTCCTCTGCACGTTTTATAAACAGGATCAATTTTATCAAAAAAAGTTTACTTGACCATCTGAAGCATTCCCATAGGGTTGAAAGTAAACAGCTGTGAGGATATCTTCCTGGAGGATATTTGGAGAGGACTAGGTAGAAAAAGGAGCTATGGAAAAATGAAAGCAAAGTCATTGACAATTGTCATTACATCGTTTTTGGTATCAGTGTTTTTAGGACTTTCATTATTAAAAGCACAGTCACCTGCTGGGTCTCTTTCCGGAGAGGTGCGTGATTCGTCTGGGGCTGTCATTCCCGATGTGATATTAGAAGCACTCCATACCGGGAATGGACATGTCGATGTAGCATACACAGATGGAGAAGGAAGATACGAGTTTCTGAGGCTCCTTCCGGGAACCTATGAATTGTCTACATCATTGCAGGGATTCAATACGGTTCGCCATAAAGAACTTTACCTGAATGCCGGTCAGGCTATAACTCTTGATCTGGTCCTTCAAGTCCAAGATGCCCAGCAGTCGATCACGGTAATAGGGGAAGCGGCTCCACTGGATGTTTCCAGTCCTCACTCGAGCTATGTTGTGAATGATATCTCTCTCGCAGCTCTTCCCATCAATGGGCGCACTCTTGACAGTTTGGCCTTATTAGCTCCGGGAATGATTCCCATTCGAGCTAAAGACAGACGTTCACTAAATGGCTTAACTCAAGAGATCAGTGGTAACGGTGCCCGAGGTACGGGATATCAATTGGATGGGACTGACATTCAGCACCCCATTTTGAAAACTACCCCAGGAGGGGTTTCAGGTTTATTGTTGGGGATGGATTCGGTACAAGAGTTTGAGGTTCTTAATGACGCTTACCCTGCTTACATCGGGGGAAGTGGTGGTGCTACTGTGAATGTAGTAACACGCCGGGGAACCCGTGATGTCCATGGATCCGCCTTCTGGTTCTATCGAGATAGTTCTTTAGATGCCCGTAATTTCTTTGATCGTGACCCAGACAACTATGCCGTGCGTAGCAATCCTCCGGAATTTAGTCGACACCAATACGGTGGCTCTATTGGAGGACCTCTACCTGGAGAGGAGAATACGTTTTTTCTGACCTATGAGGGCCTGAGAGAGCGACTTGGGTTAACGCTGTACAACACGGTCCCGAATATATCCACGCGGAGTGGGGATCTTCCGACTGGTTCGGTAACTGTCTCGGATGCTGTTGTGCCGATTTTAAATCTTTATCCACTGCCCAACGGACGTGATTTCGGAGATGGTAGCGCTACTTATATTTTCCAGCAGGAACAGCCTACTGATGATCAGCACTTCAACGTTAGGACTGATTTTCGTTTGGGTCCCAGCGATTCATTGTTTGTGCGCTATACTTTGCATGATAGTAAGAAACTAGCCCCGTATGAGGTCAGTATTGCAGGTTTTGACAGTGATCTTGCCTCGCTCAATCAGTACCTGACGATAGAGGAAACACATCTTTTTTCTTCACGGCTCCTACACACTGCACAGTTTTCCTATAATCGAGGTGCCTATACGGGGAAGAGTGTGGCAAGTACTGCGGAATTAGCAAAGGCACCCAAGCTGATCCCTGGTCGTCCTAACATGGGCCGAATCAACCTCCGTGGTCTTACCGCTTTCGGTACCGATACTGCTGATGTAAACTTTCCTTTCGGCCAATATCAGGTTAGTGACACTTTTCAGTTTTCTTCCGGGAGTCACGATTTACGCTGGGGTTTTGCCTGGAAAAACTATCGTAGCGATGGATCTTATAATTTCTTTTTCGATGGGCTGCTAGTATATGAAAATCTAAGAGACTTTTTAAGGAATAAGCCGCGACGTTTCATCGGTGCCCGGAAAGGTTCGAATGCTCACCGGCAGTATAGGCAGAACCTACTTGCTCTTTTTTTCCACGACCAATATCGCTTGAGCTCTGAGCTGACTCTCAGCTATGGAGTACGATACGAGTGGTTCTCCGTGCCGACAGAAGCACAAGGTCGGATCTCTAACCTTCGGCAACTCACTGATTCTGCTCCCACGGTAGGTGACCCTCTGTTTAAAAACCCTTCTCACCTGAATTTTGCTCCTCGGGTTGGATTGGCCTGGAACATAGGAGGTAAGGACCAAACGGTCTTGCGGAGTGGATATGGTATTTTCTATGAGCCTATTTTGGAGAATATCTTTGGTTATCGGGTAAGAATTCAGACTCCCTTTACGGAAGTGCGTACTGTCATCAACCCTTCCTATCCTAATCCGTTGGGTGGGGGCGGCAGGTCTGGAAAACCTCGTCAGGACGCTCTGGAGTTCGAACTGTCGACCCCATACCTCATGAGATACCATCTGACGTTGCAACAGGCTTTAGGATACGATCTGGTCCTGAGGCTTGGTTACCACGGTTCGCGTGGAGTACACCTGACACGGGTTGGAGACATTAACATACCTGCACCTGTCTCAACGGGTTCTGATGGGCGTCCCTTTTTTGGGCTTAGTTCTTTTCGGCCTCGCCCCAATCGAGGCCTAGATGCAGTGCGTTTGACCTCGACGGATGCCAACTCTGTGTATAGCTCACTACAGATCGGGCTCACGCGGCGTTGGGAGTCGGGGTTTCAGTTCCAGTTTAACTATACCTATGGACGTTCTATTGACGATGCATCAGCTTATCGGCGGGAGTTTACGAATAGCATGGTAGAGTCCCCCTACTACTTCAATCGTACGGGTGATAGGGGACTGTCTAATTTTCATATTGCTCATACCGCAGTCCTACAGTACACCTGGAATCTTCCCTTTAGTTATCCTCGCAGAAGTGTGGTTGGTTTTCTATTAAACGACTGGCAGACGTCAGGGATTCTGACTTTTTCTGGAGGCTACCCTTTTACCGCAAATGTCTCCTTTGACATCGCGCGCACTCGCGTGCGTGAGGGAGATCGGCCAGATTTAGTCCCCGGAGCCAGTAACAATCCAGTATTGGGGGGGCCAGATCGTTATTTTGATGTATCAGCATTCAAGTTGCAGCCAACTGGTTATTTGGGGACATTAGGACGCAATACCCTTGTGGGGCCTGGGCTGGCTACATTGGATATCGGTTTTCTGCGGCTCATTGATTTTGGGGATAGCAACCGTTTTGAATTTCGGTTAGATGTTTTTAATCTTCTCAATCGCGCTAATTTTTCACACCCCCAAAACCGTGGGGGGGGAGGCGGTGTGATCGTTTTCAATAGTCCTAACGGTGTTCCGGTAGGAAATGCGTCATCAATTTTCTCGACTACAAGCTCTTCCCGCCAATTGCAATTGGGGGTCCGGTACATCTTTTAGCCAAGCGTGCGTAGACTCCGTACTACCCGTTGGAATTACAAGTTGTGCCTTTTTGACGCGGCGTTAATTTAGGGGTCTTCACTGACAGGCACCATTCCGCGCCAGCGCTCAACCACGTCTAGATGGATCTGGAATTGATCTAGAATGCGACCTACGACATGGTTAACCATGTCGTCCAGGTTTTGGGGACGATTGTAAAAGGCAGGCATTGGGGGCATGACAACTGCTCCCATACGAGATAGCTTGAGCATGTTCTCCAGATGAATCTCATTGAGGGGAGATTCTCGAGCAACTAGAACTAACTTACGACGTTCCTTCAGAATTACGTCAGCAGACCGGTGAATTAGATTGTCTCCCGCTCCTTGAGCGATGGCCGAGAGAGTACGCATACTACAGGGAATGACAACCATGCCACTAGTTAGAAAGGATCCGCTGGAAATAGTGGCTCCCTGATCGTGGAGGGGATAGACCTCGGTAGCCATGTCTTGGATTTGCTCAAAGGTATACTCAGTTTCGTAGAGTAGAGTCCTTTTGGCCCATTTACTTATAACTAGGTGGGTCTCAATATCAGATTCCTGCAATAATTCTAAAAGGCGCACGCAGAAGATACTACCGGTAGCTCCACTCATGGCGACGATCAGCTTTTGGCGACTCATTAGGGCTTAAGTTATATCATTGGAACACTTCCAATACCACTCTCATCCCCCTTTGAGAGATGTGTTCTGGTGTCTTATTCTGCAGAAAATAGTGCGTGCAAAGAGGTGAAATTATCCGAATTCCATTCCATCTAAACAGTACTATTTCACTGCGAAGATGCTTGCTACGTATATCGTTTCTGCTCCTTTTCAGAGGTCTACAGGAGTGAGATCCTCGTTTTAACCGGCCGTCTTTATTGAAAAGTAACTCGTTTAATCTTATACTTAGCGCCGTGAAGATTGTAGCTCTGACCTCCTTATTGATTTTTGGTTCTTTTTCCCCAGGGTATTCGCCGAATTATGTTCCTGTTGCCTATCAGGATGACTGGATGGAGCCTGGAGAGCAGCAAAATGTTCAACAACTTTCCTTTGATGGTCGTGAGTTCACCGGGGCCTTTAATGCAGCTGCCGATCGGCCTCGTCTCGTACTCGTGTTTTCTCCTACATGACCGCATTGTATTCGAGGGGCCCTCGAAACAAGACAGATTCTGAGGGAGAATCCCAATGCCAATCTACGGGTTTTGGTACTCTGGTCGCCGATTCTGGGACAGGACAATAAGGCCACGGCTCTGGAAGCTTCGGCGTTTTTGGATGACCCACGTGTAGATCATTTTTGGGATCTCTGGGGTTTTGGTCTCCAGACTTTTACGAGCCAGTTGAGGTACCCAAGGGGAGAGACTGCTTGGGATATTTTTGTACTATATAAACCAAAACTGACCTGGGGAGCGCGCCCTCCCGATCCGACTTTGTGGATGCAGAACCGCAACTTACCTCACGGCACCAAATATAGCCAAGAACTCCTGGATCGCGAGTTCTCGAAGATGTTTTAGTTTGTAGGCTTACTACCTCCAGATTTTCTCCTGTGACCTCAAAGAGTGTCTGTTCCGGTTGTGCTTGGCGACAGTACGTATGTGTACACTGTCGTTGTTGGTGCGGATAAAGAATCAACTGACACTTGGATAGGCTCTGGCAATTGAGGTCATCTTGTGGGCTGTTAAGTGCTTACTGGGCTCTGAATTCTCTTAGTCATGGATTTATTTTCACTGTTTCGTAGTTCACCAGGAAAGCAGATTGAACGGCTCCGCAAGAAGGTTCGGGAACCTCACGGTGACCCGGCGACTAGGATGAATGCTGCTCTGCGGCTCCGCGAAATGGGGACTGCCGAGTCCTTCTTGGCTTTGCTTGATCGTTTTACCATCAATGTGTCCCCCTCAAATCAGGACGAGAAGGAAAAAGAAGAGATCTTATCGTGGATCATTCAGATGGGGGAAGAAGCAATTGACCCTCTTCTCAGGTTCCTGAAGAGAGAAAGACAAATTTATTGGGCTGTGAAAGCTCTGCGAGAATCTGTTTCCGAACAGAAGTTCGCCGAAAAAATGATTGAAGTTCTGATGGATCATTGGAAAAGTCCTCCTGCCAGTTCAGATCCGACTACCCAACTCATCCGTTTGTTGGAAGGCGTGCGAACCCCAGAGTTAGTGAGTACTACGCAACTTTTTTTGGAGGATCAAGCAGATGATGTGCGAATAGCGGCCTTGGACTACCTCTTCCCTTACGATGAGGATGTGATTCGCGAGGTTATTCTCAAGTGCTATGTAGACTCGGAAGAGCGACCTCGAATTCGAGGCCACATCCTTGCCGGATTTGCAGAACGCAGGTGGTCTGTTAAGGGTTTTCGGGCTAAGGTGGAAGAGACCTTGTCCGATGGGTATCAGCTGACCCGGGATGGAGTAGTACAAACTATAGGACAACAGAGGTAGAGTATCTAATGCATTGGATCGTAGTGCTTGGATGTGGAAAGGAAACATTATAATGCCTGGTTATTGGTTGCTAAAGACTGAGCCTTCCGACTACTCCTATGATGATTTGGAAAGGGACGAGAAGACGATTTGGGATGGAGTCGCTAACAACTTGGCCCTAAAGCATCTCCGCAATATAAAAACGGGAGACTTTGCTTTCATTTATCACACCGGGAAGGAAAGAGCTCTAGTAGGAATAGCAAAAGTCATTAGCAATCCTTATCCTGATCCTGTTCAGAAGGACCCCCGACTGGTTGTGGTCGATGTTAAGGCCGAGCAGAAGCTCAATCGAACGGTGTGTCTCAAAGAAGTTAAGGCTGATCCAACGTTCGATGATTTCCTCTTGGTGAGGCTACCGCGTCTCTCGATTATGCCGATTACAGTCCCCCAGTGGAAGCGTCTTCTGGTCATGGCGGAAAGTTAGGTCAGGTGAGTAACTGACTCTCGCATTTCCCATGGTTGCACTCGTCTACTTTATAGGAGGGCCCTGTAGCCAGTCGTATTGGATTTCTGGGTCATCGTGTGGGATACGACCTTCGTCATCTGGATCGTAGGTGTGGGAGGTGATATAGAAAAGATTTGACGGGCCACTGATGCACCTGCATCCGTGTGCTACGCCGGGGGGTATTTTGAGAACTTGGGTATCTTGTAAATCACCCATCATGAGTTCCATGATCTCTCGGTAAGTGGATGAGTTAGCTCGATTATCATACAAGGCAACCTTCAGGGTACCGTTCATAACATACCACCAGTCTGTTTGCTTCTCGTGAATGTGCCATGCTTTGGTGACCCCTGGATACATTAAAGAGTGGCTCCACTGACCGAATCCCTCTTTGAAGAAATCGTCGGTTGAGCGGATGATTTCACGGAAAAACCCACGCTCATCCGTATGTGTTACAAGAGTTTTTAACACTACGCCTTCAATCATGTTAGGTTGTATATTACTTGAAGCACCCACTAATTCGTAGGATAAAAACCGACCTCGAACATTACCATTTCATTTTATCTATTGTGATTTGACGAAATCAGTAGACATCTACACAACATGGAAGTGCTGACGCTCATCACAGGTTTCATTCTTGGCTTGGGAGTATTTTCCTTTTTAGAAGGTTGTCACTCCTTAAAGCAGGGGATACGTTATTTCCGATTTGTGCAGAAGTTTTGTGGTCGTTCTCCAGGTGTTTTTACTCCACCGGTCACCCTGATCCTTCCCTGTAAGGGGATTGATATGGGTTTTAAGGAGAATCTATCCGCTTACTTTGAAATGAACTATCCGGACTGGCAAATCTTACTTGTCACTGGCGATGCGTCCGATCCCTCTGTAGCCGTTCTAGAAGAGATCCGTGCGTTATATCCCCATGTTACTTCACACGTTTTGTTTTCTGGTAAGGCATACAAGAGAAGCCAAAAAGTTCACAATTTATTACATTCACTGGACTACTTGCGGGACCGTGATGAGATTTTGGCTTTTGGTGATTCGGATATTAGGCCTACCCGTGATTGGCTTAAGCATCTGGTAAGTGCCCTGGAAGATTCCCACGTTGGGATCAGTACGGGGTATCGTTGGTATCTTCCGCAAGATGGAAGCTGTGCGTCCGTTCTGCGTTCTGTCTGGAATGCTGGCATTGCCTCGTTGATGAATGAACAGAACTGCCGTTTTGCATGGGGTGGGGCTATGTCTATTCGTCGCGAAATTTTTCAGAAGTGTCACGTTATAGATTTTTGGCAGAATACTTTAAGTGATGATTACTCTATATCGCGGGCAATACATAAATATTTTTTGACTATTCGTTTCCAGCCACCGTGCCTGAGTTTTTCGCATGAGAACTGCAGTATGAAGCAGTTGCTAGATTGGAGTGCTCGTCAGCTTTCTATCACTCGCATCTATGATCCAGGTTTGTGGAAGGTAGCGCTACTTTTCCATGTGCTCAATTTCTTAACCTTGTGGGGTGGAGGGCTTATAGTTACGACTTCACTCTGGTCTGGTGTGTTCTATATGAGTGATACCCACCGAATACTTGGAATCACAATCGTTTTGGTCTACTTGCTCGGTTGCGTAAAGGGTTGGATTCGGTACAGTGCAGTTTCGTCTCTATTCCCACAACATGCGGCAGCACTCCACAAATATAGATGGGCATATGTTTTTTTAGGGCCCCTGGCTTCCTTGATCACTCTGTGGGGGATGGTCTGTTCCCTTGTGAGTCGAGAGATTAAGTGGCGTGGTATTAGATACCGAATGGTTTCGCCGGAGGAAACCATCATTATAGACTGACTGAACATTGCAGGATACGACTGTTACATTGAAATGTTATGACTGGATATTTGGTGGTTCTATTATAGGGTAGAGGCGGCTATGAGTATTTCATTCTGGGGTGGGGTCGTTACTTCCGGACCATCGCTAGATAGGAACACGTTAATTTCACTACGTATTCCGAATTCTCCTTCCAGATAAATTCCAGGTTCTATGGTACATGCTATGCCTGGGATTACTAGTCGCGTGTCGTGTGTTTCCAAATTATCGAAGTTAGCCCCATTGCCATGGAGTTCTCGCCCCAGGTTATGACCTGTTCGGTGAACAAAACATTCTGCGTAGCCAGCGCGCTTAATCGTTCCACGCACAGCGTCATCCACCTCCCATCCTTGGGGTATGCGATTGGCCCCAAAGCATTCCTGTAAAAATTCGACTCCACGGTCACGAGCCTTGCGGACAACCTGGAATACCTTTCGAATCTTGTGAGGTATTTCCGCGCCCAAATAAGCAGTCCAGGTTATATCTCCGTACGGGCTGTCTGGATCCTGTGATTTTGCCCATAAGTCAATTAATAGAAGGTCGCCGGAAGTAATTTTCGAATATTTATATTGCGTCGGCTGATAATGAGGGTTGGCACTGTTTTCATTTACGGCGACGATCGGGGGATGCTCAGTTCGTAATCCTGTGTCCTTGAACTGATTTAGTATGAACTGTTGAATAGCCCATTCGTTTGTCTCTCCTCGGTCTGCAATGGTCATAGCCGTTTCATTGAAAGCAGATTGGACAATGGAGGTCAAAGCAAGAGCCACATTGCGGTGTTGGTGTAGTTGTTCATCACTCCAGACTGCCTCGAAGTACTGGGCAAGATTTTCTGAAGAGACTACTTTTGTCTGGCAGGAACGGACGAGATCAACAGTTCCAGCGTCCACATGTGAAATATAGGGTATGCCATTATTTTCTGAAAACTGCATTGCTACCATGGAAACATCTTCGAGAAGGACTTTGAGTTCATCTTGAAGTTGTTCCCATTGTAGATAGACTGCCCTGCTACCTGGAAGGTGATCGAGTATAGCGGGTTCGATTTTGTGAACCAACTTTCTAGGTTCACCTTGGTTGGGTATAAGGTAAAACCAACGACGGGTGGACCATTGATCCGTTTGGAATCGGAGGATACGGAGTGCGATAGGATCTGTGTTGTTAAATCCGCAAAACAACCACGCGGGGATATTGAACTTCCCAAGTGTTGTCTGGATCTCATGAATCAACTCTTGATTATGTTCCATCAAGATACCTGAAGATAACTGTCACTGATGGTTTGACGCACCGCATCGGCCAGTGTGTCCAGGTCAAGATCCTTGTACTGGTCGACCTCGATAGGAGGATGGATAATCATCTGCATCCTCCCCGGTAAGATGAGAACCGAACCACGTGCTAGACGGCGATGGGCCCCGATGATAGTGACCGGAACAATAGGTGCATTGGCATAGCGTGCTAGTAACAAGCTACCTCGTCTGAAAGGAAGTACCCCATCTCCCCAAGTTCTTGCTCCCTCAGGATAGACCACAAATGACAGTCCGTGCTTCTCCATCATCTTGGCTGCAGCGTGAAATGTGCGTAACGTTTTCCGGTGCTGTTGGCGATCAACTGCTATATGTCCTGAGCGACGAAGATGCCATCCCAAAAAAGGCAACCTGAAAAGAGAAGCCTTGGCTACGAAACGTATTGGTACGGGTATACAGGCTAGAAATGCCCAGTGATCGAACATACTCAGGTGATTGGAGGCGAAAAGATATCCTCGAGAGAGATCAAGGTTGTCCAACCCTTTTACTTCTACTGTAACTCGTGAAACAAGCATGATAAAACGGCTCCAAGTACAGGCACACCAGTGTTGTAGTCGTCCATTTTCGTCCCGTAGCGAAAGAGCAATACTGAGGATGGACATCAAGGCGGTCCAAATTAGGATAACAGGGACACGCCAAATAACGTTTACCTTTGCCATTGAAGACATGCCATATCATGCTAAAGTAGCTTTATAAGGGGGGTCAAGCGGTTCACGTGCTCGGGTGGGTGTGCTTTTGTGCCGTTGTGACTTTCCGGACTGATGTCCAGAGGCCCTTAAACCGAACCCGTACGTCATTAGCACATGGCAAAACCCACCAGTACATATAGGAACAAGAGAGTGACAAAGAGGCTTTATTTAGTAGATGGCATGTCCCATATTTACCGAGCGTACCACGCTGTTCAGGGGCTTACTAACGCGGAGGGGATATCCACCAATGCGGTGTATGGGTTTACTATCATGTTGCGCAAGCTTATTGGCGAAGAGAAGCCCGACTACCTGGGTATTGCCATGGATCTAGCCGGCCCCACGATTCGCCACGAACAATACTCAGAGTATAAGGCAACTCGTCGTCCTGCCCCCGACGATCTACTCGAACAACTTCCTTACATCGAGCGTGTCTGTGGAGTTTTACGGATCCCACTTATTTCTTGCCCTAAATATGAAGCGGATGACGTCATTGGAACCTTAACACGCCAAGCGGTAGAGCACGGACTTGAGGTAGTCATTGTCACCATTGACAAAGACATGTTCCAGCTGGTGAGTGACTGTGTTGTGATTTTAGACACACGAGATGGTACCCACATGGATCCTAAAAAAGTCGAGGAAAAGTTTGGGGCTCCACCCCAACGGGTTGTGGATATTTTAAGTTTGGTTGGAGATTCATCCGATAACATTCCCGGAGCACCTGGTATTGGTGCAAAAGGCGCTCGGCAACTAATAGAGCAGTACGGGAGCCTAGATCAACTCCTATCCAGCTGTGATAATGTATCGCGCAAATCCTATCGAGAAAGCTTGCAGCAAAACGAAGATCTCATTCGTCAAAGTCAACAGCTTGTTACCATTTATGACAATCTACCGCTGGAGTTATCCCTGTCAGATATGCAGATTTCTGAACCCGACCATCAGGGTGCTAGGGAACTGTTTGAGGAGCTAGGATTTACGAGTCTTCTTGAAGAATTGAGGGGTTCCTCCCAACCATCAGGAGTAAAAAAGTATCACAACATTAACGATGGGGAACAGATCCGAGAGCTCGCACATGCTTTGAAGCAAAGGCAGGCGGCACTAGCTTTGGCCTATTCTGATGGTAGCTATCTGGAGGGGACATTAGAAGCATTGTCAGTATCTCACCAGATACAGGAGGCCTGGTGTCTGTCTACTGCGATGTTGCAGCGGGAAGAGGTCGAGGTGGGGCGGTTATTAGGGGGGGCAAAGCAGTGGGCAGTCCATGATCTAAAGCCGCTCTACGTTTTTTCTAGTCGGCAACGATGGAATCTGGACAGTGACATTTGTGACACCATGTTAATGGCTTATCTACTCAACCCAAATCAGAAGGATTTTTCTCTGGAGAGACTAGCTTCAGACTATCTGCATTATAAATTTGGGGAGATCGAAGTCGATATAAGCTGTTCTTTAGGTAAAGAGGAGGTAGGTCGATTATGTGAACGTGCTGACATCACTTTGCAACTAAGTGATGTTCTTAGTTGCAAACTTAAAGATAACAATCTCGACATTTTATTTGGAACCATTGAATTGCCGTTGGTTCGGGTGTTGGCGCGTATGGAGGAACATGGGGTTAAAGTTGACTGTGATTTGTTAAAACAAATGTCTGATCAAGCGGCGGATAAGATTGAGAAGCTTACCAAAGAGATCTACGAAATGGCTGGAGAGGAATTTAACATTAATTCCCATCGTCAGCTTTCAGTTATTTTATTTGAGAAACTCAATCTGCCGGTACTCAAGAAAACTCGTAAGACGGGTCACTATGCCACCGGAGTTGAAGTACTTCAGAAACTTGCCGATAGCCATGAGATTGCTCAACTCATTCTGGAATATCGAATGTTGACCAAGTTAAAGAATACTTATCTTGATACCCTTCCCCGGCTTGTTAATGCTCGTACAGGTCGGATTCATACATCATACAATCAGATGGTTGCTGCAACGGGCAGGCTGTCATCCAGCAATCCCAATCTTCAGAACATCCCAATCAAGAGTGCTCTGGGCAGGGAAATCCGCCGAGCTTTTGTTCCGGAGACTGGTTACCAGATTCTAACCGCAGATTACTCTCAGATAGAGTTACGCGTTATGGCACACTTGTCTGAGGATCCTGTTTTGGTTGAGGCTTTTTTAAAAGGCGAAGACATCCACGAGCGAACAGCCCGCGAAGTTTTTGGAATGCATGCCATGATGAATCCTCAAGAATTTCGCCGACATGCTAAGGCAATCAATTTTGGAGTCATGTATGGATTGAGTGCTTTTGGCCTTTCCCAGAGCCTGAGCATCAACCGCAACGAAGCCCAGCAGTTTATCGACGACTATTTCAAGAAGTACCGGGGTGTCAAAGATTGGATTGATAGGACGCTGGAGGAAGTTCAGAAAACAAGGTATGTGACAACGCTTTTTGGAAGGATTCGACAGATCCCAGACATTTGTAGCACAAATCGCAATTTGAGAAGTTTTGCCGAAAGAACAGCTATCAATGCTCCAATTCAGGGAACTGCTGCGGATCTTATCAAAAAGGCCATGGTCTCCATTGATAAGGAAATTCTAGTGAGAGAGATGGATAGCAGACTTATTGCTCAGGTTCATGATGAGCTTGTATTTGAAGCAAAGGATAAAGAACTAGACGAGTTAGAGACTCTGGTCAAGGAACAAATGGAAGGGGTCGCAACTCTCAAAATACCCCTCGAGGTTTCGTTGGCAATAGGTCCCTCCTGGTTTGAGGCCAAATAACCCTCTTTATTATTTGGAACGAACAGCACTTTCCTTCGTCTACTTACTTAAGTAGATCAATTAGGAGGCTGTGGTATTGTGTGATCCACCCAAAGGGTTAGTAGGCGATTAGATATGAGTGAGATAGTACTCTCTAAGCCAATTTCAAGGATGGCGGATAACACATTAATTTCTGCCTATCTCAAGGGTAATGAGTATGCTTTTGAAGTTCTCGTAAACCGGTACCAGGATCGTCTGGTCAATTATCTCAATCGACTGCTCCATGATTTCGATATGTCGGCAGATTTGGCCCAGGAGGCCTTTATCCGAGTGTATCGAAACGCCGAACGTTATGAGGGAAGGTACAAGTTTTCAACGTGGCTCTATCGGATCGCCACTAATTTGGCTATCGATGAAATGAGACGTCGTGAGAGAAAGGGGCGCGTTTTTTTTCACAACGTCATGAATTGGCTCCACAGTGACGGTGAAGAGTATGTCCTGCCTGATTTCCGTCATTGTCCGGAGAAAGATTTAGACCAGGCTGAAAAGTTGAAAAGACTTCAGAAAGCCATCGATTCACTTCCCGAGAAGTATAGGTTGGCCTTTATTCTCAAAGAGGTCCAAGAGTTACCCTACGAAGAAACCAGTCGCGTATTGGACACTTCTCTGGGTACTGTTAAATCTCGTGTTCATCGAGCCAAGATATTGCTCAGAGAAAAATTGATGGGGATTATATGACATGTAAAGAGGTAGAGAGATTACTCACGGAAAATATTAGCAGGGGGCAAGACTTTCAAGTGCAGCAACATATTCGTCGCTGTAGCGTCTGTAAAAAATTCTACCACGACCTGGATTCCATGAGTGAACTCAGTCATTTGCTGGGAAAGATGGACAAGGCTCCAACTGGTTTCTCGTCTTCAGTTCATCAACGGCTGGCACAACAACCCTATCTAGGGTGGCTACACTGGAGGGTCGCTCCGGTACTATGTCTGTTAATTCTTGGCCTGACGAGTCTCCTATGGATCCGGGAGGCACAATTTACACGGAAAGGTGAAATTCTTATTTCGGAGGAAATGTTCCAGGAAACTCCATTTGTGCGAGTTGGGGACGGTGATCTACAGTTGATCGATGGTGATGCCGTTCCAAATCCGTATGTTGATGTTATTTTGGAGAGTCCTTCCGAAGACGAGTACATTCTTCGACTGCCCTCTCGAATCAAGATCCGGACAAACGATCTCAACCATGAAATCTATCTGAATAATACAAGTTATTGAAAAGAACCATACCAGCATGACCGTTTCTACAGACTGAAGGACACACTTCACAAATCTAATTGGTGGAACGATAAGAACGAATGAGATCTAAAGTTTTGGCGCGAGGCTTATTGTTCTGTTGTTTTACAGTGCTTTTATGTGCTCTGTGCTCCTTCCTTGAGGCTCAGCAGGGTTTCAAGAATTCCCTGGTTCGAGTTTATCTTCATCGCGAGTCCCCTGGCGTTTTTCACGAGGGTCATTACATTCCCAACATTCACATTCAGGAAACCGTTGAATTGCAGGGTGTGATCGCCGATCCTCGTGGCTATGTTGTTTCCTATGTCGGGAGTTACTGGCACGAGCTCAGTCTATCGGGAGTTGATGCTCGTTTGTCGATAGAGACCCTTGATGGAGTGAAACGTCCCGCGTATCTAGTCGGAGTGGATGAGCGCATTGCCCTAGTGGTGTTAGCGTCGGAAGGACTAACAGGAAGGGCACTACCGACGAGTGAGGGTGGGGATGGAAATACAGTCCAGTTTGTCTCTTTTCACGGGGGGGATTGGCAGGTTATGACTCCAACTGTTGTTAAGTTGACCGGAAATGATCCGGTACGACAACTTCAGGTTGTACCCAACGGTATGGTTCATGGATCCATTGAAGGCGGTCTAGTCCTGGATATGGACGATCGATTAACAGGCATTGTGAGGCGTAGTGATTCTCATCCTTTCAGTGGGAAAATTAGCGTTTGGCAAGTGTTGTCATCTCAGGTGATACGCAATTCGGTTAGCCGCATTGTGGAGACCAGACGGGACATCCAAGCTGGATGGTTGGGGGTTTGGCCGGATTTTAAAACTGGCCATTTAAGGGTTGCACGTATTGTCCCCGGAAGTCCTGCGGTAGAAGCTGGTGTACAAACTGGAGATGTCATTTTTGCAGTCGATGATCAGCCCGTCCAGAACCGCTGGGATTTAGAACAGGCAATTCGTTGGAAGGGAATTGGTAGTGAGTTAACCCTCTCAGTTTTGCGTGATGGACAGCCACACGAACTCACCACCACATTGTCCGAACGACAAGATTGGGAGCCTCGGCTTTCATGGCGTTTGGAGGTGCCTGCATTCTGGAATCGAAAGCGGAGAATGGAAGAACAGGTAGAGGTCTATCGTGCTATCTTGCCATTGTATTTGAATCTTGGTTTCGTTGTGGATCCACTAACATCACAGCTAGAAGATTATGTTAAAAATCGGGTCCGCCATGGATTGTTGATCCGTAACGTGCTACCCGGCAGTCCCGCTGGACGGGTGGGTTTTCAGGCAGGCGACATTGTGGTGGAAGTCAACGGTCTCAATGTTGTCCCTGACATGGATACAAGTGAAAGTTTCCAGAGCGACGATGGTACCATGACGATTCGGTTTTTACGTAATGGTCATTCCATGATCCGTGAATTCACTATTCCTTAGGTTGGGCCCTGCATTTGATGTCGTTCAGACAGCATGGCAGTATGAACTGTCATCATTCTACAGATGTTCTGGGGGCGTCTATTACAGTTGTTCAGTGCAAAATATTCCATGCAAGAGTTATGTCTCTTTGTTTTCTGATTAGTTCAATACCTATCTCGATCCAATTTGTATCTTCCGAGAGTGCTAAGGTGTAGCTATGAAGAACATTGCCATTCGTGGGGCTCGTGAACATAATCTCAAAGACGTTGATCTGAATATTCCTCATCATCAGTTGACGGTGGTCACGGGTCTGAGCGGCTCCGGCAAGTCCAGTCTTGCATTTGACACTCTCTATGCCGAAGGCCAAAGGCGCTACATAGAATCTCTTTCTACCTATGCCCGCCAATTTTTGGATCAGATGGGGAGGCCAGATGTTGATTCTATCGAGGGACTTTCTCCCGCTATTTCTATTGATCAGAAAACTACCATTAAGAATGCCCGTTCCACAGTGGGCACTATTACAGAGATCTATGATTATCTGCGTCTCTTGTTTTCTAGCGTTGGCATTCCACATTGCCCCATCTGTAACAGCCCTATTGCCCAGCAGTCAGTTGATCAGATAGTGGAACGTGTCCTTGAGTTACCCAAGAATAGCAGGATCATGATTTTGGCTCCTGTAGTTCGAGAACGTAAGGGAGAGTTCAAGAAACAGTCTGAAAAGTATGCCAAAGAAGGATTTGTTAAGGCACGTGTGGATGGCACGATAGTCAATCTTGATAATTTCCCCAGATTAGATAAACGCAAGAATCATAGTGTCGATATCGTGGTTGATCGACTTTTAATCAGAAAAGACTTCCGCAATCGGATGGAAAATTCGGTTAGACATGCTATACGTATGGGCCAAGGATTGGTCACAGTATCCGTGATCAATGGTCCCGAAATCCTTTTTTCTGAGACCATGGCCTGTATGGAATGTGGAATCAATATCCCTACGCTGGAGCCGCGAAGTTTTTCTTTTAACAGTCGATTCGGAGCATGTCTCGCATGTGATGGCCTTGGCTCTGAGTTTCATGTCAGTCTAGATCGCCTTATTAAAAATCCAAAAGCAAATTTGTCTAACCTGAAGCTTGCCTTTTTGGATCGTGAATTTCATCACTTTTTCTTTGAATCATTACGCATTTTGTTAGAAAGCTCCGAAGTCGATTTGGATACTCCTTTTTGTCAATATCCCAAGAAATTGTTGAAAACTTTTCTTGGAGGTACGGATGGTCCAATTCGGTTTCGCTATGAAGGACAACGCTACAAATCACATTTTAAGGGTCTCAACCATTGGTTCGCTCAGAAAAATGATGAGACGAATGGTGACCGACGCAGGCGACAGTTGTTAAGTTTTATGGAGGAGGGGCGATGTAGCAAATGCAGAGGTGCACGGTTGCGTCCGGAAAGCCATGCGGTGCAAGTAAATGCTTTACGCATCTCTGATTATTGTGAATTGACCCTTGAGGAATGCTTGAATGCTGTACGAAGAATTGCTCTGTCGCCAAGGCAAATGGCCGTGGTTGGTCAGGTTGTGGAGGAAATTGAACACCGACTAAGTTTTCTTTTGAGTCTAGGTCTATCCTACTTGACGTTGTCTCGTAAGGCTTTGTCTATTTCCAGCGGTGAAGCACAGCGTATCCGCCTGGCAACTCAAATTGGATCCCGTCTACGTGGAGTCCTTTATGTTCTGGATGAGCCGTCCATAGGACTCCATCCTAGGGACACGCGTAGACTCTTGGATGCTCTCAAGGCACTACGAGATTTGGGGAATACAGTGGTAGTTGTGGAGCATGACGAAGAGACCATTCGTAGTGCTGACTATCTCGTGGATTTGGGTCCTGGAGCCGGCACCACGGGGGGGCATATCGTAGCACAGGGCAAGCTCTCGGAGGTGTTGAAGAAACAAAAATCTTTAACGGCAGACTATCTCAATGGTCGGCGGGAGATTGTAATTCCTAAGAGCCGTCGACAAGGAGATGGTAACGCCATCACATTACGTGGAGTTCGCCATCATAACTTGCGAAACATTGATGTAACTTTCCCTCTAGGACTTCTGATCGCTGTAACTGGTGTTTCAGGATCGGGCAAGTCATCCTTGGTGGACGGGGTTCTTTGTCGCACGCTTTCTCAGAAACTCTATGGTTCTCTAGTAGAGCCTGGGTTACATCGTCAGATCTTGGGAGTGGAGTTAATCGACAAGATGATTGAGATAACTCAGTCCCCGATTGGCCGTACACCCCGATCTAATCCGGCCACCTATACTGGGGCATTCACACCAATCCGCGAGCTATTTGCAATGTTGCCGGAATCTCGAGTCCGAGGTTATAAAGCAGGACGTTTTAGCTTCAATGTCAAAGGAGGCCGTTGTGAGGTGTGCCGAGGGGACGGGATGCGTAGAATAGAGATGAATTTTCTTTCCGATGTGTACGTAATGTGTGAGATTTGTCAGGGAGCGCGTTACAATCGAGAAACCCTTTCCGTTAAATATGGTGGCTATTCAATCGCTGATTTTCTCAATATGACGATTGAGCAGGCATATCCAAGTTTCAAGAACGTACCTCGAATCCAGATGAGACTACGAACCCTGTTGGATGTCGGTTTGGGCTATGTCAGGATGGGTCAATCCGCCACCACCCTTTCGGGGGGGGAAGCGCAACGGGTTAAACTGTCCCGTGAATTGAGCAAGCGCTCCACTGGGAGAACTCTTTATGTTCTTGACGAGCCTACCACGGGTCTTCATTTCGAGGATGTGAAGAAGCTACTTGACATCCTCAACCAGTTAGTTGATCGTGGAAATACGGTGATTGTAATTGAGCATAACCTAGAGGTAATTAAGTGTGCGGACTGGGTGGTTGACCTGGGCCCCGAGGGAGGAAAGGATGGCGGCCGTGTGGTGGTAGCGGGTTCTCCCGAAGAGATTATGAAATCGAAAAGATCCTACACCGGAAGAGCTCTCAAAATGCTATTTTCCAAATAATGTCAAAGTATAAAGAGTTCGAGCTTGACGAAATAAAGGGTTATTCACTGAATTCACGTTCCAGCAAGGTTAATAGCGATCATCTTGCTCAACCCCTGACAAAAGATTCACTTTCTGCATTTACGGGGTCACTGCCCCGCCTCCTTGCTGCGGATAACTTGCGCTTATTGGTCGACAAAATCCGAAAAGCACGGGAGAGAAAGAAAGCCATTATTTGGGGGTTTGGAGGCCATGTTGTCAAGGTTGGACTATCCCCTATACTGATCGACCTCATGCAACGGGGGTTTGTGACATCTCTGGCTACTAATGGTAGCGGCATGATTCACGACTTTGAAATGACACTAGTTGGGCATACCTCTGAGAATGTAGAGGAGCAGTTACAGACTGGGGCCTTCGGGATGGCTCGGGAAACGGGAGAATATCTGAATCAAGCAATTATCGATGGATCTGCTCAAGGCCAGGGAATTGGAGAGTCAGTAGGTCGTTTTTTGTCTCAGAGTAATGCACCCAATCAGGCGCTGTCATTACTACTTCAGTCCTACAGCCAAGACGTTCCAGTATCTGTTTTTATCGCTATGGGAACCGATATTATTCATACTCATCCTTGGGCCTCTGGAGAATCAATGGGTAAAGGTTCCCAGATCGACTTCAGAATCTTTGCCGAGCAAGTATCTTTGCTCAACGACGGAGGAGTTTATCTAAATTTAGGTTCGGCTGTCATCCTTCCAGAAGTTTTTTTGAAGGCTGTTTCATTGGTCCGCAATTCGGGTAGATCCCTCGAGAGTTTTACCACCGCAAATCTTGATTTCATCCAGCATTATAGACCTACCGTGAATGTTGTGGAACGTCCTGTCGCAAAAGATGGAACGGGCATTGCCTTGACCGGACATCATGAAATTATGATTCCTCTGTTAGCTGCCATGCTGCTCTACGGATAAGAAGAATCGAAAAATCTGGCATTAGATAAACTTGTTTCTACTGTTCTGTAGCAGAACTTAGGCAAAATATGTAGAGGTCAAATCATTGCTTTTGACCATCATTCCAGTGTGTGATGAGTTTTTGGAAAATATCCTTCACCTGTTTGTTCGTCGCGGATCGTGTGCCGGAGTTTTCGATGGTGTAGTTCGCGTACTGGACCTTTTCTAGAGAAGGCATTTGGCTACTAATCCGTTGCTTCGATTCCTCTTCTGACAATCCCTCTCGGGCCATGAGTCGGCGCAGCTGGACCTTGGGACGACAGTATGCTACGACAAGAAAATCATACTTCCGGTGAGAACCCGTTTCCACCATCAGGGCGGCATCGACCATTATGATGGGTGATGTAGGATTTGCTTCAGCTTCAAATGCGGAAGTGATCAGTGCCTCCTGCTGACGGATGTATGGATGGATGATCTCATTGAGCTGTTGTCGCGCCTGCTCATCCCTAAAGATGATGCGACCCAATTCTTTCCGATCAATGGTTCCATCCGAAGCTAGAATTACCTTGCCAAATGTATCAAGGATTGTCTGATATGCCGGGGTGTTAGGGAGGATCACCGAATGAGCTATGTCATCAGCGTCAACCGTATATACTCCAAGCTTATGAAATTCTCTCAGGATATGGCTCTTGCCACAGGCGATCCCGCCCGTTAACCCGACTTTTAACACAAGAGTGATATTAACAGAATGTAGAAGATGGGAAACAGTATTAGGAGCATTGTTGTTTATTTTAGCGATCTGTTTAGTGAGCAGAGCAACCACTTAAAGTGGGTTAATGATAAGATGAGCTTCCACGTTATATGGCTAGTTTATATCTTCGAATATATAATTTGTTTCCAGAATTCCTAAAGCGGCGCATCAATCCCCTGGAGTATGCAATTGAAGCATTTGTTGAGTCAGCTGTGTCGGCGGCTGATGGTCCTGTAGTACTTGACGCTGGGGCAGGAGAAGTGCGTTTCCAAGAATTCTTTGCGAATAAGTTGTATTTGGCCCTGGACTCAAGGGTGGGAGATCCTGAATGGGATTATTCTAAGATTCACGTCTGCGCTGATCTAGAGGCCATTCCTCTGCCGAATCAGAGCGTTGATCTGGTCCTAAACATTCAGGTTCTGGAACATGTTCGCAACCCTCAATCTGTCTTAAGAGAACTATGCCGAGTTCTTAAACCGGGGGGGTGTTTATATTTAACAGTTCCCCAGGGTTGGCCTGAGCATCAGCAACCATGCGATTATTATCGGTTTACTCAATACTCGTTAGAGATGTTGTTGGAGTCCGTTGGTTTTGAGAGGATAACGATCGAGCCTCTAGGAGGCTATTTCCACTATCTAGGGCATAGATTAACCTACATACCCAAGATATTGTTCAAGGATAGAAGAGGCTTGATTCGTTTGTTGCTTTTCCCCCTGGAATTGGTCAGCCTAATTTCCTGTTGCTTTGTTGGACCCATTGTCTGTTATTACTTAGATCAGCTAGATCAAACTAAAGAATTCACACTGTGCTATAAATGCGTTGCCATTAGGTGACAGAGGTAACTCGGGCTATACAGAGGCAATGTGACAGCACAATCATGGCCGGGTGTGAGTGGGATGCCTCAGTCGTCCTACAACAGCATGTCTATGAGGTCCTGCTCAGTGTATCCGGCCATTGATGATCTGTATGCCTGCGATATTTTCTAGTTGGCGTCGGTTCGTAAGAGTTAGGATACGAGAAAACTAGTGAGTCTTTCCAAAAGAGAACAAGTGATCGGAATTTTTAGGAGTCAGAGGCTGGTTGTAGCCATCTTACTCAGTATCTTGACATTCTTGATCTACGCACCGGTTAGGAACCATGCATTTGTAGGCTTAGATGACAATCGGTATGTCACTGAGAATATTTGGATCCAACAGGGGCTGAGTCTGGAGAGCTTAAGTTGGGCGATGACCTCCTTCAAAGAAGGAGTTTGGAATCCAGTTACATGGGTCTCTTTTATGCTCGATTACCGGGTATTTGGTTTGGATCCGGCAGGCTACCATTTTACCAACCTCATCCTGCATCTGGTCAGTGTCATACTGCTATTTATTATGCTTCATCAGTTGACTGGAGCTTTCTGGAGAAGCGCTGTGGTAGCGGCATTATTTGCTTCACATCCCCTCAATGTCGAGTCGGTGGCCTGGATAACAGAGCGCAAAAATGTGTTGAGTACTTTGTTTGGATTTCTAACTATAAATGCCTATCTGGGGTATGTGAGGAGGCCAAGTTGGAAGCGCTATCTTTTAGTGGCGGTATTCTTGTCGCTGGGACTAATGGCGAAGCAGATGTTAGTAACCCTACCCTGTCTATTGCTCTTGTTGGATTATTGGCCTCTGGCAAGGCTTGGAGAAACCTGGGAAGAGTTCCGGAAGCACGTACCCCGACTAATACTTGAGAAGTTGCCTCTTATGATTCCGGTGGTGGGGGCAAGTGTACTGACTGTCATTGCCGCCCAATCCATTGATGGGATATCCAGCCTACCAGTAGGCTCACGTTTGGCTAATGCAATCCTATCGTATGCCCTTTATTTGAGAAAGATGGTGTGGCCGATTGATTTGGCGGTTTTTTACCCCTATCAAGGGGGTTCGCTTGGACTTGGATCAGTGGGCTTAGCGGCTTTGATTTTGATAGCGATTTCGTGGGGGGTCTGGCGTCTGAGAAAATCGGGTTATCTGGTGGTGGGATGGCTATGGTACCTGGGCACTCTATTCCCGGTAAGCGGGGTTATTCAGGTAGGAGGGCAGGCCATGGCCGATCGCCATGCCTACGTTCCCCTCATTGGAGTTTTCATCATGCTCGTCTGGGGGGCGGAGGAAGTGGCTCACCATTTGCAGCTAGGGAAAATATGGCAACTGGGTGCGAGTATGTGCGTAGTCACTATACTAGCGGTTCTGACACAGTTCTACTTGAGTTATTGGGAGAACACGCGGACACTTTTTGAACATACTCTGAATGTCACTTCTCACAATTACATTGCCCACAACGCTTTAGGACTGGAACTTAAGCAACAGGGTGATTCTGTTGCCGCAATGGCTCATTTTCAACAAGCATTGGAAATTAATCCTCAGTATGCCAAGGCGTACAACAATCTGGGTATGGTGTTGGCGGAGCAGGGACAGTTGGTTAAAGCAATCAATCATTTTTCGGAAGCACTGCGATTGAATCCGCGCCTGCTTGATGCGCACAACAATTCAGGAATGGTTTACAGTAGTCAAGGGAAATTCCCCGAAGCCATGCGGCATTTTTCAGCTGTCCTGAATATAGATCCAAACTACGTTAGAGCCCATGCGAATATGGGTCTTTTGATGGCTGCTCAAAATAACTTTTATGAAGCTATTGTCTGGTACCAGCGTGCACTGGATATTTCTCCACGTCTTTTTGGTACGCATAATAACTTGGGGTTAGCCCTTATGGAAACGGGGCAATTGGATCAGGCAGCCATACATTTTGATAGGGCCATCACTCTGAATCCTAACAGTGCGATTGTTTACATTAACTCGGCCTTGGTAAAGATGAGGACAGGACAGATGGATGATGCCGAAAAAAACTTAACAAAGGCCATCAAAATTAAGCCAGACATATCGGAGGCTTACTATTACCTGGGGAACATAAAAACGTATCAAGGTGAGGTGCAAACAGCTCGTGATTACTATCAGAAAGTGTTGGATTATGACCCTAATAACTTGGAGGCACGTAAAAGATTAAGTGCCTTGCGTACGGAGGAGTAGAAACGATTCACCCCATGTCTAGTTGTAAATATGGGGCTTAATAAGTTATCCTGGGCATGTTTGGGGGCGACTGGCTTCGACGAGAGTAGTTGAAGCAGTAGAGGCATGTCGAGGCGCCACCACCTCGAAAATCAGTGGCAAAAAAAAATAACTGCCAACGAACAGTTACCACTTGCTGCCTAATTAGAGTAGCCGTCTTGTCCGCTCAGCCCGCGGGGTGTTCAGGGCGTTGATTTGCGGGATTTTCGACCGTTTTGTCTCCTTCAGGGGATGGTTGATAAACGTACTGAAGGACGTTCATGCAGGTTAGTTTGCCGGTTTCCTTGGCCTGTTTTGAATGAAAAAAAGAAATCGGATAAGCATGTAGATTCTGCTGCCCAAAGCTTTCGGACGTGGGTTCGATTCCCACCGCCTCCACCACACCTCATGAACTGGGTGAATGTTGGAGAATTTGACTATACTGGTTTGAAATGAGTACACTTTACCTCGGAACGGGTAGTTGACCTTGTTCGCCTATCTTTCGTTGATATGATTCCTCATTGTCCAAAACTTAGCGGGTTCTTGCGCAGTTCAATGGAGAGGTGCGTCTTACGACTCGTGGGATGGTCGTCAGGCGTATTACTGGGCCCATTCAATAGAGGGATGTAATGGGGACAAAAGAAGATCTAACTATCATAGTCGCCCGTTCTCCATACATGTCTGGGCGCAGATACAGGGTTTCCCATAAACTTTTAATTTCTTTTGGGATAGCAGCGGCTGTTATTTGTGCCACTTTTATCCTGTCAACATTGCACTACTACTATATGTGGAAACAAACGGCTGGCCATCTTGAGTTAGAGGTTCGTGCGCATGAGTTGGACAAAGAGAATGAAACTTTTCGTCTTGCGGCAAGGCAGTTAAATGAAAAGATTGCTTCCCTGGAAGTGACTTCAAAGAAGTTACAGATTCTTTCCGGCCTTGACCAGGAAGGTCTCGGAGGAGTGGGTGGCCCCTCCACGTTTAATGACCCGTTGTTGAGTCTTAACTCCCAAGATCTTCTCGAACATTTTGCTTCTATGGAACGAAGAAGCATTAGCTTGGAAGGGAGATTCATTCAGCTCAAAGATCTCTATACTAGGAGAGCCATTCTTTTGGCAACGACTCCTTCTATCATCCCTGTTCGTGGGTATCCTTCCGGCCGATTTGGCTATAGGAAGGACCCTTTCAATGGAAAGCGCGATTTTCATCCCGGCATCGATCTTTCTGCTCCCCGGGGGAATAAGGTCATTGCTGCAGCCGATGGGATTGTTACTACTGCGGGCCGTAAGTACTCTTATGGAAAATTGGTTACATTAGAGCACAAGTTTGGTATTTCCACGCGTTATGGGCATCTAGATCGTTATACTGTGGAGAGAGGTCAGGAGGTTGAGAGAGGTGACATTATCGGCTACGTAGGTTCAACCGGTCGTGCCACAGGTCCTCATCTACATTACGAAGTACGTCTTAACGATCGGCCTCTTAACCCGCTTCGTTTTTTCCGGGACTAGTGGATTGAAACGATTTCACAGTCTCAATGAAGCATCGAATTTCTCTATTGTCTATTATGGGACACAATCGTCTACATTGAGTAGGTTGGCAGGGGTGGTTCTTGCCAATTTGAAGCTATCCCCGTGCTGAATTGATCTTTAGATTGCCTAACGCGACACTAATTTCTTTTCAATACGTTGAAGAAGTTTGAGATCAACGCAGAGCAGCCGGTGTTAGGGTATCAATCACTTGGTAGGTGTTTATTCGTCTCTCCCGGTCATCCACGAGTGGTACCCTTTTTAAAGCCTAGGTTTGGTATGAGCCGGTTAATTGTTGCAAATTTTTAGACTTTTTTGCTGAACATGCATCTTGAAGATACAGGATCCAAGATGAATCACAGCGAGCAGTACCTTGTGGAGTTGGCGCTGCAGGGGGACACTGCCTGCAGCAGCGAGTTATTTGAGAGATGGTGGCAGCGAATTTACGGTTTCATCTGTCGTTATGTTGGTAATCCGGATGAAGCCCAGGATCTTACACAGGATACTTTTGCCAAAGCCTACAAAAACCTTGATCGTCTGTCCGATCCCAAGCGTTTTTCCTCTTGGCTGTATACGATTGCGCTTAATGAATGTCGTATGCGGTTTCGTAGGTGGAACAAGATAAGATTAGTTCCTCTTCCAGAAGAACAAAGTGAGGCCGTTCCGGTCGCGCTAAGGGATGGGGAGGCTTCGCCAGAGAAGCAGTTGGCAGGCAAAGAAGATATTGAAATTTTGAAGGCGGCGTTCGACGAACTGCCGGAGGAACAAAGAGAGGTCATTTTGATGAAGGAATATCAGGATCTGAAGTTTCACGAGATCTCAGAAATACTGGATATCCCTTTGTCTACGGCCAAGTCACGATTGTATCTAGGGTTGAAGACTCTACGAAAGCTAATGGAGAACAAATCATGAAGTGTGAAGAGATCCGAGAGAGGATGATTGATGTACTGTATGGAGAGGAAATGAGCCCTCGAAAGGGCTTTGAATTTTTCAAACATCTTGGTGTGTGTTCGGACTGTGACACAGAGTATCTTGAATTGCTAGACACCCGTGAAAAGTTGGGTGACTGGAATATTGAACCTCCTCGGGAGGAGAATTTTAAGGTCGTTGATGTTTCCAATAAATTCCTAAAATCCATCCCCTGGTGGACGGTGCTTCAAAGGGTAGCAGCGGGTGTTTTGATCATGGTGGGTGCGGTTTCTATCGTCCAGCATATGGGATATTGGGGAGGACAACGTCTAGTGGTTTCTCAACAGCAACTCACCCAAACAGTACAAGATATGATGGTGGCACATCAGGATGCAGAGAGGCAGTTGATGCTCGGGGCTCTATTACAAGTCAAAGAAGACATTGATCTAAGAGAGAGGGACAATTTAAATCAGATACAGCGATATCTCGTTACTCTCGAACAACGTTATATCGCAGGCATTGAGGAAAATAATCACTATATGCGAAATTTTCTTTCGCGATAGGAGGATCCTATGCGTAGTCGTTCAGTTCTATTCATGTCCTGCATCTTACTTTTGGCTGGCACAACAACTTCTATCGCGGCAACTCTAGATCTGCCTCTGCTCAAGAGGAATGCACAGATCTTCGAAGGGATAGTAAATGAGGTTGTTAAACAGAATTTTCCGAACCCCCTGGCGATGACAGAAGGAGCAAAAGCATCCTATCTACAGGAATATGGGATCGCTGTATCTTTACATCTCAATATCAATCGTGCCAACCTTCGCACGCCTTTTGGGCTCGTGCAAACCGAAAAAGAGGATCGATCCAAAGAGGAACAACTCCAGATTTTGAAAAATTCGATGGTCCGTTGTCTGGAGGACTACGGAGGAACATTCAAACAGTTGCCCGGCGGACATTTTGTTGCGCTCGCTTTACATGTTGAGGATCGAAATGAACTGGATCCCTCCAGGAATACTACGATTGTTATTATTTCTGCCTCCAAGGAGAATGTAGATTTTGTGACAATGGGAAAAATTTCTTCCGAGCAATTCGAGGAGCGTGTTCGTATTACGGAATACTAGGAGAAAGCGTTGGACTTATGATTGAGCTCGCCAAGTTAAATATTAAGGATGTTTTTGGCCAGGCATTGCTGGCCAAGGGCGTTATCTCAGAGGAGGAATTGGCGACCGCACTCAATTTGCAGGGTCAGTCGGGGCAAAAAATTGGAAAGCTGCTTGTAGATATAGGAGCAGTTTCTGAGGCAGATATGGTGGTACATCTTAGTGACTACCTCGATGTTCCTTATGTGACTGCCGAGGATTTTCCCCAGGTCCCAGTACTTGAGGATACCTTTTCTGAAAAATTCATGCGTGAATGTAAATTTGTTCCTATTAAAGTGGAAGCTTCTGGCCAATTGACGGTTGCCATGGCTGATCCAAATGACATTGCTACACTGGATACCATCCGTATCTTTACTGGTTGCCAAGATGTAAAGATTTTCTTGGGTCCAGAGGGTGCAATTCTTGATCTCATTGAGAGCTTTTATGGGAACCAGGCCTCGAGTCTAGGTAGGATTGTGGAAGATATTGATGAGGAAATTGATACCACTGGAGACGATGCCGAAGATGTCGAACACTTGAAAGACCTCGCATCGGAAGCCCCTGTCATTCGGTTGGTCAACCTTATCATTTCTCGTGCCATCGAATCCCGCGCTTCCGACGTACATATTGAGCCCTTTGAGCGTGATTTAAATGTGAGATATCGCATCGATGGGATCCTATATGACCAGGAGTCACCTCCCAAAAGGCTGAAGGCGGCGGTTATTTCTCGGATCAAGATCATGGCTAGACTTAATATCGCGGAGCGGAGAGTCCCACAAGATGGACGCATTAAGATGAAGGTACTTGGGAAGGACATAGACCTTCGTGTGTCTACGCTGCCTACCATGTACGGGGAAAGTGTGGTGATGCGTATCCTGGATAAAAGTAATGTCCAGATCTATGATGTTGAGAAACTGGGTTTTGTTCCCCAGATGCACGAACTCTTCAATGATCTTATTAAGCGGCCCTATGGGATTATAATGGTTACGGGTCCTACAGGCAGCGGTAAGACCACTACTCTTTATGCTGCACTAACCCAAATTAACCAGCCGGACAAGAAGATTGTTACCATTGAGGATCCCGTGGAATACCAGATAAACGGGATCAATCAAATCCACGTAAATGCCCAGATTGGACTGACCTTTGCTGCTGGTTTGAGATCTATCGTACGTCAGGATCCGGACGTGATTATGGTGGGAGAGATGCGCGATCTGGAAACAGTTGAAATCGGAATCAGAGCTGCTTTAACTGGACATCTGGTCTTTAGCACACTGCATACCAACGATGCCCCGAGTGCCATTGCCCGAATGGTAGATATGGGTGCAGAAGATTATTTGTTGGCTTCTACTATTTTAGGTGTCTTAGCCCAGCGTCTGGTTCGGATTATTTGTCATAACTGTAAGGAAAGACAGCAGTTAGAGGATGGGTTTTTAGAAGAAATAAAGTTCCCGTTAGATAATCAAACCGAAATTTATCATGGAAAAGGATGCGAAGAATGTGGGGGTACGGGTTATCAGGGACGACTGGGCATCTTTGAGCTGATGCTGATGAATGAGGATGTTCGCCGGCTTATCCTTGCTAATGCCGATGCAACGAGGATTCGGAAAATGGCTATAGAAGGGGGCATGGTGAGTCTGCGGATAGATGGACTAGAAAAGGTCAAGCAGGGACTGACTACGATTTCAGAGGTCCTGAGGGTCACGCAGGATCTGTAAATACAATGCTGCACTCTACACATTTCATATTGCCGTCAACTGTTGGCTGTCGGTCGTTATCTAAGTTAGTTTCTATGACATCTATAGTTTACGGTGAAGAACCAAGGTTCAAAGATCAGGAGTTGGGGCATGGCTTTATTTAGATATAAGGCTGTGACGCCGGATGGGAAAGTAACAGAAGGAACCTTGGAAGCGGCTGACCAGGAGACTGTTGTAGCCCATATCCACGAGCATGGACAGTTACCCGTGAAGGTTTCCTCTGACGGCGACACAGGATTGCTGAGCCGTCAGATTGAACTTCCCTGGAAGAAAAAAAGAGTGTCTCAAAGTGAACTTCTGATCTTTACCCAAGAGCTTTCAACTTTAATTCGAGCGGGACTGACTCTGGATCGTAGTTTAAGGATTCTCTCCAATCTAACGGAAAATATTTACTTGAGTGAGATCATCACGGAGTTATTGAGAGAAGTTAAGAGCGGTCATTCACTTTCAGAAGCACTTTCCAAGTTTCCCAGGGTGTTCCCTAAAGTCTACATCAACATGGTCAAAGCGGGTGAAGTGGGGGGAGCCTTAGACCAGATTTTGGAACGACTGGTCGATTATCTCGAGGATGTCGAGGAGTTGCGTAGTTATTTAATTTCTTCTTTGATTTATCCTGTGATCCTAACCTTTGTGGGCGCAATTTCCATCATCATTATGATGTTTTTCGTGATCCCCAAATTTGCCGTTATCTTCGAAAATGCTGGGGCTCCTATTCCACTTCCCATGGTTATTATGTTGGGTATGAGTGGGATCCTAACAGGTTATTGGTGGCTCCTGCTTCTTATAGCAAGCGGCCTAGGGTATAGGCTGAAGACTCGCCTATCCACTGACAAGGGCCGCCTTGACTGGGACAGGCAGATGCTCAGGCTACCGGTTTTGGGTTCGGTCTTCCAGAAGGTGGAGGTTTCTAGATTTAGCCGTACCATGGGAACACTACTGAAGAGTGCAGTCCCGCTCATTCAATCTCTTAATATTGTAAAGGACGTCGTGAACAATAAAGCTATCGCTTCCACGATGGAATCGATCAAGTCAGGTGTGAAAAAGGGCGATGGATTAACTGCTCCTATTCGGGAAGCTAATATTTTCCCTGCCTTTGCACTACATTTACTACAGGTGGGAGAGGAAACGGGCAAGTTAGATGACATGCTTTTACAAATCGCAGAAACATACGACCGAGAACTCCAGTTGTCTCTCAAACGGCTCGTGGCGTTGTTTGAACCGGCTATCATTCTGATTATGGGAATCATCATCGGTGTAATGGTGGTCTCAATGTTGTATTCGATCTTTAGCATTAACGATGTTCCATTGTAAGCGGGCTATATGGTTATGGTGGTAACTAGGAACAGGGGAGGATAAAAACTATGAGAAACAAGGCAAAGAATTGGTCTAATGAGTCCTCAGAGAACCGGAGAGTCAGGGAAAATGGATTTTCTCTTATTGAATTAATTGTCGTGTTAGTCATCTTAGGACTTTTAGCAGGAGTCGTAGGCCCCCGGATGTGGAATCGGGTAGGAGAGAGCAAGGCACAGATAGCTAAGCTGCAGATCGAGCAGTTGGGGAATGCCTTGAATTTATTCCGTTTCGATGTGGGGCGTTATCCAACAACAGCCCACGGGTTGCAGGCTCTAATCGAGGATCCAGGAATTCCAAGTTGGAGTGGCCCCTATCTTGAGAAGAATAGCGTTCCCAAAGACACGTGGGGTCGTGATTATCAATATCGATTTCCCGGAGATAATAGCGACTACGACCTATGGAGTTTTGGTGCCGATGGAGAGGCGGGTGGCGAGGCAGATAATGCGGATATTAACTCCTGGGAGTAGTTTCTACTCTCAAAGAGGTTTCACTCTCTTTGAGTTGATAATTGTGCTGGTATTAGTCTCATTAGCTGCCGGGGTAGTGCTGCCATCTTTTTATCGTGGTTTACAAGGTCTGGAATTGGAGACTGCTGGGAGGGATTTAATTACTAGAATGAAACAGGCACGTTCCCGGGCTATCGCTAGGCAAGAGGTCTCTCGCATTATCCTCGTGCCGAGTGAAGAAGGCCCAGATTATTATGTCCTGACCAATGCATTTGAGCAGGAGTTGAGCAGGTTTTCACTCCCTGAGAGGGTTTCCATCGCATTTGAGTATGAACAATTCGATGAGTACTTGGAGAAAGTTAATTTTTATCCCAACGGCAGGAGTTCCGGAGGATCCTTTTACCTGCAGAACGAAACGAGAGAGGTCTCAATTTGGGTGGATCCAATCACAGGATTTGCTCGAGTGTTGAAGGAGCCACTCAACTAACAACTGACATTGGAGTTATGCAACGTTCACGCGGTTTTACTTTATTGGAGATTGTGGTTGCCTTGGCTATTTTAGGGATGGGTGTGGCTGTGATGATGCAGATTTTTTCAGGAGGTCTCAAGAACATCTACCGTATGAACATGGCTCATCATGCCATGGGGCATGCAGAGAATGTGATGAATGAGATCCTGAGCAATGAGGCTATTACAGGAGAATGGTCGTTATCAGATGATCTAGATGAGGAGTTTGCTTATGTTGCCGAGGTGCGGCACTGGGAGGGACCGGAAGATACATTTGCCATCGAAGTTGTGGAACCGCCTGTTTACCTGCTAAGTGTTCAAGTCGATGTGTATTTCAAAAATGATCCCAATGGGAAACTGTACAGAGCGGTTTGTTTAAAAACCGTTCCTACCGCATCCTCCGGGCCTGGTCCGACCTCTTCTGACAAGATCCGACAACTTTTTGGTACCACCCAATGAACCTAATCATGAGAAGTTGGAAACAGGAGCCTACTATTACAGAACGTGAGACCTTGAATCGGGCACATGCCGATCAAAAGTTGGGGGCTACCAGCCGGTCAGCCTCACATGGCTTCACCTTGTTGGAAATCATCATCGCTTTTTCCATCTTGGGTCTCATGGCCAGTGTTGTTTTTTCCTCCTTTCGGTTGGGATTGAATAGTTATGAGAAGAGTCAGGAGAGTTTGGATTTTGAGGGTAGAAGAAGGGTGCTAAAGGATCAAATCAAGCGGCAAATTGGTTCTTTATATCCGGTCCGACCATCGGCGGCTTTTCTAGATACTCAGGATGGTGCATCTCAGGGACAAACACCACGTGCTTTTGCTCAGGTCCCTCTTTTTTACGGAACTTCTGACTCGGTTATTTTCGCTACGGTAGCTCCTCTCATGCTACAGGAGAATCCAGGTCTGACGATTGTCCGTTACGGGCTGGCACAAGATGCGTTAGGGTATCGGTTTTTAGGGGTTCTGGAGTCTAGCTACATGGGGTTGGGAAGTTTTTTGACCATGGTGAATGCGCCCGATGGAGACCCATTGCCGCTCATTGAGCAAATCGAAGATGTGGAATTTACATACTATGGGTACAACCTTCAGTCAGAGCGTTCTGAGTGGAGGAGTGATTGGATTGGAGAAGAGATGTTGGGTGTTCCTCAGGCTATGAAGATTAGCTATGACGAAAGCCATCTTATTGTCCCCATCAATGCAAGCTTCTCGGGAACTTTAAGGAGACGGTGATCATAGAGGTCTACCCGGAGATGAAAAAGATGAAACTGTTCCGTCATACAGCGTTTGATAGTGCACAGAAAGGATCTGTCCTGATTATGGTGCTGTGGGTAATGGCTGCAATGAGCATGTTGGCTCTTTCCTTTTCGGTCTCTATTCGTACTGAAGTCAATGCTGCCAGGAATGTGGTAGATCAGAAAGAATCGTACTATTTGGCCCGTGCAGGAGTCGAATATGTCATATACAAAGTTATAGAAGCTCAGACTGCCTTTGCTCGAATTCAGCAAAGGCGAGAGGGAGATTTACAATCAGTTCCTCCCGTTTTAACCGGTTACATTGATTTACCTCTATCTCGTGGAGGTGCTAGGGTACAGATCATCGATGAGACCGGTAAATTGAACGTTAATGGTGCTCCCGGTTACCTCCTCTACAATCTTTTCATTATGGTCGGTCTTGAAGAATGGCATGCCGATATGCTTGCTGATTCCATTGAGGATTGGCGGGACCCGGATGATTTACATCGGCTCAACGGTGCGGAGAGTGATTATTATCAAGCACTCGACATACCCTACTTTGCCAAGAATGGGCTTTTTGATGTTCCAGAGGAGCTCCTTCTGGTCAAGGGAGTCACACCGGATATTTATTATGGCCGCAAGGGCATGACTCCGGGTGGAGAGCCTGTTGAGTACTATGCTTTGCAAAAGTATTTGACCACTTTCACCACCATGAATCGGATCAATGTCAATTCTGCACCTTCCCCAGTGTTAGCCGCTATTCCAGGATTGGATTTCGATACCGCAGCCGAGATTCAGAGGATGCGGCAAGAGGCGCCTATTATGAATGTTTCTGAGATTATGGAGAAAATTCCCGGAGTCACTACGGAGGCCAGCCAACTCCTTTCTACTGTTCGGTCGAATGTTTATACTTTGGTGAGTGATGGGTATCTCTCTGATTCAGAATTGATCGGCCGCATTCGGTGTGTTGTTAGGGTAGATGCATCTTCCCCCAAAGGTTACTCCGTCCTGTACTGGAATGAATCAAATATCGAGCTCTGACAACGTATGATGAGAGAGTGCGCTCTGTGCACAGAGAAGAAAAATGTGCATGTAAAGAAGAGGAGTAGCGTTAGCAATAGAAAGAGAAAAGAAATGTCATGTTCTACTTAGATACAGCCGTTGGAGTTGAGATTAGAGGGAAGCATTTGTCCTTAGCCGTTGTTTCCAAGGGTCTCCAGGGCCACGTTTTAAAAAGATGTGATCAGATAAAGGACTATGTGGACTTACAGCCTGCCGAACTCCATGCATGGTTCGAGAAATTTGAAGAAGTCGATGGCTTGGACCGAGACAATATCATTGTGGGTTTGCCTCGGAATCAGGTGGTGATTCGAGAAGTTGAATTACCACTGGATGTGGAAGAGAATCTGGAGCAGGTCATGCAGTTCCAGCTTGAAAGATTTGAGCCTGGAGAAGAGGGCCAATCTTACTCCGACTACGTCATTCTGGAACGGAATGTAGCTGAGAAGAAGTTGCGGATTCAGGTCATGATGGTTCCTAGAGAAATTTTGGATGGACATCTTGAATTTTTTCGTGAATTGAACCTTTATCCGGCCACGATCACTCTTTCCTGCATTGGTTTGTTCCATGCCTTTTCGGTGCATGATGATCAGTACCCACAGGATTCCCCTTGTCTGGTTGTAACGATTGACTCCGATGGAGTTGAGTTCGTTCTCGTCACTGATTCCAAGAAGCTTTTTTCGGAAAAAACCCTAATATCTGGTGAAGGCCTAACGTTTGAGAGGATTTTAGAAGCACTCGGGCAATTCGTCTCCCACCAGGATCTGAACCGAAAGGGACTAGACAAGATTTACCTAAGCGGGATTTTGGCCACAGATTTTATTGATAGTTTTCGTGGAAAATTTGAAGACTGTGAGTTGCTATCCCAGAAACTTAATTTGAAAAGACAGGGGGTGGCAAGTTCTAAAGTGGCCGATTGTGTTGGCGCAATTGGACTAGCTATTTCTGGAACTAGCAAATTTTTGCCTGGAAAGTTTAACTTGATTCCCAGTGAAAAGCGTGTGACTGGTGAAAAGCCTGGCCTTGTGACCTCTCTGGTGTTGGCAGGGCTATTGATTACCATGGGTCTGGCGGTGGTGACACGGGGATATTTTCAGCAACGACAATTCCTTGCTGAAGTCAAGACTCAGATTCAGCTTCTTGAGCCTGAAGTGGAAAGAATTTTAGCTTTGAGAAATGAGGCGGAAGCTGATTTAGTTGAACTAGAAGAGCTTCGAGGTTTTATGGCAGGGCACCAGACAGTTCTTTCGGTTCTTAAAGAATTGACAGAAAAGATTCCAGATGACTCCTTCCTCCAAAATATTAATATTCAAGGAGATCGAGTGAGTATCAATGGGTTTTCGAATTCCGCTTCAACATTGTTGAAAATACTGCTCGACTCTCAGTATTTGGAAGGTGTGGAGTCGCGTTACATTACGCCAGACCGTAATAGAGAAGATGGAGAGAGATTTAGTTTTGAGGCGAGGATTCGGCGGAGTAATACAGATGAAGAGTGAAATCGTGAAGTTTTTCAAGCGTGATAAAAGAGCCTTGATCGTTCTTGGTGGGGTAGGGATAGTCACCTTACTGGCGTTGGGTGTGGTTTTCCCCTTTTATGATGCTACGGCTCGGATTGAAAGCGAGCTCGAAAGAGAAGAAGAACTCTTGGAGCGATCCATACAAGTTGTGCGAGACGAGTTGTATGGAGCTGAATTAGATAATTTATCTAGAGTACTGTCCGGGTACCGTCAGAGATTACTAGATGCTCAGGAAACAGGCCTAGCAGCTATTCAGTTAGAGGAGGTGGTGCGTAGTCTGGCAGATGGGAACGGCATTTTGGTGACTCGGAGTAACCCTTTGCCAGAAAGGGAAATAGGCGACAATTACGTCAAAGTTACACTACAGATCAGTCTCCAAAGTGATATGTTGCAACTTGCCAATTTCCTTTATGCTCTTGCAGCTCACCCCAAATTCTTTTTAGTGGAAAATTTTTTCCTTAATAGCCTTCAATCAAAAGAACAGTTGCTCATCCAGCCACGCATGAATGTTTCGGGATTCATTCAACTTTCTTAGGGGGTTTGGCATCAATAGAGGGTAGAGAATATGAAACGACAGATCGTTTTGATCAACTTTTGTATGTTGATGGGGATTACATTGATGGCAATCCGGTTTATATCCGTTTGGGATAGTTTTGGTGCATCTAATAGTCTAGAGCAGATCGTTGATAGGACGAGGGATAGGAATACAGCTTCCTTAGATATCGAGCCGATGAACTCTTCTCCGCTATTTTCTGATTTCATGGTCATATCCGAGAGAAACCTTTTTGCAGAGGATCGCCGTCCTCCGGTAGTGGAGGAGGAGGTTGAAGTCGAAATTGTAGAAGAAGAGCGGCCCAACATGAACGACCCGATAGTTTTGCACGGTGTGAAAACCATAGATGGGAAGAGGCAAGCCATCGTGACCGACGGGACGCAATTGCGTACCGTCGGTCTTGGAGAATTAATACAGGGCCACAGTGTTAATGAAATTGGTCCTTCTACTATCAAATTGAAGTGGAAAGATCATGAAGTGCTTATTGATATGGGGAGTGCACATCAATCGATGCCAGCTGAAGCTAGCAAAGTTAACGTGGCGGCGGCTGTTACCGTTGTGACAGTGGGTACCGCCCCTGCAATGGTCCAAAATGCCGGAGGGACGACTGAGGAGCAAAAGGGTACGGGACTTCAGGTTTTAACGGCAGGGGGACAATCTGATGGGCGTCAGGTGGAACAAGCTAATCAAGGGGAGCAGAGATTTCCTGGTGGGCAGTAGCGATCAAGAATTTTACATTTTTCATAGGGTGACTACGATGCAAATGATTTTGGTTTTCTTAGCTGCGTTGATGGGTGGTCAGATTTCGGCGGTTGTGTTCGCCGGATCTATACAGGAGGAGTTTGAGACCCCTGTAGAGTCGATTTCAGGCCAAGAGGCTGTAGAACCAGAAGAGGTTGACGCTGAACAGGTTGAACAGGTTGAACAGGAAGAGCTTCTGGAACCACCTGACACTCTCTCTCAAGAGGAACTTCTTGCGAGGGAAGAAACGCCAGATTCATCTCTAGCGACCTCAGAGGAAGTGTCACAATCACCCCAGAATTCCTCGCCAGGCATGGTGTTTCAATTTACCAATGTTCCTCTTACAACCGTCGTTGATACGGTGATGCGAGAGTTGGGATACTCTTATGTCACGAGCCCCGGAGTGGGTGGTTCGGCAAGTATCTATACCATGGGAGAAATTCCCAAAGAAAACGCCTTTTCAGTCTTGGAGCAACTCCTTCAAATGAATGGAATGGGAATTGTTAAACAAGATGACTTGTATGTCCTCATTCCCTTAGCGCAAACGACCACGGTTCCGCATGGGGTGATTGTGGATCCCCAATCTTCGGCTGAAGCTCAAGAGCCTTCTGCACCTGATTCTCAGTTGTCGCAGGAAGAGTTTTTTGAAGCCCAGCCAGTGGTATCTACCTTTAATGTACCACAGGAAGAGAGTGACGATGACGCTAGGCCTGGAGGAGTTCTTACCTACGTCATTCCTCTTAACTATGTTCCTTCTACCGAGATGTTGACCATGGTTACTCCCTTTGTTTCAGCAGGGGCACATGTGATCGATTATGCCTCTGCTAACATGCTTATGATCACGGACTTCCGGAAGAATGTCGATCAAGTCCTCAAGCTGGTCAAGCTTTTAGATACAGACTATTTCGATCGCACAACTGTGGATTTAATACCGATCCTTTATAACACGGCTTCCACTATTGCTGGGGATCTTGCTCAGATTTTTTCTCCCACTGGCGGCAAATCGGGAGGAGTGCGTTTCGTGACCATTGAACGGTTAAATAGTCTTTTAGTGATAACGCGTTCTGCTTCCGTGTTTAAAAAAGTACAGGAATGGGTTCAGAAGCTGGATACTACGAGTTCTGGGACCAACATTAAAACTTTTGTCTATCCAGTGGAAAATAACACTGCGGGGAATATTGCAAATATCCTTTCTCAGTTATATTCAGAGGGGTTAGGATTTTCTTCTGGACAAGGGCAGTCCGAGGGAGGTGAGCCGGTGCAGTCGTTGGCTACGCGCAGTGAACCAGCGTCTGGGCCCTTCAGTGGTAGTGGTCTCGGTCCTACATTGCAAGGGCGACCCATATCTAGACAGTCTGGGATTAATGCGGTGGTAGCTCCTGATCTCAAGATTATTGTCAACGAGTTCAACAACTCGATGATCATTCAGGCAACTGAAGCTGATTACCAATTTCTACTTCAAACGATAAAGCAGCTTGATGTTTTACCCAGGCAGGTTCTCCTCGAGGCGAAGTTGTACTCAGTGGAGTTGAAGGACGACCTTAGTTTCGGTGTCGCAGCCTTTCTGAAATCACGTGATGAGGCGGTTTCAGGGCCAGCTACTCTAGGACAGATGGCATCAGAAGGTAGCCTATCGGTTGCTACCCAGGCATTCTTTGGGTCAATGCGAACATTGGAAATGAGCATGAATAGCTTGCGCTCCAAGACGAATGTAGAACTCCTCCACGCTCCCCGAATTTTGGCGATTGATGGTGCTCAGGCACAAATCAATGTTGGCGCTGAGGTTCCTGTGACCACGGCATCTTTTGGAGATCCACTGCAGTCAGGAACCACGACAAATTTTGTAAACTCTATTCAGTTTCGTCCCACTGGTGTGACACTGCTCATATTTCCCCGCATCAGCGCTGGTGGTGTTGTTGCAATGGATATCTCCGTCGAAGTCAGCTCGGCTGCTGGCGCGGCACTGACACCAACAATCAATACCAATTCCGTCACTACCTCTTTGATTGTCCGCGATGGCCAGACGGTGGCACTGGCTGGCATTATTAGTGATACGATGAGTTCGTCACGGGATCGGGTTCCACTCCTGGGTGATATTCCCATTTTGGGGACCCTATTTGGGAGAACTACTCGACTAAAACGTCGGGCTGAACTGATTTTCTTTATCACACCTCGGGTTATTCATAATCTTCCCACTGCCACGGAACTAACGCTTGAGTTCAAGAGGGCGATGCAAAAGGCCTATGGATTTGTTGATAAAAAGGAAGCAGAACAGAGAGATTTAATCCAAAAGCGTATAGACCAGGAGCTCAAAAATAAACAACAGTAAAGACTTTTGTGGTGCAGCGTTTCAGGCGTTTATTGCAAACGGTTCCGTCCGTCAGCTTCATCGCTAGGAGTTTTGTGTGGTGTGAAACGTGAATTAACCTGGACGTAAAAGGGCTAGTGGACTAATCAATCATCCTTGTAGAGCTGTGCTTCCCGATACGCTTCAAGTGCCTCTTCGGTTCGTCCTTGATCTTGAAATAATTTGCCTTTGAGCATGAGAAGGTAAAACGTACTTTCCGAAGTCTCTAGCTCATTACTTGCACCATCAACAATCTGATGTGCAAGATCATACTCACCACTCTCACGCATTCGCTCAACAATCATCCAGGCTTCCTGCACAACTGGTTTTTCATTGTCGCCCGTCAATTCAAGATCCAAAATGGTCCAGAACTCGGAAAGGACTTCAGCATATCGATCTTCATCCAGCAGCAGTTTGATGATCTCATGCTGACTGGCAGCAGAGCGGAGTTTGCCTTCCAAATCAGCTGAACCCTCCACTTCCTGAATACTCGCACCCAAGGTCAGAGTTAATAAAGTGGCAGACAGGAGTAGCAGGGTTCTCCTCATTGGACGTTCCTCCACTCATCAAAGGGGTTCTCCTGCACGTGGTCAGCAATATCCAGGAACGGGTCCGTCAGTCTCATCTGCGCAAGGAATGGGTTGCCTTCCGTTTCCAGTTCGTAGGACTGAAGCTCAGCCAACATCTGTGCATTGTGGTGGGGAGGGGTGGACAGAGTCAGAACGCCCAGCGCAATAAGGCTTATAATTGTCACACTGGCCAAGGCATAGCGTACGTTGAAGCGTGGCAAAAGAGGAAAGGGAAACTGGAATTTAGATTTAACACTAGTGGATTTAACAGCAATTTGTGAGTGAATACCTTCCCAGATCGTTACTGGAGGCTCTAACTGGAAGTTACTTGCCTCTGCAAACCAACGAGCAATTTCTAGTTCTTCTTGGTACGCTTTGGAGCATAGGCTACATACATTTAGATGCCGTTCAACAAGATTGATCTGATCACTATTCAGACTGGCTATGTCATCCAGCAAAGTCGGAACTTGAATTCTCACTTCTTCACAGTTCATTTGGATCCTAAACTCCAGAAATAGCGCCTTTAACTCTCACTTTTTTTCTTCTTCCTATACTGGCTTAACGCATCCTTGACCGTGAGACGCGCTCTGTAAATATCCGTTTTAACGGAAAGCAGAGAGCGATCCACAATTTTGGTAATGTCGTCGTAGCTCATCTTGTGAAAAACTGCCAATATAAAAACATCACGATACTTGGGTGACATTGTTTGCAATGTCCGGTCTACAATCCTGCTTAGCTCCTGATAAAGTGCCCGCCTTTCAGGATCCTCGTCGGCTGAAGGATTCGGGAGGAAGTCATAGTAAGGGACTGCCGAATCATCCAGTGAAACCTCGGATTTTTTGCTTGAACGTCGTTGTTTTTGATAAACCTCATTTCGTGCAATTCGGTAAAGCCAATATTTAAACTGCCCCGCTTGACGGAGGTTACTGATTTCACGGTGAACCTTCAGGAACGTCTCCTGAGTCAGGTCCTCAGCATCCTCAGTTGAGCTGACGAGCCGCCATATAAAACTATAAATCTGCTTTGAGTAGAGACTGTAGAGCTTGTAGAAGTCATCGGCGGAGCCCTTTTGGGCCCTTCTAACCGTTTTTTCTAGCTCACTTGGGCTGATTTCCTTAGGCATCGAAGATGGCAGCACTTAAACGTAAAGCATTTCCGCCACCACGCCTACACCGTATCAGCCTCCCCACGCAAAGGCAAAATAAAAGATGACAAATAATCCTAAAAGTTGCATGAGTGATTTGTCCAAATACCCTGATTGTTTATGTATTCGGGGTGGATGACTGGGGTTGCACCTATTTAGATAGTCACTTAATGAACAAGGTGTGTTGTGTCCGTGTTGTAGATCGGCTTGTTGGCCAGGGGGTGTGTGATACCTTACTCGTGCTGGTAATCGGTGTAGACGGTTGCTCAGGGTGTAAGGTGGGTCGGCAGATTACACGGTGGTATGGAGTGTGCATACGAGGATAACTAAACTCGAAGAGTTGATTGCTCATTAGGTTCGACCTAACAGTGTTGTTTGTGGAATTAGCAACATCAATCTAGTGCACAGCGTGGCCATTTCACTATCGTCAACTTAATATACAAGCATAGGAGATAAGTTCTGGCTAAGTATCTTGTTACCGGAGCCGCTGGTTTCATTGCCTCAAAGGTATGTGATGTCTTGCTTGCTGCGGGTCATGAAGTCATTGGGGTTGACAATGTGAATGATGCCTATGACATTCGTATGAAGAACTGGAGAATTGACCAGCTTCGGGATAAGCCAGACTTTACATTCCACCAACTAGACATCTGTCGTAAAGAGCAGTTGCGTGAGCTATTTTCGTCAAATGTAGATGGTGTGATCAATTTGGCTGCACGTGCTGGTGTACGCCAATCTGTAGAAAACCCGTGGATCTACTTTGAAACTAATGTGACTGGTACTTTGAACTTGTTGGAATTGTCCAAGGAATTTGGAATTAATAAGTTTGTTTTGGCTTCGACTTCGAGCATCTACGGATCTTCAACCTCACAGCCTCTTCGTGAAGATGCTTCCAGTAGCCAGCCTCTTTCACCCTACGCGGCTTCGAAAAAAGGAGCTGAGGTACTCTGCCATACCTACCACTATCTTCATGGAATAGACGTTACCATATTGCGCTATTTCACAGTCTACGGTCCCGCAGGAAGGCCAGACATGAGTCTTTTCCGTTTTGTCCAGTGGATCAGTGAAGGAAATCCGGTAACTGTTTTTGGTGATGGTGAGCAGTCCCGTGACTTTACTTTCGTGGATGACATTGCACGGGGTACAGTGGCGGCCCTTAAACCGTTAGGGTATCAGATTATTAATTTGGGCTCTGATAAGCCCATTAGGTTGATAGACGCCATTCGCATGGTGGAAGAAATGGTAGGTGAGAAGGCCAATATTGTATATGAACCACGCCATTCTGCCGATGTGCTATCTACTTGGGCTGATATTACTAAGGCGGAGAAGCTTTTGGGTTGGCAACCACACCATGAATTCAAAGAAGGCGTACAGGCCCTGGTTAACTGGTATCAGAGCAATCGATCCTGGGCCAAACATATCGTGACTTAGGACATCTGTCCGGTTCTCTTCTAAATATGCCATCCGACAAGCAGTCCCGACGACCATGACCCTAATCCATTATCGCTTATGGTGCAGTGATCTGATTTGACCAGTCGATATCTACCCAAACCCCTTGTTGCTAGTGTTTTTGTTCATCAAATTTGACACCCTTCTTTTGGTACCATACATGGGGATCGGTCAGACAAGAGGCTGGGTCAATGAAGTAGCATTTGACATGAATTTTGGCGTTATCTAACTGACAAGCTACGGCACTAGGTCAGTTTTCCACGTTAGATGCAGTGCGGGCTAGGTCACACAAGCCTGTCAAGAACCTTACGGCTTTTCCGTACGATGATCTGTAAGATGTAAGTGACAGGCGCGGAGCGTTTCATTTTGTAGCCTTAGGCTCCGATTGTAACGTAGTGGCAAGCATCGTCGAGCTTGTACAGAAGCCTTATCTTGCCATGGTTGTTCGGTATACCACACCTGAAATCTAAGATTTTAAATCTTCTCACCCTATGCGTATTTCCTCGGAAAGACGGCTAAGAATTCTTATGGTCATCGGTCAGTTTGACCCTTTTACAGGTGGAGCTGAGAGACAGTGTATGAAACTGAGTAAGGCCTTAAAAAAGAGGGGACATGAAGTGAAAGTTGTCACAGTTTGGCAATTGCGGGATTTACCGAGGAACGAAAGGATCCAGGATATACCCGTGGAGAGAGTTTGGTATCCAATGCTACGTTTTTGGGGTATCAAGTTGGTAGGGTTTGGTTTTCTAGCTTGGCTAACTCTTTCTTGGGTTGTGTATCGGAATCTAAAACGGTTCGACGTAGTTCATGTTCACCAGGGATTATGGCCGGGGTTTTCAGCAACGCTTGCTGCTAATTGGGCTGCAAAACCCATTATTTGTAAAATTGGCAACTCGGGAGAAAGGTTTGACCTACTGACGTTTAAGAAGAAGCATTGGTATGGTTCATTTGGGGTATGGCTGATGAAAAAATGGGTTGACCGATTCGTCTGGACCAGCCGAGCTGTTTTTGATGACCTGGCCATTATGAACATTGAACCACAGAAGTTGGTCTACATCCCCAATGGAGTAGAACCATCACAACGGACGAGAGATAAAGCGGATCGTGATAAAGACAAAATTGTTTTTGTTTATTCCGGCTCCCTCACGCCCAAGAAAAATCTTTCATTATTGATTGAAGCCATCGGTAACCTTCCCGATTTATACAGAGCAAAGTTAGAGCTAAAAATACTGGGTGATGGTCCACAGAAGGCACTATTGTGGAAACTTATAAAGAAATATGGGCTCGAACGTGTAGTTAACATGGAAGGGAAAATTCAGGATGTTGAAGCACATTTGCACAACAGTGATGTATTCGTTCTGCCTTCTATTACAGAAGGGTTGTCCAATGCTGCACTGGAAGCAATGTCTTGTGGTCTCCCTCCTATCCTCAGTTTAGCCGGTGGAAATGCTGATTTGATTGAAATCGAAGAACAGATCGTGTCTGCAAAGCTTAGAAATGGAAGTATCGTCTTGGGTGTCAACGGGATTTTCATTAAGAGTGATTGTCGACAGTCACTTATCGAGGCGATCAAGTACATGGTCGATCACCCATCCGAAAGAGTCGAAATGGGCCATCAGTCACAGAAAATAATTGAAGCTAAATACTTGCTTGAGAATGTTGTTACCCGATATGAAATTCTCTATTCTCAGTGCGGTTCATTTCTTGCCGCATAGAAATAACATGGGAACTCAGATGTCTGGAACAGTAACTGATTCTCTCTTCCCTATAACACGAGCCGGTGTCCCGAAGACAATCGTCCATGGCGCAACATCACAATTAATGACAGATCCTGCCCCGACGACAGCACCTTCTCCCACGGTTACTCCTGGTAGGATGATCGATCGTGGACCCAAGAAACAGTCCTTTTTGAGTGTTACCTTCCCGGAGGTGTATGCCTTGTATCGCCATGGGATCATGGGTCCGCTCATCCGCTTTCCCTCCTTGGGCATTTCAGAGTGGCCATATATCTGAGATCCGGCTCCGATAGCAACGTAGTCTTGGATCTCCACTCCATCAATGCCCGCATTGATGATGGAGTGAGGTGCAATGTGAACACGCTTTCCGATAGATATGGCACCAAACAATGCTCCTAAAGAGGTGTAAGCGTCTATCCATGTGTATTCTCCAATTGAGATATTTCGACCGCTTATGATGCGCAGACCAACGTCGAAGATACAATTCTTGCCCACTTTCTTGAGTGTTCGTGCAAAGAGGAATCTGCGCATGCCATACCCAAGTGGCCCAGGCATGTGAGTGGCAAAGAGACGTAAAGGATCAAAACAAGCCGTAGTTGCCATACGGATAAGTCGGAGGAGCGGAATAGGTTTGCCTTCCAGCATCTTTTCAAATGTTTCTCTGTGGAAATCATCTCGCGACATAAATGTACTCCGAAAAGTAAGTTCTGGTGTCTGCCTTCAATGTATAGCTCATGGATTAGTTCAATTGCAAAAAAAGCAATCTTTTATAAATGTCGGTTAAGTCCTGACTTTCAATTAACATCTTAGTACCAATGATCAGCATCCACGTCGATGTCGATAACATCTGGATCTGGGAGGAGGAATCCGGTCTTAAGGTTCCCTACTCTCAGGAGTTAATGTTTGACCAGGCAATGCCAACATTGCTCGAATTATTTGAAAGATATTCTATAAAATCCACATTTTTTATTGTAGGTAAAGATCTCCGTTCGAAGTTCTGTAGGAATTTTTGCGTGGAAGCATCCCAAAAAGGTCATGAGATCGCAAACCATACGACTTCACATCCGTTGGCCGTACATAACTTGTCCCGAAGGGAAAAAGAATACGAGATAAGGGAGTGCGATGAACTGATTTCCAGCACAATCAACAAGAAGCCGGTTGGTTTTCGCGCACCCGGATACTACATTGATCAAGATATGGTGGATGTATTGATTAAGTATGACTATTTATACGATACGACCGTGTTGCCGGGTGTAGCCGTTTTTGCCATGCGGATTTTCCGTGCCCTCAATCGTTCATTCAGCGCTGAAAAGACTTTTGGGAGGAATCGATATTTGTTTACTTCTCGGAGCGTTACTAGGCTGTTTGGAGAGAAAAATAAGGATCGTTTCATATATGAAATCCCAATTTCAGTAGCACCTTTTCTACGCACCCCTATCCATTCCACTTTTCTCTATTTTTTTGGCACTACATATTTTAAGACCATGCTCTCTTTGCTCGATGCCTATTCCACACATATCGTATATTTATTTCACGCAGTGGATGCATTAAGGCTTCCTCATGATGAGGCTCTGGAAAGGAATGTGTTACCTCTACGACAGACGTTTGAAAGAAGAACAGAACTAATAGACCTAATTCTGTATTCGCTCAATGAGCTTAAGCGTCCCTTTTCGACTACTGAGCAGATGATTGCTAAATTTGACGACCAACTCATAGGTCGTTCATCCGTTTGATTGTGTTGGAAGGCTTTCCCACATAGATAGTAAGTTTATATTTTGTATCGGGGCATACTTAGGAGTGATGATCGGAGGATCGAATGTCTGAAAAAGACCGAATAATACAGATTATTTATCAAGCTGTAGATGAGGTGAACCAGCTTTTCCCTGATGATCAGCAACTTGAAAAAAAGCCGAATACTCCCTTGTATGCCCAAGATGGAGGACTGGATTCACTGAGTTTAGTGCGTTTAATTATCGAAACAGAGCAAAAGATCGAGGAGGAGTTTAACGTGCATTTATCTTTGGCTAGCGAGAAGGCCTTTTCTATGAAAAATAGTCCTTTTAGTAGCATTGCAGTTCTGGCTGAGTTCATCTCTGTGATGATGCGGGAAGGTGCGAATGACTGAGAAACCTGTGATGCTGATAACTGGTTCCCGTAAGGGGCTTGGCCTCCATCTTACAGAGCATTACCTAAAGAAAGGATTCCGTGTCATCGGCTGTAGTCGTGGCCCTGCCGAAATCAAATCGGCAGACTATCAGCATTTTTGCTTAGACATAGCTGATGAGCCCGCGGTCAAAAAAATGTTTAGCGCCATCCGCAAGGATTACGGGAATCTAGATGTGCTGATTAACAACGCTGGAGTTGCTTCGATGAATAGTGTTTTGTTGACACCGTTGACAAAACTACGTGAGCTCGTTGACACGAATCTTATCGGCACTTTCTTATTTTGTCGTGAGGCGGCCAAGTTGATGACAAAGAGAAATTCGGGGAGAATCATTAATTTCACCACTATAGCAGTTCCGCTCAGGTTAGAGGGTGAAGCAGCCTACGGCGCTTCTAAGGCCGGCGTGGAATGTCTCACCAGAATCCTAGCCAAAGAGTTGGCTGATTTTGGAATTACGGTTAATGTTATTGGGCCTGCCGCTTTGGACACAGATCTTACTAGATCCCTACCGAAGAAGAAGCTCGAAAGTGTTGTTGCGCGTCAGACTATTAAGAGGCTTGGACGACTCGAAGAGGTAGCCAACGTAACTGATTTTTTCATCCGACCTGAAAGTGAATTTGTTACCGGGCAAACAATCTTTCTAGGGGGACTTTAGAATCGAATTTTTGCTGGATCGTTTCGAGGAGTATAGAACTGAAGAAGCAATTGTTTGGAGCGACCAAGCGTTTACTTATGGCTGGTTATTAAATCGGATCCGTGAGTGGGATGGGGTTTTGGCAGATGAGAATCTTGTCCCAGGATCTGTGGTGGCTATCGAGGCTGATTTTTCCCCCACTTCTATAGCCCTCTTTCTTGCCCTAACCAATCGAAGATGCATTTCCGTTCCTCTCACTGAGTCCACAGATGTGAAAAATGATGAATGTAAGAGCATTGCCCAATGCGGGATGTCTTTTCACATCGGTGCGGACGACAGAGTCTCGATCGAAAGACTCTCTCACAAGGCAGACCATGAACTTTACAGAGCATTATGGGATGAGTGTAATCCGGGATTAGTAGTATTTTCCTCAGGGTCGACAGGGCAGAGCAAAGCCGCCGTGCACAATCTCACTGCATTACTCAAAAAATTCGAAGTTAGACGCCAGAAGCTAAGATCGATAACATTCCTTCTTTTCGATCATTTGGGAGGCATCAACACTTTGTTATATCAGCTCTCAAATGGTGGTTGCACAATAGCGCTGAGTGACCGGTCACCGTCTTCCGTATTGGCCGCTGTTGAGGCGCATAATGTGGAACTTTTGCCAACCTCGCCTACTTTCTTCAATCTGATCCTTCTGAGTGGAGCTCATAAGAACCATGATCTCAGTTCCTTAAAGATTATGACATATGGCACAGAACCTATGCAGGAGAGTGTCCTTAAGCGTTTTCACGCGCTCTTTCCCTGGATTCGTCTCCAGCAGACTTATGGTGTTTCAGAGATGGGGGTACTAAGAACAAAATCTAAAAGTTCTGATTCACTATGGGTCAAGATTGGTGGTAAGGAATTTAAGACTCGCATTGTCGATGGGATACTCCAAATCAAGTCCCAGTCTGCCATGCTTGGCTATTTGAACCATCCTAGTCCTTTTACCGAAGATGGTTGGTTCAGTTCCGGAGACAGGGTGGAGGTGGATGGAGAGTATATCCGGTTTCTCGGCAGAGAATCTGAGATCATCAATGTTGGTGGCGAAAAGGTATATCCAGCTGAAGTAGAAAGCGTCCTGAAGGAGCTCGAAGAAGTCGCTGAGGTCGCCGTTTATGCTGGGGAAAATCCTATAGTGGGAAGTGTTGTATGCGCTGATGTTCTGCCCAGCGAAGAGGAATATGACCCGAAAATGTTAATCCGAAAAATAAAGAAATACTGTGCCAGCCGGTTACAACTGTACAAGGTGCCGGCAAAGGTCAAAATTGTCCAAGAGAGACTCCATGGCGAGCGCTTCAAACTTATGAGAAGGCGCGAAGAATGACCCAGGACCTAATGATCTTTTATTCGATTGGAACCCTGTCCGTCGTTTGCGCTAGTTTGATTGCGTGGCTCGTGTTCTACAAGCGCCAATCTAGAATTCCGAATGCTATTTTTTATCTGCTGATTGTAGCTTCTGTATACATGGTGATTGCCCACTGGTTGAAGTTGATGACTTTGCACACTTATGTCGATTTTTCTCACTGGGCACAAGTACTTCACAGTATTGGAAAAACAGGTAAACCGCTGAGTCTGAACCAGGAATTTTATATGCCAGGTACTTTGAACTACTTTTCAATACATTTTGTGCCACTTGTGTACATATTTGCCATTCCTTTCAAAATCATTTTCAAGAACGAAACCATCGTGGTACTAAACTATCTTCTCATGCTGTCGTCAGTTATCCCCTTATACAAACTGGCTCGTATGGAGGATGCTAGCAAAGGTTTCGGCCTTTTCGTTGCCACGTTACTGTTGTGGTACCCCACTTTTCAATACACCGTAATGTATGAATTCGAGATCATGCGATTCAGTATACCTGTTATTTTTTGGATGCTTTATTTTTGGGAGTGTCGGAGGATGGTTGGGTATTACGTGTGTGTGATACTTGTCATTTTGGTAAGAGAACAGCTCGGACTCACCATTGTGATGTTTGGGTTATACCTCATTGTTTCCGAAAAGAAAGTCAAGAGTGGTCTGATAACAGCGTCTATGGGTCTAGTTTCTTTCCTGCTGATAACTCAGTTGATTATGCCGAGTCTAAGCAATTCACCTTCCATAGAGGTGCCTGTGACCAGGTTAATTGCGCAGATATTGGAGAATCCCATGGCGCATCTTTTAGCTGTGGTCCATCCGGTAAAGTTGGGTAACACATTTTTGTTATTCCTTCCTCTGCTTTTTGTGCCTTTATTCGCCCCAGTAGTCTTGCTTAGTACGGCAGCAAATTTGGGTGGTTCGCTAATCAGTAACACACTCCTGCATTCCTCTTACATGTTGTATTACATATCTCCTAGCGTCCCATTTATTTTTTATGCATTCATCAAGGGGTGGCCCAGGGCATTGAGTGCGGCCAGGGAAATCGGAGTTGTCCGTGCGGGACTTCCGCCAGAGAGAGTAGCGATGGCCACCATTTTGATTGGCATGTTGACCGTGAACGTTTTTTTTGGACCGTCCCCCATTTCACTTCAATTTTGGAGCAATAACTTGAGGCCCGCACCGTTTAAAACCCAGAGTTTTCACTATTCAAGCTATCAAGTAACCGAACATCATCGGAGAGCCCAGAAGTTTGGGGAACTGATACCTGAGTCAGCTATCGTTTCAGCGCCACAATTTCTGCATCCTCTTTTGGCTTCCAAACGTGGATCGATGGTCTTCCCAATGCTGGAGGCTTCGGACGGGAGGACTAGAGCCGAATATGTATTTTTCGATAAAACTAACAATGGACTTGATCCTATGAGCCCTGCTTTTGTTGATTCGACGGAGTTCGACATCATCGAAAAGGACACAACGAACTGGAAGCTATTGAGTGCGGAAGATGACTACTATCTTTATATGCGGCAACCTCTATAGATCGGGTTTTGATGAAGTGAGAAATCGGGATATCGAAGTTGACTTGCACGGCAGTGATTTAACCGTCGCACCTTCTCTGATAGGTGTGTGAACACGTGCCGCATTGGGAGTCATCCTCACGACCCTACTCTCTAAAGGCCTTTATGATCAATGTAGTTCACCTTTTGCCGCATTTAGATAGTCAAACCGGGGGCATGGAAAGACAGGCTTTGCAGGTTGCCACGGCACTGTCTAAGAAAAACTGCAACGTTGTCTTTGTGACCTGTGCCGATTGGACAAGAATGAAGCGGGATCGGCTTAGATCCATTGACCAGTTCGGGGGAATCCCTATTTATAGAATTCCGACAATCCGTGGCTGGCGTTTGACCAATGCATTCCTATTCTTGTTTGGCGGCATCGTTAGCCTAATTACTCTGAGGAGGCGCTATACGATTGTTCATGCCCACCAGATACACACGTCCGGCATCATCACTGGAGTTTTAAAAAGTTTGCTCCCTTCTAAGAGTGCCATTGTTAAGAATCCAGGTGGGGGTGCCTTCGGGGACCTTCAAGAGATGGAAAAATTTTGGGGTCATTCTATTTTAAAGGGGTTTTTGCTCAGAATGATTGATGTATTTGTTGGTGTAAGTGAGGAAACTGTTAATGAGATGGCCGATGCTGGATTCCAGCGTGTGAAGTTGATTCCGAATGGGGTCAACACAAAATTGTTTGTACCCGTCAGCGCAGAAGAAAAACTAGAGATAAGAAGGGCTATTCTGGGTCCAGTTGCTCACGATTATGTAGCTGTATTTGTTGGGCGTTTGGGGCCAGAAAAAAATCTTCTTGTCTTACTGGATGCAATAGCCGAGATTGAATTGGATGTTTTTCTACTGGTGGTGGGCGAGGGGGCCCAGAGGGAGGAAGTTCAGCGCTATGTCAGAACTAAAAAGATCCAACAGCGGGTCGCTTTCTGGGGAACGGTTAATGATGTACACAGATTTTACCAGATGGCTGATGTGTTCGTATTGCCCTCATTGTCAGAAGGTCTTCCCAATACTCTACTGGAAGCGATGAGTTGTGGCATTCCCTCGGTAGGGTCAAACATCAACAGCATACGATCCGTTATCGATCACAAGCACAATGGCTATCTGTTTAAAAATGATGAGTCACAGGATTTGGCTGAAGCTATGACCAAAATCTTGACCGATCCGCATCTGGCACGTTTTTTGTCCGTGAATGCTAGAAAGATTGTCGAGGAGAGGTTTAGTCTCGATCATGTGGCTCACGAATATGTCCGTCTCTATGAGTCATTAGATAAGGCATCTCTAGACAGGATGTAGGTTGTCTCGGGGGAGGAAATATTTCATTTATCATGATAGAAGACATCAAAAAAGTATTAGGTAACAAAGAGGACTTCTGGTTGAATGCGAGCGTTTTGCTATACGTAGCCCTCCTGCCATTTAATGCATTTTCATTCCATGTTTTTCCTGGTCCTTATTTCAGGCTCAATTTGACTAAAGGAGCCTTATTACTAGTTATCGTTTTGGGATTAAGGGCATATTTTAAGGGGAGAATTAAGATTAAAAAGGCATATTTGTTGTACTTGTTTTTGACCATTCAGGTTCTTGCCAATTTGCTGTCTGTTGTTAACTCTCCTAATCCCACTGAAAGCTTCATGCTCACTGTAACCATAAGCCAGTATTGTGTTCTTGTTTTTGTTTTGATTCATGTCGTCCGATCCGAAGTTTTACTTAGAGTCATTTTGAGAGTCATGGCAATCTTTGTACTAGTTGTTATTGCCCATTCCATCGGTATTTTTCTGTGGAGAGGCGGCGTGTTTTTTACGAGAACTCAACCTTCGATGTTGGGTAATGGCATCGGGCCTTATTTGTCTTACTTTTTGATCATGTTCGGGACGGGACTTGTCTATTCACTATTTGTGGAAAAGTCAAAGGTCATCAATTGTCTCTTGTGGCTGTCTACGGGGTTGTGGGCTTTTGTCATTCATATCAACGCAATGAAAGCGGGTTCAATCACGATTGTGGTTTTCGCCTTACTTCTCCTATCGACTGCTTATAAGGAGTGGAGGAAGGCTATTCCTCTTGTCGGCGTAGTCGTGGCAGTTTTTTTCTTAGTACTGCAGCTGGTGCCCATCGTGAATTCCTTCTTGCCCCCCCTGGAGTCAGAATCACAGGTTCTGACTCCAGGGGGGGCTGCACCTTCTGAGGCTGCACCTTCTGAGGCTGCACCTTCTGAGGCTGCACCTTCTGAACCACAGGTTCCGACTCCAGGGGGAGCTGCACCTTCAGAAGAATTGAACACATTGGGTTATCAGCCTTCCTACAATCCTGCGAATAACGTTATGCACAGATGGACTAGCGGAAACTCACTGGAGATCAGGGTCAGGGGATGGCTTTCTGGCATATTTATGGCCACTTCTCATTTTTGGATGGGCGTGGGTGTGGGACAGACAGGACATTATTTCAACGACTATTCAGAACTTGTCCGCGAGAGTACTCAGGGCATCTTGCCGCAACTGCCATACAGAAAATATCTTCTGTCTGACAAGGTTTTAAGACATGGGACGATCAGTATCCATAACATTTTCATTAACGCATGGGCTGAGACGGGCATCTTAGGATTGTTTGCTATCATAGGAGTTGTATCTGTGACCTTTAGTAAGAGCGTGCCTGCGGTGTTCTTTTCCAAAAGATCAGGAGTGAACGCAGTTCATTTTTTCCTTCCACTGTTGCTTTCCATCCTCCTTTATCATCAAATCCTATATTTTTGGTTCCATCCATGGCTGTGGACTACTATAGCTTTGGCATATGCAGCAGCGGATATTGACAGGGTTCTACCAATACCTGAGAGAGTTGTTAGCCATTTCGATACAGAGGTCAATTTGTAAAAGAGGAAAATTGTTTGAGATGTGTTGTGTATGTGAAACATACCTGAAAGGTCCATTCCAAACTAGTTTCTAGGTTCATTTAAAACACAAAATAGCCGGTAGTCCAAATCAACATGCCATCCAAATATTTGCTTGAACGAGGAAGTTGTCTGTTGCTGAATGTTAGAGATGACATCCCTGACGACAATTCTACGTCGATTGTGATTACTGGTGATTGGTCTCCAGGTTCAGGGGAATTCTCTGCCTCTCTCAAACAGCAAGGCAGTGCCTATTTTGGGGATATCATGGAGGATTTTCGTGAGAGTCAACTATGTGTCACGAACATCGAAACTGTGTTAAGTGATCATGATCCATTGCTCAAAAAAAGTGCCAGAAAGATCGTAACCGAACCGGATCTTGCAAAGCTGCTCAATGATCTGAATATTGGTCTGGCATGTTTGGCTAACAACCACATCATGGATGGTGGCCCAAGTGGTTTAGGGGACACTATCGACTGTTTAAACAAAAGTGGAATTCCAACCATTGGTGCCGGGTTCATGCCGGAAGACGTATACAAACCATTTTTGCATGAGTTGAATGGTAGCCGCGTTGCTCTATTCAATGTGGCCGAAGGGGAAGAGGCTTGTGAAAAATACAATGACGGCGTGGGTGCTGCCTATATTGAGAGTTTCCACTTTTTGAAGCAACTTAAGAAATACAAGAATTTAGGTTTCTACATTATCGTTATTTGTCACGCAGGCGTTGAATTCTTGCCTACACCCGCTCCCTACATTAAGGAACTGTTCTGCAGTCTTCTTGATGAGGGTGCCGACCTAATCGTTGGACATCACCCACATGTGCCACAGGGGTTTGAGATCTACAAAGACAAACCCATTTTTTATAGTTTGGGGAATTTTGCAATGTGGAACGAGAATAGAAGACACTACGAATATGAATCATACATGATCAAGTTAAAGATCAGTGTTGACCAATTATTAAGTATTGAGTTTGTCCCTTACAAGATCGATAGAACAAAGCTGAAAAAACTGCCCTTAGACAAGTTCGAAAAGTTGTTGGGAGAGTTGAATAACCTACTTAAGAACAGAGCGCAGATGATTTGGGAAGGATATCTTTATAGAAATTCGATAGAAGCTCGATACTTAAAACAATTGGCTCTATGGCCTTTCAATTCTAAACATTTGCGACATTCACAAGTAAATTACCATATGTCTTTGAATCAAAAATACATTCACCTTGAATCTTTCTCGACCAATCTGGGCATCAGTGATGAGGTTGGTGCCATTTTAGATTGCTGGGGGATCTCAACAAAAAACCTATTATTGGCCAAGTGTATGCGATTTCTAGAAAATAGATTCTCAATCTTTTTCAGTTGTCTGGTTAAGGGGAAAAGTTTGTTGAGGTATATGCGAAATTCAATTTTCAGGATAGATAAGTCATCGTGATACATAGTTGGTGGGGCTATTCCACGGGTGATACAAGGGGATTAGCGCTAGACTTAGGTGTCCAGGAAGTCTCATTTAGATGACTGGAGTAACATCGTTTGTGAAGGCATTCTTAATTCCGGGTTCGTTTGTCTTTCTGATGTGGGGAATGGTTTTTGGTCTAGTTCTAGCGCGCTTTCGAGGAAGAGCCGGTAAATGGGGGATGCGATGGATGATGATGTTGGTGGTGACGTACTTGGTATTGAGCATGCCTTTTACGGCGAACCTATTGCTTTCTGGGCTAAGCGGTGGGTATAGCTCTGTCCAGGACATCAATGAGATAAAGGACACTACAGCGGTTGTCGTGCTAACGGGTGGTGCCAATACCTATAGGGTTGGTGATAATGAGATCAGAGCATTGCCCCGAGTAAGTGCTTTTCGTGCACTGGAGGCTGCCCGTGTTTACGGTTTAATGGAAGATCCATTGTTGGTTATTTCTGGAGGCGTGGTGGGTGACGCTCTCAATGCAGAGAGTGAGGTCATGCGTGAGGCTTTGATCAAAATTGGAGTACCTTCAGAACGCATTATTGTAGAGGCACAATCTCGAAACACGCGTGAGCATGCCATTTACCTGCAACCATTATTGAAGGATCATCATATCAGCCGCTTCGTGCTAATAACCTCTCCTTCGGAAATGTGGCGGGCGAAAGCAACATTAGAAGCCGCAGATTTACATCCTATCCCATCGGTTACGGCTGAGTGGACGGAGCGGCGGCGTAGGTGGTTGCCAACGGATGCCGCACTTCGTTTGAGCAGGTCCTCTATTTTAGGATACATGGGTTTGGTTTATTACTGGAGTCGAGGTTGGATTTAGTGTCGTGCTAATCAGCTTGCACTAGTGTTTTGATTTTAGGACGACTATACACGGTAAACGCACAAATAATTTCATATTTTCCTGGAGCAGACAACCGGAAGGGAAAACATTGTCAAAAAAAATCCTTTTCGTGGACTCTGGAATGCATGGAGGGGGTTCCGCGGAAAGTCTATACCAGCATTTGAAGGTTTTAGATCGTACAAGATTTGAGCCGTCGGTCCTGTTTGTAAATCACAGTAGGTATTTTGAAAAAATATCCGCGTTAGGCATCCCTTGTGAGATATGTAGTGACCGGTTATACAACAGACGATTTAATGAGGAACATCCTGCCTGTGTTAGATGGGCGTGGCGCTTTCGTGCCGCGATATCTCGCTACATTCCCTGGGCAACCCTAATATATGAATGGTTGCTACATCATTTGGCTATCAGACAAATCACCAATTGGATTGGAAAACAAAACATTGATCTTGTGCATACTAACAATCAAGTCGATCGTGATTTATATGCCATCGAGGCAGCTCGACGGAAAGGGATTACGTGTGTAGCACATCTACGTTCTCATAACTCCCATGGGTTAAATCACCGCAAAGCAGACTTCATAAATTGTCATGTAGATCAGATTATTGCGTATTCAAAGTCAGTGGCTCATGACTGGTCGGATGTTGGAGTTGATCACCAAAAAATGACTGTTATTCATAATGCAATTGAACCCCTATCAGTGCAAGAGATGGATCTTGCTGAATGTTTTGGGATTTCTCCGCACTACCAGACGGTTGGAATAGTGGGTCGTATTATCCCAGCAAGGGGTCATTTTTTTCTGCTAGAAGCTTTTGCCGGTGCTCTAGAATCTAATCCTGACACACGTTTGTTAATCGTGGGGGACGGAGAGCCCGAATACGTACAGCAGTTAAAAAGAAGAGTTGCAGAGTTAGCCTTACTATCTCAGGTAGTTTTTACTGGTTATTGTCAGGATTCTCACGGACTCATTGCCGCCCTTGATGCTTTGGTGCTGCCGTATAGCATTGAACCTTTTGGACGTACCTTGCTGGAAGCCTGGCAGTTGAGAACTCCGGTGGTGTTGACTCGCGTAGGACGTATTCGCGACATCGTGCAGGATCGCCAAACTGGTGTGCTGGTGGATAATAATGATGTTGTACAGTTGTCCAATGCGTTAGTGGAGATCTTGACTAATCAATCACTACGGAACTCCCTGGTTGAGGAGGGCTATCAACACTGTCGCGAAAATTTTTCTATGGAAGGTTATGTTGAAAAGATCAACCATATCTACGATAGCCTGTTGTGTCGGTGAGAACTAAGTTGTTCACCCGTTAATCTAATGATTTGTTTGTCCGTCCAACTCATGATGGCATTATTTAACAAGGGGGTATTTCCTACGTGGACCTAAAGGTAGGGGTAATAGGGAGTGGTTACTGGGGAAAGAATCTTGTACGTAACTTTGCTGAGCTTCAGGCTCTCAGGATTATCTGTGATACCAAGGAGGAGAACCTTGAGGCACAGGCCCAACTGTATCCTGACATCCATGTTACAAGTGAGATGGAGGATGTGCTAGCCAATAGTGACGTCCAGGCGGTTGTGATTGCGACTCCTGCTACTCTCCATTATTCTCACGTGAAAGCAGCTCTCCTAAGTGGCAAGCATGTCTTTGTTGAGAAACCCTTGTCACTCAAGTATCGAGAAGGACTGGAACTAGTCAACTTAGCTGACCGGAGGGATCTAACTTTGATGGTGGGGCACATCTTAGAGTACCACGGAGCTGTTATAGCACTGAAAGAAATGGTGGAAAGCCAGGAATTAGGCCAGCTCTTGTATCTCTACTCAAACCGTGCCAACCTGGGCAAGGTACGGCAGGAAGAGAACATTCTTTGGAGCTTTGCTCCTCATGATGTTTCAGTTCTATCCACACTGATTGGAGAAGAACCTATTTCTGTAGCCTCCTCAGGAGCCAGCTATCTTCAGCCCGACATTGTGGATATAACAGTGACAACCTTAAGTTTTCCTCAAGGAATTAGAGCACATATTTTTGTGAGTTGGCTACATCCCTACAAGGAGCACAAAATGGTCGTTATTGGAGACCGCAAAATGGCCGTGTTTAATGATACTGTCAGTGAAGGAAAACTAAAAATCTACGACAAAGGGATAGAGTGGGAGGCCGGGTTGCCAGTTCCTCGTGAAGCTGCTGAGACAAATCTGAGTTTTGATCAGAAGGAACCCCTGCGTGCGGAGTGCGAGCATTTCCTCGAGTGTATTAGTAAGAAGAAACGCCCCCTTACCGATGGACGTAGTGCTCTCAGAGTTGTTCGAGTTCTGGAAGCAGCTCAAATGTCTCTTGAGAGGGAAGGCGTTCCTGTGAGACTCGATGAGATTAATGCCGGAGTGAGCTCATGACGGATTATTTTGTGCACCCATCCAGTGTGATTGACGAGGGATCTGTCATAGGGGAGGGTACGCAAATATGGCATTTCTGCCACATCATGTCTGAGGCTCAAATAGGAAGTAATTGCAAGATCGGACAGAACGTTTTTGTTGGCACAGGCGTAATCATTGGGAACAACGTTAAGATTCAGAATAATGTTTCCATTTATACAGGTGTTGTTGTTGAAGATGACGTTTTCCTGGGTCCATCCACGGTTTTTACAAACGTGCTGAATCCCCGTAGCCATATTGAACGTAAGAACGAGTACAAAGATACGTTGGTCAAACGAGGGGCATCTATAGGGGCAAATACGACGCTCGTGTGTGGGGTTACGCTTGGGCAGTATGTTTTTGTAGGTGCTGGTTCGGTGATCACCCACAACATACCTGACTATTCTCTAGTTTACGGAAATCCAGCGACAATGAAGGGCTGGATGTGCCGGTGTGGAATCAAGCTACATTTTGAACAGGATGAAAATGAGGAAAAGGCAACTTGTAATGCTTGTGACTGTGAGTACCTTAAACATGAGGATTCTGTGAAGGTACTAGGGACGAGTAGCTCATGAAAGTGCCGTTGATTGACTTGAGGGCACAGTACCGTGAGATTGGTAGTGAAATTGATGAAGCCATTAAGGGGGTGCTTGAGTCTGGCCAGTTCGTTTTGGGAGCCAACACTGTAGCTTTGGAAGAGGAAGTATCTGCATACCTGGGCGTGCAATATGGGGTTGGGGTGGCCTCAGGGACGGATGGACTTCAATTGGCCCTTAGAGCGTTCGACGTAGGACCAGGTGATGAGGTCATTGTCCCGAGTTACACTTTCTTTGCCACGGTTGAAGCTGTAATGCAGGTGGGGGCCATTCCAGTTTTTGTGGATGTTGATCCGCAGACCTTTTGTTTAAACGTAGGTGATGTGGAAGATCTAATTACATCCAATACAAAGGCAGTGATTCCTGTCCATCTATATGGTCGAACTGGTGACATGGCATCTCTTCTTGAATTAGCCCGGAACCATCGATTTAAGGTGATCGAGGACAACGCCCAGGCCTTTGGGTCAGAATATCAGGAGCAAAAAACTGCTAGTTTGGGAGATGTAGGATGTCTTAGTTTTTTCCCAAGCAAAAATCTTGGATGCTATGGTGACGGAGGTATGGTCGTGACAGACGACAAAGAAGTTGCTGATCGTGTAAAGCTTTTGCGTACCCACGGCTGGAGGAAAAAGTATTTCCCGGAAACGGTAGGCTACAACAGCCGATTAGATGAGTTGCAGGCAGCCGTCCTACGGGTAAAGTTGGAATACATTGATAAGTGGAACAATGATCGTCGTCAGCTGGCAGGTCGATATTCTACATTACTTCAAGGACTTGATATCCAACTTCCACAAGATGATCCGGAGGTGAAGCATGTTTATCACCTTTACGTCATACAGATAAAAGATCGAGATCGGATTCAGCGGAGTCTCAAAGCTGCTGGAGTAGCTTCTGCTGTCTATTATCCTCAGCCTCTCCATTTAGCGGAGCCATGTCATTCACTTGGATTTAGGAGAGGTGATTTTCCAGTTGCGGAACGTGCAAGTGATGAAACACTTGCCATCCCCCTCTATCCTGGAATGTCTGATGAGCAGATCAATCTAGTGGTCACTGCTTTAAAAGGGGCTGTGGAGGCTACAAAAATAAGCTGATGAAGGGTGTCTTGGTTGTTAGATTCCGGACTATCTTCCAAGAGAGAACTATTCTGGTCGTATAGAGTCACTCCATTTCCGAAAACAGTCTGATTGATTAACAAGAGTTTACTGATATGTGTGGAATTGCAGGTATTCTAGGATCTGGGCGTATTGTGCGGCGACCAATTTTAGAAAAAATAGCAAACAGTTTAGAGCACCGGGGGCCCGATAATGAGGGCGTTGAGACAATCTCGGTCGATCAATCTCAGGATCGCATTTTGGGACTTGTTCACCGGAGGTTGTCGATTATTGATCTTTCAGAGGCAGCACATCAGCCTATGCACGATCCTGAGACGGGCAACTGGATTGTTTTCAACGGTGAGATATACAACTATCGTGAGATTCGTGAAGTTTTGGTTGGCGATGGACATAGGTTCAAGACGAATAGCGACACAGAGGTCATTCTCACAGCTTACGCCAAATGGGGTGAAGGCTGTTTAAGTAAATTGCGTGGCATGTTTGCCTTTGCTCTATGGTGTGCGAGGGAAAAGAAGCTCTTTTTGGCGATTGACCGTGTTGGGATTAAACCTCTTTACTTTTGCAAAGGTGAGAGTGGTACTTTTGTCTTTTCTTCCGAAGTCAGAGCTCTCCTCCATAGCGGTGTGGTTAAACGGGAAATTGAGCCATTGGCAATCGATTCTTTTTTGTCCTACGGTGCGATCCAGGCGCCTCTAACGATGATAAAGGGAGTGTACAGTTTGCGCCCAGCTCACTATTTGACCTACAGCCAAAGAAGTGGGGATATAGATGTAACGCAATATTGGACTCCCAAGGTTGGCACTCTAGGTGGAGCCGATTCTAATAGTCATCGGCATGCTAGGGAGTACTTTGAGAGTGTCTTGAAGGAAGCAGTTCGACACCATTTGGTGAGTGATGTCCCATTAGGGATTTTTCTAAGTGGAGGCATTGATTCAAGTGCTCTTGCAATTTTGGTCAGTCAATTAGGTGGTGGAAATGGATTAGAATCGTTTACAGTCACATTTCCGGAGTCTTCCTACTCAGAAGGCAAGTACTCCCGATTAGTTGCTGACAAGTTCAGTGCCGACCATCATGAGATCGAGCTTTCAGAATCCGATTTGCAGGGGATACTTCCACAAGCACTGGAGGCAATGGACCAGCCAACGGTTGATGGAATTAACGTCTACATTCTTTCCAAGGCTGTACACGAGAAAGGATTTAAAGCAGTCTTATCAGGTCAAGGGAGTGATGAGCTCTTTGGAGGGTACAATACCTTTCGAAGAATCCCTCTCTTGAAGCGCTTCGTTCGTTGCACACAAACATGTTTGGGCAATAATCAGAGAAGTGGGCTAGCTGACTGGCTTAGTCGTTTATTACAACATTCTACTTTTGGTTCGAAGCTGTTTCAGTGCATGGGTTCAAATGGTCATCTCCTCGATTTGTACTTGATTTCCCGTCAGCTTTTTAATCCTCATACCAAGAATCATTTAATCGATACTGAGGAGAGCATTTTGAGAAATGGAACTCTTGGAGAGACTGCTGACTGGCTTGTCTCAGAGATAAAGGGGCTTGATACATTTAGCGGCATATCGCTGCTAGAAATGCGCTGTTACTTGGCAAACATGCTTTTGAGGGATGGCGATATGATGAGCATGGCACACGGACTTGAGATACGAGTCCCCTTTCTTGACCACAAGCTGATTGAATGTGTTTTCTCCATGCCTTCTGATACCAAACTGCACAACAGACTCCCAAAGCCTTTACTAGTACATTCAGTCATTGATCAAATGCCAAAGGAAATTTATCAAAGATCAAAAATGGGGTTTACCTTTCCTTGGGAAATCTGGTTGAGGAATCAATTGCGTTATCAAGTAGACGATTTGTTACACGAAACTCCTGATAGCAATCAGATGGGCTTAAACATGGAAGAATGTAGAAAGCTCTGGAAACGATTCCTGTACAACAAGAGCGGTATGACATGGTCCAGAGCATGGGCACTTTATATTCTGTTGTTCTGGGTTCGGAGGAATATATCCACATGAGCAAGGTGGTGTGACGATATGCGAATTGGCATGAGTACATTGTCAGGTGTGAGCTATGGAGGCGTTACTTATTTCAAGCAGTTTATTCCTGAATTAGCGAAGGTTGACGTGCATAATGAATACCATATTTTTGTACCAGCAGGGGACCAACTGTCCAAGACCGTTCGGCAGAAAAACTTTCATTTTTACCAGTGCCCACTACACACAAATTCTCCATTTCTGCGTATGTTGTGGGAGCAGTTTGTTCTGCCGAGTAAGGTCAAGAGAAAGAGAATTGATGTTTTTTTCACGGCCAAGAATGCCAACATTATGTTTGTGTCCTGTAAGACGATTGTTGCAATCCGGAACATGGAACCACTCTGTTATAGGCAGTACAAAAATCATTGGAAACTAGATGTGCTTTCTTGGTTGAGAGGTGTGCTCACAAAAATTTCAGTTAAACGGGCTGATAGAGTGGTGACTGTCTCCCAATTTTCAAAGAGTGTTGTAGAACGCATTTCCCCGGAGATTGGGGAGCGCACCGACATTGTTTATAACGGTGGTTTGAAAAATCCCATTCGCCGCGATAGTAGCAATGGGAAACCACAGTTTTTGCTATCAGCTTCGAAATTTGTTGCTTATGCCAATCAATTAAACTTGGTTAAGGGATACGCTCTACTGTGTCGAAAAAGAACGGATGGGCCACACCTGTGGTTGGCAGGCGGGGTTCATGATACGGTTTATTTTCAGAAGATACAACGGTTTATAGCGGAGGAGAATTTAACCGATAGAATTAAGATTCTGGGGTTGATCCCCCACGAACAAATGATGGAACTGTATGGTCGTGCTTTGGCATTCGTGTTCCCTTCAACCTTGGAGGCCTGTCCAAATACCCTGATTGAAGCGATGGCACATGGCCTACCGATCGCCACATCACAGACGGAACCAATGCCAGAAATTTGCAGGGATGCCGCGACTTATTTTGATCCTTCTAAAATTGGGGACATTGCTGACAAAATGGAGGCTGCTGCATTTGACATTGGTTTGAGAAAGCGTCTCCAGGAAGCCTCTTTGGAACGATGCCAGTTTTTTAATTGGGAAAAAACTGCCAACGAAATGGTCGACATCTTTGGTAAAGTTCACCGTTATCAAGTATGAGAGATATAGTCTTTATTTTAAAATTTCTCAAGAACTTGCTGGGACGCAAGTTGTTGTTTTGGCTTTTCCTCGCATTTTGTGCTGCAGTGTCTGAAGGTATTGGGGTTGCTCTATTTTTGCCGATTCTTGAAGGTGGAGATCCTGAAGGGAAAATGGCCGAGCCCGTAGCGAAGGTACTGTCGGAGTTAGGCCTCGAATACTCTGTGCTAACTCTTTTGATTGTGATGGTGCTGTTTTTCATGTTGAGGGGAGTTCTGTTTGTTTTCCAAGATCTATACTTCAAGAAGATAATTTCTAGATGTTTTGTTGAGTTAAGATGTGACTTTATAACTCGTTTTTTTAGAGTGGATTATCAGTATTTTCTTAGGAAAGATATCGGATCCATCACTAATGCAGCAGTCGTTGAGTTGCCAAGGGTGTTGGGGGCATTTGAGCAGTGTGTAATTGTACTCGTCTCGGTCGGATTATTCGTCGTTTATTGCACCTTACCTCTCAGTCTAAACCCCTATCTCACTCTATCGGTAGTGGGTTTGTTAATTCCAGGATATTTTATTTTCAGCAAAATCAACAGAATGACGCAGAAACTTTCCATTGAAAATAGCGAGAATAATTCCCGTCTTCAGTCCTTTCTTATCCAAGCCTTTCAAAATTTCAAATATCTGAAGGCAACAAATTCAATCACGGGTATTTTTGGGAAAATTCGTCGTGCAAGTGGTGTGCAAGGACGGATTTATTACAAGCTAGCAGTGATGCAATCCTTTAATGCGCATAGCGTTGAGCCTTTATCTGTGGTGGTGATTGCAGGCCTCTTTTTCTATCATGTTCAAATACGTGGAGGCAACATTATCGAAATGGTTTTTGTTGCGTTTCTGATACGACGAGCCATAACCTTCTTTTTTGTAGCACAGCAGGCCTACCGCAAAGTGATTGCATACACAGGTAGTATCAGGATCTTCCAGAATTTCAAGAAGGAGTTGGTCGAAAACCAGGAAGATCGTAAGAAGGACGCCATCGCACCCAATTTTAATCAATCCATCCAACTCCAGAATGTGTCATTTCAGTATGGGGATGGACCAGATGTTTTAAAGAGGATCAACCTCGACATTCTTCCAAGGCAGACAGTAGCTTTTGTGGGCCGTTCGGGAGCCGGGAAATCTACTTTAGCGACACTCTTAACGGGGATGTTAAAGCCTAAGAGTGGACAAGTGTTACTGGGTAACACTTGTTATAGTGACATTGATGATGGACTGATGAGGCGTGATATAGGATATGTTACCCAGGAAGGGGTGATATTCAACGATACCATATGGAACAATGTCACTTTGTGGGAAGGAGGTGTCCGTGAGGAACGGGTTCACAGAGCGGCAGCCGGAGCCCATCTTGATCAGTTCATCGAGGATTTGCCAGATCGGTACGATGCGTTCTTGGGGGACAACGGGATTAATATATCTGGAGGACAGCGACAGAGGATAAGTATTGCCCGAGAACTTTTTAAAGAAGCACAGTTTGTGATCTTTGATGAGGCAACCAGTTCGTTAGATGGGCACTCTGAACGTGAGATCCAGGAGAATATTGATGAGTTTCGTGGGACAAAGACCATCATTATTATTGCACATCGACTTTCGACTGTGAGGCACAGCGATCTCATTGTTGTCCTAAAGGACGGGGAAATAGTAGAGCAGGGAACATACGACGAACTGTATGACCTCAACGGGGAGTTCCGCAGTATGGTACAGGAACAGGCCTTGAGTGATACAAGTCAGAGAGGTTCTCGCAAACCATGACTCAAAGTGCCTGAACTGTGTGTTTTGTTCCGAGCGGCCAGTGTGCCAGGGATACCCTGTAACTAAGCTTTCTCAGGATTTTTATCCGCTACAATGCCAGCAAAGTGTTGGCAGAATTCGTGGTGGCCTTCCTCTGTACATAGAAGGCTTTTGTAGCGTGTCTGGGCCTGCTTTGCCAAATCAACCATTTTCCGTGGATTCTGGGAAACGAATTCAATAGTCTCATCAAGATCTGAAAGATCCCATGCAAATGGCAGGTATGATTCGTTTTCAACCCACAGGTCTGGCCATGTTTCAACATGATTCATCTGTTGCTTAATCATCGCGGCCCCTGAGATCACAATTTCAAAATCTCGATAGCAGATTTCTCCAAATCCGAATGGAGAAACGGCCGCGATCGACTGAGTCAATTCTTTGAAATATTTTGGTTTAGAAATCGTTTTGACACACATTTGTTCACTCAATCTCTTTTTTATCTCTTTTCGTGCATATGCAACTGTTTCCCTTGTATAAGATGTTCCGATGCGGCAACTGCAGCGTATCGGGCGCTTAAGTGAGGGGGACCACCAGCGTACAGGATAAAAGCGCGGGACGATGGTGCCCATTCTGTGCCAAGTGTGTCCCCATAGCACTCCATGACGACCATGGTGGGTCATTCCCGAGTGCCAGCCCACTTGAATTTTGTCAAGATCTTTGTCACGGGGAACATGGTTTAAATGAGGTGGTCCGGAATCCCGATCCTGAACGCCAAATTTTCTGTGATAGAAATCAGTTGTGAGTCGTGACCCGTAGTATACGTTTTGGTAGGCGCTTCTATCTTTTAAGATCTGGCTTTTAAGATAGCGGTCAACATGTGGCAACACTCTTAAATGGGTGGTTCCGGTGCTGTCGGAAAGATCAAACCATAGAATCTGAGCCGAGCCTTTTCGAGATTGTTGAAGGAATTGGATGATTCTAGAGCCTCCGGCTTCCGCCCACCATGAACTAAAAAACCTACTACTCAGGCACAGAACATCGCAGTTCATCAAGGATGGGACAATACGTGAGTAGAAACGTAGGGCGATACCGTAATCTTTGAGTCTTCTCTGGTTGTACTTTAACGGGAACAGGAAAGATTCCCCGTTTCGATTGTAGTAATTTTCATGCAAGATATGAATTTGTTGCATGTCTGATCCTCAATGACGCAACCTTAATGGTAGCAGATTCGGAAGATCTTGTGACTGCGATCCTAAAAGGTTGTTAAACTGGGAAACGTTAATCTGAGGGCAAATGATGTTGGGACTTATTCCAGCCAGGGGCGGATCTAAGGCATTGCCTGGGAAGAATATTCTGAAATTGGCCGATAAACCCCTTATCGCCTACACAGTTGAAGCTGCGCTAAAGGCTCAATCTATTGATAGAGTAGTCGTCTCAACGGATTGTCAGGATATTGCCGATGTGGCGGAACGCTACGGTGCCGAGGTGCCCTTTTTGAGGCCCAGTGAGCTTGCACAGGATGATTCTCAAATTATTGATACATACATCTATACTGTAGATCGACTGACCCAAGAGACAGGTGTGGAAATCACAGAGCTCGCTGTGTTTTTACCTACGGCTCCTTTAAGAGATCACGATGACATTGACAAGGCTGTAGGCATATTTAGGGAAAAATCGGCAGATTCTGTCGTATCTTATTACCCCGCTCCTCATCCTGTGCGATGGCATCGCTACCTGGATGAAGGGGGGGTGTTGTGCCCCTTGTTCCCAGAGTATAAGGAGTTAGGAAACCGTCAGGAGGAGCCCCAAGCTTACCTGCCAAATGGGGCAATTTACATATTTAGGTACTCGGTTCTAAAGGATTTGGGCGTGTACTACACAGCTAAATCTTACCCTTACTTGATGTCCCAATCCCGGTCTATAGACGTTGATACTATTGAAGATTTCAAGCTTGCTGAGTATCGGCTTTCTACTTGAGTACGCGCCGTCATAACGGATGTTCCAAATGGTGTTGGTTCCTCGTTGTCCTGAATATTTAGAGTGTCTTTTCGACAAAGTAGACAACTTTCCTATATTTCATTCCAAGAACATCGAGAAGATACTTGATAGTTGCCTTACAGAGGCGCATTAAGTTTCGAGGATGTAGTGACCCAACATCCATAAATCGGAGTAGGAAAAAAATCTTTTTCTCCTTAAATCCACTTTCTTTAAGCATATTCGAAAACATTTTGGGCATGACGTAATTGAGATGATCTATATGATAAGTTTTGCGCAAAGCTTTCAATCGGCTCTTGTCGGTAATGAGGTGTTCGTTTTTTAGATCATCTATATCTGCATTAAGATCCATGATTGGGTGGCTGATGTATAGGATTCCGTCATCGCTAAGCAGATCATGCATTAGTTTGAACTCGCCTTTGAGATCTAGAAAATGTTCGTCCGCGGATTGACACACGATAGCATCAAAAGGAGCATATTCAAGTAAGTCTGTTTTCTTTCGGACTAATATCACATTAAGAGGATGGCGTTGTGATACCAAATCTGAGATATTCGGGGGGAATTTGACGTCGTAGGCTATTACTTGGTCAAAGCCTTTCATCCGTGCCATGAGTGGGAGCATTCCTATGGAAGCGCCAAAATCAAGCAAGGACAATTCACCAGATGCTTTCTTCCGAAGGGCAATGCGCATCAGGATGTTGATGACTTGTATTTGAAATTGCAGATGTGTGGCACTGGATCGTGAGAATTCCTTTTGATATCTGAGCAGTGTTTCTTCTATCTTTTGTTCCGGCCAAGGTTGATTGTGTTGTTCTTCGTCAGCTACAAAAACATCCCTTATGTAAATACATCCACATCGTTTGCATTCTACGATCGTTGATGTTGTGTCTTCATTGAATTTCATGGAATCTAATAGGCTGGGGTCTTGTTTTCTGACATCAATTTGGAAATCACGTGTGAATGTGAAGCGAGTTTGTGGATCATCATGACCGCAGTTGATGCAGCAGCGCACAATGTGAGTGTTGTCTTCGAATGTTGTGATGGGTTTCTCTCTGTTCATACGGTGATGATACATTCTTGGGGTGTAAATTGGGTCTAAACTAGTACAAGGTGACTATGTCAGAAGAACCGGTAGAAGGGGATTTCTCCAGTATAGAAAGCCCCGCTTTCTGCAATATTTTAGAAGCACTTGGATTCGATTTTTTTGTTGGAGTTCCGTGTTCCACGTTTAAGCCACTGTATGGTAAGTTGCAAAGTCATTCCCATTGGACGTACATACCGGCTGTTCGGGAGGATGCAGCAGTGGGCATTGCGGTTGGAGCCTACATGGCTGGCCGCAAACCTGTCGTTTTAATGCAGAATTCAGGCTTCGGCTATAGTCTGAATGCGTTTACTTCGTTGGCCCTTATCTATGAGATCCCCCTATTAGTTTTGATTGGTTGGCGCGGTTATCAGGGGCAAGATGCTCCGGAGCACATTGTAATGGGTCTGAGTCTGCTGGATATTCTCAGCGATGTAGGGATTTCGTGTACGGTTCTGGGCACGGGAGACATAGAGCAAGAACTGACTCAGGGGGCAAGAGAGTTGGAACGGACGAAAAAGCCAGTCGCGATTCTTGTAAGGAGAGGTGTGATGGTATGAAGAGAATGGAGGCCATTGAGACCATCATGAACGCAATGGATAACGAGCTTGTTGTTTGTGCTACTGGCATGATTTCCCGCGAGTCTTGCTATGTCCATGATCGCGAGGAAAATTTTTATATGATTGGCTCTATGGGTCTCAATTCCTCTATCGCACTTGGTTTAGCTATCAATCGTCCCGAAGACGTCGTTGTGATCTTGGACGGTGATGGGAGTATCTTGATGAACATGGGAATGCTTGCTTCCATTGGAGAGTGTGCTCCGACAAACCTTATCCACTTGGTACTTGATAACGAGAGCTATGCCTCAACAGGCGGACAGCGGAGTATTAGTAATGCGGTGAGTCTCGAAAAAGTAGCCATGGCTGCCGGCTACAAGTACTCTCAGCGTGTCGACACTCCTGAACAGTTGGCCTTGGAACTAGATGGCCTGCGGGCTAAGCCACGACCGGCGTTCTGGCTTATCAAGGTTCAACCTGGCAATCTTCCTGAACTTCCCCGCATTCCGCTGTCTCCTCCTGAAATCACAAGCAGATTTGTTAGAGCTGTTATCAAGGATGGATAGACGGTTGCTTCGACTTGCCTAGATGGGTGTGTATTGCAATCTCTTTTCGTGTGTGCCTAGCCCCACAACCTCTGTCAGTAAACTGAACGTAGCGACTGACGGAAATGCTGAGAACGATTCGAAGTAGTACACTTTAGAGCCTTCTTACTTGTGGTTCTGATGTCTATCTCGTACTGTAACAGAATGTATTACAAATGGTTTGAGGGGCTAAGAGTACGTCACTCAAAGAACTCAAGGATAACCCAACGGTGAGTTAGATAAACCAATTTAATAAAGTTTTGGTTGAGGAATTCCTTCACCAAAAAGTGTGTAAAAGCTTAAAAATTGAGAAGTCTTAGATAAGGAGTTGAATCGGTGAGTAACCCTGTGGATTCGGAAAACGCACATGGGAAATTTCTGTATTCTAAACACTCAGATGATTTCGACCTAAAGCTACCTTCAATCATTACATGTTTGCGCGAAAAATTAGCGAGTGTCAGTGAAGAGCCGGAAGAAAGAAAAATTGTCCAATCTCTGCTCAGTGCGCTATCAAATCGCGTCACAAATGAAATTAACTATGATGACGATGGGAAAGATTTTGCCATTTCAAGTCAAGAAGTTGGCTGGCTAAATAAAAATCCCATTGAACAATGGGCTGATTATTTAATTTTTAGGTACAAATTTAGGGTGTATCCCAGGCAACATGTAGTAACCGATTTCCCCCTTTATCTTTTGATTGAGCCGACTTCGGCATGCAATATTAGGTGTGTAATGTGCTTCCAAGTTGACAAGACATTTACCACCAAGAAATACATGGGTAGGATGCCATGGACATTGTTTACGCGGACTGTGGATGAAGCCGCATTGAAGGGAACGAAAGCTATAACTCTTGCTTCCAGAGGTGAACCCACGTTACACCCTGACTTTGGCAAGATGTTACAGTACATTTCTTCAAAACAATGCTTTTTTGAAGTTAAAATCAATACAAATGCGACCAGACTCACTGAGCGTTTAAGCCGCGAAATTTTAGAAGCTGACATTAATGAGATTGTTTTTTCGGTTGATGCGGGCACGAAACAAACTTACGAGGAAATTCGGGTAAAGGGTAAATTTGATGAGGTAGTGCTTAATATACGTAGATTTAATGAGATTCGTATGTCTGAGTTTCCCAATAGTAGAGTTGTTACAAGAATAAGCGGTGTCAAAGTTCGAGATGATCAGGATATTAATCAAATGACCGATTTTTGGAGCGCTTATGTAGATGAAGTGACTATTAAACCAGCAACACCTAGGTGGGATAGTTACAACAACGAAATCAATGGTGTCACCAAGCCGTGTGGGCAATTATTCGAAAGAATGTATGTGTGGTACGACGGTACATTAAATCCGTGCGATTTTGATTATAAGAGTGAGCTCGCCTTGAGTAGTTTAGAAGATGTGTCGCTAGAGGAGGCGTGGAAATCTAAGAAGTATAAAGTGCTTAGAGAAGGGCATACTAAAGGAGAAAGGCAGGCCTTTTACCCCTGTGATCGCTGTCCTTTATGAATACTCTAGGTAAACTGAGTGTTGGTGTAGTGGGCACTCGGAATCATGCTGGCCGGCTCATAACTCTACTGGGCAATTCACAAAAAGTGTCCTCACTCATTGCTTTTCATCCCGAAGCTGTCTCAGAAAATTCAGAAATTTGCGTAACACGTAACATTGACGAGCTAACAGAGTGTGATGCGATTGTTATAGCTTCACCTACAACCACCCATTTTCACTACATCAAAAAGTTCAGAGATTATTCGGGTTACTTGTTTGTAGAAAAGCCTGTCGTGGCCTCTTCAAAAGAAGAAATTGCACTTTTAGAAATGCCTAATCACTTCAAATCAAGACTTTATGTTAATTACAATTTTTTGTTTAGCGACATTTATGCAGAGCTCAAAAATTTGGTGCAATCGTCGAGGTTGGGTAAGCCAGTCTACTTGGGCATTGAAAGTTGTCATGGATTAGCATTTAAATCATCGTACAAGGATAGTTGGCGTTCATCGTCTAGGTATGGAGTGGGCGAGGTTGTGTCAGTACATTTTTTAAATATGATATCTCAGTTGTTCGACATCGATGATTTCGAAATTTTGAAAGTCAGCGGGTTTAATAACTCAGGAATCGGGAATGCATTCGATACTGTTGTGGTCAGTTCGAATGGGAATCTCAACTTAGAATTTTCCGTTCTTTGCAGTTATGCAACTCCCTATAATTTTAATATAAAACTGATAGGTACCAATGCAATCCTGCACTACGATGGTACACGTCTGTGTATTGATGAACCCAGGGATACCTTTGACTCCGCGGGAAGGTTTGTGTCTCCACCCACTGTTTATGAAAAAGTCATTCACCATAGTGAGGCGTGGAGAGAAAGCCTTTCCTCTTCAGTCAACTATTTCTTAGACAAGGTGTTAAATAGAGATCATTTCTGCGAGTCTCATCTCCGTAGAGCATTGTTGGCTATGAAGCCCTTTTATTAGGACATTATCCTAAGTAAGTTCAAAAAAAGAAGCGTCTTCTTCAATTCCACTATCTTTCCAACTCATGAAGGGTGTCAGATCTCCGACTATTCTCAGTGCCCCCTATATTCTTCAGGTTTACCTGCTCACCGGCAGTGTTAAGTGCGACTCAAGATGTGGTTTGTCAGTATTGAACTTGTTACCTCACGGTACAGGAATTTTGGCGAAGAACATTTTTATCAACTAAATTGGTGCTAGAACATATGGATATTACTTGGGACGGTTGGGATGCTCAAAGAAGGAGATATGAAAAAGTTCAAGAAACTCATTAAGAAGATTTTGCGTTCGAAGTTTTTTCTTCCCGTATTGGAGAAGTACATAGCTTCGAAGATATCCAAAATCAACCTCATCCCAGACCCTCGTTTTGGGATTCTTGTCCTTGATGTAGAAAGATTTTGGCCTGGAGGTCTTGAGCGTCTTGGAGAAGAAGTCCAATTGTACGTGCTACCTCATGAATGCCGCAATTTTTTACATTCCCTCTTTTTTGTCTCAGAGGAAGTAAGTATGTTGCGTCATTACAACGTCGATGATGACTTTATACTTAAGGAAAGGGAGTTTGTAAGTTTCCTGAGGTTGCTGATTCCAAGACTAGCCGCTCATCTCGGTTTTGATTGTGTACTGACATGTAACTATATGTACATTCAGAACAAACTTATTGCCAAGGCATGTAAGGCGACCCACATCCCATTTGTTGATTTAAATCGAGAGAGTAAGCAAGACACTCGTTTTAATGACAAATGGAAACGAAAGTATGAAACTCTGAATCTGCATACGAGATTCTTTGGTAATGCTATCTGTGTCTACAACGAGAATATGAAGAGATTGCTATGTGATCTCGATGTTTGTTGCCCCGAGGACATATATGTGACCGGTGCACTGCAGACTGATACACTCTTGAAAAGGGTTAGAGAGACAAAAAATACTGACACGTGTAAGCAGGTGACCCTTTTTTCCTTCAGGCACATGCCTGTCAGTGGTGACAACATCGGATACGACGGGGGGTTCTGTCCCGATGGGACAAGAGGATTTATTACACTTTTCAACAATGTTCATTCTGCTTTTGCAAAGCTTGCAAAGGACAATCCCACGATTCGGTTTGTTATTAAGCTCAAGTGGTCGAATGACTGGCAAGATTACGTGCGTGGAGCAGTTGAGAAATCAGGATCTTCTCTGGAAGAACTCGACAATTTGGTTGTTGCAGGGGAGGATGAGGACGCAATGGACCTCATCCTCGCGTCACACTTTGTCGTGGGTTTAAATTCAACAACTATGCTTCAGGCACGTATGGCTAACAAAGTTGTCATTGTTCCGTATTTCGGTGAGATCGTTGACAAATATCCAGAAAATTTACAGTATCGGGATGTCTTGTCTGAGTTCGTTCTTGCTCGTTCTCCAGAAGAGTTTGTCCTCTTGATTCAAGAGCACATAAAGGGGCCAATATCGTTGCTGCCTCCATCCCCCGGCATATTTGATGAATACATAGGATTTTCCGATGGTAAGAATCTAGATCGTGTGCTGTCCGTCCTGTCAAAAGAGTGTGATAAAGCAAAAAAGTCTGCAGGGTAGTTTGATTGAGCATTATGAATGGCAATGAGATAGCAGATGGGAAATCGCGAAGAAAGAGAATCTTGATACCCTATTTCTGGTCCTACTATTTGTTTGATTATATGAAGTTGCTTGTCCCACAACTGTCTAAAGATGGTTTTGATGTTGTGGTGTTGACGTATCAAGAAACAGTCGTAGAGAGCCTTAGCGGATGTCAGGTTGAAGTACGTTGGGTTCCCGCAGGGTTCAGATATTTGATAGCTCGCAGCAACAGTGTTCCGCATAGGGTTTGCTTGTGGTTAGCCGCGTGGTGTTGGGGCTTGGTTCTAAGAAAACAATATGATTTTGTAATTCTTCCCTGGGACAATCGACCTGTGTGGTACGTCTTGTCATGTGTGATGCCGTCGTTGACATGTCACAACACAACGGAGTTGATAGATGTAGATCTTACACTTGAGAAAGAGCGATATAGAGGTTGGGACAGCAGCAATTCGCTTCTTCACAAAGTTCTGTTGTCGATAGATGCCCTTCTAGGAGGTCGGTTTCTTCCGCGCCTTTTAGGGCAGATGACCCAATTTTACCCCAAGCAACTTGTTGTTGATAGGTTGATGGGGTACCGGGCGCAGAACTTTTTACAGGGTTTTAGCAAGGTTGATTATTTCACTGTGTCGGGTCACAAGATAAAAGACAACTGCAGAGTATTGGGTATTGACGAAGGAAAGATTACTGTAACTGGTAACCCTAATTACGACACCTTGTCCCACGTAAGAAAAACTTTTGACACGATTGAGCGGGAAAGGTTTAGAGAAAATCTAGGAATCAAAAACAATAGTATGTTGTTTTCTTTTTTTCTGTCTCCGTCATCATTTTCAGAAGCCCAGAGGACAGAGGTGTTGCGGGTCGTTGGGGAAATAGATGCTGCCATCGCAGATGCGTGTTTCGTACTGAAGTTTCATCCTAAGACCAGGAAGGAAGATCCGGTAGCTTTCAAGTCCAACCTTGAGAGTCTGGGGGAGCGACTACTAATCGAAACTGTTTTTCGTGGAGACGAACATAATGCCCATCTTGTACTCGCTTCGGACTATGTTGTTCAAAAGCAAAGTACGGTAGGGTTTATCGCCATGTTGCTAGGGAAAAATATCATTTCGTACAATTTGCAAGATACCGATTATGAGGATGACATGTACAAAGTTCTTGACGCTTCTGTGCATGTAGAAAGCATAGATGAGTTGAGGGCAGTCTTACGCGATATTAGAAATGGTGACTTTGTTGACTTGAAGGGTAAACGGAGAGATGCTTGTCACAAGTTTTGTCTCGATACCTGCGAGGCTAACAAGAACATCTCGAAGGTGGTTCAACGACACTTCGATAGTCAATCGAGGGCGGTTAAAGTTACTTAGAATGCATCAGATCCGTCCCAAGGGGATAGATTGTCCTTTTCCTTAGGATATCCAGAAATGCCGTGTTGTGATCTCATTTTTTTTGCGATGTAAGCTGAGATTTTGGTGACAGTTCGATGTTTCTGTTGGGCGGTTCCTGGCTTGCTAAATGGTTAACTTCAATTATTTAAAAGATTGCTAGAACTTCATGAAACTTGTGGTACTTAACTTCTCCTATGGGACCAATCCTTATCTACGGACCACAGAAATAGCTCTTGGTGTCAATGAAGAGCTGAAACGTTGTGGGCAGGAGCGGTTGGGTATCATTCTTCCCTGGATATATGGGGAGAGGCAAAAAAATATTCTACTTGAGGAGTTTGGCAGGTATGGTCATGCCTCTGAAATTTATTTAGATTTAGAACTCGGGGAAATCCTGCAGTCTGTCTTGTATGGCAATGGTACTTATGCAAACTCTTTGGATACTTGGATCCGTCGCTTTGAATCGAAAAGCCAAGAGGCTAGAGTTCATTTGAGCGGGAAGGTCCGAGTTCAGGATTTAAAGGGCAACGCTAGCATTCTTGAGGGAAATGATATTGTTCTTGAGCTAGCCCGATCTCCGAGACTTCTTTTCCACACATCGCCAAGCATAAATGTTACTTTTGGGCACACATCTGAGATTTTGAAGAGAACCATCGAACTTCCTCCGGGTACTTGCGACATTGACAAAAAGCAGATGGAAGAGGCTCTTGTAATTGCGGAGACTATCGAGCGCTATCAAACTTTGCACATCATGGCTCAGCCTGGTCCTTTTTATCCGGAACGAGCTAGAGTCGCAAACGAATGGTATTCTCCCCCACATGTCAGAGTACAGGAGCACAACACAGACAATATTGAGCAAGGGATTTACATAACAGAGACCGGTATACCTGGGTTGAGACACCTCTATTCGGGGGTGCAGGATTGGAACACAACCATCTATTCTAACTCTACACTTATTACCAAGAGTTCGGTGAGGGCTTCACCACACATCGTATCGCATCCGAATATTCTTTTTCACTATGCCCGTTGCGGGTGGGGGTCCATTTGGCTTTCCCACATTTGTGATACTCCTATTGTTACCCCACCCCATGATCCGAGTGATGATCCAGAAATTTATTTCAATATAGCTACCGTAGCTAGATTAAAATTAGGTATTGTTCACACTGATCAAACATTCGAAGAAATCATTTCGGAAACAAAAATGCTGAGAGAAGAAATAGATAAGCAAAATCGTACACTCTTGGAGGAGTTTAAGACCCTGGATGGCATTCAATATAGTGCAAGGATAATCGCCGATTTTCTTGTCCAAAAAAAGCTTGTGTGAAGATGGTGAAAATAATTGCCGAATTTTGTCAGAACCACAAAGGGGATCGCTGTCTTTTACAGGAGATGATTCACAGTGCAGCTGAGAATGGTGCATCTTACGGGAAAATACAATCCATGTGGGTTAAGGATCTCACAAGGAGGGAACGATTTGAACTGGGAGCAACGAAGGCCGACGGAACTACTGCCGTTATCAAAAGGCCTTTTGCACTTGAATACAATCGTTTAGAGTCCCTCGAACTGTCTTTGGAGGACCACCGTTGGTTCATTGAGGAGTGTCGAAAAGTTTCCCTAGTCCCGTTCACTACAGTATTCACGATTGGCACGATTAGGGAAGTATCAAGTCTCCCCTGGTTTCAGCAAATGGTTAAAATAGCAAGCTATGATTGTGCCAGTCTTCCTTTTCTACAAGAACTTATCCAATCCTTTGACACTTTGTTTGTCTCGACGGGAGCCACAATGGGACAGGAACTCAAGGACGCGGCCAAGGTGCTCGAGGGAACTAATTTTGTTTTTTTCCATTGCGTTACAAGCTATCCAAACACGCTCGACAACTGTCATCTTTCACGTTTGGAATACCTTAGGGGATATTCCAAGGAGGTGGGTTGGTCCGATCATACCCATGTTGCAAGAGATGGAATTTGCGCATCAAAAGTTGCTATTGCTTTGGGGGCCAATTATGTAGAACGACACTTCACATTGAGGCCGGCTGCTGAGACGAAAGATGGTCCGATTTCGGTCACCCCACAGCAGGTTAAAGAACTTCATGAGTTTTCTCGGAGGTCAAAGGACGAGCAATGGGAGGAAATTGAAGAGGCCATTCCTGACTATCAGAGGTTGCTTGGTCAGCCAGATCGACAACTCACAAATGAAGAGCTATTGAACCGCGATTATTACCGTGGACGTTTTGCAACACACAAAGACGGGACCCCTAGATTTAATTGGGAAACAGAGAGTTAGGGAATTGATTAGTGTATAAAAATTGGAATGTCATGGCATTGATTCCAGCACGAGGGGGATCTAAAGGTGTTCCGCACAAGAATTTAAAATTGTTAGCAGGGATACCTCTGGTGGCACATAGTATCCTCGTTGCGCAACAATCGAAACACATCGACCGCATCGTGGTTTCCACAGATAGTCAGGAGATTGGTGATATCTCAGAAAAATATGGTGCGGAGGTACCCTTCTTGAGACCCGTTGAGCTTGCAGAGGACTTCACTCCGGATTTTCCTGTTGTTGAACATTGTCTTAAGTGGTTTGTAGAGAATGAAAATTACAGTCCTGATATTGTGGTTCATCTAAGACCCACCGGTCCTCTCCGAACTGTCGAAGAAATCGAAGATGGCATTAAACATCTTTGCGATCAGCCGAATTCCGACAGCGTGAGATCTGTTAACGAACCCCATCAATCCCCTTACAAAATGTGGAAACAAGATGGGGATTTTTTGACCCCTCTTCTCTCGCTGGATAATATTCATGAACCCTACAATGCCCCTCGGCAGATACTTCCGAAAGTTTTTGAAACGAACGCGAACATTGGGGTAGTTTGGAAGAAAACTATCGATCAAAAAAAATCTATACTAGGGGACAATGTTCTTCCACTTGTGACGAAAGGGGCCGTGGTTGATATCGATGATGAGTTTGATTTCACCATTGCAGAACAAATCCTTAAAGATAGAAAAATTCAAAGAGAAAGCGAGTAAAGATATTCTCGCGGTGTATTGAGCGAGACAATGATCATCATTGACTTGCACCAGACACAGTTAAGCATTCCAAGATAATCCGGTGAGATCGATAGCAAAAAATCTCTGTTCTCTATAATTACTACCTACAGAATAAAGATGAGCAAGTAGGTGGGGAAGAGAAAGCGATGGTCCCTCAAGAGTCAGTACTATATGGGTTAATCGTTTCTGCTGTTTCATGGAAGTGCGTTAAATTGTTTTTCTGAGAATCGTTCGTGTATGAGTGAAAAGAATCCAGTCCGAGGTCAAATCGGAATTTTTGGGCTTGGTTACGTAGGGGTAACTCTTGGAGTGGTGCTGGCTGATCATGGGTTCGAAGTTTTAGGGGTTGAACCCCGAGAAAAAACCATAGATCACCTCAAAAATGGTCATTGTGATATCCATGAAAAAGGTCTCCCAGAGCTTTTAAAAAAGCACGCTAACAAGAATTTTAAATTTTTCAAAGATTCTAAAAATATGCGTGCCACAACCTACATCGTTGCTGTCGGTACTCCGGTGGGGCCAACGAAAGTTCCTGGTTTGGAATACGTCAAAGCAGTTGCCGATTCTCTCGGAAGAATATTGGAACCGGGGAATCTCATTGTTTTGCGTTCAACAGTTCCCGTTGGAACGACAAGGAACTTTTTCATTCCGCTTGTGGAAGAATCCAGCCATCTAGAGGTAGGTAAAGATTTTTCGGTTGTGTTTGCCCCGGAGAGAACGATAGAAGGAAGCGCTATCACTGAAATCACCGAAATCCCACAGGTTATCGGAGGGTATGACACGGAGAGCGTTCAGAAAGCCGAACGAATTTTTAGAGTCATTTCCCCGCAGATTGTAGGTGTCAGTAGTCTCGAAGCCGCTGAACTGGTCAAGCTATTCAATAACACTTATCGTGATGTGATATTTGGTTTTGCAAACGAAGCCGCATTAATCTGCGATGGATTCAATGTAGATCCGGTAGAAGCTATTGCAGCAGCCAACGAAGGTTATAAAAGGGGTGATATCCCATATCCTAGCCCTGGGGTAGGGGGCTATTGTCTAACAAAAGATCCGCACATTCTACTTCATTGCACCCGTGATCTACGATACCACCCCGATATTGTTTTTCACGCTCGCAAAGTGAACGATATGATGCCGGTTCATGTGGCTGAAAAAGTCACACACTTTTTAAAGGGGAAGAAAAAGGCGTTGCAAAAGTCCAAGGTGTTTGTTTTAGGCATGGCGTTTAAGGGACACCCAGAGACGACTGACATTCGATTTTCTCCCTCAGTTGTTGTTGCAAATTGTCTCCAGGAAAAGGGGATTAATTTGTCGGCACACGACCCGGTAGTGAGCGAAGAAAGTATTCGATTAGCGGGAATGCAGCCGATTAATGATTTGCTGGATGGATTCAAGAATGCTGATTGCGTGATTGTTATGACCAATCACATGGATTATCGAAAAAAAAGGATTTTGCGCTTTCTTACCAGGATGAACCACCCAGCCCTTTTCTACGATCCTTGGCAGCTCCACGATTCCAAAGAAGTTCTGGCAGTGACGGGGGTAGACTACAGCAATTTAGGTTATGATTCGGACCCACGGCTGGCATACATGAATACGGGATTTTCCCCCATTGAGCCATAGCCCATCCATCTGATATGACTAGGCCAGCGCTGATTCTTTGCCTTGATGGATGTGGACCAGAGTATCTTGATGCAAGCGATACTCCCAACATGGATACAATGGCCAAAGCAGGCTGGAAGACCAACGGTCACGCTGTTTTCCCCACTGTCACCAATGTCAACAATACATCGATTCTCACCGGAACGTTTCCTGCCATACATGGCATTACTTCGAATTTTTTCTTTGATGCAGGACTAGGTCTAGGTGTGTACATGGAATCAGCTGAGTACATACAGACTCCAACAGTATTCGAACGATTGAGGAAACAGGGGTTGAGTTCGGCGTTTCTGACATCTAAGGAAAAGCTTCGTACTTTGTTGTCTAGAGGAGCTGTTGTTTCCATTTCAGCCGAGAATCCACCCGCTTGGCTGGTGCACTTAATAGGACCACCGCCGGATATATACAGCGTCGAGGTCAATCTGTGGCTAATGGAGGCGAGCCTGGCCGTTATGGGGAATTATCCCGATGTGGCTTTTGCGTACGTCAGCACAACTGATTATGTAATGCATACGTATCCATGTGATCATTCAGAATCGCAGCGCCACTTGCATGAAATTGACAAGCTTCTGGGAAGATTTGTTAACCAGTTTGGTGATTGTGATATTGCGATTACAGCCGATCATGGGATCAATGCCAAGACGATTGGCTTGAACCCGGCCAAAATTTTGATGGATGTCGGCATAGATGCCGAAGTCGTCCCTGTTATTAAGGATCGTCATATTGTTCACCATGGGAATTGTGCTGGTGCCGCGTACGTACATTTGCGGCAAATAGAAAATTTATCAGGTGCTCAACAATGTTTGGAGGAGGTGTCGGAAATTGACACAGTATTGACCCGCCAGGAAGCCGTTGTGGAACATCATCTGTATCCTGATCGTATTGGCGATTTGGTACTTCTCGCAGATTCCCAAACAGTGTTCGGTGAATTCCCCTCGGCTCGTACTGAAGTTAAGGTTCGGTCTCACGGTTCACTTCACGAAGCGATTGTTCCAATCATTGGTTACGGGTCCCGGTTGTCCACAGCTAGGCCTTACTATAGCAAGGAGTTAGTGAATATCCTCTTGCCTCCTGGTGGAACGGGTTGAATCTATTTGCCGAATGGTTCAGGCTAGAGTGTAGCGAAAATAAAACCCTGCTAGGATAAAAAGGGTTACTCGATGCGACGTGGGATTTTTATCGTTGAATAACCGGGTTATGGCGGTTCCTTTAGGTTTACGATTGAGAGGCGATATTTTTCGGAGACAGGGTTGTCTTAGTGGATTGTTCCTAGTCGACACATACATTGTTTTGTTTGTGACAGCCATTGGATAAACAACTAATGAATAAGACGGGAAGCTTGAGAAGACTGTTGGAGTTATCGGAACTCTCTTTCCTCATCGAAGCGCACAATGGTCTTAGTGCCAAAATTGTGGAGGAGGCTGGGTTCGAAGGTATTTGGGCAAGTGGGTTGTGTATGTCTGCATCCATGGGTGTACGTGATAGTAATGAGGCAAGCTGGACTCAGATTTTAGAAATTCTTGAATTCATGAGTGATGCAACTCAAATCCCCATTCTTTTAGATGGTGATACCGGTTACGGGAATTTCAACAATATGCGCCGCTTAGTAAAAAAACTTGAACAGCGTGGTATTGCCGGTGTCTGTATCGAGGACAAACTGTTTCCGAAGGCCAACAGTTTTATTCGGGGTGACGCCCAGCCTCTCGCAGAAATAGACGAGTTTAGCGGTAAGATCAAAGCAGGTAAGGATACACAACAAGATAGCGATTTTTGTATTGTAGCTCGTGTTGAGGCTTTCATCGCTGGTTGGGATCTCGCAGAGGCACTCAAACGTGCAGAAGCGTACCGGCAGGCTGGAGCTGATGCAATACTAATACACAGCAAAAAGAGCAGTCCCAGTGAGATAGTCAGTTTTGCTACCGAATGGGCTAATCGTGCTCCCTTGATCGTTGTGCCGACGACATACTACAGTGCGCCAATCGAACTATTTGCTAAACTCCACATTAGCACTCTGATTTGGGCTAATCATCTGCTTCGCGGAGCCATAGCTGCTATGGAGCATGTGGCAAAAACAATCTACGAGGAACAATCGGTTACGAATATTGAGGATCATGTAGCTCGTCTCCAGGAAGTCTTTCGTTTGCAAGGTGTGAGTGAACTCTTAGAGGCTGAAGAGAAATATTTAACGGCAGGCCCTCGCAAGAAAAACAATGCAATCATACTAGCTGCCTCGCGAGGCGAAGAATTGACTGAGCTGACTTCTACTCAGCCCAAGGCGATGATCTCTATTGCCGGACAATCAATCTTGCAACGACTTGTAGAGGAGGTGAAAAGTCACGGGATTGAAGATGTTGTGGTTGTGGGCGGTTACAAGGCAGAGACAATAGACATTCCTGACATTCAACTGCTTAGAAATCCAGATTATGACACCTACAAGGATCTGATGTCTCTTGTTCATGCTTTGGATTTTGTCCGACAAGATACTCTGATTTTTTATGGAGACCTTCTAATGCGCGGATACATTATTCGTGATCTCTTGGCAACGGATTCTTTGTTGACTGTTGTCGTGGACTCGAATGTTTCGGCTAAGTTGGAACAGGGTGTTAAAGGGGATTATGTAATATGTTCTAGGCCTGATGATCGCGGAGTGTTCGGGGCAAAAATCGAATTGATCGAAGCCTTGAGTGATGTGAATGAAGACAATCAGAACAAGGTTCATGGGCAGTGGATTGGTGTTTTGCGTGTCAAAGGAGAAGGACGAGATTGGGTCCGAGAATCGATTACCCATCTCAGACAGAGAAAGGATGTCCAAAATCTTAGCATGACTGATCTTTTGAATGATCTGGTCGCTCGTAACCGTCCTATTCGTGTGGTGTATATCAGTGGGCATTGGTTGGATGTAAATTATCTGCCCGACATTGAGAGAGCTACCGATTTCGCCAAAGGTCTTCTATAACTGAGATATTTAAGATCCTAGATCATTTGTATGGCTAGCATCACACGGCCGTACACTTGCAGATCAGTGTAAAACAAAATGGAAGACAAGCTCGTTCTACTTAATCCTGGTCCCGTGAATCTGACATCGCGAGTTCGAAGTGCTCTTACAAAGCCCGATCTTTGTCACCGAGAACCCGAGTTTTCAAGACTACAAAGCAATATTCGGTCCGCAATTCTCGGCGTGTACAAGCTTTCGAAAAAGGACTATGGCAGTGTGTTGCTAACTGGTTCTGGAACATTAGCAGTGGAGTCCATGATCACTAGTTTGGTTCCTCCCAATGGGAAACTACTCGTTGTGGAAAATGGTGTCTATGGGGAGCGGATTAAGAGGATAGCTCAGACGCATGGGATTGAACATGTGGCGGTGGCTCATCAGTGGGGCGAAGAATTAGATGTGGCAAGAATTGAAGCTCAGCTTGCCGATGATGGAGCGATAAGTCATGTGGCCGCCGTACATCATGAAACTACGACCGGGCGTCTAAATAATTTAGCCGTAGTGGGTGTGCTTTGTAGGCGTCACAAAAAAGCGCTTTTAATAGATGCCGTGAGTAGCTTTGGCTCTGAAGATATTCGTTTCGACGAATGGGGTATCACAGCCTGTGCCGCTTCGGCCAACAAGTGTTTGCATGGTGCTCCTGGTGTATCGTTTGTGGTCGGTAGACGCACGTCATTTGCTGGTCTCAAAGCAGAGAACCCTCGATCTGTTTACTTAGATTTGTCAGGTTATTGGCAAGAGCAGGAGAGGGGATTATCTCCCTTCACCCATGCTGTCCATATTTTTTATGCTTTGAATGAAGCTTTGGAAGAATTGGAAGAGGTAGGTGGGCAGGTGGCTCGCAAAGAACATTATCAAGGGCTTGCTTCTTTGATCCGGGATAGAGCCCATGATGCGGGTCTAAGCCGCCATCTCGCATCAGGTATGCTGGCATGTTCTCTTACAGCTTTCCAATTACCCCCGAATACTCTATACAGGCAGCTACATGACCCTCTGCGCGAAGCGGGATTTGTGATCTATGCCGGACAGGGAGATCTCTCCAAGACAATGTTTCGTATCGCCCACATGGGTAATGTCACGGAAGATGACATTGAACGGCTGTTTGTACACTTGGGGAGTATAGTGTGAAAGCCGTAGTGTTAGCAGCCGGAATGGGAAGGAGGTTGCATCCTCTCTCAAAAACTATCCCAAAAGGCTTAATTTTGGTAGGAGAGAAGCCCATACTGAGGTACTCCCTGGAAGCCCTCAAGGCCAACCAGATCAGTGAAGTGATTTTAGTTGTAGGATTTCTTCAAGAAGTCATCCGGCATCAGTTTGGAAGGGAATACCAGGGATTGAAGATCACCTATGTGGAAAATAACCGGTATCAGACTACTGGCAGTATGTACTCTCTTTCGAAAGCAAGAGATGCGATCGGGAACAGTGAAATCATACTCCTCGAATCTGATTTACTCTATGATCCTAAAGCTATGCCGATTATGTTGGAATCCCCGTTTAGAGATTGTCTGCTGACGGCGGATGTGAGTCAGTCGGGCGATGAAGTCTACATTTGTGTGGATGAAGAACAACGTGTTGTGGAATTGGGAAAGGATATCTCTGGTGAAAGTAAACGGCGTGCTCTGGGTGAATTAGTGGGGATTTCTAGGTTCTCTAGAAAATTCTTATCCCAGCTATTTGAGAAGGCTGAGGAAGAATACAAAAGTGGTGAGTACAATCGTCATTATGAGGAGTGCGTATTTTCATTGAGCACGCAGGGGTATCCGGTATATTCACTATTCTGTGAAAATTTGCTTTGGATCGAGATTGATAATGAGGAGGATCTAAGAAGAGCGAGAGAGGAACTTTATCCACGGATTAGAAGTCGTTTGGAAGCAAGAGGCTGACAATATAAGGTTTTGAACTTACAACTTATCCCATCACCTGGATTGTCCAGCGCAGTTTGTGAGTTGTTTTACAAAGTTACTGACAGTAATCATAATTGGGTCTGGTGGCTCTCATGAACTCAGAAAAAGCAATGAGTCGGATATGAAAGTTCTAGTTGTGGGCGGTGCTGGCTATGTAGGTGGGGCTCTCACTGATGAACTCTTGAAAAAAAAGTATCGGGTCCGCGTTTACGATTCACTTCTTTATGAGGAAGCGTTCCGCAAGCCTGTTGATTTCGTTTATGGTGACATTCGAGATCGGGAAAAGCTTATGGCACATCTGAAGTGGGCAGATGTGGTTATATGGTTGGCAGCATTGGTAGGAGATGGGGCGTGTTCTTTAAACCCGGAGACGAGTGTGGAGCTCAACCAGGATTCTGTTGGATGGCTTGCCCAAAACTTTGATGGGCGCATTGTCTTTTTGTCCACTTGCTCGGTGTACGGGGCACAGGATGGGTTGTTAGACGAGAACTCTCCGGTCAATCCTCTTTCAGTCTATGCAACGACGAAGTTGGCAGCAGAAGAATATCTTAAGGATAAGAATGCCATCATATTTCGTCTGGGTACCCTTTTCGGTGTGGGCGACCTATTTTCACGTGTCCGACTCGACCTGATCGTGAATATTTTGACGGTGCGGGCAGCTACTAAGGGCGAAATTACTGTCTTTGGTGGCAGACAGTATAGACCGTTGCTGCACGTTCGTGATGTGGGAATCATGATCGCCGAAAATATGGAGACTGATCATGTCGGTATCTACAATTTGAATAGCCAGAACATGCGAATTTTAGACCTGGCGCACCAGGTTCAGACTCATTTTCCCGATGTGGTGATACAGAAAACGGAAATGAAGTTTCAAGATGCACGAAATTACCAAGTTAGTGGGAAAAAGACACAACAGGAATTAAACTTCTCCCCTCGTTTTTCAATAGATGATGGGATTGAAGAGGTCAGAGAACTAGTGAAAAATGGGAGAATTAAGGATCTCAACAACCCTCGCTATGCCAATCACAGCTATCTAGAGATGCACAAGCCCCATTTGTCTGATTGACAATCAGGGTCATGTACAAGACACAGGGAGAAATCTTATCCGGTGTCTTTTCGAGTAAATCCCATCAGCCATCTAACATACCATTGCTCATGTTTCCCTAACTTCGGCACTTTTTCATCATATTTGGGGCTGGGGGGCTTCTGGCAAAAAGTAAAGGAGGACCGATCGTGAGTTCAAAGTTGAGTTTTTGTATCGTTGTACCTATCTACAATGAGGAGCTTGGCGTGGAGCGTTGTATTAGAGTTTTGTGTGAAGCTCTGGATAAATTCCCATACCGTACTTCGTTGATTGCGGTAAACGACGGTAGCACTGATAAAACTGGTACCATTCTGAACAGTCTGTTATCAGAGTATGCAAATCTACAAGTGGTTTCTTATGTAGAAAATATAGGTTATGGAGGAGCTGTTCGCAAAGGGATTGACAGGGCGTCTGAAGAGGGTTTTTGTTATGCCCTATTCATGGACAGTGACTTAACCAATGACCCCCGATACATTGGCGCGTTTGTTGAGAAAATGCTTGATGGAGTGGATGTGATCAAGGCATCTCGCTATGTTAGTGGCGGAGAGGCTCAAGGAGTGCCAGCTTTCCGAGTCATTATTTCTGTGATAGGCAACAAGTTAGCCCGGTTCCTATTTGGGGTCCCCATTCTCGATTGCACCAATGGATTTCAGGCAATTAAGATCAGTTTGCTCAGAGAAATGCCGCTCAGCGAAGATGGGTTTGCAATCATTATGGAACAACTTTACTATCTAAAGTTTTTGGCCAAAACATTTCACGAGGTGCCCTATACACTTGTTCAAAGAAGCGACCTACTGAGCAAGTCGAGTTTCTATTATCGACCCAAGGTATTTGTGCAATATCTGAAATACCCTATTAAAAGATTTTTGAATATGGCCCCCAAGCATATTCGTTACTACAAGGACAAGGCTTCTACCACACATGACCTGTCGCGGATGTGAAAGTACCGAACTAGAACAGTTCCTCGATCTAGGAGAAATGGCGCTGGCCGGGGGTTTTTTGCCCGGAACTGAGGCGATCTCTTCCGAGAATAAGTATCCGTTGAGTACGTATGTATGCCGTGCATGTGGTTTGGTACAGATTCTGGATGTTGTAGATCCCATGATCCTTTTTCAGGACTACTCCTTTTCCTCTAGCACGGTTGGGCCCCTAGTTGAGCATTTTCACAATTATGCTCAATGGCTACAGGAAAAATTTAAACCCCAATTGGTGGTAGAGTTCGGCTGCAACGACGGTGTTCTACTGACCCCGCTCGGGGAGTTGGATATCCAGAGTTGCGGCGTCGACATCTCTGAAAACATTACTGAAATAGCCCGAGCAAAGGGACTCGATGTTTTGACTGGCTATTTCGATAATGCCATGGCAGAGCAAATTGTCGATCGTGTGGGCCAAGCTGACGTAGTGACTGGGAGCAATGCCTTTGCCCACAATGCTCACCCAGAAGTTATTCTAGAAGCCGCCCGGAAGGTCTTGAAACCAAAGGGTCGACTTTGCTTGGAGTTCATGTATGCGGGGGATCTCCTGGAAATGATCCAGTGGGACACCTTATACCACGAGCATTTGACTTTCTATTCCCTGTCAAGTTTACAGGTCTTGTTAAAGCGGTTTGGCTTCCATGTCGTTGATGCGGAGCGGTGGCCCATGCATGGCGGGTCATTGCGTGTGACCGCCGCACTTGATGTGGGTGAAGAGCAGCCAGGTGTGACCGATATACTGGAATATGAAAAATCCAAGGCCTTGGACAATCCAGACACCTGGATCCACTTCGGACAGCATGTAGATCGGAAGATTGCAGTCGTGCGGGAGACACTAGAACGTCTAAGTCACAATAGTAGGATTTGGGGCTATGGTGCTGCAGGGAAGGCCACATTGTGGGTAAATGCCTGCAAGATGGATTATCTAGAGGCCATGGTTGATGCATCACCACTGCGGGCCGGCAAACTTATGCCCGGGACACACACGCCTATAGTTTTCCCTGACAAGTTACAAATTGATCCTCCAGAGTACGTTTTTGTATCGGCCTGGAATTATGCCGATTTGATTCGATCCAAGGAAAGTTGGTTTCAGGGAATCTGGTTGGTGCCGTTGCCGGATTTGAGATTCTTTTAAATGAGTGTGGTACTAATTCTCGGTACAAGGGGCGGGCTCGGACACATGGTGGAAAGGGTCCTACTACGTTGCGAGGAGTTGACCACAGTTGGAACCTGTAGAGGTGATGTCCCGGGCACCTTCTATTTTGATGTCAAAAACGGTCTAAGCGGCCTGCAGCAGATCGTGCAAGAACATGGGCCTTTCGACTATTTGATCAACTGCATTGGGATCCTCAGATCAGCAATAGATGAGAGCAATGTGGAGTCGGTGCGTCGATCGGAAGCAGTCAACGCCATCTTTCCCCATACCCTCGCCGATTTGGCGAATAAAATAGGTGCCAAGATAATACATGTCTCAACTGATGCCGTCTTTTCTGATGGCGCCGGAACATGTTCAGAGGACGACCCTATTAGCTGTATAGATATTTATGGAAAGAGCAAGGCCCAGGGGGAGGTGATCGCTCCAGATGTTTTAAATTTCCGATGCTCAATTATTGGACCTCACCCCTACAAAAAAGAAGGACTCGTAGAATGGTTCCTAGCCCAGAAGCCGGGTACGGAGGTTTTAGGATATAAGGATCACCTATGGAATGGAGTCACTACTCTCCAGTTGGCTCAGTTGTTCCAACTCATAATCCTAAATCAGCGTTTTGAGTCGATCCGAAATGAGGGCCCCATTCACCATTTTTGTCCTAATCGGGTGGTGTCAAAAGAGGAGCTTTTGCATATCTTGAAGTCAGAATTCGATCAGCCAGTCAAAATCAGATCCGTCTTAGCCCCTGGGGGATCGATCAATCGTGTTTTAAAGACCCGCTATGTTGAAATCAATAAACTCTGTGGACACGATTTCCCAATGCAAAAAGCCATACGGGAGTTGTTGTTGGAGATGCGCGACGTTGTATAACGTTTTGGGTAAACTTGATAGGACGGTGTGGAGATTTGTCTTCCCATTTTAATACAATACTGAACTTATGAAAAAGAAACGACTTGCTTTTGTCCTAGGGATACGACCCGATGTTATCAGAGCTAGCTTAGTGCTCAATTCGATCCGCTCAGATCCGGAGTTTGACGTTCGTTTTATCTGGTCCGGCCAACACTATTCTGACAACCTAAAAGACATGTTTTTCAGGGAACTAAGTGTTCAACCGCCGGAAATTGAATTGAATGCTGGTGGTGAGACCGACGCAGCGATAAGTTCTTCTGTTATCGCCAGTCTATACCCAGTTCTGAGGGACTTCAGGCCGGAGGCGGTGGTTTTTCTGGGCGACACTAATACGGTCATGGGGTGCTTGGCCGCTGCACAGTTGGACATTCCGATTGTGCATATTGAAGGATGTATGCGATCCTACGACTGGCGCATGCCGGAGGAGAAGTATCGCACGACTATTGATCATCTTTCCGATGTTATATACACGTACTATGAGGAATATAAACAGCAGGGCATCGCGGAGGGATTGAATCCTGAAAATATTGTATTGACTACGAATCCAATCGTGGATGTTCTTAACAAGTACTACTACGATAAGAAAGACTACTATGACGAATTGGGTAGCGATACCTTCTTTAGAGATAGGGATATAGAACCCGGCCAGTATTATTTAATGACGTGCCATCGGCGTGAGAATGTCCATTTGTTGGAGTCATTTAAGCATATTCTTGGTCTTGTTGGTGCCACTGATCGAAAGGTCTATTTCACCGCCAGTTACCGCACGCAAAAGGTATTGAAGGAGAATGGATTGGAGGTGCCTCCAAACGTGATTATGGTGGATCCTATCGGATATGAGGAGATGCTAGTTCTGATGACCAACTCACGCGGGGTCATCACCGATTCGGGAACCGTAGTCGAGGAAACCTGTGTTTTACAGGTGCCCTCGTTGCAAATCCGCAAATCAACAGAGCGCCCTCAGGTTTATGATGTGGGTTCAAGTGTAAAGTATGACCCAGCTCAACCAGAGGATTATCCGGTGGAGATGGTTTATGCCAAGTTGGAGTCCCTGTACGGCAAAGAATGGGAGAATCCATTAGGAGACGGGCGGGCATCAGAACGTATGACAGCAGATCTCTCAAAGCGTCTTCGGGAAGGAGCTTTTCATCGCCATAGACCAGCGGACTACCATCTGGACATCCGACGTTCTTTTAGAGAGGATGGGCTATGAGCAAACCGAGACTGATTGAAGGAGAGACTAGGATTGATGATCGCGGTCAACTATCGTTTGTTAACGACTTTAGTTTTGATGACGTCAAACGATTTTACGTTGTGAGCAACCATCAGGCTGGATTCGTACGTGCATGGCATGCACATCGGCACGAGACTAAGTATGTATTTGTCCTTCAGGGTGCAGCTATTGTTGGAGCGGTTCAGATAGATGATTGGAAGACGCCTAGCCGGGACAGTGAGGTGCACAGCTTTGTTCTATCCGCCGACAAACCCGCCGTTCTTTGCGTTCCCTCCGGCTTTGCCAATGGGTTCAAGTCCTTGACTACCGATACGCAAGTGGCCTTTTTTTCTACTGCCACTATCGAAGAATCTCAAGACGACGATATCCGCTTTGACTCCCGCTATTGGGATATTTGGAATGTCGTGGAACGTTGATAGATCTGGCATCGAATTCATTATTTCTCTGTGAACATTTTATTGATTACGGATCAGTATCCTCCTGAAATACGGTCAATCTCCTATATGATCCAGGAGTTGGCTGAAGGATTGGTCCGGAGAGGACATGAAGTCACTGTCGTGGTGTCGTATCCCAGACACGTCTTTCTGGCAAATAGGCATTCCACAACACGTCCACAAGTAGACGGGGTTAAGGTTTTGAGGGTAAACACTTTGCACTATCGGACGAGTAGCTATCTAATCCGAGGAATCGGAGAATTGTTGTTGCCGTTTTTATTTTTCAGAAAACTTAGAAAGTCAGGTCCCCAAGAAGTAGACGTCGTGATCATGTATAGCCCTCCACTGACACTCACTATCCTTGGGAGAATGGTCAAACGATTGTACCAGGCTCGTTTTATCGTAAACATTCAAGACATTTTCCCCCAAAACGCCATTGATTTAGGTATCTTGAGGAATTCGCTCTTAATTGGTTTTTTTGAACGCCTTGAAAACAAGGCGTACTCCTCTGCCGATCAGATCACTACACATTCGAAGCAGAATGCGGAATACTTAATTAATGCAAAGAATGTTCCTAGGAATAAGGTATCAACAGTCCACAACTGGATTGATTTGTCTTCTTACAAAGAATCAAAAGGTGCTGGGATATTTTTACAGCGTTACGGGCTGGAGGGGAAATTCATTTTCTTGCTTGCTGGGATATTAGGGCCTTCACAACAGCTTAATTTTCTAATAGAGGTAGCCAGAGAGGTTCGAGACATTTCGGAGATTTGTTTTCTGATCGTGGGAGAGGGAAGTGCGAAAAATGAGGCACAGAACCTGGTTGTACACTACGGGCTTGATAATGTGAAATTTCAGCCTTTTGTTCCTAAAGAGGATTATCCTGAGTTGGTTAAGGACGTGGATGTGGGGGTAGCGTGTTTGAACAGCAAAAATAAAACACCTGTCTATCCTGGAAAAATTGTAGGGTTCATGGCGTCAGGGATCCCCGTGGTTGCCTTCCTACATAGGGAAAGTGACGGCCATCAGATGATTAAAGAGGCGGGTTGTGGGTACACGACTGTATCGGATGATCATCTGAAAGCAGCAGACCTTGTCAGGAAGATGTACTACGAACGAGATCGCCTCAGAGGTCTTGGTGAGAAAGGTTTTCAGTATGCCACTGCCCATTTTTCTAAAGAAGTTGCGATAGATGAAATGGAGAAACTGCTTCTCGATTCGGAGAGAACACAAGTTATTTGAGATTGATAGTTGAGAGGATCAACTCTTGGACACGCGATCATGGCCGAGCAAGGTAAAGTAGCCCTGGTTACCGGTGCTACTGGGACCATAGGGCCAGTTCTGGTGCGCGATCTATTAAAAAAAGGTTATAGGGTACGTGTTCTTCTCCGGAGCCCTCCCCCGTCAGGAATCCTCCCCTCATCTGCACAGCCTATTTTGGGAGACATCACGGATTTTCAGGCGGTAGCAAAAGCAGTAAGTGGAGTGGATTACATTTTCCATCTAGCGGCAAAACTCCATACCAGCAACACTAGCGCGTCGGAGCGTTCAGAGTGTGAGAGAGTTAATGTTGAAGGCACACAATGTATTACAGATGTAGCTAAAGAAACTGAAGTAAGTCGACTTGTTTTTTTCAGTACCATTTCTGTTTACGGAGCGTGTCGGAGATCCGAGGTATTTGATGAGAGTTCTCCTCCTAGACCACAATCTTTATACGCAGAGACAAAGTGTGCGGGTGAAGCAATTGTGTTAAGCGCAAGACGATCAAATACGCAAGAGCCGTTGGCCGTAGTACTACGCTTAGCAGCCGTCTATGGACCACGCTTAAAGGGGAACTATGCTCGTCTTGTCTCAGCCCTTCGCAACGGGTGGTTCATTCCACTTGGCGACGGATGCAATCGGCGCACTCTTGTCTATGATGAAGATGTATCAACGGCGGCTTTGCTGGCAGTCGAACATCCTGGAGCTGCCGGACAGGTCTACAATGTTACCGATGGGAATGTTCATACGTTGCAGGATATTCTGGAGGCTATTTGTTGTGCCTTGGATCGGAAACCGCCGAGATTCTATTTTCCCGTTGCGCCTGTTCGTTTTTTGACAAGTGTGCTGGAAAGTATCTCACGCCCAGTGGGAATTCGTCTTCCCATCGATCATATGATGATCGATAAGCTTGTTGAGGATGTGGCAGTGGAGGGAGACAAAATCTGCAAAGAGTTAAACTATCGAGCTAGAGTGAATCTGGCTGAGGGTTGGTACCACAGTCTGTTAGGCAAATGAGACATTGGTCCTACTTTTCGAAGATTACAAAACAAAGTGTCTGTGAGGTGGGGTGTTTTCTGCAAAGGTTTTTTGACGTGGTCAAGTTAAGATGTCTCCAATCATAATTCTCAGTTTTGTAATCGCAGGTTTGTCCTGCCTCGGAGTTGCTATGTTACGCCGATGGGCCGAGAGGCATAGTGTGCTGGACATTCCTAACAAACGTAGTTCCCACGATCGTCCGATTCCCCATGTGGGCGGATTGGCCATCGTGACGATCACGCTGCTCGGTGTGGTCATCTTTTGGTTTCAGGATCCAACTTGGTCTGTCGCGGAAATTTTCACTTTTGTAGCAGGGGGTGGTTTTGTAGCTTGTGCAGGTCTAGTAGACGATTTGTATGGAATGTCTCGACGTCTACGACTTCTGATACACGGATTATGCGCTATGGTGGTTATTCTTGGAATCGGATCCTGGAATACAGTTGTCATTCCTCTTTCTGGACAATTGGATTTGGGTTGGCTTGGTGTACTCATTACATTTGTATGGATCACAGGACTCACCAATGCCTACAATTTTATGGATGGCATGGATGGTTTGGCTGGTGGACAAGCGGTTGTAGCCGGTTCAGCCTGGATCATGCTGGGGTGGCTTAGTGATCAAGGCCTAGTGATGCTAGTGGGTGCGTTACTAGCATCAAGTTGCTTGGGGTTCTTAGTCCATAATTGGCCGCCTGCCCGGATTTTTATGGGTGATGTGGGGAGTATCTTCTTGGGTTATACCTTTGCAGGTTTGTCGGTCATTGGAGCACAACGTGATCCTACCCTGGCTCTATCTGGTGTGCTGATTTTGTGGCCATTTGTCTTTGATACCTCTTTCACTCTGTTACGTCGCCTGAGTCGTGGAGAAAATATATTCGTCGCGCATCGATCGCATCTGTACCAGCGTTTATTAATTGTTGGTCACACCCATCGCTTTTTGTCACTACTTTATATTACTCTGGCCGCAGTCGGAGCCATCATGGCACAAATCTTTACAATGGGGGTTCCTACCAGTTCTTTCCTCGTGGTGTTTCTTGTTCCTTTAATGTGCTTGGTATTGTGGGCTTTTGTCATTCGTGAAGAGCGTAAGTACGCTCGAAGTCTACGGCCTCGAGTTCCTGGTTTGGATGAGGCGGGATGATGGGTGTCTTTCCTACTTTTTCTGGTCCTATGAATAGAATCGTTACGAAGACGAGTCTAGATGCTGTTGTCTACGGGTTCTCCTTTATCCTAGCTTACTGGATTCGTTTCGACGGGAAACCCCCAGCGGATTATTTTCAGCAGGTGCAGTTTCTGCTGCTGTTAGTAATTTGGATAAGGCTTGTCACTAGCTATCTATTTGGAGTATATCGGCAAGTTTGGAGTTATGTCAGTCTCAATGACATCTTGACTTTAGGTATTGCAACCGTCGTTCCATCGTCAGTTTTTATACTGGCTAGACTAGTTCTCTCCTCTGAGCAGCAAATCTGGCGGATTGCCCTAAGCATAATACTGATCGATTGGTTGCTGTCATTCGGTGGTAGTACGGGTGTGCGTTTATTAGCACGCCTTTGGTTTGAGAGGAATGAGTCCAGCCCAGTGAACGACCTCACCAAGTCTGCATCTCATAGAATTTTGCTTGTCGGAGCTGGCATGACAGGCATACTTGTGGCCAAGGAAGCAAGGAAACAGAAGAATCTTAACTGGAATGTGGTGGGCTTTGTTGATGACGACCCTCACAAACTCAATACGATGATACATGGGCTCAAGGTCATTGGGCAGACCTCTGACATTCCCAACCTGGCCCAGAAACACAGCCTGGACAGGGTCATTATCACCATTTCTAATGCCAGTTCCAAAGACATACGCAGGATTGTTGAGACCTGTGAGGCCATACCAATTCCCGTTAAAATTGTTCCATCCATGTTTGAGATTCTGGATGACAAGGTGGAGATCAAAAAGCTTCGAGACGTTAACATCGTTGATTTGCTGGGCCGTGACGTAGCCGACTTCAAGGGGCATTCAAAGAATGTCAAACAGTACTTTTACGGCAAAAAGGTCTTGATCACCGGTGCCGGAGGTTCCATCGGGAGCGAAATTTGTCGTCAGTTACATGCTTTTGCTCCATCTGAACTGATTTTGCTCGATAATCATGAGAACAGTTTGTACGAAATTGATTGCGAACTGGATGCTTTCCAGCCAAAAATAATACGCAAAGCTGAGATTTGTGACATTCGGAATACTCAGCGTCTTTCTTCCTTATTGCATTCTTATCGTCCCGAGATTATTTTTCATGCTGCTGCTAACAAACATGTCCCTCTTCTAGAACACAATAACGTTGAAGCTGTGGCTACCAATGTTCAGGGAACGCGAACTCTTTTGCATTTGGCTGAAGAAACTGATTGTGAACGTTTCGTAATGTTATCGACTGATAAAGCGGTGTATCCGAGTAGCATTATGGGGGCCTGTAAGCGTATAGCCGAACTTATGATCCAAACTTCGGATAGCAAAAAAACTTCTTTTTCTTGTGTTCGTTTTGGAAATGTTCTGGGAAGTAGGGGGAGTGTGGTGCCGCTTTTCCGAAGCCAAATTAAGCGGGGCGGGCCTCTAACTATCACCGATCGGAATGCCACGCGATTCTTCATGACTATCCAAGAAGCAGCACAGCTAGTCATCAGGGCTACAACTTTGGGATCCAAAGGGGAAATCTATGTGCTCGATATGGGTAAACCAATCAAAATTTTCAACTTAGCTCAAGATATGATAAATCTTTCTGGCCTTTCCGATGACTCTATAGAAATCTGCTTTACAGGGTTGAGACCAGGGGAAAAGTTGCATGAAGAGCTCGTTTATCCCTATGAAAAGGTCAGGCCCACTATATTCCCAAAGATTATTTCAGTTGACCCGGTTGAAATTAACTATGAGAGTTTTTGGCAAGATCTTGAAACCTTTCTAGAAGAGTATAGTTTGTTGCCGGAAGATTCTTTCCGTAAGCGGCTATTTCATTTGGTGTCTAGTCCTGTTTCATCAGATGTCGCCCCGGTGTCCAGGGGGCCTCTGCGCATAATCAAAAACTGAGCGAAATGACATACAGCTCGTAATGAGCAAAGAGGCGGGCCTTTCTAGGGAGCTATATGCTTTCTCCCTAGCTATATAGAAATCACAAATCCACCATGCTTGATCCTGATCATAAGAACACAATTCCTCTTTCCACTCCCTTTATCAATGGCAATGAGTGGCAGTATCTCAAAGAATGTCTTGATACTGGATGGGTGTCTTCAGCGGGTAGCTATGTAACCCGATTCGAGGAAACAGTAGCCGCTTATCTGGGAGTACGACATGCTGTGGCGACGGTGAGTGGGACTGCAGCTCTCCATGTAAGTCTTGCAGCCGCGGGTGTCCAAGCTAATGATGAGGTTGTCGTTCCAACGCTGACTTTCGTTGCCTCAGTGAATGTAGTGAGGTATTGCAATGCCTTTCCAGTTTTCATGGATTGTGATCCTGACACCCTATGTGTTGATGTTGAGAAAATAATAGCCTTTCTCGAAAACAATTGTGACCGTAGCGAGAATGGTCTTTACAACAAGAAGAGTGGAAGAAGAATCAAGGCAATTATCCCAGTCCATATCTTCGGCCATCCGGTAGATTTAGACAACTTAATCAACATCTGTAATCGTTCTCATATAGATATTATTGAAGATGCTACTGAGAGTCTTGGATCCGAATACAAAGGTTCCAAAACTGGTACTTTGGGGCGCATTGGCTGTCTTTCTTTTAATGGGAACAAAATTATTACCACTGGTGGCGGCGGGATGGTCGTGACAAATGATAAAAGTTTAGCAGATCGAATGAGGCATCTAACAACTCAGGCCAGAACAGATGCTTTTGAGTATGACCACGACTTAGTTGGTTACAATTATCGCCTCCCGAATATCAATGCAGCCTTGGGAGTGGCCCAGATGGAGCAACTGGATTCCTTTCTGACCAATAAGCGTAAAAATGCACAATTGTATCGCGAGCTCTTGTCCGGGTTGGATGCGGTTGAGTTTCTTTTTGAGAAGCCGTGGGCCAGCAACAATTTTTGGTTTTATACTATAAAGGTTCCAGGAAGAGACAGGAATCCTCTAATGGATTATCTTCTTTCCCAGAATATCCAAGTGAGGCCAATCTGGAAGTTGATTCACACTCTGCCACTATACAGGGAATATGAGGCGTATAGTATTGACCAGGCTGAGGAAGTTTATGCTCGGTGCATTAATCTTCCTTGTAGTGTAAACCTTAAAACCAAAGACATAGAGTATATTTCTAAACATATCACCAAATATTTCGAATAGGGGTCACAACCAATGGGATCATGGCATGGAAATGGTTTCACCCGTGTGTTATTGACCATTGTAGCGGGGTAGATATATGGATAGAACCGAACTGAAGTCTCTGTTAATCCCAGTCGAAACAAGCCTTAAGCAAGCCATGCAGACGCTCGGCGTGACAGGAAAACAAATACTTTTTGTGACTGAGGAGAATGGTCGACTTTTGGGCACTGTAACGGATGGAGATATTCGTAGAGCGATCCTAGCTGGAACCAAGTTGACCGCCCAGGTTCAAGACATAATGGGGACAAACTTTGTTGCGGTGAACGCGGGTTGTTCCGATATTCGAAAAGAAGCTAAAAAATTGATGAGACAGCATCCTGTTGACCAGATACCTGTAGTCAATGAGAAGGGGGTAATTGTTGATGCGATTCTGTGGCTCGATTTCATAATGCCTCAAGATGAAGATCAAAATAGGGTTACTGATAAAAATGCCGTTGTAATCATGGCAGGAGGACAAGGAACTCGTCTCGACCCTCTTACGAAGATACTTCCTAAACCCCTAATTCCAGTAGGTGACAAGCCAATGATTGAACACGTGTTGTATAGCTTTCACCGTAATGGTTTTCAGAAATTCATGATCATTGTCAATTACAAGAAAGAGATGATAAAGACCTATTTTAATGAAACGCCGACACCCTATGACTTGGAATACATTGAAGAAGATACTTATTGTGGCACTGCCGGCGGTCTCTCGTTGTTGAAGGATAGGTTGCATGATACGTTCGTCGTAACTAACTGTGACACGCTTTTGGAAAGTAACTATGGGGATATCTTAGAGTGGCATAAGGACAAAAATAATGTGATGACCATTGTTGGGTCCCACAAGGAAATCAAGGTTCCTTATGGGGTGCTCAATATGAGTGAAGGTTCATTTCGCGGTATCGATGAGAAGCCGCTACTTGATTTGTTTATAAATACTGGCATGTATGTTTTCGAGCCGGAGATACTCGATTGTATTCAGCCCGACGGAGTCATGGAAATGGATCAATTGATTGCGAAGGTTAGGGAAATACACGGGGAGAGAGTAGGAGTATTTCCACACTGGGGTGGCTGGTTTGATTTGGGGGAATGGGATGAGTATCGGGAAAGTGTAAAAAAGATCAAAAACCTTTGAGAAAGTGATAAAATTTTTAGGTATTGATCATTCCCATCCTGACCCATCGGCGGCGCTCTGCATTGACGGTGATGTAGTTTCTTTCGTAGACGAGGAGAGCCATCGTCTGTACGCCACAAGACGCTATACGCACCTTTTATGCGACTAGATTAGATGCTTTGGCTATAGGGGATTTTCTGGTTACGAAAGTTCCGATGAAAGATACTGAGTAAGTAGTCGATTCCCGTACAAGTGCTGGAGTATTCTCATCTTTCACAGCCGTTCAAAACAACTCCCGAATCAGCATAAATGCCTCCGCATACTTGACGGAAACCGCTGCACCACGAAATTGCGCTAAAGCTCTTACATTGTCGATGCTCCTGGGGAGCGGTGTTTCTTGCACCTCAGATTCATATATTTTCATGATTTCCAGTTTTCTTTCCAAAAACTCACTTATGTCCGAATAGACGTGAGTGAAGAACATGTTTTCGGGTAGTGGAGGAGCCATCTCCGTCTCTGATATGCATTCGTACATCAAAATACGTTTTATGAAAGGATTCCTAAAACTCTTAGTGCAACTTGTGATGGCTTTTGCTGCAACTTGATGGTCTGTGTGGATATCAGAGCGATTCACTGTGTAAATGATTTCAGGCTCAACTTCTTGTATGACAGAAGAAATTTGGGTGATGAGTTCGTGAAAATCCAGCGTATGTAGCTTAGTTGTTGGAAAGCCTAAATTGTATACTTTACTAAATTGATATTCCTGGGAGATGTCTCGAATTTGATTAGCTCGCTTTGAAATCCACTCCTGGGAATAACCCAGTTCCTCAGATGCTTCTGTCAGTATTAGCCAGGAGATTTCGTCATTCTGATCCCCATGTTTGAGTAGGGTTCCCCCGCATCCGAGGGTTTCATCATCTGGATGCACAGAAATTACTAATACTTTCATTGGTCAGAGTTCGTATTTAGTCTTCTACGAATAGCATGTTCATACGCCAACCACTTAAGCATACCATTTGTGGGGGAATTCTTTGGCTAATAGTTAGCTTTTCCCAGGCCCTGATCGTTAAACTGTGATGAAAAGGATTTCGTCGAAGTAAGCAATCTACAGTCTTCGTTGACAAAGGTGGCTACAGTCTTTCAGTTATTAGTCGTCATGTCGTTGTATTTACGCAATATTTGTCAACAAAGGATGTATCCTGCTCAGTCCGTTGGTCTGTAAGCGCAGTATGTAATTGATCCCAATCCACCTGAACTCGATTTTTGGCATCAAACCAACCTCGTACTACGCGACAGCGTTTTTCCATAAGCTCCCGTGCATCGGCAACCCAGTCAAAGAACCCAAGGTCTATTAGGATGACAGGCTTGTCCGTTGCCAACGCTATAGAGAATGTGGTCGACTGGGGTAGATCGAAGATATATGCATCGGCCTGATCCTTTACCTGTTCAAAGGGCTCCAAAAGAGTACGATGGCCGAATCCTTCAGCAAATTGGGCAGGTGCAAAATTCTGTCCTCCTGGATGGGGCTTGTGTACAACTTGTATGTTCCATGACTGCAAGTGGGAAAATAGACGAACTTGCCAATCCAGGGCAACAACATCGGCTAAGAGGGGGACTAGATGCATCCTGTCTCCATCATAGATGGTTGCGGGGTACATCACCGAATGTATGAGGCTAGAAGATGATTTGGATGGTTGAACGGATTTTGATGCCGGGCGTTTGAAATTTTGTGCGCTTGCAATGCGTGGCCTCTGGGTTTGTAGAATTAGAGATGGGTTGATGGTCAATTCCGTTGCAGTGGCTTGAGCATCGTTATAGGTGACGAATTCATCGCACTCATTGAATGTGATTAGTTGTTGATACTGCGGGTCAAGATGTGCCAATCCGTTGCCGTGATCGTGGCGAGTGACATGTCCACCAAAGTGGCGAGTGACAGAGCGCAAGAGAGTTGCCCAGATTGATGAACTCGTCCCTGTCCACAATCGGTGTGGAATCTGATGTGATTGCTCGAGTAGGTTGTCGAAATGGGAGCCTACCGTATTTATCACCTCAATCAACCAATGTCGGATATATTGGGCAATGTACTCAGGCATCCCTTCACCAGTGACGATAAATTCAGAGTTGACGATGTCTAGTAACGAATCAATGAAATTGATTTGTTCGGTAGGGAGACTAGTGTCGTCAAACACCTTGTTCCGGTACTTTGCTAGTGGAGGAAACCAGTCTTCTCGAAGGGAAAGCCTAACTACATCAGAAATTGAATGTGCGTGTTGATGGATCAATTCGGCATTTGTGAGCGTCATAATGTGGTGTTTGGCATTAAAAGGGAGCGCTATCTGTGGAGTTAACCCATTGAATGCCAAGTCCCATCGGAGTTTCCTGAGTATTGTCTTAATCTGATTTGAGGTACGTGGTACCCCAGCTGCCAGCGAAATGAGAAAGGGAGACGGCGGTGGAACAGTCTCTTTCTCAATAGCATTCCAGTAACGGTATTGAGGTGGAACACGTAAAGAGTGTCCTGCCGCATTACACTCTCGGCACAAAATATACCCTTGGTATAGGGCCATGATTTCAGCAACAAAATGGCCGGCTGCCATTTGGAGAATTTTCCCATACCGGACATCGGCTGCAACGGACGTGTGAATGAAAGGGACAAGTGATGCCAGGAGACGATTGCGTATGGCAAGAATGTCTGAGTAATTTATCGGCCAATAAAAGTTTTTTGTGCCGCGTTCATCCCACTGAATTTGATCCAGACTGACGATGATATCCACTGTCGTGTTGTCCTCTATGCTTGCTCGTGTGGTGAACGACTAATGTAGATCACCGTTTTTGAAGGAGAGTCCTTTCAGAGTTATGCTGCTTGTTGGATGCCATGTTTTTTAATGCACCAAAACTGGTGAAGGGTAGTGGGGCCTGATCTAATATAGCCTCATAAACCCTCTGACTTGCTAATGCTAAATAAGATCGGACCATTCAAGTTCATCATCCGGTGAAACATCTCGTGCTAGTGAACGATTTATCACGTCGGTCCATTCATCAGGATGGATGCCTGTGCCTGGTCGTTTGAAATCCAGATCTTCTAGGTGTAGAGTCTGGCCTTTCTTCATGGAGTGCCTAATCACTAGACGGCGGCGGAATTTCTTTCGCTTCTCTATTTCTGCTTTACTCACGGTACGACTGGTGCTACCCAATGCTGTATGTACGGTCCTTCCCTCTCTGACGATATATTCGAGTTCGTCCGGATTGGCCGAGATAGAATGATCCCAGCCGTCCATATCTTTGTCTAACGTAAAGTGTTTCTCAATGATACAGGCTCCTGAGGCAATGGCAGCCAGTGCAATGGTTGTCCCCAGCGTGTGGTCACTAAAACCAACCGGAACATCAAATGTATGTTGGAGAGTCATTATGTTTTTCACGGTTCTGAGTGCCTGTGGGGGGGGGTAGAGGGATATGCAGTGTAACAATGCGACGGGGAATGACTTATCCCTGCGTAGTATGCTTAGGGCTCTTTCAATTTCACCTAGTGTGGCCATGCCGGTGGACAAAATAACTGGTTTTTTCTTGCTTGTGATGTACTCAAGTAAGGGGAAATGGTTAACGTCCATCGACGCGACCTTGAAAGCTAGAACATCAAGTGAATCCAACAGGTCGACCTCCTCAATGGAAAAGCAGCTCGAGAGGAAAGTGATTTTGTGTTGATTGCAATACGCTGCTATTTCGTGATGTTGTTCCGGAGTAAATTGATAGCGATCGACCATCTCCTTCAGTGTGCCAAAGTGTTTTTTTGTATCCGTGTATTTTGTGTTTCGACCGTATTCAGCTTTGGAAATAAGCGTGGAGTTTGACCAGGATTGAAACTTGACAGCGTCGGCTCCACAGTTCTTGGCAGCGTCAATTAGCCTCTGGCACAGTTCCATGTCTCCGTTGTGGTTGGATCCTATCTCGGCGATGATATAGGGGGGTTCGCCTGGGCCAATCAATCGACCAGCAAGGTCTAATGTTTCCATATGTCTTCCAGTTGTGGATGAGCTACACAGGACCACCAGATATGTTCTGGTGGCAATTGGTTGAGTGTCTGTACATACAGATCTAGTGTATCAGTGGAGGTGCTCACTGAGTTGTAAAAAATCTCAACGTGATCACGAGCGGCTTGTAGTGTGATTCTGTGCTGGTTTTTTACTTCAGGGGCATTTTCAAAAATAATACGGTAGTGATTGAGAACTCTTTCGGTTGCCAAAATTATATACTCCACTGTGAATGGTGGTAGAACGCGTGCAGTATTCGTAGCACATTGACGATAATTCATCCGACACGTGGAATCAAAAGACAATAATGCGTCCATTCCCCACGCACGCGTTATCAGGAACCAGTCCACCAGAATACATTCGGCCGGAATGGGTAAACACCGGGCCAGTATATCGGCTCGGTATGCTGAATTGGATAGTCCGAATATGTTGTTGCGTGGCAGTACAGTTCCGATTTTTTCTCCAGGTCTTGGCTGAAAGATGATGCCTGTATCCTTCCCATGTTTGTCGATGATACGCTGGGCACAACCATTAACATCATGTTTGAATAAAGATTCTCTTGCTGCCTCCACTCGTGTTGGGTCAAGCACATCATCACTGTCAACAAAAACGATGGCGGGGTATTCACTGACCATTCTTGCAATGGCTCGATCGCGGAGTTGTGCTGGAGAATCATCAGTTTCAGCTGTCACCCATGTGGCCGGCACATTTTTACCAATGGTGGCAACGACAGAGTTTGTGTCCAGTCCATCAAGGCCAATCCAAATGTCGAAGTTGCGGTCAGTCTGAGCTAAGATAGATTCGTACCAAGAAGGCAGATATTGTTCAACGCCAGTATAAATGGTTGTGTATAGAGCTAATCGCTTTGTTAGCATCACTATTTAGCTCGTTGAGGTTGTTTTTTCATGAAAACCCAGATAGTTAGTGGGAGGTTCCTAGTACTCGTTGTTACCGACCACGCCCAATGAACTCCCACCTATCACGGGTTTACAGTACAATATGCTAGTGACTGGGTCTAGATCTCTTAGGGTATTTCGGCGCTGGTCAAGTTGATAGTTGTCATATCGAGAAGTAACGCAATGCTTGCCATCCGTATATTGGGGCGTAGTTATTTATGAAGACAAGAACAAGGTCGTTTGTGTCATTCTTGGTGGAGGTGGCACGCCAGTGTCCTGATCGATTGTATCCAAATGACAGCAGTTTCAACTCCACTCGCTATTTTAGATCGAGATCGTTCCCGTTGGGGACAGGAACTCATGGGGATTCCAATCCGAGGGGGCGATGAGTTGTTACCCAAACTCGTAAAAGAGGGGGCGAACTGTTTCGTGGTTGCTGTAGGTGCCACCGGCGATAACCAACCTCGTAAGTATTTGTATGAACTAGCTCTCTCGTACGATCTTGAGCCCCTGACGGTTATCCATCCCAATCTCAGGTCATGCCTCAAGGATTTTCAATGTGCCCTGACGTTATTGAGAGCACAGACTTCGATACTCTTCTACGTATGAAAACGGTCATTGTCACTGGTGGTGCAGGATATATTGGATCGGTGCTAGTCAGGGAACTCTTGCAGAATCAATACAGAGTTGTATGCATTGACAATCTTAGGTTTGGCAGTGCGGCTTTGGCAGACGTATGGGATCATCCCCACTTTATATGCGAACAGGTTGATGTCACGGACCTGCTCAAGTTAGATCAAATTATTGATGACAATTCTCATTGCCATGGGATTGTCCATCTGGCTGCTATTGTTGGCGATCCTGCGTGCAGACTAGAACCTGAGTTGGCTCGCAGCATTAATTTGCATAGTTCTATTCATTTGTTAGAAAAGGCGATTCAGGCGAACATCGAACGATTTGTGTTCGCATCGACTTGTAGTAATTACGGCAAAATGACAGAGTCCGATGGATATGTTGACGAGAGTTCACCTTTGGCGCCTGTTTCCCTATATGCTGAACTGAAGGTCGAAGTAGAAAATTTCATACTTAACACGATCCTAAAGACAGATAAGTTTTGCCCAACGTGCCTGAGGTTTGCAACAGTGTATGGGATTTCTCCTCGTATGCGTTTTGATCTAACTGTTAATGAATTCACAAAAGAGCTTGCCCTTGGCAGAGAGCTAGTCGTCTTTGGTGAGCAGTTTTGGCGGCCTTATTGCTATGTTGGCGATTTTTCCAGAGCTATCTTAACCGTTCTGAATCAACCTAAGCACAAAGTGGCATATGCTGTTTTCAATGTTGGCGATTCCAAGGAAAACTATACGAAGAAGATGATAGTAGAGGAGCTATTGAAGTTAATTCCCGAAGGCAAAATCAGGTATGTAAAAAAAGAAGAAGATCCGAGAGATTACCGAGTGAACTTTGACAAGATTAGGAACGAACTTGGGTTCAAAATTTCAAAAGTTGTCCCTGAAGGGATGGAGGATATCCTTAGGAGTATCAGCCTGGGCTCTATAAGCGACCCTGACGAGCAACAATATTACAATATCCCGGTTAAGAAATGAGGTGTCTCTGCGCTAAACAATCCGACATCGGGCCCTTCCTCTACGCTTAGTGCACCATGTTCTTAGATTTTTTAGCGTTTGACCCTTTTCATCTTTATCCAGCGATCCAGGTGCAGCATGTTCGACATAATCTTCAGTGAGGCGGAATCACTCATGGTTTGATAACGTGCTCTATCAAACACCGATCGAGGATGGGGATTCATTAGGTGTTCTTCAAGATCAGAGGCATCGTATGAGCTGCGGTATTTTTCCAGTAATGTGCTCTCTTCCCAAATAACACGGAAGTCCGGGAAGCTTCTATTTGTAGCAGCTGGATTGTTGGATGTTAGATCGGGTGGTTCCTTAAATAGCCACCTGCGTGGTGGAAAGTGTTTTGCCGAAATGGCTAGTTCACCCCAAAAAATGGATGAAAATAGAGGTAGTGTCGTGTTTGCAAGTGGGATTTTACGCGACCTTTCCATCAATGGATAAACAGCCTTGTTGAAAAGACGCCCATTTATTTTAATCTGTTGAGTAGCGATCCTAGCGATTTCGATTACTGATCTGTCTGTGTATACCTCAAAGGCCGGATGGACGAAAATATTTGTTGTCAAGTTAGTGTTGTGTTTGTTTCTCGTGAAGGGCCACATGTAACTCCATTCCCAGGCTGACCCATCTGTTCGCAAATTCTCCCAGTAATCTAGAATTGTCTCCCTTCTCTGTTGGATCTGGTCGAGAAGGTCTGCCTTGAAGACCGAAGAGAACTGGTCGTCGATATAGTGATTTCCACCACGCAAATATTGAATGGGTGTAGAGTCAAATCTCTCTAGCGTGCCTGAGTGTCTGCCAAGAAAGAGTCTTGCTTTGACATTGGCTTCGTGAAGTTTGAGGAGGGTGTCAGACATGTACCCACCCATGAAGGCGTCCAGGTCATATTTCCCGAGCTCTTTTTGGAAGCCGAGGAATGATCCCCGATTAAAGTTCGCATGTGGTCCTTCCAGAGCGAGTAAATCGTTGATCAAATTTGGGTAATATTCTAGATCTCGAAGTAGGACCTTGTGCTCCAGCCCGATAGCAGCAGCAGCTTTTCTTGCAGTTTCTATTTCCAGGTTGAGTGTGTCGGAAATCGTGATTGCCAGACCCTGTTTACCACATTTAACAATCAATTCTCCTAATACCCTCGAATCGAGGCCACCGCTCATAAAGAGACCGATACTTTGAAGAGGAGACAGTATTTGTTCTACAGTACGTACCAGCCCCTTCCGTAATTGACACGAAAGGTCTGTGATGTCAGATGAAGCTTCTTCCACATAGCAGGTCGGAAGCCAGTATTGTCTCTCAGAAATCTCAATTATTTCACCGCTGTAGTCACATGATAAGCATGATGCATATGGGAATTCATACAAGTCCGAATAAGCTGTGTGAGGGTAGGTTATAGATTCCTGGATTAGATGTTCTGTGATTGAGACGTAATCGATGTCTTCATCTTTGCCGGTGGCTTGTGCTAGTTCATCTATGTGAGTTGAAAAGACGAGACTTCTATGATCGGGGGAGCTGTACTGGTAGAGATGAAAAGAATTGCCGATGTCACTTATGATGTGGCATTGGGAGCAGGGTGTATCAACTACGACTAGCAAAAAATTGCCTGTGAGGTAATCTCCCCACGAGTTTATCCCAACGTGTGGAAGGAGTTTCTGAACTAGGGATGCGGCTCTGATGTTGTCTGTATACTCTACAACTTTGTCTTTGGTAATGGGAGTGTGTCGTGCCGGTTCTTGGTATAAGCGCGGGGCTCCCTTCAAAAAGATAGTTTTCCCCGTAGTGGTTACTACGTTTCCAAAGCCTGGATAGTGATTCGAATGCTGCACTGAACAGTTGTGTGGACTGATACGAACAAACATTCTCACATTCTCCCAACGTTCAGGGTTTCCAAGCAATATAATTTTTGTCTGCGCATGATTTATTTAACCATCCTTTTAGGGGGAGACAGCATAGAGGTATCATAGCTGGACAACCTTTGGGTACCCCCCGGAGGAGAGTGCTGTCGAGAATGGAGGATTGATTGGATCGGTAGAATCATGCTATTAGGCCGGGCCGATATGATAGAAAACGTGACCGACGCAGGTAAATCGTTATGAGAGTTAGTTCATTGGTGGCACTGTGGCGTTGCTATGGTCCTATGCTTGGTTTGAAGATTCTTCTCCATGCCGGGATTTATCATTACAAAAAGTACATTCTGAGACATAAGCTGATATTGAGACATGTTCACAATTACCGAATGTATCTTGATCTCAACGATCCTGGCATTTCTAAAACCTTAGCGATCGTGGGGACACGTGAGCTTGAGCACGTCTACATCCTACAGAGGGAACTACGGAAAGGTATGACGGTTTGGGATATTGGCGCAAACATTGGTTATTACGCACTCATGGAAGCGCAATATATCGGAAGTGCAGGGAAGGTATATGCGGTTGAGCCCTCTCCGAGCAACTACGATTTGTTAAAGCAAAATGTGACATTGAATGACTGTACAGATTTAATCGAGACCTTTCCTTTGGCTATATCGAATAGGACTGGGGAGTCGAAGCTCTATTTGTCTGAAATGTCTAACATCAACACTTTTCATCCCCTATCGTTCAGATTTGGAACAACATCTAGAAACCTTTCCGGAAATTCCGTTATGGTTTCAACGAGCGATGTTCTCACATTCATAGAGAATAAGCGGCCAATAGACCTTATACGAATGGACATCGAGGGACATGAGGTGAATGTTTTTGAGAGCATCGTCAAGGCAGTAGAAGAAAAAGATTTTGCTGCAGGGATTTTGTTCGAGACACATTTCCCAAAGTACGATGATGCCCAGCACAACATGAGGATACAATTGGAGCACTTGTTTCGATTAGGGTACTGCGCAAAGTGGATGGCTTCTACGGATGAGAGGAAAGCTAGATTCAAAGAAAAGGGGTATGTCCCAGAAGTAGTCATAAAAACAGATGCTGTGGAACGGGGCCTTTACAAGAACGTCAGAGATGATGACGCTATTGAATTCATTTGTGATTTAGGTGGGGTACGGACTGTGTTACTGGTGAGAGACCAGCTTGCATCGATTTAACAACATTGCAGTTGATCAATCAAATAGGCCGTTGTGGGGCCTTTTTACGGCTATGGACCAAAACCCAACGGGTATAAGACATGTGAACATCACTGAGTATGGGGTCACCTATGACACGCGTTGTTGATTATCTTAATAATGGCGCTTATTGCTTAGTACTGTGTTGTCTTGTCGTTGTCTCCTTCTCCTTTGCTTTAACAACTTACCATCCTTTCGAGGCAATTAAAGAGCTCCTCTTCCATTTACTTGTCGTATTTTCGAGTTCCTTCATTGTAGTCTGGGCCATACTTACCAGGGCATTCCCCATCAAAAGAAATCCTCTATTTATCTTTGTTTTTTTATACCTTTGCTGTAATACGTTATCTTTTGCTCTTTCCCCCTACGCAGACAAGTCATATTTCATCAATCTGGTACTGCTAAGCCTGTTTTTCACAACGGTTGTTGTGTCTGTAAATTCAGAAAAGAAAATCGAATATTTACTCTATTCTATAGCTGTTGTTGCGGGTGGATCTTCAATTTATGGATTGATGCAGTTCTTCGGTTACGACTATCTTCCTCTTACAGCTAGCCTTGGAGTAAGGGGGCTAGGTGCCCGGGTCTACTCTTTTTTTGGTAACCCCAATGAATTTGCAGCCGTATTGGTCATGTGCCTCCCCCTTCTCCTTGCCGGATTTTTTCACGTGAAAGGCAAGTCGAGATACCTTTTCTCGATATGTTTTCTTCTTGCGATTGTTGGACTGCTACTGGCAGGTGCGAGAGCTGCTCTTCTTGGTTCCGGCGTTGCCATCGTCCTATTTTTTGCCATTAGCTATGGGAAGGTGCATAAGCGCAGGTATCTTTGTGCAGTTAGCCTTACGTTTGTTCTTATCGCTGCTGGTTTTGTATACACCATTGTAAAGCCACCTTCGAGTAGCTTTGAACTGCGCAAATACTGGTGGCAGAATACCCTCCAAATAGTTCAGGATTACCCACTTTTGGGTACAGGAGTGGGAAGTTTTAACGTCTATTATCCCCAGTACAGAAGCCGATCCACAGATATTGCTCTAGGATTCGACTCGGGAGTTCAAGCAAGATTAGAACATCCACACAATGAATTTATCGAGATTCTGAGTGATTTGGGAATACTAGGATTTGTCTTATTTGTTGGCATCATTGGTGCGTTTTTTTACAACTATTATGTAAAATGGAGTCCCCACAACAAATATCTTGTGGCCGGCAATTGCTGCGCTCTTACGGGTATTCTTGTCCACAACCTGTACTCTCAGAACTTACGATTTGTTTTCGTTGCTATGTTTTTCTGGCTCAATCTAGCTTTACAATCGGTACTGCTATCTGGGCCAAAGACTAAGAGCAAGGTCATTCTGAATAGGGGAAGAGTCATTGTTTCCTTTTTTCTCTTGTCTATTTCAGCCGTATTTTTTTTGAATCAATCCTTCAGAGTTTATTTGGCTGATTCTTACCTCCAGAGAGGGTTGGGAGCCTACGGGGTCAATGATTTTGATGTGGCAGGAGCACATTTAAAGAATGCGGTGGAAAATAATCCACAGAATAAGGCGGGACTCTACTACTTGGGAATGAGTCAATTTATGTTGGAGAAGTATCCTGAGTCGAAAGAAACCTTGCGCAAACTTGTGTGGCTGGATCCAAATTATCTGAGAAGTCACTATTGGTTAGCCAACAATTATTTCATGACCCAGGATTTCGAAATGGCTAAAGCTGAATACAAAGAGGCGATTAAGGTAGATGATGCATTCGGGGAGGCCTATTATGACTTGGGACGCATTGCTATGGGAGAAAATGACAGTCAGCAAGCTCTTAGCTATTTTCAGAAAGCACACCAGTTTGCAAGTGCAAGTGTGAGCCAGAACGCGAAAGAATATATGGGCATAATTCGTCGGGAACCTGACCTGGTAGTCTCTGGTGTCATAAGTCCCACGATCACCACCATTGGAGATGAGCTAACCGTTGATTTTACGGTAAAGAATATTGGATGGGGACCTTCGGGACCATCCCAAATACGGTTTTTTTTCCCAGGTAATCCGGACGCGTGGTCTTATGCTAGACAGGATCTATTTCCGAAGATGTCGGTTGACTCTCTGGAGCCGGGGTCAATGTTTTCCGGCCAGGCAACGGTTATCGTTCCTCACTTTTTGGCGTCGGGTGGGGGGGGGGTATGGGCCACACTACACGGTACGTTTTTACGTTGACCCGGACGAACTACTTCCGGAGTTTGACGAGTATAACAACAACTTTGAATACTCGATCACTGTTCATGAGTAAAAGATGACTTGTTCAGGTGAGACGACGTGTGGAGGCGGTATACGGTGGATTATGCCACCCTCCATGTGCAGTGATAATAGCCTTGAACCCTCTTTTCTTTGCTCTTGTGGTACACGATTTAGTATAATCTTAGGCTGGTGTAGGTGTGCCCAGAGGGTATTGTACAGATGAAAGTTAAACAGTCGAAATGGTTTCGAAAAAAGGAGTTGGCTTGGCTTTGCCTCGCAACTCTAGCTGTTTGTGTAATCCCCATGGCTAGCTGCTATGAAGTCGGGGGGGCAGAGTCTGTGCGAAATGACGGTTTTAGTAGTACAAGTCAAGTGTCTTCGACTGTAAGACCCTTAGTTTTGGAGGTCGTTTCAGAATCTACTTCGGACCTGGTGCGGCATCCATTTCCAGATAAAGCAGCTCTTAAGCGTGATGGCATGGAGTCAAGGGAAAAAGAGATTTACCGGTTAGCATTGCCAAACTACGATGCCGGACTTGCGACCGGCTACCGGGACAGCATTTCTATGGTTCCTATGGACACATACCCTGTATTCACTGGAGAAGGGCATCCATCAGGCTCATCCAGTAGGACGGCATTTGTCGACAAAACCCCAAAGATAACAGGGGTGAAGAGATCTTACGGATCTTCTCATGAGCAGCTAGGGTCCTTAGAGTATGCTTATCAAGTGGCTTTGATGCAGCTTTTCAGTAAGCCTAACCGCGATCGAAGTAAGCAGCTATTCAGTCCGGATGGGGAGTTTGATGAGTCTGTCCTTTACAATAATCCTTTTGGAGACGCCAATCCCTTGAAGGAGGCCGCGGCATCTCATGGCTTGGAAAATGACCCGAATCCTCTTTTGGAAGATGATTCGCCTTCTCCTACAGAATCCATAGAGCCCGAGCCCGAGCCCGAGCCCGAGCCTTCAAAAATGAATGTTTCTGCCGGTGTGCGGGGGAATATAGACACGGTCGAAGAGTTTCCTGAAGGCCCCTTAAACTTTTTGGTTACCGGGGATTTTTCGCAGGATGGTGAAAAAACTGCCTTCCGAGCCCTTAGGGACAATTTAGGTCGTTTCGTTTTGGAAAACCACATCCGCTACACGATTGCTGGCGGTTTTCTCTCTTTTAAGAAAGATGAACAGGTGGTTACCACGGATCTAAATCAAGATGGTTTGATTGATTTAGTGGTGGTCAAAAAGGGGCTACGCGATCGAGTAGAAATCTTTGAGGGCAAGGGGGGGACACGTTTCGATCAGTGGACTTCATTTTCTACTTCGAAGGAGATCATCGGTATCTCATCTTTCGAATTTAGTGGAGATGGGAAAGAGGATCTTGTTTTTATTGTGGAGGATGTTCCCCATCTGATGGTGTACAAACAGGATGGGTCTGACTTCAGGTATGCCAAAGAATTAGTCCTTCCTTTTGAGCCAGGATTACTAGTCGAAGCTCAAGAAAGCCCGGAGGAACGCCGGTTGTACATTTTCAACCCTGCGTTAACTGAGGTTGTAGCCCTAAGTTCAGAAAACCCCAGCGTCTACGTTTCTGGGCTGGAAACCGTCTTGGATCACCTGAAAACGATCAGTGTTGATGGGGTGCTGGGTGGAATGTCTTTTCTGCATTTGGGAGGAAGGGTTACCTTAGCGGAGAAGACTTCTGGAGACGTTATCTTTGCTGGTAGTTTTGCAGCTGCTGATCAGACTCCAAATGTCATTTTTGGTGGACAGCGATTGATGTTCGTGCCCTAGGGCTCACACACAGTGCAACCTGTATGATGCCCCTCCATTAAAAGGAGAATAGTAGCATGCCTGGCATGAAAAATGCGGCCCGTACTCTTTACAAAAAACTGCCTGCCTCTTTCAGGAAGCAAGCTTCTAAGCTGTATCATCGTTACCGTTATCCAGCCTTATTATTCCGCATCCATAGTGCTCCGAGGTTCCAAAATACCTATTTTCAGTTCATGAAGACGGTGCAATCGCCGATAGTTATGAGGCGGTATAGATTGCGGGAAGAGTTGCTCGCGCAGCACAATGAATTTTCCATCCAATCCCGCCAAGGCTTTGCTCGCTATGCTCCAAAAAATTTTCCCTTCTTGAATGATGTTCTCCAAGAAGCACGAGAGTCCTTGAAAGCTCACGAGATAAAGCAACTAGTTACGCAGTCCAAAAAACCGTTTTTAGTCAAAGTTCCTTACGACTGTACCTTAGACTCGCCATTTATTCAGTTTGCCACACACCCCCGAGTTCTTGCGCCAATTGCAGAATACCTTGGCATTGTCCCTGTATTGACTAGCGTAATTTTGTACTATTCTCCGAACGAAATGATGGAGAGTGGCCGTAGCCAAAGTTACCATCTCGACGAAACTGACAAACGTGTCATTAAACTCTGGGTGTTTATTGAAGAAGTGTCCGAGGATACAGGCCCCCTCACCATTATTGACGCGGCTGTTTCACAAACTATTTTCAAAGAAATGAGACGTCGTGGAGATACGCGTAGCCGTAACGAAAAGCATGATGATTCAAGGATTGAGATGCTGACAACGCAACCCCCAACCCCCTTGACCGGTCCGCCCGGGACGATAGCCTTTGTAGATACGGACAACTGCTATCACTACGGCAGTCGTCCGGGAACGCGACCACGATACATGCTTATGTTCCAGTACCATTCGCCATGGGCTTACGATATGCCACTTTTTTGGAGACGTTCTAACGAGGTTCCATTCAGCGCTCTGGTGACTCCAGAAACACCGGAACTGGCACGCCTTGTTTTAGGATATCAGTAGCGATTCGCTATCCAGGGCTCTGTTAGCCACTACATTTTTAGACTAACCCCTCCTTATTAGTTCACGGAACTGGAGTGTGGAGATCTTCCTAGTTTTTGAAATGACAAAGCGTTTTCGAAGAGCGTGCGGTGTAGCCAACAAACCCGCTATTATTCCTAGAAGAAACGATCCAAAGAAACCAGCCTTGAAAAGATGGAAGAACCCGCTATGCAGCCACCCATAGGTCAGCCAAGCAACGTAGCGGAAGGGGTGATAGGTGATCATGAGTTGCCAACGATTTCGGGTAATCCAGTAGGCACGATCCGCAGAATACCAACCTGACCGTCTGACCGTTTGCTTAACATTCTGATTTTTCCTTTTTGTTGTACTATTGTTTAATTCTTCTGTTTCTTGACGGGTTGGGTCAGAGGCCGCTTCCATGTGGTACACAACGGCATCGGGGAGATAAAGGCAGTGGTATCCGGCAAGCTGGGCTCTCAAACAGAGATCCAGGTCTTCCAGGTACATAAAAAAAGTTTCATCAAAAAAGCCAATTTCATCAAATAAGCTACGCCGGTAGAAAGCAGCAGCAGCGCTTGCTCCCATGATTGGCTCAATATTGGGGAATCCATCGACTGGTTGCCCTCTGCCTCGTTTGTAGGGAATTCCGCTTCGGTTGTAGCAATCCCCGGCAGAATCCAGCTGCTTCCGGAGATAGTAGTCCACAATTTTTGAGGCAAAGATAGTGTAATCTGGGTGTTGTTGCAGGGCTGTGACCCCGGCTTTGACCCAGCCAGAGTCAGCGTGCGTATCGTTGTTGAGGAGAGCTACAAACTGCGTTGAAGTGGATTGGATCCCAACGTTGGCAGCTTTAGCAAAGCCGTGATTGTATCCAAGATTCAGGTACTCCAGGCCACAGGAGAAGGAGGGTTGGAGAGCTCTGACCATCTTTTCCGTCGAATCTACAGAGCCATTGTCTACTATTTGCACCCTGCAGGGCATCTTTTGTCGTTGAAGGGATTGCAGGCAGTTTTGTAGTAAGTTTTTTTGGTTCCAAGTAGGAATGATAACAGTGAGTTCACTCATGGGATCCCTGAAAGAATATCGTGTCTAGTCAAGGATTACGACCACTATTATCAGAGTCATATGATTCCATAAAACCATCGAATCGTATGAACTGACCGCCTATAAATGGCCAACTTATAGTATAATATACTCCTTAACATAGATTGAACGCGTCCTTTTAGTTGAATCCTGTGTGAAAAGTATGTTCAAAATTAAATCATTCTGCAGGGGGGTTTCCTCAATGCCTGGTCGTTTCTTAAGAATTTTCTGTCTCTTTGTTGTTGCTCTGACGATGATGATCTCTAGCGTGGTTTCGCAAACGTTCTCATTGTCCAGCACACCTACCATTGTTAGCAGTACCGATTTGATGGCTCTGTCTGGCAAACTCACGTTTGAAGTTACCAGTGGCACAACCGCGGCGGGTTATCTGATGGTTGACTACGGGGGTGTCGTAATCGCCAATACAACATCAACTGGAATCACGGTGGCCGACACTTGCTCCGGGAGTGCGTCTGTGTTCTCAGTTGATCAGGCGGGTGGGATTATAACAATTAGTGTTCCTTCGGGATGTGTGACTGGTAAGACGGTCACCCTGGATGGGGTTAGGTTCGATGTTCCGGCTGGTGGGTTTAGTTCAGTTGCCGTTAACGTAACAATTCCCAGTGGCACCGCATTTGCGCTTGCAGCCAACACTACACAGGCCACGGTAATTTCTGCCGTCAAGGACGGGTTGGTAGTGGCAGCGGATTCCGATACGGTTTTAACTTATAAGACGTATCCCCAGGGAGTAGGGTTCGAAAGCCAAGCTTTATTTTTCAACGTTAGTGAGGGGTTTAGTACGGCTTTTCGTTCCTCCTTAACTTTAGGGCAGACGTTGGCAACTAGAGTTCGTCTTGAGGTGACGGGCCTGCCCGCTGACTCTAGGCTTGTTTTTCCTAGCACTATTACGGATGCAGCCTCGGGTGGCACTCTCACGGTTGTGTCTGGAGAGGAAGTGACATTTCCAAGGACTTCGGGGAACACGACTCTTAGTTATTACTTTACCGCAGGTGCTTCAAGCGCTGTTAAAGAGGACACTTTCAAGATCGAATATAAACTGTATGTTGATAATCCCCCTGCCGAAGATGCTGTTGTTTTCTTGCAGGCGAGCCTTTTCCCTTTTGATTCACCGAATATTCCACGTTATGTGAGCACTCTCCTTCCATCAGAATCCGATCTTACGCTCCCAGTATTTGACAATTACCTTCCCGGTCAGGGTACGGATGGTCAGTTCACATCGATTGCTTTTACCAATCCGTCCAGTCATGCCGTGAAGGTTCAGTTAGACGTTTTTGCACCTGACGGAGTAGCGGTCACGGGGAGTAATATCACGAATCCTGTAACTTTAACGCTGTCGGCGTTGGAGCAGAAAGCAATGTTGTTGGAGGAAATTTTTGGAAGTGGCATCAAAACGGCGGTGGTGGGAACGATTCGAGCTAGAACCCGTCGGTCACGAACCGTGTCATTTTTTATGCAAGGGGACAACAACAGTGTCTTTCTGGATGGTGCCACGACTGGTCAGGATCGTCTGACAGCTTTCCTTTTCTCCAATATTGGCCATGAGGGGGTTTCTCCCTCTACATCCGTGAACATCGTCAATCCATCGACGAGTGCCAGTGTGGATGTGGAGATGAGCCTGTACAACAGTGCCGGTGTGGCCCAATCTTCTAAGACAGAGACTATCTCTGCTGGAGGGACCTTTTCCAAGAGTTTGATTGATCTGTTTGGGTTTGATACCAGTAGCCTTTCTGGAGGTTACGTGCGGGGCACTGCCACGGGCGATATAGTCGCATTTGAATCTTTTGGCGACAGTGAGACTTTGAACGTGTTGAATGCTCAGAATCCAGGTCTCAAAGCAGAAAAGTACTGCATCCCCTACTTCGCCGTGGGTGCGGGGTATGACACTGAGATCAATGTCATTAATACGGAGTCTACACGTGCTGCAACCATTAATATCTGGGCCATGGATAGCAATGGGGAGGCATTGGGTGTACTGACTAACCCCGTCAAGGTCACCTTGCAAGCGGGGGAACAAAAGGTTCTTAGTATGGCCTCAAGCTTCGGACTTCTTTCGGATTCAGCAACGCTTACCACGGGTTCGCTTCGGATTGACGTTGTTTCCAACTTCATTGGATTCTTTCCTGTGCTTCCTACCATCAGCGGGTCAGTTCGGTTCGCAACCCAGGCGCCCCCAGCTGCTGGTCGGTTGTCAGCTTCGTTATTGTTGCGAAATACTATTAATCCAAATGTGATCTATCCACACGTAGCACAGACAGCAGGGTCCTTATATACCGGAGTGGCCATGGTTAATTCATTAACAAATTCAGTGAAGCAGACCCTGGAGGTTTTTAATAAAACGGGAGTTTTAGTAGGAAGTACTGCGTTTACCCTTGCCCCGGGGGAAATGAAAACAGCTCTTGTAGAAGAGTTGGTGCCACTCTCAGCTGGCCAGTCAGGTGGGTATTTTCGTTTGCGGGGAGTGGCTAAAAGAGATGTTTTGGGTTCAGGAACCCACGACGCCTCTAGTGGCGAGGCCAATCTAACAGATACTCTAACGAACTTTCTCAAGCTCGGAGTTACCCGGTCTGTCGACATTATACGTAACGTTACGGATGGTTCAGAGGCTGTTATAATAAAAGTGGAAGAAAGTGTGATCACATCAATTGCGCTGAGTGGAGGCGCCGACAACTACTGGGACAATGGCGATCAGTGGGAAATTGTTACCGGTGCAAAGCCTGGAGTGATTAGTTTTGCCCTCTTTGGTGATCTGACTGGACAGTACTTATCGGTTATTCCGGCCCAGTGAGGGAGAACTTTGCAGCCAAAATCATCCGTTTTCGATGATTTTATGAGAAATTTTCATAAAAAATGGGAAATTTTCATAAAAAATAAGGGGTTTTCATAAAAATATGTTTGTTTTCTGGACAGATAATAGGTAGAATTACCGGTCGAGAGTAGTGAGAGGGGAAAAAATAGTTCCGAAAAATAAAGAAAAGATGCCACTATTCTGCGCCCTCGGCATCTATTGCTCTGATGTTTTAGGACTCGGTGTCTCGATTGTGTGGTACAGTCGGGGAGGTCGTCTAGATTTAGGTGGCAGGTTCTAAGCGTTTTATAGACCAACTTGTTTGGTAGCTTTGAAAAGAAATATTAATTTATCGTCTAGTTAAAATTGACTGAAAGGAGTCAGCAAAGATGAAGATCAAAGCACTATTAGTGGCGGTTCTCGTGATGTTTGTCATCACTACTGTCCACGCACAAATCAGCGTATCTAGTACGCCGCGCACGAGCATTCGTGCCAACGGTAAAGCAGAAAAGGTTGGGAACATCGTATTAACATTTAATACGGCTCCTGCCAACGCTACGGATAGCATCACCATGGATTTAGGTGCTCCTGCTAACGTCGCCAGTGCAACTGCTACCGTTTCAGGTGGATCCGGTATTACCGCGGGAACGATGACCACATCTGGAAACATCGTAACCCTTCCGTTGACGTACTCGAGTGCCTCAACCGGTAACATCGTAACCGTCTCCGGTCTTCGTGTGAATATGTCGGGTTCTACGGCAACTTCCCTTAGCGCTACCCTCGCGACTTCGTCCGTTGGTATCGTGGCAGGGCAGAACACCACCAAGATCGTTAATGCTGTTGGTACTCCAACCTCAGCGGGTGCAAGTACCGATGCCAAGGCAGCCATACTCGATGATGGTAGTTCTCTTACCGCAACGGGTCAGCTGACCGTAACAGAGGGATTTGCTTCTGCTTGGGCTACATCAGCTCAGGAGGGAACAACGGGTGTCACACAGGGTCATCAGTTGAAACTTATCCTTGCAGGTACTTTGCCAACTGGTGTTGTACTCAATTTGACCACTAAGACTTCAAGTACGGTTTCCGGTGTGGTTACTTACACTCCTGCTACACTAAGCAGCAGCGCAAAATCAAGTATTATCACCTTTGATAACACTAATACAGCGTTGAAGGAGAAACTGTACATCCTGTTTACACCTGCTGTAACAACCAGTGGAACTGGAAAAATCACGAAGCCTTTGGCGTCTGCAAGTTTCACGGCAACTGTGCAGGATGATCCAACATCCAGCACCAAGGTTCCGTACTTTGTAGCTACTGCAGTGCCTACTGGCGGACAGATAGTGTTGAACATCGTGACGACTACAACCAACATTATGTACACGTTCACTACCTGGGATGCGACGCTTAATTTTGACACCGGCCTAGCCGTTGCCAATACAAGTTCGGATCCATTCTCGGTTAACGGTGCTACGGCTACAGCCGGAACGATAACTTACAACTTCTACCCAAGGGGTGGAGGTGCGAGTTACGCTTACACCACGACAGCCGGATCTCCAGGAACTGGCTTGGAAGCTGACGGTACGTTGGCTGCTGGTGGAACGCACACCGTACTGGTTTCGGAATTGGTTGCGGCCGCTTCCCAAACCGGACCGTTTACGGGATACATTATCGCGGTATGTGGCTTTACCCATGGACATGGGGAAGGCTATGTGCTCGATGGTACAGTGATTGCCCAGACCATTAACGGTCTGGTTATCCCGGAACCGGGACAGTCTACACGTAAAACACCTGGCTCAGGTGAGAGCCTAGGTCGATAAGTCTGTCGTAACTGACAGATTCGTGTTCCGAAAGAGAGCAACAGCCTTCGGGCTGTTGCTCTCTTTTTTTTGCTGTGGAATGCCCACTGCGTTCAGAGCACCATGGACTCGTCAATATGAAGTACTGCTGTTGTATTCTTGTTTTATCTCACGGATTGTTAGGTGTGTGGGGCTTTCTGCCAGCGCAAGGGGAGGAACTGCAGCCTGACCTTAATCTTCTCAGAGAGCGTGTCACTAAGGTGTGGACCCTCATCCTGGAAAAAAAGAAGGCGGATGCTCTGGAATATGTGGAGCCTGCGTCAAGAAACGAGTTTGTCTATCGAAGAGAGGCCAGGGTTCTCTCATTTACTATTAAAGACATTGAAGTAGGAGAGGATCCCAAGACGGCTGAGGTGACAGTTCTGGTCGAGGTACGTCCTAGTGCTTCTGCTTCAGTGACTGTAACGTTTAAAGAACGCTGGCTGTTTCTCCAAGATAATTGGTTTGTCCACATTGAACAGTCAAGGACACGTGAGCTCTTCAGTGGCAAAAAGGCACCAGTTCCCAAGTAGTTTTCTTGATTCTGGTACGTTTTGGTATTAGCAGGATCGTTCTGCAAAGCTAATCTCTAAGAGCCGGTAGAGGCTCCCCCATCAGTTTTGAGCAGATCACTTTGGTAATCGATGACGGATCGAATAATGTCATCGACAGTGTGGGTGGGTCGATAGCCGATGAGTTGCTGGATTTGTGAGATGTCGGGAACACGTCTTGACATATCTTCGAAGCCTTCTTGATAGGCTTCTTCGTAAGGAACAAATTGGATTTCAGAAGGGCTATCTACCATTTTTTTCACTTTCTTAGCTAATTCCACAATGGTCATTTCGGTGTCTGATCCTATGTTAAAGACTTTCCCTATGGCCTCTTCTGTTTGGGAGAGCTCATAGAGCGCTCCAGTTACATCTGTGACGTGCGTAAAACAACGCGATTGGTCACCGTCACCGAAGACGGTGATAGGATCTCCCAGGAGTGCTTGTCTTACAAAAGTAGGCAGCACCATGCCGTAGCGACCGGATTGGCGAGGTCCGACGGTGTTGAACAAACGTGCAACAATTGCAGGGAGTTTTTTCTCTCGATAGTACGCAAGAGCTAAGAATTCGTCTATTGCTTTACTGCATGCGTAACTCCATCTTCCCTTGTGGGTGGATCCCAAAACTAAATCATCCGTTTCAGAAAAGGGTATTTTGTTGGATTTTCCATACACTTCAGACGTAGATGTAATCAGCACCTTTTTTTTCTTTTTGTTGGCTAGATCTAGCACAATCTCAGTGCCTTTAATATTGGTTTCGATAGTGTGAACCGGACTTTCAACGATTAACTGGACTCCCACGGCTGCTGCTAAGTGAAAGATCATGTCGCAACGGTCTATCAGTTCTGCAGTTACTGGAACATTCATGATGGTATCGACGGTGTAGTGAAAACGAGGATTAGTTTTTAGGGGAAGGATGTTTTGGACATCGCCGGTTGAGAGGTCATCGATTATGAAGACCTGATGACCTTGTCGGAGTAAATGTTCCGCTAAGTGAGATCCAATAAATCCAGCTCCGCCTGTGATAAGAGTGTTCATAAATACAGAAGATAGAAGGTAAAATGAGCTGAGTTCATAAGGTTGTACCAGTTCGGAAAAGAGGATAGCCGGGATCAGCTCTTTTATGCAAATGAAAAGGTGGTGGGTTTTATAAGATCGGGACGCTATTATAATTGTGTTGATGGAATGAGGTGAGTGGGGTGTGTTGTTTTAAACTATCGTTCTGGCCCACTGGATGTAAAAGATGGTAAGACATATCAACTGTGAGTGTAGATTATGTATAGAGATCATAAGATTACGGTAGTCATCCCCTGCCTCAACGAAGAGGAAGGAATACAGCATGTCCTGGAACAGGTGCCGGAGTTCGTGGACGAGGTGATCGTAGTGGACAATGGCTCTACTGACGACACCGGGAAAATTGCTCGTCAGTTGGGTGCTCGCGTTCTCGAAGAAACAGTTAGAGGGTATGGTAGGGCCTATAAGACTGGTCTTTTCCACGCTCAGGGTGACATTATCATCACTCTCGACGGTGATCGTTCTTACCCGGTTGACTCCGTTTCCTATCTCCTGGAGGCGCTTTTAAACTCGACGGTTGGTTTCATCTCGGCCTCCCGGTTCCCCATCCAGAATCCGGAGGCAATGTCATTCAAGAATATGATAGGCAATAAGGCACTGAGCCTAACTATGTCTCTTTTGTATTGCCGTTGGATCCATGACTCACAGTCTGGCATGTGGATTTTCTATAAAGATGCATTGGAAAAAATGGAACTTCTGAGTGATGAAATGGCATTTTCCGAAGAGATAAAAATCGAGGCTTTGCGTAATCCTCAAATTGGTTTTAGAGAAATTCCGATCAACTATTCAAATCGGGCAGGTGAAGAAAAACTGAGACCTTGGAGAGATGGATGGAATAACCTAATGTTCCTTTTTAAAAAAAGGTTTTTCCGCAGAGCGGGAAATCCAGCGCCAGAAGTTCAGCGTCAGAAGATGGACGCTTCTTAACCATATTGTATTTCATGAGTCAGTATTGGTCCCAAAAGTTTGTCCGTATGTTATCTCTTCTGTCTTCTGTCTCTTATATCCTATACTCGTAGTCCTATGCGCTGTCCAGTTTGTGAGTACCCAAACGCCAAGATCCACTATCGAATGACTGATCGCTTCTTTCATGTCTCCAGTGAGGAATTCCTTCTTTATCATTGTGGCAGTTGCGGGCTTATGTTTCAGGATGAAGATAAAATTAGGGATCGTCTTGCTGAATATTATCCTCCTGGCTATTGGTGGCAAGGGGAAGGGAAGATTTCATGGCTGGAAAGGACATATAGAGAATGGGTTGTTCGAAATGATCAGCTGAGGTTCGTGCGTGCCATGGTTTCTGGAAACCAAGGGCGCTTGCTGGACATTGGTTGTGGTAGCGGAACCTTCGTGAAGGTTGCACTCCAAGCTGGATTCGACGCTTATGGATTAGAGCAGTCACAAGAAGCCGTGCAAATTGGACAGAGCAATGCCCCTGGAAGAATCTTTCAAGGAGTCGAACAGGATCTCATCAGGCAAGGTAAACAATTCGATCTTTTGACTCTTTTCCACTCTCTTGAACATATGACCAGCCCGTTCCACTACCTCAAGGATCTCCGAAAACTCCTTCGCGTACCCGGAGACCTGATTATCCAGGTACCGAATGTCCAAAGCCTTCAAGCAAGGTTGTTTGGTGCCCGCTGGTACGGATTGGATTGTCCTCGACACGTGTACAATTACACAACGTTCTCACTGTTACATCTGCTCGGTAGGGCAGGTTATCGGATTCAGCGTGTGCGCTATTTTTCACTTCGTGACAACGCTGCTGCTCTGGTATCCAGCTTGTTTCCTGCTCTGGATACTATGTCTCAGCGTGTTAAGCTGATGAGGAGGAGAGGCAAGTTGCATTCTTTAGATCTGTTTTTGAAGGAAGGAACCTATTTGGCTCTGTTTACCATGGCTCAACCTTTGGCTTTGCTGGAGTCTCTTTTAGGACGAGGGGCAACGGTGACCGTCCATGCAACACTGGAATCACAGAAGTAATCTTTTGAGAGGTAGCACGAGCACATGAAGATTTGCGTGATTGGGACCGGTTATGTAGGTTTGGTGGCAGGAACCTGTTTTGCTGAAACCGGCAATGATGTGATCTGCATGGATGTAGATGAGGAAAAGATTCGTCAGCTCCAGACGGGCAAAACTCCCATCTATGAACCCGGTCTTGAGGAATTGATCCGCAGAAATGTGGTCGAGGGACGTCTCCTGTTTACCACGAATCTCCCCAAGTCAATAGCAAGCTCTCTAATTATTTGCATTGCCGTCGGAACTCCTTCCGGTGAAGATGGATCATCGGATCTTAGCCATGTTGTGGATGTTGCGAGAGAGATTGCCAAAGCCATGGATGGTTATAGAATTATTGTAAACAAGAGCACTGTGCCAGTGGGAACAGCTGAGAAGATACGAGCTGAAATTTCCTCTCTCACTCAGTTTCAGTTTGATGTTTTTGCAAACCCTGAGTTCTTAAAAGAAGGTGCTGCCATCGATGATTTCATGAAGCCGGCTCGAGTCATGATCGGAGCAGACGGAGCTCATGGGTTGGAGATAATGAAGGAATTGTATGCTCCATTCATACGGACTGGTGCTCCTCTCCTAGTCATGGACACACGAAGCGCTGAGATGACCAAATATGCCGCAAATGCCATGCTAGCCAGCCGTATATCGTTCATGAATGAAATTGCCAATCTCTGTGAGCACGTAGGGGCGGATGTTGATATGGTTCGGCAAGGTGTTGGTACAGATCGGCGTATTGGAAATCTCTTTCTTTTTCCTGGATTAGGTTACGGTGGATCCTGTTTTCCAAAAGATATTAGATCCCTGATCAATGTGGCCTCTGAAAATGATTACCCTTTAAAGTTGATTAAGGCAGTAGAAGAAGTCAACGAACTCCAAAAACACGTCCTCATTAACAAAATTCTCAAATTTTATTCCTCGGAAAATACCTTAGGTAAAGACGAAAGCCGTATTTCACCTCCCGACTCCGCAAATGTTCAGGATATGACATTCAAGAGTAATGACCAGGAATTATATCCGCTTGAGGTTTCTAACATTGAACGACAGTACGGAGGGCGTAGTCCGGTAAAAGAAAAAGTCTTTGCCATTTGGGGGCTTTCATTCAAGCCCCAAACTGACGACATTAGAGAATCTCCTGCGGCGATGATGATTGAGCAACTGTTGAAGTTGGAAGCCAAAATTCAGGTCTATGACCCAGAAGCCATGGAAGAGATTCGGAAGGTCTTTGGGCATGAGATCAGTTATGCCAAAAACAACTATGAAGCGTTAAAGGACGCAGATGCTATGATTCTGGCCACAGAATGGAACGAGTTTAGAAATCCAGATTTCAGCAAAATGAAGAAATTGTTGAAGCATCCCGTAATCTTCGATGGGCGTAATCAATACGATCGTCAGGAGATGCAGGGCCTGGGGTTTGTCTATTTCAGCATCGGACGCTCGTAATGCGAAGTTAACATCACACACTGCATGTCTTGTGCCCTATTCTTTATGCGAGACTGTTGGGCATTGGAGGAGGTAGTGACAAGTTCTCGATTACCTAAAGCACTATAATTATGGGGCAGGGGACGGACACTTAGAATGAGCAAAGTGCAACATGGAAGTCAAAGCACAACCTTTGAGGCTTCAGACCAACTCATTTCGATTGTAGTCGTTAACCATAATCGGGCTGGATTACTTCGTGAATGTTTGGAGGCGTTAGTACAACAGAGCTATGGTTTTCTGGAAATCCTAGTTGTAGACAATGGTTCTTCCGATGACAGCTTGGAGGTTGTCGGGAGCTTTTCGGATAAACGTATCCGTGTCATTCCACTGGACAGCAATGTAGGTTTTTCGGGCGGTAACAACATTGCCATTAGAGACGCCAAGGGAGAATTCGTTGCGCTAATCAACAACGATGCAGTCGCTCAGGAGAGGTGGATCGAAGAGCTTGTGAAAGTGATCAGAGTTTCCGACCCAGCGATCGGCATGTGGGCCTCAAAGGTACTGCTTTTTGGAACGAACATCATCGACAAGGCTGGTCACCTGATATATCTGGATGGGCAGAATCGTGGACGTGGGACAGGAGAAAAGGATACGGGGCAGTATGAATGCCTAGAGGAAACTCTCTTCCCAGACGGCTGTGCCGCTGTATATCGCAAAAGTATGTTGGATGATGTGGGGGAATTTGATGAGAGTTTTTTTGCTTACGGTGAAGACGCCGATCTTGGCATCCGAAGCCACTGGAGGGGCTGGAGATGTTTATACGTGCCTAATGCAGTAGTCCACCATCGCCATTCGTCCACTAGCGGGCCTTTTTCAATTCAAAAGATTTACTGGATTGAACGCAACCGCTTGTGGTTGACAGTAAAAAATTTCCCCTTACCTTTGTTAATGATCAGTCCGCTGTTTACGCTGATAAGGTGGTTATGGAATCTCTTGGCTGCACTTTTACAGCGTGGAGCGATCGGAAACTTCCAAAAGCAAGTGTCCTTTTGGGATCTTGTACGAACGACTATAAGGGCCTATAGGGACGGGTTATGGGAGCTTGGAAAGATGTTTCAAAAGCGTCATGAAATACGGAAAACTCGACGCATTCCAGATGTTGAGTTCTGTCGGTTACTGCTACGTTTTCGGATATCAGGGCGTGTTATTGCTTTTCAGGACTTAGATTATGAGGGTGTTCAAAAGATCCACTAAACATCGTAATGGGTTTTCTTTAATGTTTTGGATACCGACCTTTTGATAGTGTTCTGGCATTATTATGATCTGACATTTTTTGTGATCTGCAGGTGATCGAGAGGTAGGGGTTTGGGGGGTAGCGTGGTTGAGCGTCTGACTACAGGACAGGTAGCATGACGATTTCGCTATCTTCTTTTCCAGCAGCCGTGAATCCGTTTTATAAGAGTCCTAAATTTATTGCCGTCATCCTGCTGATTGGTACCACGCTACTGGTCTACGCCCCCTTACGCAGTCATCAATTCCTTTTGTATGACGATGACGTATACGTTACCGATGATGTTCAGATTCAACAGGGGATCACGTGGAGCAATTTAGTTTGGGGGCTTACGGCGATTGAAGAGGGTTTGTGGAAACCCGTTACGCTGTACTCTCATATGCTGGATGTTCAGCTGTTCGGGATGAATCCCGCA